>CACNSR010000001.1 GCA_902623175.1 Halieaceae bacterium
GATTTATGATCCGACGGGTAATTTGCTGGTTAGTTCGAGCTGCAGTTATGACACGTGCAGGTCTGGCGAGACTCTGACAGCTGGGATCAGCTCGACCGGTGTGCACATCGTCAAGATTAAGAGCCGCTACAGTAGTTCGGCTCCCGACGGTAATTATACTTTCAGTGTGTCGTTTGCAGCAGATGTGGTTGATGCTCGTGATAGTGTCCAGCGGCTCTATGTAGCATATTTTAACCGTCCCGCCGACCCTACGAGCCTCGCCTCGTTCCTGGATATGTTGCCTTCGGAGCCAACCTTTGAGGACTTATTAGCGTTAGCCGAGCGCTACTTCAGCCCCTCAAGAGAGTATCTAGATTTGTACTCTGGCATGAGCAATGCCGAAATTGTGAATACTCTCTATCAGAATTTATTCTCGCGAGACGCGGAGCCAGCAGGTCTTATTCATTGGACTGAGCGTTTAAACACTGGACAGGAAACGATAGCGACTATTGCATTGCAACTTACTTTCAGTGCGCAAGGCACTGATGCAAAAGTGATACGCAATAAGATCGCTGTCGCGAATCAGTTTACTCAAAGCGTCTCAACGACCGTCGCTAATATCACCGGTTACAGCGGGAACGATGCCGCAGCGTCTGCCCGTAATTGGCTCCGAAAAGTTGATCACACAGATTTAGCTTTCGAGACTGCCATTTCCACGCTTGAGCAAGCCGTAAAAGATGCGGTTGCAGCGACTGATAGGGATGGAGACGGTGTACCCGATAATCGAGACGGCGAACCTAATGACCCAGCTCAAACTCCACCCACCGCTGTAATCACTCTCTCGGCTAAATCAGGCCGAACTCCACAGTTAGTTAATTTCAATGGAGATAAGTCAGTTGCAGGAAATACTAGTAACTCCTTTGTATCGTTCGATTGGGACTTTGGTGACGGTAACACTGCCTCCGGCGCCCAGGTTAGCCACACTTATGTCGAAGCCGGTGTATGGACTGTCTCACTGAGCGTTGAAAATGATATCGGCTTCACCCATACCGTCACGGAGGAGATAACGATTGCCGAGTTTGAGGGCCCCATCTCTGTCTCGGGAACCATATCACTGTCAGGTTTTCAGTTTGCGGATTCCGATGTGAATGACAGTCGGAGTGAGCCGGTATCAAACAATTCTGTCAACTCTGCTCAAGCTATCCCCAACCCTTCCATCATCTCAGGCTATGTTAATGAAGCTGGCGAAGGCCCAGATTTTGATGACGGCGGAAAATCAAAGGACTCCGGCGACCTGTTTGATTATTTTGTTTTTAATGCGGTAGGTGGAGAGACTCTAAGATTATTGATTGCCGATACTGCTAACGATCTGGATCTGGCTCTTTATGATGAGAACTTTAACTTGGTTGCCTACTCGGTTGCTCCGGCCGGCTCCTCAGACGAGGTGGTCATAGTTCCAGACGCTCCTGGCACGTACTACGCAGAAGTAACACCTTACGCTGGAGCGAGTGCCTACAATCTCACTATAGATACAACGTCCGTGAAAATGTCATCTTTCAGCTCCGCTGCAAATCTTATGATTGGTGACGTGGTTGTGAACTTTAGGCGAGGGCACAGCAGTCTTATGGGTAAATCTAAGGATGTTGGATCTTTTACTGTGAAATCCACAATGAGCTCCACGATGGCAGGGCAATCGAGACTGTTTAGCTTTGGTGCAAACTTGCAAGGCGCGATCGGTAGCCTTCGGGCTTCCGGATCGGCCTGGGCTCTGCGCAGTGCTTCAAAAACAGCCGGTAAGGGTGAGTTGGAAGTTCGACGAGACACGCACCTGATGGCTAAAGAAATGGCGAATGATCCAGCGGTGGAATTTGCAGAGCCAAATTATCTTATCCAACCGCTTAGCGTCGAACCTAACGATCAATACTATGAGTTGCAGTGGCACTACGGTGCCATTGATTTACCGGATGCGTGGTCTACGACTACTGGTATCGCGAGTACGCGAATTGCCGTGTTAGATACGGGCATAGCAGATCATCCCGATATTGCTAGTAGGTTAACTGGAGACGGTTTCGATTTTGTGAGCAGTCTTGGGAGCAGTGGGGATGGTGATGGAATCGATGGCGATCCCACTGACCCTGGAGATGGCAAAGATAATACGCAATGCGTAAATTCTATTGACGATCGTAGCTCTTTTCATGGAACTCACGTTGCGGGAACTATTGGAGCCTCCACCAATAATCGTTTGGGAGTTGCTGGTGTAACGTGGTCCCCGGAAATAATGGATGTCCGAGTTCTAGGCTGCCTCGGCGGAGATAGCTGGGATGTGTCCCAGGGCATCCTATACGCTGCTGGCTTGAGCAACTCGTCCGGCTTCTTGCCCAACAGGAGGGCTGACATTATTAACATGAGCCTTGGAGGCTCTTATGCAAGTGAGCTCCAGCGAAGAGCTATCGCTGATGCGGGGCGCGCTGGAGTCATTATAGTCGCCGCCGCTGGAAATTCCGCACAAGAGGGAAACCCCATCAACTACCCGGCTGCTTTTCCTGGCGTAATTTCGGTTGGCGCAACATCTCTAAGTGGAATTCGAGCACCTTACTCCACCTACAATTCTTACGTTGATATCGCAGCACCCGGTGGTGATATGACTAAGGATGTGAACGGGGACGGCTATGGAGATGGCGTGCTGAGCACTCTTGCGGAGATTCAGTCATCGTCAATAGACTATGGATATGCCTTCAGCGACGGCACCTCTATGGCCGCTCCTCACGTTGCTGGCGTTCTTGCCCTGATGGAGGCAGTTACCGACCTTTCACCTGAAAAGCTAGACGAGGTTATTTCCACGGGTCGGCTTACTGTGGACATTGGCAACAGTGGTCGTGACAACGAGTTTGGCATGGGGTTGATTAATGCAAGTAAAGCCGTCGCCGCTGCGATCGAGCTTGCCTCTGGTGCAGTTGTGCCTGACAACCCTTCAACTGGGGTGAGTAGCAGCAGAATCAATTTAGGACGGATAACGACGTCTGCTAGTTTCGATGTTTTTAATAGCGGTTCTGGCAATTTAGTCGTTACAGCTATCACGACCAGCTCCAGCGCCTTATCTATAGTTTCACCAGATTCTGCAAACGGCTTAGGGTCATATCTAGTTGTTCTAGAGCGAAATGGGTTAGATGCTGGTTCCTATGCAGAACAGATTACTATCAAATCGAACTCTACAGAGACGCCCGAAGTCACGCTGACTATATTCTTTGAAGTCAGCACAGCGGTGTTGGACGCTGATGCCGGTGTCATGTGGATTAACTTTTACGAGGTGAATACGGAAACCTCAAACTGGTATTACTGGCCCAACGCAAGGAGAGGGGAATACGTAATTGCAGTCACCGATTTACCTGCGGGCGTTTACTACGTCTACGCGGGCACTGATCCCGACAATGACGGATACGTCGGAGGTCTGACTGAGGCATATGGTGTGTATCCATCACAAGATGACCCCGTACTGGTTATAGGTAACCGAGATTTGACTGGAATCGACCTCTATGCGCCGTATGAGCAACCTCTGAATAGTTCTCTGTCAAGGTCGAAGGTAGGGTCGGATAACTCTTCCAAATACTGCTACCCACCTACAATTGATGGCGACTTAACACTGCCTAAACCCAGCTACGACGATTCCTCTGGGGGGGAAGCTACACGACTTTGCAAAGCGTCGAGAGCCGTGCCGCAATAATTTTCAGCTAAAAGCATGCGGCGCTCGGCGATGTTTTTTTATTGCGTGCGCGGCGCGTAAGTTTGCTTGGCCTCGGAAAATCATATTGCGTCTGCGAGATCTTTCAGGTTCGATAAGGAGCGCACGCCTAGTTTTGGGAGCCGCATGTCAGTTTTTGAGGACAGTTCAGCTGGGGTGCCTCACCCCCATAAGCTGAAAGACGTAGATCTCTTTGGTCCTGGCGCTGAGGAACTTTGGTATGACGCTTATGCGATTCTCCATCGCGAGGCGCCAGTTCATCATCTGCCGGGAGAGGGGCTCACTCCTGAAACCGATGCATTCATCCTGAGCCGTTACGAAGATATCAATCGAGTCGTCAAAGACCCGATTCGCTACACCCCCATTACCTCCCTGATGCTGGAGCAAATGGCGGCGGCCAGGACGCCTCCTGAGAACATGGATTACATCAACATGATGATGGTTTCCATGCTGACGCTGCGCCCAACGGTTGAGCTGTGGAGGGCCCACCGCAAGGAGCTTACTGACCCCTGGGTAGGCCCGGGCGCCGAGCGGCATCGCGGCATGATTACCCGCCGCGTCGACGCTTTGATTGACAACCTGCCGGGGGCTGGTGCAGTCGACTTTGTGCAGGCCTTTGCTAGGCCGCTGCCACAACAGGTGATGGCGGAGGTGCTGGGTTTTCCCGAGTCAGATATCCCGCAGCTGGCCGCATGGGGAAAGGCGCAGGTCATGCCTTTTGTTTACGGGGAGGGTCATTTGAATCGCCTGACCGATGAGCAGTTGGCCTCACAGTTCACTCAGCTCGACGGCTTCAAAGAGTATGTTCAGGACATCGTCCGTTCTAAGCGGCAGTCGCCTGCCGACGACATGATCAGCTTTCTAACGCAGGTCACCTACAGCGCACTGAATCGCAAGCTCACCGATCTTGAGATCAACGGCATTGTGTATGCGATGGTCCTAGGCGGGCTGGAGACCACTCAGTACGCGTTAGAGCAACAGGCGCAGTTGATTTGTGATCGGCCGGGGCTATTTCAGGCATTGCAGGCCGACCCCGCACTGTTAAGGACCTTCATTGAGGAGTCGCTCCGATTGCGGGCGCCGACTCAGGGGCTATCGACACGTTTGACAAGTCAAGATGAACAGTTTGGCGAGGTCGACGTGCCGAAAGGCTCGGTGCTGCATTTGCGATGGGCCGCTGCCAACGTTGATCCCGAAGAGTTCGAGTGCCCGATGGACTTGCAGCTCGATCGCAAGGCGGCCAGCCGCCATCTGTCTTTTTCCGCGGGCCCGCGGGTTTGCCCTGGCGCAGGTATTTCACGCTTGGAGCAGCAGATCGCCTGGACGCGGCTCCTGGAGCGACTCCAGTCCATGCGCTACGGGTCTGACAACACCTTCTTGCATCAGCCCGGCATTATGCTGGGTACACTGCAACTCAATCTCGAATTGGTGAAAGCAGCTTAATAAAGAGGAGTCATCAACTATGGCCACGATCCTTGCACATCTCGAAGTCCATCCAGGTAAAGAAGCCGAATGGGAGGCCATCATGGCCGACATGGTGCGTCAGACCTTCGAGCAGGAAAAGCAGGTATTACGCTATGAGTACTTCAAAGGTCAGGAGCCCCTGCATTATTACTGTCTGCTGTCCTTTGAGGACAAATGGGCCTTCTATCTGCATCAGGCTTCGGATTATCACGAGGGCCATGACTTTGAGGGTGTGCTTGCTAATGTGGAGTTGGAATACCTTGATCCGGTGAAAGGTGCCAGCGCACTGCCGTCTACCGAGAATCCGCCGCTGCCAGAAGATGCCAGTGAGACACTGCGAAACACCGAGCAGGCTTTTCCGATTTTGATTCCCGGGTGGTGGGCAAAAAGAGCCTAAATGGCAGGCCTCACTTTGCCTTGAATTCGATGTGCAGCGACTTCATTGCTCGCAATAAATAATGCGGGTGGTAGCTAAAGTCATTTTTACCTTCCGCGAACCACATGGAGTCGATGCGATCCACCAATGCCTTGAACGACCAATGCAATTCTCGCCGGGCAAGTGGTGCGCCTAGGCAGTGGTGCTTACCCGAACCGAATGCCATGTGTCCGCCGGCGCGCGGGCGATCCAGATCCAGTGCGTCGGGATTGTCAAAACGACGTTCATCACGATTCGCGGCTGCGAAACGAATATTGATCAGGCTGCCCGCAGGAATGGTCACGCCGCTTAGCTCAACGTCCTTTGCTGTGGCGCGCATCAGGCTCTGCACTGGAGACTCTAGCCGCAACACCTCCTCAATGAAGACTTTCAGGTATCGGTCGGGGTCAGACTGCAGTTGCTCCCAAGCCATTGGGTTTTCAATGAGTAGCTTCACGCCCGCGGAGATGGCGTTGGTCGTGGTTTCTGAACCCCCGACGAAGGTATCAGCCATCATCTCGGCGTGGAGTTCGTTGTCATTGAGAGGGCGCCCCCAGTCCTCGATCACAGTGTTGACTAGCGCACTCAACAATGAATCGTCGGGCTTCTCCCGCAGTCGCTCAAAAATAGGCTGAAAATAGTGCTGGGCTTCGATTTCTTTTCGAACCGAGACCAGTTCATCCTCTTCGGACTGCATCAGGCTGATGCGGTGAAAGAACGCCTCCGTCCATTCTTTGATCTGCCAGATATCGTCGGGGTTGGCGCCCATTTGTTTGCCGATAACAATTAGCGGCAGAGGAATGGCGAACTGCGTCACCCATTCGCAGTGACCGTCGCCGATGAAGTCATCGATAAGCTGGTACGCCAGGTCGCGCACTTCATCTTCCAGCGCTTCAATTTTCTTGGGTCGAAACGCGTCGTTAAAGACTGAGCGCACCGCTTTATGGTCAGGATCATCGCGGCCGTTGAGGGTTTTTGCCGGAACCCAGCCTTCCTTCTGAAAGGTGTTGCGAACCGCTAGAGCGCGGGGGCTGGGTTCTGTCGCATCAGTGAGATACGCCGTCTCGTTGGTGAAGTACTCGGTATCTGTGAGGATCTGGCGCACGTCATCAAAGCGGGTGATGACGTACATGCCGGTTGCTGGGCACTGATATACAGGCGCTTCGTCACGAAGCGTCTTGTACGCGTCATAAGGACAGCGTTGAGTCTCCACATCAAAGAGATTGACGCCAGTTGGTGTGTTTACCGTCATAGGGGTGCCTGATGTCTTCGCAATAGCGGCTGTCGACTATAGCCTGAGGGTAAACCACGGAGAAGCGAAAGCGATACAATCAGACTATGGCGACACCACTTCCCAATCATCCGCAGCTTCGCGGAAATTACGCGCCGATTCAGTTCGAAGCTGAATGCACCGACCTTATTGTGGAGGGCGATCTGCCCGCAGATCTTGAAGGCTCACTCTACCGCGTCGGGCCCAACCCAAAGTTTGTTCCCGATCAGGGCTACCATTGGTTTTTCGGTGCCGGCATGGTGCATGCGTTTCACTTTGGAGGAGGACGCGTTAACTACCTTAACCGATGGGCTCGCACCCCGAAGTTTGAGGCCGAACAGATCGCGGGTAAGCCCTTGCCCATGAGCTTCATTACTGACCCGGATACCGGCGCTATTCACCCGGATCGGCGCAATGGACTCGCCAATACCCATATCGTGTGGCACGGCGACCAGTTGCTGGCGTTGGAAGAGGGGAGCCACCCATTCTCCATGGCGCCCGACACACTGGCGTCTGCGGGCTATGGCCATTATGCGGCCGATCTTCAGGATGCCATGACGGCGCATCCGAAGATTGACCCGTTGACAGGCGACTTGCACGGCTTCGGCTATATGTCGGGTGCTATAGGTAGCAACACCATGACCTATCACGTGGTCGGCGCGGATGGCGTAGTCAAGCGATCCGAACGCTTTGAGGCGCCTTATGCTGCAATGGTCCACGACTTTGTCGTCACGCGAGACTACGTGTTGTTCCCTGTCTTCCCCCTCACCTTCGACCTGGATCGCATGAGCAAAATCGGTTCCCCTTTTGCTTTCGATGGGGGAGCGGGCGCCTATATCGGCGTATTGGAGCGTGATGCGCCGGTGAGCGAGATTCGGTGGATCGAGGCGCCGGTCTGCTTTGTTTTCCATTACCTCAACGCCTGGAATGAGGGCCAGCAAGTTACCTTTGATGCGATCGACTTTCCGATGGCACCCAACTTCCCCGATCCCGACGGCAACTTGCCTAGTCACGCTGAAGCACAGGGTCGCCTGACGCGTTGGCAGCTCAGCGTTGCCTCCGGTCAGATTGATCGGGAGCCACTTGTAGACGTCGCGGCAGAATTTCCGAGGATCGATGATCGATTGGCCATGGGTCGGCACCGGCACGGTTTTTTGGCGACCGCGTCACAGCGCCAGCGGGGCGACGGCGGCATATTCCACGAAATTAGGCATATCGATCTGGTAACGGGTCAGCAACAAGTCTGGAATGCAGGATGTGGGAGCGGGGTGTCAGAGCCGGTGTTTGTTGAGCGTTCCAAGCAAGCAGATGAAGGTGCTGGCTGGCTCTTGGCAACCGTCTATGAGCCAGGACGGCATACCTCGTCACTGGTGGTGCTGGATGCCATGGCAGTGGCTGATGGGCCAATCGCCACGGTGTGCCTTGATCACCGCGTGCCGTTTGGTTTCCACGGTAGTTGGCGTCCTGCCGAGTAGATCAAGTTCCCTCTCGGCGTAAAGTATTCGAGCGCTTGTCCTCGCCGTCATGGCTCCATCCCGGGGCCAGGAACAGGTAGCGAAGAGCGTTCTGCCAACTCCCCGCGCGACGGAGGTCCTGTGTAAGGTCGGCGTATTCACCGAAAGCTACCTTCACTGGGTGGTGAGTCGCGATGTTGTTGGTGAGGCCATAGCGAACCGGTTCAGCTTCAACTTCGGGGCTAAACGTGCCAAACAGGCGATCCCAAATAATCAACACGCCGGCGTGATTGCGATCCAGATACCTGATGTTTGAGGCGTGATGTACGCGATGATGGCTCGGGGTATTGAAGAACCACTCAAACCAGACTGGCATCCGGTCAATTGTCTCGGTGTGCAACCAGAACTGGTAGATCAGACTGAGGCTCATCATGGTGATAATCATCACGGGATCAAACCCAAGCAGTGCCAGCGGGCACCAGAACACATATTTAACGACCCGCTCACCAACACCCTGCCGGAGCGCCGTGCCGTAGTTGTAATACTGGGAGTTGTGGTGTGAGACATGTCCTGCCCACAAAAACCGCACCTCGTGGTTGGCGCGATGAAAGCTGTAGTAGGTTAAGTCATCTAGAAAAAATAGCAGCACCCACCACTGCAGTGCCTGGCTGACCACCTCTTTGAGCGGCGAAAGCTCCCAGCACACAAACATCAGCAACACGCCACTGAATTTCGGCAGCACGTCGACCACTACGGTCAGCAACATTACACCTATTGACGCCAAAAAATCCTGCCGCTCATAGAGCGCGAGTGATTTACGCCACGCGACTGCCCATTCAATCAGCAGGGCAGTAAAGAATATGGGCAGGGCATAGATGACCCAGTCATCCTGAAGCAGCGCAATGGTCTGTGGCAGCAGATTGTCCACGAAAATCACCTGGTGCCCAGCTTAGTAGGTTGGGGACTGTACGCGAGATCCTGTGACTCGCGACGCAGTTGTGTCAGTTGCGCCATGATCGAGACCGCAATCTCCATGGTCGTTTTGGAGCCAATCGAGAGCCCCACCGGGGCGTGCAATCTGGCCAGTGCATCGCTACCCAGTCCCAGCTGAGACAGTCTTCGTATTCGCTTTTCAGTGGTGCGCACTGAGCCCAGCGCGCCAACATACCAGCAGGCTGAATCCAATGCTTCCATCAGGGCCATGTCGTCCACCCGGGGGTCATGACTCAAAGTGATCACTGCGCAGTGCTCGTCCGCCGCATGTGCCCGAACCACATCGTCGGGTAACCCCAATATTTTCTCTACTTCGGGTCCCTGCCATTGATCCAGCGCCCACTCTCGGGAGTCCGCCAGCAACACCTCGTAGTCCATGGCCAGTGCCAGCGTGCTGAGGTTGGCGGCCAGCTGACCGGCTCCAACCAGCAGCAGTCGATGTCGCGGTCCGAAGCAGTGAGTCAGGGTGCCGCCCCTTTTTTCAAGCGGCGCGAACTGCTCGGCTGGGCTGATCTGGGTCTCGCCACTTTCCAGAGAGAGACTGCGACTCAGCGTTTGCCTCGTCGACATGGCGTGGTGGGCATCCGTTACCCAATTAAGGTCCTTTGTATCAAGCTGCTGAATCGCCAGTTCCAGCCGGCCACCACAGGGCAGCCCCCACTTCTCGTTATCCTCGGCGCTGACACCATAGTCGGTTAGATGAACCTGAGGCCCGTTGAATTCCCCTGCCAGCAGGCGCGCGATCAGATCTTCTTCAACGCAGCCGCCCGAGACGCTGCCCACCTGCGAGCCGTCAGCGCGAAAGGCTACTAGAGAGCCCACGGGTCGGGGAGACGAGCCAATGGTGGCGACCACGGACACCAACCAAGGTTTTTCACCTTGGTCCAGTGATGCCAGCAGGCAGCTGAGAATGGTCTGGTCGGTGGAATTCATCGATTATCGTCAATTGGTCACGTTGTCATGGTTGTTAGCATTTTATCGCGTCGGCGCCAGTCGTTCCGGCATGCTTGCATGGCGAACTAAAGTCCCTGTCGCTAAAGTAATTGCGTGGCGTGTAAAAAACACTCGTCTGATGCGTTGCAGAGGCTAAGTTTAGGCGACTCGGCGCCATGCTGGCAGAGGGTGATCGATCGCTCAAAAAAACAGAGCTGCGCAGCGGTGCACTCAATAAATTCGCTTTGCTATTCATGACTATCCACGGCTAGACCCATGACTTTATCCATCGCGCTATGGTGCTGGGAAAGTTATGGCATAAACATTGTCGATATCGCATCATACGCGCCCGCAATCACCAACCATCCGAGACAGGTAGCGAACCATGCCCAACCCCGTTTATATCTACGATGCGGTGCGAACGCCGCGGAGCAAAGGTAAGTCCACCGGCACCCTTCACGAGGTGAAACCCATCGATCTGGCCGCAGGACTGCTGGTCGAATTACAGAGGCGCCACGACCTGGACACCAGCTATGTCGATGACGTTGTCATGGGCTGTGTGTCGCCTGTGGGTGAGCAAGGTTCCGATGTTGCCAAAATGGTGGTCCAGAATGCCGACTGGGATGAGTCCGTGCCGGGTGTTCAGCTGGATCGCTTTTGCGCGTCTGGACTAGAGGCCGTCAACATTGCCGCTCAGAAAATTGCCTCGGGCTGGGAAGACCTTGTGGTCGCGGGCGGCGTGGAGTCAATGTCACGGGTTCCAATGGGTTCCAATGGGGGCGCAATGGCCGGCGATCCCGAGTTCGCTGTCAAAACCAGCTTTGTCCCTCAGGGAATCGGCGCTGACACTATTGCCACGCTGGCGGGTTGGTCTCGCGAAGACGTCGACCAGTATGCGGTGACCTCGCAGCGGCGCGCAGCCAACGCCAGAGATAAAGGCTGGTTTGACCGCTCGGTGGTACCGGTCAAAGACAGCAGCGGCGTGACCATTCTGGAGCGCGATGACTTCATCAAGCCTGATACCACTGTCGAAGGGCTTGCTGGCTTGAAGCCCTCTTTTGAGGTGCCAGGCGGTATGGGTTTTGATGACGTTATTCTAGCGAAGTACAACACGTTGGATCGGATCGACCACGTGCACACTCCGGGTAACTCGTCCGGGATTGTAGATGGGGCCAGTGCTGTGATGATCGGTAGTGAGAAAGCCGGCAGCGATCTGGATTTGAAGCCGCGTGGGCGCATTTTGGCGACCGCGGTGCTGGCGACTGATCCGATTATCATGCTAACAGGTCCCGGACCTGCAGCGAGAAAATGCCTCTCCAAGGCCGGCATGACACCGGCCGATATCGATCTGTGGGAAATCAACGAAGCGTTTGCCTCGGTGGTACTGCGTTACATGCAGGATCTAGACCTCGATCCCGAGGTGACCAATGTGAATGGCGGTGCTATAGCCATGGGACACCCGCTGGGTGCCACTGGAGGCTGCCTGGTCAGCACCGTGCTCGATGAGCTCGAGCGCCGCGACGCCAAGCGCGCCATGCTGTCGCTGTGCGTCGGCGGTGGTATGGGTATCTCAACGATCATTGAGCGCGCGTGAGACGCGCTGACAGAGGGTATCAAAGCAGTATGAGCGGATTTAACTACGAGAAAGATGCCAACGGCGTCGTCACCGTCACAATGGACATGGCTGGCCCGGTCAACTCAATGTCAGAGGCTTTCCTGCCTGCACTGCAGGGTGCCGTCGAGAAACTAGAGGCAGAGAGCGATCTGGCAGGCGTGGTGCTGGCGTCGGCGAAGAAAACCTTTTTCGCAGGGGGTGATCTCAACTCACTGTGTCAGGTCACGGAAGAAAATGCGGAGGCCTTCTTCAACGAAGCGCAGGCCATCAAGGCGGAGTTCCGCCGGCTCGAGAAGCTGGGCAAGCCGACCGTCGCCGCCATCAATGGCGCGGCGCTGGGTGGCGGCCTGGAACTCGCATTGGCATGCCACTACCGCATCGCTTGGGAAAATAAAGCTGTGCAGTTGGGGTTCCCTGAGGTCACTCTGGGACTGCTGCCGGGTGGTGGTGGCGTGGTGAAGGCCATTTACCTGATGGGTCTGATGGCCTCGAACGAATATTTGATCGAGGGCAAGCGCGTGGTGCCCTCCAAGGCCAAAGAAGCGGGCCTGATTAACGAGACTGTCGATAGTCTCGATGATTTGATTCCGCGAGCCAAAGCCTGGATCGCAGAGAATCAGGATAACGAAGCCGCTTGTATGCAGCCTTGGGACACCAAGGGGTACAAAATCCCCGGCGGTAACGCGAACCACCCTGCGGTGGCGCAGATGCTCCCCGTGGCCTCGGCCATGATTGCGCAGAAGACGCGTGGTCTCCTGCCGGCGCCGGTCAAGATTCTTGATGTGGCGGTATCTGCCATGCGTGTGGATTTTGACACCGCTATGCGCATTGAGAGCCGCGGTTTGACTGAACTGGCGCTTACGCCGGTAGCGAAAAACATGATCAACACGTTTTTCTTCAACCTCAATCAAATCAACGGCGGCGCCTCACGCCCAGACGATATCGAGCCCCAAGCTACCCAGAAGGTTGGTGTATTGGGCGCGGGCATGATGGGGCAGGGCATTGCCTATGTGTCTGCCATGGCGGGCATCGAGGTGATCCTCAAAGATATCTCGCTGCAGGCGGCAGAGAAGGGCAAAGCCTACACAGAGGGTTTGCTGAAAAAGCGCGTTGAGCGCGGCCGCATGACCGAAGAGAAGGCCCAGCAGGTGCTGGACCTGATTAAGCCTACGGCCGAGAACAGTGACCTCAGCGGCTGTGATCTCATTATTGAGGCGGTGTTTGAGAACATGGCGCTCAAGCACGAGATTACGAAAGAGCTTGAACCCTATTTGGCCGAGGGAGGCGTCTGGGGTTCGAACACTTCCACGCTGCCAATTACCCAGCTGGCTCAGGCCAGCGCCAACGCCGAAAATTTCATTGGCATTCACTTCTTCTCGCCGGTCGACAAGATGCCGCTGGTCGAGATCATCATGGGCGAGAATACCAGTGATTTGGCCCTCGCCAAGGCCTTTGATTATACCAAGCAGATTCGCAAGACGCCGATTGTCGTGAACGACTCATTGGGCTTCTTTACGTCGCGCACTTTCGGCACCTATCTTGATGAGGGCGTGCGACTGCTGACCGAGGGGGTCCACCCGATCCAGATCGATAACCTCGGTAAGGCCGTCGGCATGCCCGTCGGCCCGCTGACTGTTTATGACGAGGTGAGTCTGGAGCTCTCCCGCAAGGCATGGGCGACCTGGAAAGACATGGGTGCGCTCGATAACTGGGGTGACGGCACTATTACTCGTGACGTTATCGACACGATGGTGGGTGAACATGGCCGAGGGGGTCGTCATCACGGTGGTGGCTTCTATGAGTATGGCGAGGACGGCAGCAAGGCCATCTGGCCCGGGCTCATGGATCTTTACTTCAACGCCGACGCGTCGGTGGCGGAGGATGACATCAAAGATCGGCTCTTGTTCCGTCAGGTCATCGAGGCACTGAAGTGTCTGGAAACCAACGTGTTGCGCACTGTAGCAGACGGCAACATTGGCTCCATCATGGGTATTGGTGCACCGGCCTGGACCGGCGGTCTGATCCAGTTCGTGAACACCTATGGGCTGGAGCGCTTCAGCGCACGCTGTGCTGAGCTTGCAAGTCAATATGGCAATCGCTTTGACGCGCCGGCCATCGTTGGTGAGAAGATTGCTGCGGGGGAAAACTTCGCCTGAGCGATGGTGAGCGCCTCACTCGTACCCGGATCGGGCGGAGTGGGGCGATGCTCTTTGTAAAAAACTTCGTTGGTCTGCCTCGCTGATGCTCTTGTCTGGTCTGTTAGGGAACAGGCGTCCATCCGGGATATCGCTCTGGTGCCCTTGGCGTTACCCTCAGAGCATGACCTCGATCAAGCAGGGTCCTTTCTGCGACATGGCATTGGCAAAGGCCTGATCAAATTCCGCCACGGTCTCGACTTTGAGCGCTTGCATACCCATCCCTCTGGCGATATCCGTCCACTCCAGATCCGGATTACTGAGATCCAGCAGCGACAAAGCTGTTGGACCCGGTTGTTCGACGCCAACACGATTCAATTCAATATTTAGAATGGCGTAGGACCGGTTATTCAACAGCACAACGGTCACATCGAGTTGCTCGCGCACCATGGTCCATAAAGCCTGCAGCGTATACAGTCCCGAGCCATCTGCCTCGAGTGCGATGACTTTTTGATCGGGGCACGCGATGGCTGCCCCAACGGCCAATGGCAAGCCTTGACCAATCGCGCCGCCGGTGAGCGTTAGCCAATCATGAGGTGCCGCATTGGCGGTAAGTAAAAACGCGCCCAAACCATTGGTTGCCCCTTCATCACACACGATCGCCTGCTCGGGTAGGCGGTTAGCAATGACTTTGCCGAGTTCATTGGCGTCAATCGTGCCGTCTGCCAGCGGGTAGTCAGCATAATCAGTGACCACCTCGGGCGTGGCGGGCGCATTCAGAGTGTCTGCCAGCCGCGTGAGTGCGTCGAGCGCGTCGCTATCGCGGTCGACGAGCGTGCATTGAGTCGCCGTCTCAGGTGCCAAGACGCTGGGTTTATCAGGATACGCAAAGAAGGAGACCGGCGCCTTGGTGCCGGCCAGCACCAGCAAGTCGGTGCCCGCCAACTGCTCGGTCGCAGCCTCTCCGAAATAGGCCAGGCGTTCGGTGGGCACGCGTCCCACGCCTCTCGCTTGCCGCGCAAAGAAGGTCTCGGTCACCAGACGACAACCGGTGGCGGCCGCTATGCGGCCCGCTTGATGCAGTGCGTCTTTCCGCAGGGTGCGTCCACCCAAAAACAGGCAGCTGCTCGACGCCGACCGCAGTTGCGCTGCGATCTCGCTGACCGTCGTATCCGAGATCTTCGCCTGCGGCGTGTCTGGCAGTTCAGACAGCGTCTCGTTGGTGTCTGTCCAGGCGTGGTCTGCGGGCACCACAAAGGTACTGATGGTGCCGTTATGGCTGAGACTATCCGCAAGAGCGTCTAGGCCGGTTTGCGCCAGCCCCGTTGCGTTGTCAGAGACGCGAAAGCTGCGCGATACGGGTGTGGCCATGCCTTTGATGTCACTCGTGAGCGGCGCATCGTGCTGAAGATGATCCGTCGCATGATCGCCCACCATGTTGAGAATGGGCGATCCGGCGCGCTGCGCGTTGTGTAGGTTGGCCATTCCGTTGGCAAAGCCCGGGCCAAGGTGCAATAAGTTGAGCGCAGGTTTGTCGGCCATGCGGCCATAGCCATCGGCAGCGCCCGTGACCACTCCCTCAAAGAGACACAGCACCGCTCGGATGCCCGGTTGCTTGTCGAGCGCGGCCACCAATTGCATCTCGGAGGTGCCCGGATTGGCAAAGCAGGCGTCGACGCCATGTGTCGCCAGGGCATTAATCAGTGACTCAGCGCCATTCATGACATATCTCTCCGGTTGGGTAGGTTGTCTCGGCCATGGCGCACATGCGCCGCGGCAAATGGAGTCGCCCCGAATCAGCGACCCTGCGCGTCGCTAGTCAGCGCTAGTGACAGTATATCGCCTCGACGTGGTGGAGCGATTCTCTGTATAAAACCCCGGGGCCCTCATGACTTCCCGTGAAAAGGACTCGGCCTGATCAAGATAGTGAGGCGAAGACTCGTCGGTCATATGGCTGCCGTATTGGTGCGTGCCGCGAATCGTTTGTTCACCTTCAGCGTTCCACTCAATGAGGTAGTACAGACCATCGCCAGCTACAACGGTCAGGAAGTCATCTTCGTCTTCCAGTCGCTCTGCGTACATGGCGCGCAGAGTGTCGGGCCCGCCAGCGGCCGGCCAGCTGCGTTGTCCTCTGCCATGCTGTTGCACGGTGCCCCACTCGGGGTCCAGCCGTCCGGCGACATCACGCACAGACTCCATACAAGTATGTAGCGTCACTCGCGCGTCAGGGAGCGCCTTCTCTGTGCGCTCCGCCTGCCACTCCTCGAGCAAAATACAAACGCCCAGCGCTGCGTTCCGGTTGGCGGTATCGGTGTGTAAGTCCCAGTCGCGAATCAGTGACAGCGCCTGTGCTTCTTCCGGGCCGTTGGGCTCGAGTTCGGCCACCGACGACAAATAGGTATACCCCCGGTATCGAGGTGAGTACGCGTTATCGTGCTTGATGGCGCTGAAATCATCGAAGGAAATCGCGGTGTTGGCATTCAGTAACTCCAGCCCGCGCACGGCGCGGTTGGTCATGCGCGTCGGCCAACCGCTTTCTACCGGATAGTCAGACTTCACAGGGTTACTGCCTTCGGAACTGACGTGAAAAGGCGATTGGTTGGCGCTGTGCACGTAACCAGAGGGCGGATTAGTCACCATGGGTAGCTCGTCGGGCGTCAGATAGTCGTCCCAGATGAGATCTCGCCTGTTACCCGGTAAATACTGATCCCACTGCCAGCCCGCAGCGCGCCGCGGCATCATGGCGTTGTGCACGAAATGGATGTCACCGTCGGCATTGGCGTAGACAAAGTTGAAGCTGGCAATGTGCTGCAGCGCCATGGCCTCTCGCCACTCTGCAAAAGACCTCGCGGCGCTCATGGCCAACCACTGCTCGACCTGACGGATCTCATCCATGCCTGCATAACGCAGCGCATAAGTGCCGTGATCCGTTTTCATCACAGGGCCGTGGATTGAGCGGTAGCCCTTCTCCTGAATGGTCCAGGGCAGCCATCCCCAAAGCAGCACTTTGATCGGGATGTCGAATGCCTCCAGCTCCAACCACTCATCGTCTACCCGGTAGCGGTTGTCGTCCTCGGGGTCCATTTCCAGCACATACACGTCGACCAAATCAGGCTGGTTAACCGTCGCGCCCCAGCCATGGTGCTCATTAAAGCCGACGCCTAGGGCGGGCGCCCCAATGAACAGCCCGCCCATCACGTTGAGCCCCTCACCGCTCTGCAGATGCGCCTCGTACCACGACACCGGACCAGTCAGTGGCTGGTGGGAATTGATCATGAGTAGAGTGGAGCGGTCGCGGCTACGCGCCGGGGCAATAGCCGTCGCGTTAGAGCCTAATGTAATGGCTGTGTTGGGCAGCTGTGGTGCTGGGCTTATTTCCCGTTGTCGCGTCTCGGCCTGTAGCTCGGTGAGCGGCTTCTCGAATCCGTAGAACAGGAGATGCCGAAACATATGCGCGGCAATGACATCTTTTGATGTCACCGGCAGCACGTCTAAGCTGACCCGCTCGGGGTGTTGGGCCGCAAAGTCGTTGAAACCCGCCGCAAAGGCGTCGAGGTATTCGCGGGTTTCGGGTTCGAGCAGGGTGCCGTAGTCCCTGTCGATCACCTCCCAAAAACCGAGCCACTGAACCAGGTAGTCGGTGACGGTGGCATCGCGCCCGAAAAAACTGGCGGCATTGCCACGGTAGTAGGGCAGGGTCTCCTCGAGGATTTCCCAACCGTCCTCGGATTGTGCCCACGCAAGGCCGTAGGCCATATCGGCATCGGTCTCGCCAAATATGTGGGGGACCCCAAGCGCATCGCGCTCGATAGTTGCTTCCCAGGCGAGTGCAGGGCTATTCATCCACAGCGTCAGTACACACAGTAGCGTGCGAATAAGTGCCTTCAATGCCCACACTGCAGTGAAAAAAGCGCGAAGGGCGCTTGTGGCAGGGTGGCCTCTGTTGCTTAAGACAGCCGGAGGGGTGTCCGCCGCGGCGCGCTCGCGGCCCCGGGCGTTATCGCGCGTATTTGACCGCGAAATCATAGGCTCGCAACGTAGGCAGCGATGTTATCGAGGTCAGCGTCAGTCATGGGTTTGGCAACGGGGTACATCATCGCCGACTGCGCACCGCGCTCCTCACCCGCTCTGTAGGCAGTCAGTTTGGCGACGATGTCCGCTGCGGCCTGTCCTGCCAGCATCGGGCCGATGCCGCCCTCGCCACGGCTCCCATGACAGGCAATGCACTGACCGTAATATTTTTCTCCTAATGCTTCGGGAGAAGCCGCCGCCAGCGCAGCTTGCTTGATCTGCTCGACTGCGGCAATGCCGCCGCCATTTTTGGCTCTCCAGTCTTCGTAGCACTCGCCCACACATTGATTGCGGTTGCCGGCCCAGTCGATGTCATTGCTCTGGGTGCCGATCCAAATCAAACCCGAGACGACGACAATAAAGGCGGCGACAAGCGTGGTGGTGTTCATGCAGTGCATCCTGTTTTCGGCGAAAGCTGCCGGGGGACCCCAGCGGAAAGCGCGGAATGATAAGGCTTCTGTCAGCGAGATGACAGGCTCTTAGGTTGAGCGGTTGTCATTTTTACGTGTCTCAGTGTGGCCGCCATCAATGGATGACCTTGACTCGCCAAGTCGGCATAATCGGCGGCCGCCAGTTACCGTCGACGATTCATCAGGAGTGAACTCATGTCGAACCCTTACCGCGGCAATATCAAAGTACGTTTTGCCGATACCGATGCGAATGGGCACGCCTTCTTTGGCAACTACTTTGTCTTTGCGGACGAAGTGCTGGGCGAGTACTGGAGTGAATTGGGGCTCGATGTGGCCGATGTGGTGAATCCCGACTTTCTGACTTTCACGGTTAACGCCAATATGGATTTTCTGGGTGAGAGTCTCGCCGGTGACACGCTAGAGGTAAAGGTCGCCGCGGAGCGGGTGGGTAACTCCAGTATTGTCATTGGTTTCTCGATGCAGAACCAGCGCACCGAAGAGATGGCGGGCAAAGGCAGCTTCACCTACGTCTTCGTCGATAAGGCCACGCGCAAGAGCTGTCCCATGCCGGCTGACTTCAGGGCCTCTGTATTAGCGCGACACCCTGAACTGGCCTGAATCGCTGATCTGAGTGCCGTCAAGCCCGCCCAATTGGTTCTGGCGCGCTGACCCATCATAATTTCGTTCCTGTCAAGCATGCTGGAGCCGAGGGTGACCGCTCACGCCAAGAATACATTCCAAGACAAAGGGCTGGTTCTAGTCCTGCAAGACCTCCATGCGGCGTCGCCGGGGCAGTTACGCTCCAAATCCAGCGACGAGGCCGCGCGGGATTACTGTTGGTCCGCGCTGGTACTGTCCTCTGCCTTTGGGTTTCGGGTCTCTCCAGGTCATACCTATTCGCTGTACCTGGTTGAGGGGCAGTGGCAGCTGTCACTGATCGCGCCGGAAGAGTGGGGTGCGCGGATGCCCGGCGCATTTGTGGGTCAATGCAAGCTTCAGCACGACATGACCTGGAGCGTGGTGTTCGATGAGTCGGTCGCTGAAGGCTCTCCGGTGCATGACGCGTTGCTCCAGTATCTGGATGGCATTCACGAACAGTTACAAGTGTCTGGTAGCTGGGAGGCACTCCTAAGAAATGGCGAGCGGCACTTGCCCTACCAGCAGCGGGTGCTCACCACTGGCCTCGCATCCTCCCTGCGTCAGTCGCTGGCGCTGAGTGGGCAATCGGGCGTGCCGTCGAGCGTGCCGTTACTGCAGGAGACCCTGTCACTGCCCTAGCGGGCCGACTGAATAGGTTTTTGCGCCCGACACATTAGGGCGCACCACGAGGGGTTGTGTTGACAGTGGGGTGAGGACTGGCGTGACATGAGTCGCGCCAAAAATCCTATGCTACGCGGTGTCCGCAAAGAGCTCCCGACCTACCAGCATGCGACGGATTTCTGAGGTGCCCGCACCGATTTCATAGAGCTTGGCGTCGCGCAGTAGCCGGCCGGTCGGGTAATCATTGATGTACCCGTTGCCCCCCAACAACTGAATCGCATCAAGCGCCGACTGGGTCGCCGCCTCCGCAGTGTAGAGAATGACGGCGGCGGCATCTTTGCGGCTTTGCTCGCCACGATCCAGCGCCTCGCAGACCCCATAAAGGTAGGCACGACTGGCGGAGCATCGCGCGTACATGTCGGCCAGCTTGCCCTGCACCAGCTGAAACTCGCCAATCGGTTGGCCGAATTGCTCTCGTTCGTGAACGTAGGGTAATACCGCATCGAGACAGGCCTGCAATATCCCCACCGGGCCGCCCGAGAGCACCGCGCGCTCGTAGTCGAGTCCGGACATCAGTACGCGGACACCGCTGCCGACCTCTCCCAACACCTGATCAGCCGGAATCACGCAATCCTCGAACACCAGTTCACAGGTGTTCGAGCCGCGCATGCCCAGTTTGTCCAGCTTGGGTGAGCGGGAGAATCCTTTGGTATCACGCTCGACGATGAAGGCGGTTATGCCCTTTGAACCTGCCTCCGGGTCAGTTTTGGCGTAGATCACATATACGTCGGCATCAGGCCCGTTGGTGATCCACATTTTGTTGCCATTGAGGATGAAGTCATCTCCCTGACGCTCCGCGCGCAAACGCATGCCTACGACGTCTGACCCGGCCCCCGGCTCGGACATCGCCAGCGCGCCGATGTGTTCTCCGCTGCACAGCGCCGGTAAATAGTGGGTGCGCTGCGCCTCGGAGCCGTTCAGCCTAATCTGGTTCAGACACAGATTGGAGTGTGCGCCGTAGGACAAACCCACAGAGGCGCTGGCGCGGGAGATCTCTTCCATCGCAATTGCATGTGCCAGATAACCCATGCCGCTGCCACCGTATTGCTCTGGAATGGTGATGCCCAGCAGACCCAGATCACCCATTTTGGTCCATAGATCTCTGGGGAAGTCGTTGTCGCGGTCAATATCGGCGGCCCGCGGCGCGATCTCTGCGGTAGCAAACTGATGTGCCGTTTCCCTGAGCAAGCCAATCTCCTCGCTGTGGCCATATTGTAGGGTCGGGTAGGGGGTATTCATCTCAATCGGCTCCTGCTGATTTCATTGTCTCTCGCCGCCTGCGCGCGAGGCCCTCTGCCCAGTCGACAGAGGTCATCGTTTATGGGGACCAGTGAGTATGCAACACAACTGCGCATCAGCGTGTTGGGTATCAGTCATAATCCACTCTTGTCATATTAATGATCCGACGGACACCTTTGTTACTCCTGATGATGAGGTGACAGGAAGTTTCATGAGAAAGCTACTGAAATTCGGTCACTCGATGACCGCCATCACTTTTCTCGGCTCGGTCGTGGTGCTGTGGGTATTTCATCATTACTTGCCGCTGCCCGCGGAGGCGCTTGAGATCTATGTAGCGGAGCGGCAGGTAATGGAGCGTGTGGCGACGCTGGTCATGATGCCCTCGCTACTACTCACCCTTTTATTCGGTCTGGCCTCGTTCGCGGTCGTGCCCGGCTATCACGGTGCGCCGTGGGCCTGGGGAAAGTTGATTACCACTGTGCTGATGCTGGAGGGGAGCCTGTTGGGCATCCAAAGTCCGATAAAAAGAGAGGCTGAGCTCGCCACTGCCGCGCTTACCGATATCAGTCTGGTGGGTGAGTTGGCGCTCAAACTCGATGCCGAACGCGGATCCCTTGTGATCATTGGTTTGGTGGCAACCGCCAATGTCTCGCTGGGTATTTGGCGCCCAAAATTTCAATCTCGATCTAGAGCAGCGACCTGAACATTAGTGCCAGCCGCTTGCCGCGACTCAAATTTTCTAGAAACTCTTGAGGTTGCGCGTCGCGGGTCATGAAGTCCGAAAAGCCACCTAGCGTGTCGACGTCGACCTCATCGAGATTCAGGAAGCCCATCTTCCAGTCAGCAAACTCTCTGGCGTCGGTCTCTCCGTCAAACAGGATGCGAACTTCTTTGTGGCGGGGGTCCCCCTCAATGGCGCGAAATGTCGCCATGACGGCCGATTCGCTGCCCTCTAGTACCTGATAAAAGCTACCTTCCCGGTACAGTAGTAAACCCGTGACATCTCTGACAGCATTGGCATCTCTTGCTTCGCTCAGTAGAGCGACCAATGCCTCCTCGGAAAACTTGACCGTCTCGGTGCTAACGTATCCGAGGTGATACAGCGCGTCGTCATCTGGGGAGATGTGGGAGTTGCTGAGTTGCGACATGGGGTGCGTGCCTCTACTGACATCCAAGATCTGTGCGTGTTGAGCCCCCACAGATACATTGCTTGCCCAAGGCCAAATAGTCAAATAAAATTGACACATTGGCGTTAAAATAAGACTGACATAAGATGTAGGCGTGGCAGCGGCTTATAGGCGCCCTGGTCACAGGCCTCGATGGGGGAAACCATGAGTGAAGCAGCAGTCTCAGATGCGCGGTTGAATCTGACCACCCAGCAGGCTTTGGAGGCGCGGCCTTTGGCGCCCCGATTCTATTGCACTGACTACGCGGCAATGGAGCATATCGACATCGCACCCGTTCGCGCAGAGTGGGACCTGATGATGCGCGACTTTGAGCTCGACAAGAATCGAGGCCACTTTAAGCAGAACTACGAGTACGATCCCAGCGCCTTGGAATCGGATCCCGAGTTGAAAGAGGAGTTTCTGGATCTACTGGTCTCCTCGATTACCGCTGAATACTCGGGCTGCGTGCTCTACCAGGAGATAGAGAAAAACGTCAGCAACCCCGACGTCTCAAAGCTGATGCGCTACATGGCGAGGGATGAGTCCCGACATGCCGGCTTTATCAATAAAGCGCTGAACAAGCTCGGCGTCGCTGTCGACCTCGGGGTGTTAAAGCGCGAGAAGGCGTACACCTTCTTCAAACCCAAATATATTTATTACGCCACTTATCTTTCCGAGAAGATCGGTTACGCGCGCTACATTACGATCTATCGGCACCTAGAGCGCCATCCCGAGAAGCGTTTTCACCCTATTTTTAAATGGTTTCTGGAATGGTGTAACGACGAGTTTGCCCACGGCGAAGCCTTTGCATTGATCATGCGATCCGACCCGAAATTGCTCAGCGGCTTCAACAAGCTGTGGATCCGCTTTTTCCTGCTCGCCGTCTATTCGACCATGTATGTCAGAGATCACTCTCGGCGCAAGCTATACGAAGCGTTTGGCATGGATGTCACCGAGTTTGATTTCACGGTGTTTGATATCACGACCGAAATCTCGCGGCAGGTGTTTCCGTTGACATTGAACACCGACGATCCTCGCTTTCGGGCGGGTCTTGAGCGAATGAGGGCACTCCAGGTGGCTCGCGACGCCCTTGAGGGCCAGCGGGGTCCGGTGGCGATGCTCAAAAAGCTGGGCTACCTGGCAGGCTCCGGGTTGACCTTTGCGCGGCTGTTCCTCTTGCCCACACAAGCCAACACGATCCCCGACCAGGTGCGGATGCAGCCGGCCTGGTAGCGAGTATCAGTTAGCGGGCCGCCGACTCAATGCGGCCTATTCCTACTCAGACGCTGACACTCTCTATTACCGCGCGGGGTGCAGTGTCGCCCCACTCGCTTCTCTTTTATCCTCTTCCTGGCCGGTGTGATTCGGGGTGACTGGCGTTGGCAGTGGCGGGGCTGTTCCCAACTCTGCCGGTTTGATAGGTTGGTCCCTAAGTTAATCCCTGAGGTACAACCGTGTCTGTTATCGAAGTTCATCAGGAAGCCGGCGTCGCACTGGTGAGGTTGAATCGTCCCGACGCACATAACGCCCTCAATCGAGCATTGTCTGAGGCCATCATCGTGACCTTCGCCGACCTCGCGGTAGATGAGGGGGTGCGGGCCATTGTGCTGACCGGTGCAGGCCGTGCGTTTTGTGCGGGTGTGGATCTGAAAGCGTTAACGGATGAGCCCGACCTGCTGTCGAGCGGACTCGGCCTCGGGCCGGAATCGCCGATCGTGGTGGCGCTGGAGCAGTGTCCGCAACCGATTATCGGTGCGGTCAATGGGGCTGCTGTGACCGGAGGATTTGAGTTGGCGCTGGCCTGTGATTATTTATTCGCCAGTGAACACGCGCGGTTCGCTGACACCCATGCCCGTGTGGGTATCTTGCCCGGCTGGGGCCTGTCACAGAAGTTGTCCCGCATCATCGGCATCAATCGTGCGCGAGAAATGAGCTTGACCGGCAATTTCATTGATGCCGAACGCGCCGAAGCCTGGGGATTGGTCAATCGCGTCTGCGCTGATGACAGCCTGCTGCACGAGGCGCTGGCGAGTGCAGCCCAAATAGCGGATGCCGATTCCAAGGCCGTTTTTGCGCTCAAGGCGTTGATGAATGATGGGGTCAAGGAGACGCTTGGTGACGCGCTAGTGCTTGAGGGCGAGCGTGGCAATGCCTTTGCTAAAACGGTGGATTACAGTCAGATGAGTGCCCGGTTGGCAGCGCTGCGCCAACGTGCAGCCAAGCAGTGAGCGCGGGGCGCCGGTCTCAGCTTTGTGGATTGCTGGGCTACGCTGTTCATGGCTGACGCGAGCCGCCTCGCGTGAGCCGGCGTTTTAGGCTTACGGATGCCGCCATCCGCAAAGCGCTGAACGCGTTGGCACAGGACCATGCGGCGGTGGCGCGAGCCATTGCTCAGGTCGGATATCCGCTGTCGAGGCGACGGGAACACTCCTTTGAATCTTTGGCGAGAATCGTGATAGGCCAGCAACTGTCCGTCAAAGCCGCCGCCACCATCGCTCAGCGCGTTGGCGAAGCAGTGGGTGGTGCGCTGCAGCCCGAGATCTTGCTCGCCACCGCGCCGGACCAACTCAGAGCTTCGGGTCTCTCGCGTCAGAAAATCGGTTATCTGCAGTCTTTGGCAGAAGCTGTGATCTCCGGTGACTTGCCGATCGAGGCCTTGCCCGAGTTTGCCGATGATGAAGTTGAAGCTGCAATCACCGCGGTCCGGGGCTTCGGGCGCTGGTCTGCCCACATGTACATGATGTTCTCGCTTGGGCGTCCCGACATTTGGCCCAGCGGCGATCTCGCGGTAAGAGTCGGGTTTGGCCGGATCATGGGTTGGAAAGACCGCCCTGATGAGAAAAAGGTGATCGAGGAGGGCGGCGCTTTTTCCCCTCATCGCAGTGCTTTGGCGCTGCTGTGCTGGCAATTTTATAGCGAGGCGCCGGTATGAGCTTCAGTGAATGGGATCAGCGCTGTATGAATTTGGCGCTGGAAGAGGCGCGGCGGGCGGCCGATCGCGGTGAGGTGCCGGTAGGTGCAGTGCTGGCGCGCGGCGAGGTGGTGCTCGCACATGGCGGTAACGCGCAGATAGAGCTTCACGACGCCACGGCCCACGCCGAGATCCGAGTATTGAGAGAAGCGGGCGTCCGGGACAATAACTATCGGCTGCCGGGCACAACCCTTTACGCGACGCTGGAACCCTGCACGATGTGTTGCGGAGCCCTCGTTCACGCCCGGGTTGAGCGCCTCGTATTTGCCACACGAGAGCCTAGAGCTGGGGCAGTCCTTAGTACCGGTGCGGCGCTCGATAACCCCGCGCTCAATCATCGTGTGGAGTGGTCAGAGGGTTTGTATGAAACACAGAGTGCGGATCTATTACGCCAGTTTTTTCAGCAGCGTCGGGGTGATCAAGCAGAGGGCAGCTGAGGCGCGATAGGGCGCGTGCGAAAATCGGATCAAAGCTAAGAAATGCCAGAGCCAGAGGCTGCCTAGCTGGGCAAGAGCGCCGTTGCCAGAAAGCCGTTGCCAGAAAAAAGCGCCGCTATAAAACGGGGAGCGGTGCTTGCCACAGGTAGGCTGGGAAGAGCGCATCAACCTGAATGGGCGGCGAGATGCGATGCTCTGGCAGGTTCTGGAAGGACAGTAAACCTTCGTAATGGCGGATGTTGTCGACGTAGGTCACCGCTTGTTCGCCCTCGGCAAAACCGAATTTTGTCATGGGAAAATGATTGGGGTTTTGCAGTTTGGGCAGATGCGCCCGCACGTCGGGCCACAGGTGGGGGTCGCCGCCCGCCCGCTGAGTCATGATGCGAGCATCCTCCAAATGTCCCATGCCGATGTTATAGGCCGCTAGTGCTAGAAAAGTTCGGTCGGGCTCTTCGATGTCTGACGGGAGCCGTCTCAACAGGGTTTTAAAAAATCGCGCGCCACCCCGCAGGCTCTGTAGGGGGTCCGTGCGATCCTCCACCCCTAACTCGCTTGCTGTCGCACGTGTCAGCATCATCATGCCCCGCACACCGGTATGCGAGCGGGCATTGGGGTTCCAATTAGACTCTTGGTATGCCATAGCGGCCAGCAGCCGCCAGTCCATCTGATACTCCTCCGCCACTTGCTCAAGCATCGGCTGCCACTTGGGCAGATCGTCACGCATTTTGCGCTGAAAAATGAGTGAACCGACCCGGGAAGCGTGTTCCCAGCGACCAAAATGTTCCTGCTTCAGCTGGGCAATTTGACCCTGCTCAGTGGCGCGGGCAATGAATTGATTCACTAGTCCCAGCGAAGCCTCACTGTGTTCGTCTTGGGTTAGGTACCAGACATTAGGTGTGCTGTCACCGATTTCCATCGCGGCGACGACTCGGGGTAATAGCTGCTGTTGAATGCTGAATTCAATCGAATCGACGATTGCCAGATCGGCTTTTTCATCTGTCACCAGCTGCATCAATTCGAGGGAGTCAGTGGCGTGAATCTCGCGCCAGGCCAGCTCGGGGAGGTCTTGCTGCAGCGCAGAAAGCGTCTCAACATGGACGCTGCCGGCGAGCACCACTATGTCGCGTCCCGCGAGCGCATCGAGTGAGCGGGGTCTAAGAGCGCCTGACTTATAGACGACCAGAGGTTGCTGATATAAGTAGGGGTTGGATGCGACAAATCGCGCGTCGCGGCTGGCACTTTGGCTGAGACCCGCCGCTGCAAGATGCGCCTCGCCGCTTGCCAAAATGTCGAGCAACTCTGGCAGGCTAAAGGCCACCTTGATACTGATCCGCATGTTGTATTCGCGGGCGAATGCTCTGATCAGTTCATATTCGAACCCTGATGCGCGATCACCCTCGACGTAGTAAGTGGTCGGGGTGTTGCGGGTCACCACCACCACCTCCTCGCCCTCAGTCATTGGAGGTAGGGAGGATGAGTCGGCGCATCCCGGTAACACGGTCATCAAGCCTGTACAGGCAAGGCAAAATAGCAGTCGCGTAATTCCCCGATTGTAGGTGTTGGGTCGCGCCGGGAACAGCGCGCAGCGTCCTGCGGCGGTGGGGTCGATAGCGCAGCGAAAACGTGTTGATGCCTGGTCACAGGCATACCTGCCATCCAGGCTCCACGTTATACTCTTTCTGCTGTCTCGCTCAGGAACCCCAGATGCTTGTCCTGCCCGGATCTTCCGCGCTGTCCGCCGCCCGTTTTCAACTCTTGGCGGCCGACATTTCTGCGCTGGGTCTGGGGCTCTCCCTGCGGGAGGTAATGCATGTCTATGCGGTTGACATCGCACCGAATGAAACTATCGACAGCGACCGTCTGGCGGCGCTGCTTCAACCGGGCACTGCAGCGGCCGTAGACTCATCAGCACCCGACCGGCCGGGGCAGCGAATTGTCGCGCCGCGGTTTGGCACCATCTCCCCGTGGTCCAGTAAAGCAACTGATATCGCCCACAACTGCGGTTTCTCCAATGTTGGGCGTATCGAGAGAGTGACGCTATTCGGGATTGACGGCCTGACTGAAGGTGATGATACCCGCGCGCTGGATGCGCTGATTCATGACCGAATGGTCGAGACTGTCGTCGGTTCGTCAGACGATTTACACCCGCTGTTCGAGCGATCCGCGCCCCGATCCTATGACGAGTTCGACCTGTTGGGCGGCGGCGCTGCGGCCTTGACGCGAGCCAACACCGAATTGGGGCTTGCGTTGACAGAAGACGAGATCAGCTACCTCGTTGAAGCGTTCTCCAACTTGGGGCGCAATCCCCGGGACATCGAATTGATGATGTTCGCGCAGGCGAACTCCGAGCACTGCCGCCACAAAATTTTCAACGCCAGTTGGGAAATCGACGGTGTGAAGCAGGATCACTCCCTGTTTGCAATGATCCGTCATACCCATGAAGTGGGTGGCGACAACGTCCTTTCAGCTTACTCCGATAATGCTGCGGTCGTCACAGGCCATCGGGCCGGCCGGTTCTATCCAGACGTTGCTGATCAGGTCTGGCGATTCCACGATGAGTCGATTCATCTGTTGATGAAAGTGGAGACGCACAACCACCCGACGGCGATCTCGCCTTTTGCCGGTGCGGGCACCGGTTCGGGTGGTGAAATTCGTGACGAGGGTGCCGTAGGGCGAGGGTCGCGACCCAAGGTCGGTCTGGTGGGTTTCTCGGTCTCCCACTTGGAGTTGCCCGACAAGCCCCGTCCCTGGGAGTTAGGTTATGGCCGCCCGGACAGAATTGTCTCGCCGTTAAATATCATGACCGAGGGGCCCATCGGCGCTGCGGCCTTTAACAATGAGTTTGGCAGGCCCAATCTCGCGGGCTACTTCCGAACTTTCGAAACCCAGACGGCCGGCGGTGTCAGGGGATATCACAAACCCATCATGATCGCTGGCGGATTCGGTAACGTGCGCACCGAGCACGTTGACAAGGATGAATATTCCGCCGGCGCCAAATTGGTGGTGTTGGGTGGCCCTGCGATGCTGATTGGTTTGGGCGGTGGTGCAGCGTCATCCATGGCGAGCGGTGACAGTGCCGAGGATCTCGACTTTGCCTCGGTGCAGCGACAAAACCCTGAAATACAGCGCCGCTGCCAGGAGGTGATTGATCGCTGCTGGAGTCTGGGTACTGACAATCCCATCGCCTTTATCCACGATGTCGGTGCGGGAGGGTTGAGCAACGCGCTGCCCGAGCTGGTCAAGGATGGGGGCCGGGGAGGGCGCTTCGAGCTTCGCGATGTGCCGAACGATGAACCAGGCATGACGCCGCTTGAGATCTGGTGTAACGAATCCCAGGAGCGCTATGTGTTGGCGGTAGAGCCCGATCAGCTGGCGCGATTCGAATCGATCTGTGACCGGGAGCGCTGTCCCTATGCCGTCGTCGGTGAGGCGACAGAAGCCCACCATCTCGCGGTGACGGATCGCCACTTCAGCAATGACCCGGTTGATCTGCCCATGTCAGTGCTGTTTGGCAAACCTCCCAAGATGCACCGCCAAGCCTCACGCAGGCCGCCGGTCAGTGATGGCTTTGATGCCAGCACGGTCTCGCTACCGGAATCCTTGGAGCGGGTGCTCACCTTTCCGGCGGTGGCGTCAAAGAGCTTCCTCATTACGATTGGCGATCGCAGCGTTACAGGCATGGTGTCCCGGGATCAGATGGTGGGTCCCTGGCAGGTGCCGGTGGCGGACTGTGCCGTCACCACCGTGTCACTCGACACGCATCTGGGCGAGGCCATGGCGATGGGTGAGCGCACGCCGCTGGCGCTGTTGGACGGACCGGCATCGGGGCGCATGGCGGTGGCCGAGGCGATCACCAATATCCTGGCCGCACCGATTGAGTCGCTCAGTGATATCAAGCTCTCTGCAAACTGGATGTGTGCGGCAGGTTTTAAAGGCGACGACGCGATTCTCTACGACACGGTCGCCGCCGTGGGACGTGATTTCTGTCCTGCGCTGGGTGTCACGATACCCGTCGGCAAAGACTCCATGTCCATGCGCACCGTGTGGCAGGAAGGGGGGGAAGACCGCGCCGTTACCGCGCCCGTCTCGCTGATTGTGTCGGCGTTTGCTCCCTGTGATGATGTTCGCAAGGTACTGACACCGGAGTTGTCTCCCCGCGAGGACACGGCGCTTTTACTGGTAGATTTGGGCCGCGGCAAGGACCGGCTGGGTGGCTCGGTACTGGCGCAGGTGTGGCAACAGATGGGCAGCGTTGCCCCCGACGTTGCTGCTGATGATATTCACGCGTTCTTCGAGCTGATCAAAAACGCCAAGGACAACGACTGGGTGCTTGCCTACCACGACCGCTCTGACGGTGGTTTGCTGGTTACTCTGTTGGAAATGGCGTTTGCGGGGCGCTGCGGTCTGCAGGTGGATCTCGAGGTCTCGCCCGATCAAGCCAATGCAAGGCTCTTTTCTGAAGAGGCGGGCGCTGTCTTGCAGGTGGCGACCGAGCATGTGGCCGATATTTTGGCTTGCGCTAAGGCGGTCGGCCTTGGCGACGCGGTAACCCGCATTGCGACGCCACGCGCCGATGGGCGCATTGCGGTGAATACCCCGCAGTTCGAGCTGATCGACAGCCGACGCGAAGCCTTGCAGTCGTTGTGGGCAGAGACAAGCCATGCCATCGCCCGTGTCCGCGACAATGCCGATTGCGCCGACCAGGAGTTTGCGGCCATAGGGGAGCAGGATCCCGGTTTGTCCGCTCATCTCAGCTACGACTGCGAAGCTGATATCGCCGCGCCCTTCATTGCTACCGGGCAGCGCCCCCGCATAGCGGTCCTGCGCGAGCAGGGGGTCAACGGCCAGATGGAGATGGCGGCGGCCTTTGACCGCGCCGGGTTTACGGCAGTCGATGTGCACATGAGCGATGTCATTGCCGGTCGGCAGGATCTGTCTGATTGTCATGGTCTGGCAGCCTGCGGCGGGTTTTCCTACGGCGATGTGCTGGGTGCCGGAGAGGGCTGGGCAAAAAGTATTTTGTTTAATGAGTCAGTCCGTTACCGGTTCGAGCAGTTTTTTGCGCGGACCGACACCTTTGCTTTGGGGGTCTGTAATGGCTGCCAGATGCTGTCAGCGCTCCAGGAAATCATCCCCGGGACGGGTCACTGGCCACGCTTTGCGCGCAATCGCTCTGAGCAGTACGAGGCGCGCCTGTCGCTGGTGAGAGTGGAGGCATCGCCGTCAGTGCTGCTGTCGGGTATGGAAGGATCGCACCTGCCGATTGTGGTGGCCCATGGAGAGGGGCGCGCGCAATTCGCCTCAGCCGATGAACAGGCCTCGTTGGAGGGTGCGGGTTTGGTGGCCATGCGCTTTATCGATCACGATCTGCAGGTCGCCGGTAGTTATCCCTACAACCCCAATGGATCCCCGGATGGCATCACTGGCCTTTGTAATAAGGACGGGCGGATTACCATCATGATGCCGCACCCAGAACGCGTCTTCCGTGCCGCGCAACTCTCCTGGTGTCCCTCCGAATGGCAAACTGACTCCGGATGGATGCGACTCTTCCGCAATGCGCGGGTCTGGCTTGAGTAACTGTTACATGGTGTTGACGCCACTGAGTCGTTACACTCCGCGCCTGTTCAATGATGCGATCACTGCCGAGCCGGCGATCAAGTAAATCCGATGACCAACCGCTACCCCCTGTGGAAAAACCTGCTCATCCTCATCGTGGTGCTCTGCGGCTTTTATTACGCCGCGCCCAACCTGTATGCCCCTGATCCGGCATTGCAAATTGCCGGCGCGAGTAGTGCGCAACAGATCGACGAGCGTGTGCTTGCGAGAGCGACGGCAGCGCTGACCAAGGCGGGGATCGGCTCTTTCGGTGAAGAGCTGCAAAATAAGGGTAAATCAGCCCTGTTGCGGCTGACTGATCGCGAGCAGCAGCTGCGAGCACAGGCCATATTGGCGCGAGAGCTGGGCGATGGCTTCATTGTTGCGTTAAACCTTGCGCCCACCACGCCCAACTGGTTAGTAGATGGCGGCGCCACTCCGATGAAGCTCGGGCTGGATCTGAGCGGCGGCGTGCACTTCAAGCTCGAAGTCGATGTGGCGGCAGCGACCGAGCGCAGGCTAAATCAGTATGAAACCGGTATCCAGAAGCGGCTAAGAGAGGAGCGTATTCGAGGTCGAGTCACTCTGGATGGCCAAAAAGTCGTCATGCAGTTCCGTACCGAGGCCGATCGTGAAGCGGCTCGCCGCGAGGTGGTGGACCTGTACCCCGAGCTCTTTCTGGATCGTGTGGACGAAGCCGAAATCTGGTCGCTCTATGCAGAAGTCACCGAGCAAACGATCAAGGAGCTGGTCGACTACGCCGTGGCGCAAAACCTCACAACCATTCGCAACCGCGTGAATGAGTTGGGGGTGTCCGAGCCGCTGGTGCAGCGCCAGGGCAGCAATCGTATTGTTGTGGAGTTGCCGGGCATTCAGGATACCGCCGAGGCGAAGCGTATCCTCGGCAAGGTGGCTAATCTGGAGTTCCGGTTGGTCGCCGAGGCCAATGCACCGATCTCAGAGCGCCAGCGATTCGAGTATCGCAGCGCCGATCGCGGCGGCATGACGGAGTGGCTCGAGCGCGACGTCATTATTACGGGCGAGAGCGTCTCTAATGCGCAGGCCGGCTTCGATCAGAACGGTCAGCCTAATGTGTCGATCAGCCTCGACGGTGAGGGCGGCATGCTGATGTCGCGGGCGACCCGCGCCAACATCAAGCGCCGCATGGGCGTCTTGTTCATCGAGAGAAAATATCGCACCCGCTATGAGCGGGATGAGTCAGGGGGAGAGGTCGCAGTGCGCATTCCCTATGATGAAAAGAAACTGCTCACCGCCCCGGTGATTCAGTCTGCGCTGGGTGCACAGTTCCAGATTACGGGCCTCGATAATCCTGCCGAGTCTTCTGAGCTGGCGCTTATGTTGCGCGCCGGTGCGCTCGCTGCACCCATCACCTTTGTGGAGGAACGCACGGTGGGCCCCTCTTTGGGTGCGGAGAATATTCGCCTTGGCATGAAATCGGTGCAGGTCGGTTTGGCGCTGGTTGTTGTGTTCATGATTCTTTACTACCGCGTATTTGGTATTGCTGCCGTGATCGCGTTGTCGGGCAACCTGGTCTTATTGGTCGGCATCATGTCCTTGCTGGGCGCCACACTTACCTTGCCGGGCATCGCGGGCATTGTGTTGACCGTCGGGATGGCGGTGGACGCCAATGTGCTGATCTTCGCGCGAATCCGGGAAGAAATTCGCAGCGGTTCGCCGCCGCAGACGGCGATCACACAGGGTTTTGATCGCGCGATCGTGACGATTCTCGATGCCAATATCACTACCCTGATTGTGGCCATTATTCTCTATGCGATTGGTACCGGACCGATTAAAGGCTTCGCCGTCACCCTGTCTGTCGGCATCATCACATCCATGTTTTCCTCGATCATGGGTACCCGCGCACTGATCAATTTCATCTACGGCGGTCGCCGGGTGAAGTCACTGGCGATCGGTGGCATCGGAAACAAGCGGTCCAGCACGGAAGGAGCGCCCGCATGAAAGCGATACCGTTCATGAAATGGCGCTGGGTGGCCGTGGCGCTGTCCGCGGCCGCATTGTTGGCGGCAATTGGTTCGCTCTCCATAAAGCAATTGAACTGGGGCCTCGATTTCACGGGCGGCACCCTAGTCGAGGTCGCCTACAGCGATAGCGCCGATCTGGGTGCGACACGCACGGTTCTGGATCAGGAAGGTTACGAGGGTGCCGTGGTGGTCAGCTTTGGGACCGACAAGGATGTGTTGGTGCGCTTGCCCGACGGTTACTCGGATGAGCAGGGCGCGTTTATGGTCGATAAGCTTCGGTCGGCGACCGAGATGAGCATTGAGCTGCGCCGGATCGAGTTTGTAGGACCTCAGGTTGGTGAAGAGCTTAGAGACGACGGCGGGATCGCCATGCTTACCGCGTTGGGACTGGTGATGCTCTATGTCGCCTTCCGCTTCCAGATTAAATTTGCGCTCGGCGCGGTGATCGCGTTGGTCCACGACGTGATCTTTACTCTCGGCTTCTTCTCGCTCACAGGATTGGAATTTGACCTGACCGTGCTGGCGGCACTGTTGGCGGTAGTGGGTTATTCGTTGAACGATACGATCGTGGTGTCCGACCGCATTAGGGAGAACCTGCGGAAAATTCGGCGCGCCAGTCCTGCAGAGGTGATCGATATCTCCCTGACCGAAACGCTGGGCCGAACGCTGGTCACTTCTTTGACCACGTTGTTGGTGCTAGCCGCGCTCGCCCTGTTTGGTGGGGAAATGATTTTTGGTTTTGCTGTGGCGCTGCTGGTGGGCGTCGCAGTGGGAACCTATTCTTCTATGTATGTGGCGGCTACCACGCTGCTGCAATTGGGTGTGAGCAAAGAAGATGTCATGGTGCCCGAGCGCGAGGGTGCCGACCAGGAAGGTTTAATGCCCTGAGGAGGGCATTAGCGAGAGCACCTCAGGCGGCAGACCACTTAACCAACGGTAGCATTTGGCGCATCAGCTTGCTATTGGCGCAAACGACGTTGCCACTGTCGTACCAGCCCTCACCGCCCGACAGGTCGGTTATCAGTCCGCCAGCCTCGCGAACCAATAGCGCGCCGGCGGCGATGTCCCACTCGTTCAGGCCCATTTCCCAAAATCCGTCCAGGCGACCGGCCGCGATATAGGCCAGATCCAGCGAGGCAGCTCCCGCTCGGCGAACACCCATGGAGCGACTGGTGATGGCCGCGAGTGACTGGGTATACCAGTCGAGATGCTCCTCACAATGACCTAAAAAAGGCACGCCGGTGCCGAAGAGGCACTCGATGAGTTCGTGGCGGTCGCCAACGCGGATACGATGACCATTCAACTGCGCGCCACGGCCGCGCGAGGCAATGAACTCCTCTCGTCTGACCGGGTCATAGACCACGGCGTGTTCGACTTTGCCGCGATGCAAACATGCAATACTGATCGCGTAGTGGGGGATCCCTCGCAGAAAATTACTGGTGCCGTCCAGCGGATCAATCACCCAGGTGTAGTCAGAGTCCTCATTCCCAGATAGACCACTTTCTTCGCATAGAAAACGATGTTCAGGATAAGCCTTACCTAGCTGATAGAGAATTTCCTTCTCCGCGGCGATATCGACTTCCGTGACAAAGTCTGCGGCCGCCTTCGCCTGATAGCCGACCCGATCCATATCGTCGGAGGCGCGCACGATCAAGTCTCCCGCTTTACGGGCAGCTCGCAACGCCATCGATGCTGTCGGTTCCATCATGTTTCCAGAGCCTTGGGGCGGCGCATGATAACAGGGGCGATCGGGTGCGCATAAGGCTTTGGTACACTCGCGATCCGCGTTGAGCCATCCCTTCCAAGAGCCATTCCTGTATGAATCCTGACAACATCGACATTGTCCTGGTCCACACCACGCACAGCGGCAACATCGGGGGTGTGGCACGTGCTATAAAAAATATGGGTCTCTCTCGACTGACGCTGGTGGCACCCGTCGAATATCCTGCACCTGAGGCAACCTGGCGCGCAGCATCCGCGTTAGATGTGCTGGAGAACGCGCGCGTGATGGACACCCTCGATGAGGCGATTGCTGACTGTCAATTTGTGGTTGGGACCAGCGCACGGGAGCGCCGCATTCCCTGGCCGGTTCAAGATGCCCGTCGTTGCGCAGAGCGGATTGCTCGACACGCCGAGTCTGAGCGGGTGGCGATCCTTTTCGGCCGTGAGGATCGCGGGCTACTGAATGAGGAGTTGCAGCGCTGCAATCTGCACTGCCATATCCCCACCCATGAAGCGTATCCGAGCCTTAATTTGGCCATGGCGGTGCAAATCGTAGCTTACGAGTGCCGCATGACGCAGTTGGACGGTCAGACGGCGGCCCCTGAGGACGCAGAGTGGGATACACCTTTTGCCAAGGCAGAGGACATGACCCGTTTCTACGCGCATTTGGAAGAGACACTGATCGATATCGAATTCCTTAACCCGGAGGCCCCTCGCCAGCTCATGCGGCGACTGAAGCGACTTTATAACCGGGTGCGATTGGACGAGATGGAGCTCAATATCCTGCGCGGTATTCTCACCGAAACCCAGAAAACCGCGGGTCGAAAAGCCGACTGACACCACCTTGGCTTATTCTTGACTAAAATAGTCGGGAATAGGACAATCCGCCCCATGAAACTGACGACACGTGGGCGATACGCCGTCACTGCCATGCTCGACTTGGCCATAAATGGTGGCAGTCGACCGGTCTCATTGGCGGACATTTCCGGTAGGCAGGAGATTTCCTTGTCCTATTTGGAGCAATTGTTCGCTAAATTGCGCCGCGAGCAGCTGGTGACCAGTGCCAGAGGACCCGGTGGTGGCTACCGTCTCGCACGCAGCGGCGCCGAGATTTATGTCGCCGAGATTATTGATGCAGTCGATGAGTCGGTCGATGTGACCAACTGTCAGGGCAAGGGTAACTGCCAACAGGGAGAGACCTGCCTGACGCATCATTTGTGGGAGGACCTCTCTGGCCAAATCCACGATTTTCTCAGCCATATCAGTCTGGGAGATTTGATGGATGGACGTGGGCGTCGCCCCAGCCAGCAGATGACGGACGGGGCATTTCAGACCCTGTCTATTCGGTAACGACAGTGCGACCAGCGAGCTGATCGCGCGAGTACAGCAGGGAGAGATGGAAAGAACATGAATGCACCGGTGACAGTACAAACACCGATTTACCTCGACTACCTGTCGACAACGCCGGTCGACCCGCGGGTGGTCCAGGTCATGTCGGACTGCCTGTCCACTGAGGGCGTCTTCGGCAATCCCGCATCCCGCTCGCACGTGTTTGGCTGGAAGGCTGAGGAGGCCGTCGAGAACGCGCGTAATCAGGTGGCCGAGCTCATCAACGCCGATCCGCGAGAGATCGTCTGGACCTCTGGGGCGACTGAATCAGATAACCTCGCGATCAAAGGGGTGGCGCACTTCTATCACAAGAAGGGTAAGCACATTATTACTTCTAAGATTGAGCACAAAGCCGTGCTCGATACCTGCCGGCAGTTGGAGCGTGAGGGTTACGAGGTGACCTATCTGGATCCGGATGAGCAGGGGCTAACCACGCCTGCAATGATTCAGTCTGCGCTGCGAGAAGACACAATTTTGGTCAGCGTGATGCACGCCAATAACGAGATTGGCGTAGTGAATGATGTGGCCGGGATTGGCGAGATTTGCAGGGCTGCGGGCACGCTACTGCATGTCGATGCGGCTCAAGGTGCGGGCAAAGTACTCCTCGACATGGAGACCATGAAGGTCGACCTGTTGTCGATGTCGGCGCACAAGATGTATGGCCCCAAGGGCGTCGGTGCGCTGTATGTGCGCCGCAAGCCGCGCGTCCGAATCGAAGCACAGATGCATGGCGGTGGTCATGAACGCGGCATGCGATCCGGTACCCTTGCGACCCATCAGCTAGTGGGTTTTGGCGAGGCAGCACGGATCGCCAAGGCCGAAATGGCAGATGAGGCTGAGCGGTTGTCGACACTGCGTCACCGGTTCTGGGACGCGATCAAGGATATTCCCGAGGTCCATATCAACGGCGATCGCGATCAACGTTTACCCGGAGCGCTCAATGTGAGCTTTGCTTTTGTTGAGGGAGAGTCGCTCATCATGTCGTTGCGAGATCTAGCGATTTCAAGCGGCTCCGCGTGTACCTCGGCTAGCCTTGAGCCCTCTTACGTGTTGCGGGCCTTGGGGTTGAACGACGAATTGGCACACAGTTCACTGAGATTCAGCTTCGGGCGGTTTACTACCGAGGCAGAAGTGGATCATGCGGCGCAGTCAGTTCGTCATGCGGTAGAAAAACTGCGCGAGCTGTCTCCACTGTGGGATATGTATCAGGACGGTGTAGACCTCAACACCATTGAATGGGCCGCGCACTAGCGCTATCACGAGGGCCCTTGGGAGAGAACCATGGCATATAGCGACAAGGTAATTGACCACTACGAGAACCCCCGCAACGTCGGCAAGCTCGACGACGGTGACGACAACGTCGGTACCGGTATGGTCGGTGCACCGGCCTGTGGCGATGTGATGCGTCTGCAGATCCAGGTGAACGACGACGGGGTCATCGAGGACGCCAAGTTCAAGACTTATGGCTGCGGCTCGGCTATCGCCTCCAGTTCACTTCTGACTGAGTGGGTCAAAGGTAAGAATCTGGATGAAGCTGCGTCGATTAAGAACACCGAGATCGCACAGGAGCTGTCACTGCCGCCCGTGAAAATTCATTGCTCGGTGCTGGCGGAGGATGCGATCAAAGCCGCTGTCCAGAACTATCGCGATAAGCAGGACGGCTGAGATGGCCATTAGCCTGACCAGTGAGGCAGCGGAGCACGTGAGCCGCCAGCTTGCCAGTCGCGGTAAGGGCGAGGGTATTCGTATCGGGGTGAAGACCTCGGGGTGTTCGGGTCTCGCCTATGTTCTGGAGTTTGTCGATCAGGCGGAGCCGGAGGACGCCTCTTTTGAGTCTGACGGCGTCAAAGTCTTTGTGGATCCCAAGAGTCTGGTGTACCTCGATGGCACGATCGTGGATTTCACGCGTGAAGGTCTGAACGAGGGCCTGGAGTTCCGCAACCCCAATGTTGCCGGAGAGTGCGGCTGCGGCGAGAGCTTCACGGTCTGAGCGTGAACGCCTCAGCGGGCGCGACGGCGCGCGACTATTTTTCATTGTTTCAGTTGGAGCCCGGTTTTGCGCTGGACAAGACGGCGCTTGAGAGGGCTTATCATGCCCTGCTGGCCCAGTTTCATCCAGACCGCTACGCGGGCAAACCCGAGGTTGAGCAGCGGGTTGCTGCGCAGCTTTGTGCTGACATTAATAGCGGCTACCGCATTCTATCCGATGAGGTCTGCCGCGCCGAGTACCTGCTGCAGCAAGCAGGGGTTGATCTGGTCGCGGCGGAACGCGCGGGTGTGGAGTCTACTTTTCTGATGACTCAGATCAGTTTGCGAGAGCAACTCGAGGAGCTGGACCAGTCCGACAGCGCCGGCCGCCAGTCACTGACTGAAGAAATCGAGGGCCATTATGCGTTGAGCCGCAATCAATTTGCTCACACCTTCGCTGCCGATGCCTGCCTGGATGCAGCGCGTCATTGGCAGGAGATGTGCTATCTCTCCAAGCTGCTCAGCGAACCTAAGTTACGGGTGCGCTGACCATGACGCTGTTACAGATCGCGGAACCCGGCTCCGCGCCTGAGATAAATACCGAACGCCGGATCGGAGTGGGTATCGATCTGGGCACCACCAACAGCCTGATCGCGCACTTCGACGGTGCTGATCTGAATGTACTGGCGGGCGACACTGGGCAGGCATCACTGCCTTCGGTGGTGTATTACGGCGCATCGCAGACCTTGGTGGGTGCAGATGCAGAGCGCTATGCAAGCGCTGAACCCGGTAACACCATCGCCTCCGCTAAGAGAATGTTGGGTCGCTCGCGTGAGGAGTTTGAGGACGACCCCTACATACAGCTGGCCGCGGGCGAGGGGCTGGCCTTTGCCACAGATGCCGGTGCCAAGACACCTGTTGAGGTTTCGGCAGCCATTCTCGCTGCGTTGAAGGGAAGGGCTGAGCCGCTATTGAGTGGACCCATTGTCGGTGCTGTCATTACGGTGCCCGCGTACTTCGACGATGCGCAACGGCAGGCCACCCGCCAAGCCGCTGAGCTGGCCGGCATCAAGGTGCTGCGCTTACTGAATGAGCCCACCGCTGCGGCGGTGGCTTATGGTCTCGATGAGCAGGCTGAGGAGTCATCCGTGTTGGCGGTGTATGACCTCGGCGGTGGCACCTTTGATATCTCACTGTTGCGCATGCGAGCGGGCTTGTTCGAGGTGCTTGCCACAGGGGGGGACAGTGCTCTGGGCGGCGATGATTTTGATCGCGCCCTGGCCGCCCATTTACTCGACGAGCTATCGATTGGTGAGCCCACAGTGGTGCAGCGACGGGTCGCACTGCGGCTTGCGCGGGACGCCAAAGAGCGCCTCAGTGAGTCAGCAATGGTCAACCTTGATGTGAAAGGACTGGATGCAGCCACCAGCGAGATCACGGTATCTCGGTCGACATTGGAAACGCTACTTTCGCCCTACATCGAGCGCACACTCACCGCCTGCCGAAAGACCCTCGCAGACGCCAATGTCGATATCGTCGATCGCGTGGTGCTGGTAGGGGGGTCGACCCGCACGCCGGCTGTGCGACAGGCGGTCGCTGACTGCTTTGACCTGGAACCCCTGTGCAATCTTGATCCGGATCAGGTCGTGGCGATGGGTGCCGCTCGGCAGGCCGATATTCTAGTGGGTAACCGCCGGGGCGACGAAGCGCTGTTGCTCGATGTCATTCCGTTGTCGCTCGGCCTCGAGACTTACGGCGGGCTGGTAGAGCGCATTGTTAACCGTAACAGCACGATCCCCGTTGCACGGGCACAGGAATTTACCACCGCCCGGGATGGCCAAACCGGGCTGGTCGTGCACGTGGTGCAGGGCGAGCGGGAGCGCGTGGAGGACTGTCGTTCCCTGGCCCGTTTTGAGTTGACGGGTATCCCGCCAATGGTCGCAGGTGCTGCCCGCATTGAGGTTACGTTCCAAGTCGATGCGGATGGCATTCTCGCAGTCTCGGCGGTGGAGCAACAAACTGGTGCCCGCAGTGAGATCGTGGTGAAACCGGCCTTTGGGTTGGGTGAAGCACAGATTACAGACATGCTGAAAGCAGGATACGAGCACGCCAGCGAGGACATGTTGGCGCGCCAGCTCGGTGAAGCGCGAGTTGAGGCTGAGGCCCTGCTCGACGGCCTCCTGGCCGCGATGACGGCCGACGGTGACCTTTTGTCCGCAGAAGAGACCGCTGCGCTCCAGTCCGATATGAAAAACCTCGAGACCGTGATGGCGGTTAACCAGCCTGATGATATCCGTGAGGCAACCGAGATTCTGGGCAAGGCAAGCGAGGTCTTTGCCGCACGCCGTATGGATCGCAGCATTCAAAAAGCGCTTCAGGGCGTCTCACTCTCGGAGCTTGAGTCCAATGTCGCAGAGGAATCCACGCCGTGACAGAAATCGTTGTACTACCCCATCACGAGATCTGCCCCGAGGGGGCGGTGATTGAGGCCGAGCAGGGCGAGAGTGTGTGTGAAGCAATGTTGCGGAACGATATCGCCATGGAGCACGCCTGTGAAATGTCCTGTGCCTGTACGACGTGCCACGTCATCGTGCGCAAGGGCTTTGATTCGTTGGAAGAGGCCGATGAGCTCGAGGAGGACTATCTCGACAAAGCCTGGGGCCTGGAGCCCGAATCTCGGCTGTCCTGCCAGGCGCAGGTGGGTGATACCGATCTGGTGGTCGAAATCCCGCGCTACACAATTAACCACGCCTCTGAGCGCCACTGAATACGGTGCAATCGGGGTTGCATTGTTGCCATGACACTAAGGGGTAAAACCCCTTATACTCCGCGCCCGCGAGGCAAGTGCCTCGATTCCATCAGTATAAATCGGAGAGCAACATGGCGGTGGAACGCACCTTATCGATTATCAAACCCGATGCGGTAGGGAAAAACGTGATCGGCCAGATCATCGGCCGTTTTGAAGAGGCGGGACTGACCGTCGTCGCGGCCAAAATGCTGCATCTGTCGGACAACCTCGCGGGTGGTTTTTACGCTGAGCACAAAGAGCGCCCCTTTTACCCGGATCTCGTCAAGTTCATGACTTCAGGACCAGTGGTTGTTCAGGTGTTAGAGGGTGAGGGTGCGATCGCGCGCAATCGCGAGCTGATGGGGGCAACGAATCCTCAAGAAGCCGACGCTGGCACCATTCGCGCTGACTTTGCTCAATCCATCGATGCCAACGCGGTCCACGGTTCGGATTCCTCCGCTTCTGCTGAGCGTGAAATTGCCTACTTCTTTGCCTCAAGCGAGATCTGCCCACGCTGAGGCATGGCCGGCTCTGATGCCATGACCGCAGCAGACCAGCTCATCGCCACCGCACCGGTAACCAATCGGGTCAACCTGTTGGGTTTGACCCGGCAGCAGCTCGAGACCTTTTTCACTGACCTCGGCGAGAAGCGATTTCGCGCTCAACAGGTCATGAAATGGATCCATCACCGCGGCGTGCGCGACTTTGAGGAGATGACAGACCTCAGTCAGGCACTCCGCACCCAGTTGGGGGATATTGCCGAGATCACACCACCGTCCATTGCCGAGCAGCGCGATTCCCAAGATGGCACCCGAAAGTGGGCCATCGCGGTCGAGGGAGGCAGTCTGGTCGAGGCGGTGCTGATACCTGAGGGTGACCGCGCCACGCTGTGCGTGTCTTCTCAAGTGGGGTGCAGCCTAGACTGCACCTTTTGCTCCACCGGCAAGCAGGGCTTCCAACGGGATTTGACTGCGGCTGAGATCATCGGTCAGGTATGGCTGGCCATTAATTCCTACGATGCGTGGCAGTCCGGCAAGGGCCGAGTCGTGACCAATGTGGTCATGATGGGCATGGGCGAGCCACTGCTCAACTTCGATAACGTCGTGTCCGCCATGAACCTGATGTGTGACGATCTGGCCTACGGGCTCTCCAAGCGCAAGGTAACGCTGTCGACATCGGGAGTGGTGCCCAATCTGGATCGGCTCGCTGAGTGGGCAGACGTCAGTTTGGCCGTATCGCTTCATGCACCCAATGACGCGCTGCGTGATCAGATCGTACCTATTAACCGGAAATATCCCATCGCCCGGTTGCTGGCCTCCGCCAAAGCTTATTTGGATGCGCAACCGGACAAAAAACGAGTGGTGACCATCGAGTACACCTTGCTCGCAGGTGTCAATGACAGTGCCGGCCAGGCGCGAGAGCTCGCCACCTTGTTGAATGACTATCCCTGTAAGATCAACCTCATTCCCTTTAACGATTTCCCCAATTCGGGTTATCGACGACCCAGCGGCAATGCCGTCAGTCGGTTTTGGCAGGTGCTGACCGATGCCGGTTTTGTGGTGACCGTGAGAACGACCCGGGGCGATGACATTGACGCGGCCTGTGGCCAGCTGGTGGGTGAGGTTGTAGACCGGACCCGGCGTGCAGAGCGTTACCGGGCCGGACGCGGCGATCACAGCCTGTTGGAATCAAGCTGATGAAAGCGTGCGGCCTTTTTGTACTACTGAGGGCGCTTTATCGAGGCGGAGCGCGAGTTTTATCGCGTGACGGAAGACACGCTCTAAAGCGGTCGTCCCATGGCGTTTGTGAATTTGGGGTTCAGTCGGCTGCAGTTAGAGGACGACGCGGGCGCCGAGGTGGCCTTTACACGGGCCCTGTCGATGGATCGACGCAAATCGGTGGCGCTTTTGGAGATGGGTTTTCTGCGTCTCGAAGCGGGTGATACTAATGAAGCTGCGCGGTATCATGGCACCCACAGGACGGTCTCTCCACAGCAATCGCCGCGGGGGCTGCTACTCGGTCTGGAAATCGCCGCTCTAACAGGCGACCAGGATCCGCTGGGTGGTTATGAGTTGGCATTGCGCAATCTGTACTCGGATTCTCTAGAGTACAGGGTCTGGATGGAGCGTCAGAGTCGATAACGAGTATCTGGTCTGAGAACCGGATGCATGAGGACAGTGGCCATGAACCAGCCTTCACCCATAAAGCGCCGCGTAAGTAGACAGATTCAGGTGGGTAACGTGCCGATTGGCGGCGATGCCCCTATCGCCGTGCAGAGCATGACCAACACCGAGACCTGCGACGTTGAGGCAACAGTCTCACAGATCAATGCCATCGCAGCAGCCGGTGCAGATTTGGTCAGGGTATCCGTGCCCAGCATGGAGGCTGCCGAGGCCTTCAAGGAGATTCGCCTCAGAGCCGGTGTCCCACTAGTGGCGGATATTCACTTCGATCACAAAATTGCGCTCAAGGTCGCCCAGTATGGTGTCGACTGTCTGCGTATCAATCCCGGCAACATTGGTCGCGAGGCCAAGGTCAAAGAGGTCATGGCGGCGTGCCAGGATCGTGGTATCCCGATTCGTATCGGTGTGAATGCGGGCTCTCTGGGTAAGGAGCTACTGCGCAAGTATCCCGAGCCGAATGCCGACGCGCTGGTGGAGTCCGCGCTGAGAAATGTGGAGATACTGGATCGCCACGATTTTCAGGATTTCAAGGTGAGCGTTAAGGCGTCGGAGGTCTTCATGGCGGTAGAGGCCTATCGCAAGCTGGCCGAGCAAATTGAACAGCCGCTGCATTTGGGTATTACCGAGGCCGGCGGCATGCGCGGTGGCACCGTAAAGTCTGCGGTGGGGATCGGCATGCTGTTGATGGAAGGTATTGGCGATACCATCCGCATCTCACTCGCCGCGGACCCGGTGGAAGAGATCAAGGTGGGTTTTGAAATCTTAAAGAGCCTGAAACTGCGTACCAATGGCATTAATTTCATTGCCTGCCCCAGCTGCTCGCGTCAGAACTTCGATGTCATTAGCACCATGAACGAACTAGAGAATCGTCTTGAGGATGTGCGCACACCCATGGACGTGGCGGTGATCGGTTGTATCGTCAATGGCCCGGGCGAAGCACGGGAGGCGGATGTTGGCTTGACGGGTGCCACGCCTAATAATCTGATCTATATCTCTGGAGAGCCCGACCACAAAGTCAGCAACCAGGAATTTGTCGACCATCTTGAATCGGTGATTCGCGATCGCGCAGAGGCCCTTGAAGTCGCGCGCTCGGAACGGGAAGCCAATATCATCTCCAGCACCCACTGACGGCCGCATCATGACAACTTTCCGAGCGATACGCGGGATGGTCGATATCCTGCCCGAGGACACCCCGCTGTGGCAGTCAATGGAGACGGCCGCGCTCGAGGTATTGTCGAGCTATGGCTACGCCGAGATCCGTTTACCCATTCTGGAGCCGACGGATCTGTTTGCCCGCTCCATCGGCGAGGTCACCGATATCGTCGAAAAAGAGATGTACAGCTTTGCTGATCGCAATGACGACAGCGTGACGTTGCGTCCGGAGGGCACGGCGGGGTGCGTTAGGGCAGTGGTTCAGCACAACCTTGCAATGACGCCTCAGCGCCTGTGGTACATAGGACCGATGTTTCGCTACGAGCGACCCCAAAAAGGCCGCCAGCGCCAGTTTCATCAGCTGGGTGTTGAGGCATTTGGCGTGGTAACACCCGATCAGGACGCTGAGCTGGTCGCGCTGAGTCGGCAGTTATGGCGACGACTTGGGTTGGACGGCGCCCTGCAGTTGGAGATCAACAGCATTGGTTCTGCAGCGGATCGCGCACGCTACCGGGAGGCCCTGGTGGGCTATCTCGGCGAACATCGTGACAGCCTGGATGAAGACAGCCAGCGCCGCTTAGAGACTAACCCGCTCCGCATTCTCGACAGCAAGAGCCCGGACACTCAGGCCGTGCTTGTTTCGGCTCCGGTGCTCTCTGATTATCTCGATGCCGAGACGAAAGCTGAATTTGCCGACTTACTCAGCCAGCTAGATGCGCTCGGTATTGCCTATGTCGTCAATCCTAGACTGGTACGCGGCCTCGATTACTACAACAAAACGGTATTTGAATGGACCACTGAGCATCTTGGAGCGCAGAGCACCGTGTGCGGCGGCGGTCGGTATGACACGCTGGTATCGATGTTTGGCGGAAAAGAGACGCCGGCAGCCGGCTTTGCCGTGGGTCTCGAACGACTGATCTTGCTCATGCAGGCATTGGATATTAAAGTCTCGGCCCCAGCGGACCTGTACGTGGTTACGTCAGACGATTCTGCCTACCGACACAGCCTGCCACGGCTGGATGCTTTGCGTCGGCAGTTCCCGGATCTTGATGTGGTGCAGCACCTTGGTGGTGGCAGCTTCAAGAGCCAGTTCAAGCGTGCTGATAAAAGTGGCGCTGCGTGGGCGCTGGTTTATGGTGCCGCCGAAGTAGCAAACAACCAGGTGACGCTTAAGCCCTTGCGGGCAGAAGCTGAGCAACAGACCATAGCGGATGCCGAGCTGGAGTCATTTCTGGCCCGCTATCTCGCGGCAGCACAAAGCGCCTGATAAAAGGAGTCGCGCGTGGCAGAACATATGCAGGACGAAGCGGATCTCGAGGCCCTAAAACGGTGGTGGGACGAGAACGGCAAAGGCATCGTTGCCGCGGTGGTAATGGCCGTGCTGGGAACGGTGGGCTGGCAGCAGTATCAGCAACTCACTGTCTCCAAAGCAGAGGCTGCATCAGATCTCTATGCCAGTATGCTCCTCATCCAGCGCGAAGGGGATGATCCCGAGCAGTTGGCGGCGCTGGCAGCGCAATTAAAAGAAAGGCACAGAGGATCCACTTATGCGCGATTCGGTGCCATGCTGGAAGCGCGCGTGGCCGTCGAGGCCGGTGATCTCGCTGCCGCGGAGTCCGCATTGCGATGGGCGCTGTCCGCCGGCGACACACGCTCTGATATTGGGCAGCTAATTCAGCTACGGTTGGCGCGGGTTATCGCAGCCGAGGGTCAGGAAACCGAGGCGCTGGCGATACTCTCGCAGGGGAGCGACGCCTATCCGGTGGCCTATGCGCAGGCAGAGGGCGATATCCACTTGGCAGCGGGCCGCACGGATGATGCGTTGACGGCGTATCGCGAGGGCCGCGATCTGGCCACAGAGCTCGGTCAGTACAGCGTTGTACTCGATAACAAGGTACGCACGCTCGAGACTCGCCTACCCGCCTCACCTGAGGCTGACGTCGCCGAGGATGCTAGTTGATGAAACTGCTCATGCGCATAGTGCTGGTGATGAGTTTTGCGCTCAGTGCAGGCTGTAGCACGATTACGGGTTGGTTCAGCGACGATGATTTTGATCCACGTGAGCCCGTTGAACTGCAGAAAATCGACGAACAGGTCAAACTCAAAAGCCGCTGGTCCCGCGGGGTCGGTGATGGCCAGGGTGAAGGCCTCTACAAAATCAATCCCATCCTCGTGAATGACAGCATTTATGTTGCCTCCTCCGAGGGCAAGCTCGCCTCGGTCGATGCTGAGACGGGCCGGGTGCGCTGGAAAAGTAATCTCGATTTGGCATTGTCTGGCGGTGTAGGGCACCACGGGGACTCCATTTTTGTCGGCGCCTCGGAAGGACTGGTCATACGCCTGTCCGCCGATAGCGGTAAGGAAATCTGGCGCGCTGTGGTGTCGGGTGAGGTGCTGGCGGCGCCTCAGGGTGATGGTCGCTATGTGGTGGCCCAGACCTATGACGGCAAGCTGAGGGGTTTCGATTACCAGACCGGTGAAACCCGTTGGACCTACACCAGCGATGTCCCCGTGCTGACCCTGCGCGGTACCGGCACGCCGATGATTCTTGGCGACAACGCGATCGCCGGCTTCGCCGACGGAAAGTTGATCGCCGTCAATCTGCGCTCGGGCAATGTGGCTTGGGAGTCCCGGGTGGCGATTCCTCAGGGCCGATCTGAAATCGAGCGCATTGTTGATATCGATGGATCTATGGCGCTTCAAGGCAACGAACTGTATGTCGCGAGCTATCAAGGCCGCTTGGCGGCCATCGATACGCGCTCCGGTCGGCGGCTCTGGCAGCGAAATGTGTCGTCGGTATCGGGTGTCGGCGTGGGCTTTGGCAACGTCTACGTCGCTGACGACGATGGCACCGTGAGTGCGTTCCTGCGCAATGGGCAGGGAGTACGCTGGCAGAATATCGATCTAGGGTTCCGCGAGTTGTCGCGACCGACGCCGGTGAACAGCTACGTGGCAACGGTTGATTTCGAGGGGTACCTGCATCTGCTATCGCAAGTCGATGGAGAAATCGTTGGCCGTGCCAAGGTCGATTCAAAGGGCGCGCGAGCCGACATGATCGCGCAGGGCAACCGTCTGTTTGTCTACACCAACGACGGTGCCTTAAAAGCCTACGACGTCGAAGCGCGAAACTGACATCATGCTGCCCGTGCTCGCCTTGGTGGGCCGTCCCAACGTCGGCAAATCCACGCTCTTTAACCAACTAACCCGCAGTCGGGACGCTTTGGTTGCCAATTTGTCGGGTCTGACCCGTGATCGACAGTACGGCCAAGGGCAACTGGACGACACCGCCTTTATGGTCATCGATACCGGTGGCATTTCGGGTGAGGAAGAGGGCATCGATGCGGCAATGGCGAGCCAGTCGATGGTGGCCATCTCTGAGGCCGACGTGGTTTTGCTGTTGGTGGATGGTCGCGCGGGTCTGCACCCTGGCGACGAGGCACTCGTGACGCACCTGCGCACCGAGGGCAAGGTCTTCCATTTGGTGGTGAATAAGATCGATGGCGTGGATGAGGACATCGCTGCCAGTGATTTTTATCAGCTCGGGGTTGATCAGCTGCACAAGATTGCGGCCTCCCAAAATCGTGGCGTGCGCAAGCTTATTGCCACTGTCTTGACACCCTGGTTAGAACAAGCCGATGAGGAGTCGCTTCCAGCGGTCGAGGGTGCCATCCGGGTCGCGATTGTCGGCCGCCCTAACGTCGGGAAGTCAACGCTGGCGAATAGGCTGCTGGGTGAGGAACGGGTGGTGGTCTTCGACCAGCCCGGCACTACCCGGGACAGCGTCTATATCGATTACGAGCGCCGGGATCGGCACTACACGCTGATTGACACCGCCGGAGTGCGCAAGCGCAAGAATGTCCGCGAGGCCGTGGAAAAGTTTTCTATCGTGAAAACCCTGAAGGCCATTGCGCATGCTCACGTAGTGATCCTCACCATGGATGCCCAAGAAGGCCTGGTGGAGCAGGATCTGCATTTGTTGGGCCTATGTATCGACGCAGGTAGAGCGCTCGTCATTGCCCTAAACAAATGGGATGGCATTGAGTCCGATGAGCGGGATTGGATTCGCTCAGAGCTGCGCCGCCGACTGCAGTTCATTGACTACGCCGATATTCATTTCATCTCAGCCCTGCACGGATCTGGAGTCGGCAAACTTTATGGTTCGATCCATGCGGCCCACGACTCGGCGACCCGGTCCCTGAGCACGCCGCGTCTCAATCGAATTTTGGAAGACGCAGTGGCGAGCCATCCACCACCTATGGTGAACGGACGACGGGTCAAACTTCGCTATGCGCACGCCGGTGGCCAGAACCCCCCCGTCGTGGTGGTTCATGGCACCCAGACGGATGCGCTGCCGGCGAGTTACCAACGCTACCTGGAAAAGATCTTTCGCCGTGAGCTGGCACTGTATGGCACCCCCATTCGCATTGAATTGCGATCCGGAGACAACCCTTATGCAGGAAAGCGCAACAAGCTCAACCAGCGTCAGGTGCAACGGCGCCGACGCATGATGAGCCACATCAAAAAATCAGAGAAGAAAGCGCGTAATAAGAAACGCGACGGGTGAAGGCGCGTTACAGCGGCTCCCCTGCGGGATACAGAGCCCCTACCAACTCAGCGAGGCGTTGTTGCAAACGGGCGCGATCCTTAGCCTGCACATTAATGTGCCCCACTTTTCGCCGGCTGCGGACTGACTTCGTGTACCAATGCAGGTTCACATCCTCCGCCTGTAAAAGCGCCGCGTCGGGTTCTCGACCCAAGAGATTCACCATGCCCGAATAGAGCGCAGGTCGGGTGTTGCCCGGACGCGTGTTGGTAATGACGCGAATGTGGTTGCTGAACTGGGAGGTGACACCGGCGTCCTGAGACCAATGGCCACTGTTATGGACCCGGGGTGCCAGTTCGTTCACGCGCAACGCGCCACCCTCATCAAAGAGCTCGATAGACAGCACGCCCACGTATGACCACTGCTCGAGCAATGTGCGCGCAATGTGGTTGGCCTGCGCCTGAGTCTCTGCGCTGATGTTGGCCGCCGGGACCTCTGAGGTGAGCAGAATCCCTTCGCGGTGACGATTCTCGGCCAGTGGATACAGCACGGTATCTCCGCTCACAGAGCGCGCCGCAATCATCGACAGCTCGCGGTCAAAGTGAACAGCACCCTCAACCACCAACGGTGGCAGCGAATCTATCTGTGCCGCCAAGGTCTCTAGCGCCGCGTCATCGCGGAGCAACCACTGGTTCTGGCCGTCATAGCCCTGTTCACAGGATTTCACGAAAGTGGGGTAGCCAAGTGCTTCTACCGCAGCAATTAATGCCGGCCCATCCTCCACCAACTGGAATGGAGCGGTATCGATACCGAGGTTTTGCAGCGCAGTTTTTTCCCGGCCACGATGTTGGCAGATGCGAATCGCCTCGGGGGAGGGCGCGACCAGACAGTGCTCGGCCAGTCCTTCTAGCAAGGCCACGTTCACATGTTCTTTCTCGACGGTAACGACATCGGGGCGTCCCAGCGCCTCAAAGAGCGCCGCCGGTTCGGGAGCGTGATCACGGGTGACCACGGGGCCCAGCCCGGCAACGCAGTCCGTGCCCTCGCCAGGGTCGGCGATAAAGGTGAAGTGGTGGCCGATTTCCCAGCCCGCCAAGGCCAGCATCCTTGCCAATTGGCCGCATCCGGCGATGGCAATGCGCATCAGTCGACGGTGCGGGGGACGTTGTCGGTTTGCCGTGCTCTCCAGTTCTGCATCGCTTCTGACAGCTCGGGATCCGAGGTGGCCAGAATCTGCGCCGCCATCAGGCCTGCATTAAACGCGCCGGCCTCACCAATTGCCTGGCAAGCGACCGCTACGCCTTTTGGCATTTGCACGATCGAGAGCAGGCTGTCCATGCCTTTCAGCTGCTTGCTGGAGACAGGTACGGCGATCACTGGCAGGTGGGTCATCGACGCAGCCATACCGGCTAAATGTGCGGCACCACCGGCGCCCGCGATAATGACCTTCAGGCCACGCGACGCCGCGCCATCGGCAAATTCCACCAGCCTCGCAGGTGTACGGTGCGCCGATACAACCCGTGTCTCAAAGGGCACACCCAGCTCGGTGAGCACGGTGGTGGCAGCTTGCATGGTTTCCCAGTCAGATTGGGACCCCATGATGATGCTGACCAGCGGTTCGCTCATGCTTTTCTCTCCTGACCGGCGGGGCCGGTAGCGCAGTGGCGCGGGCAAGGGGCGGAGTCTAGGGGCAAACGCGGCGACTTTAAAGGGAAGCCTTTCAAGGTCGGATAATTCACAACAAACCGGCTTATTTGGACTGTGAATGGTAAGTATGAGATCTATTTTGTTTGAAAATAATGAGCTGAGACATAGACTGCCGGCGAGATTAAAATGCTGCCCGGGCAGTGCAAGTGAACAGGAGAGACACCATGTCGACATACGCTGAGACCATCAAGAAGATGGAAGCCAGTTGCGGACAATCCAGCAACTGGTCCGATATCAGCCCGGAATACGCTGCCCGGATGCGCTTGCAGAATCGTTTTAAAACCGGACTCGATATTGCCCGATACACCGCGGCGATCATGCGAAAGGACATGGCGGATTACGACAATGACCCTGCCCACTACACCCAGTCTCTGGGGTGCTGGCACGGTTTTATCGGGCAGCAGAAGCTGATCTCGATCAAAAAGCACTTCGGCAACACCGAAAAGCGCTACCTTTACCTGTCAGGCTGGATGATCGCCGCACTGCGCTCTGAATTCGGCCCGCTGCCCGACCAGTCTATGCACGAGAAAACCTCGGTCTCAGCGCTGATCGAGGAACTCTATACTTTCCTACGACAGGCCGATGCCCGCGAGCTCGGCGGCTTGTTCCGCGCACTGGACAAAGCGTGTGAGAGTGGTAACGACGTCGAGGTGCAGGGCATCATCAAGCAGATAGATGAGTTTCAGACCCACGTGGTGCCAATCATCGCTGATATCGATGCCGGATTCGGCAACGAGGAGGCCACCTACCTGTTGGCACGGCGCATGATCGAGGCGGGTGCCTGTGCTATCCAGATTGAAAATCAAGTGTCCGACGAAAAGCAGTGCGGACATCAGGACGGCAAAGTGACTGTCCCCCACGCCGATTTCATCGCCAAGATTCGCGCGATTCGCTACGCCTTCCTGGAGCTGGGCGTGGAAGACGGCATTATTGTGGCGCGCACCGACTCACTCGGCGCGGGCCTGACCAAGCAAATTGCAGTGACGCGAGAGCCGGGCGATCTCGGCGATCTTTACAACGGGTTTCTGGATGGCAATTACATCGACAGCGCCAACGACATCGCCAATGGCGATGTGGTGGTCAAGGCGAACGGTAAGTTATTGAAGCCGGCCCGTCTGGCATCGGGTTTGTTCCAGTTTCGTAAGGGCTCGGGCGAGGACCGCGTCGTGCTAGATTGCATCACCTCATTACAGAACGGTGCGGATCTACTTTGGATCGAGACCGAGAAGCCCCACGTCGGCCAGATTGCCTCAATGGTGAACCGTATTCGCGAAGTCGTGCCCGACGCCAAGCTGGTTTACAACAACAGCCCGTCGTTCAACTGGACCCTCAGCTTCCGCCAGCAGGTTTTCGACGCCTGGTCCGAGGCGGGTCAGGACGTCTCGGGGTATGACCGTGACGCACTGATGGATGCCAGCTACGACCAGACAGAGCTAGCACTCGAGGCCGATGCCCGCATCCAATCCTTCCAGCGCGATGGGTCGCGGGAGGCGGGTATTTTCCATCACCTGATTACGCTGCCCACCTATCACACGGCTGCGCTGTCCACCGATAACCTCGCCAAGGAGTACTTCGGTGAGGCGGGGATGCTGGGTTACGTCGCTGGGGTACAGCGCAAGGAGATCCGTCAGGGTATCGCCTGTGTGAAACACCAAAATATGGCGGGCTCCGACATGGGCGATGACCACAAGGAATACTTCTCTGGCGATGCAGCGCTGAAAGCGGCCGGTGAAGACAACACCATGAATCAGTTTGGCTGAACCACACCTGGGGAAATGTTGAATCGGCGCGGGCACTTTGGTGCCCGCGCTTGCGTTTGGCGTCCGTCACGCGCACTCTTTCACGCATGAAATGGCATGATATCGACCAACAGGCCTGTTCCGTAGCGCGCGCACTCTCTGTGCTGGGCGAGCGCTGGACGCTGCTGATCATCCGCGACGCCTTTCGCGGCACCCGGCGATTCGATGATTTTCAGCGCAGTCTCGGCGTGACGCGGCACCGGCTTTCGGAAAGACTCGGCAAATTGGTCGACGAGGGTGTGCTGACCCGAGTGGCCTATATGGAGCGCCCCACGCGCTACGAGTACCGATTGACCCGCAAAGGTCTGGCCCTATACCCCGTGCTCATGACGCTGAGCCAGTGGGGTGATGACTGGATGGATGATGGTAACGGCCCGCCCCAACGATACCGCCACAGCTTGTGTGGCAATCACACCCGGGCGGTATTGGCCTGCGCTGAATGCGGTGACCCGTTGCGCCCGGAGGAAGTCTCGGCACAGGCGGGTGAGGTAGTGAGCGCGTATGTGGCGCATTTGAATGCGCTGGGGCAGCCGCTGCCCTCTGAGGGTGAGCTGGCGCGCGAGGCGGAACGTTATTGGCGCGAGAACAGGAGCGAACGGGCATGAACGAGCAAGTGAACCGACTGGTGATGAACGCGGATTTGGCGAGCATGCCCGAGGTGGGTTTGGATCCGGCTGCCGAGCAGTTGCAACGCAAGCAGCGCCTAGCCGCAGCACTGCGAATTTTCGGCAAGTTTGGTTTTGACGAGGGTGTCGCCGGTCACATTACGGTCCGTGACCCCATCGATACCAACACCTTCTGGGTCAATCCTATGGGTCGCTCGTTCAAGCTCGTACGGGTCTCAGACCTGATCAGGGTCAGTCATGAGGGCGACATCGTTGAGGGCGAGGGGCTGCTGAATGGCGCGGCGTTCACGATTCACAGCCAAATTCATCAAGCGAGGCCGGAAGTCACCGCGGCGGCCCACGCCCACTCGATTTACGGCAAGGCCTGGTCTTCACTGGGGCGGTTGCTCGACCCCATCACACAGGATGCTTGCACGTTTTATGGCGACCTCGCTTTGTTGGACGACTACACCGGTGTGGTGGTGTCTATGAGTGAAGGGGAGCGCCTCGCTGAGGCACTCGGCAATAAAAAAGCCATTGTGCTGAAGAATCATGGCCACCTGACGGTGGGCGAATCAGTCGATGAGGCGCTGTGGTGGTATGTGACCTTTGAGCGCAGCTGTCAGGCGCAGCTGGTGGCCGAGGCGGCGGGCACCACCCAGCCAATTCCCCACGATATGGCGCTTCACACGGCGCGGCAGGTTGGTAGCACCCTGGCCGGTTGGTTTAGCGCTCAGCCCCTGTTCGATGTCATTCTGAGCGAGCAGCCCGATCTCCTAGATTAGTCGGCGGCGATGCCTTGCTCGTCGGGGATCAAGGGACCGCTGTTGGCGAGCTGATCCCGGTTGAAAGCCCGCCAGAGCGCGATTAAGACCATGATTTCGACGACCGCCAACACCCAGTGTAGTGATACCACCTGCTCGACGCGGTCGTCGATCGTGGCAAAGTGCTCCAGGCCCGCGTAAACCGCCCACGCGCCCCCCATGCCGAGCAGGTAGCCTGTCTGTTTGGCCACATCGAGTTTGCGCAGCTGCTCCACCGAGACCATCAGCAGTGTCTCGCAGCGCACCAGATAATTGCCCAACGAGAAGGTTATCTGATAACCAATGTAGATAAACAACGCGAGGGCCAGCTCCAGGGGGAACCGGAGTACCGCTATCACGCCACTCAGCGTGACCAACTCTACGCCAAGCGACAGTCGAAAAAACCAGCCCGGCGCCAGAATGCGTCGGTACTGGGTGGCAACGATCAGAGTGCCCAAGGCGAGTCCGATGCCGCCTGCCGAGAACACCGCAGGTGACAGCGGCGTGTAAAGCACAAACACGGCGCCGAGGGAGAGTCCGAGAAAAAGTGAGTTGAGAAACTTATAGCGGATAAAGGCGGCGGGACGTATCGCCGGGTGCGCGCCCATTGTCAGTAGTCCACGCCCCGTCGCGCGGAGATCCCGGCGCGGTAAGCGTGTTTGACCTCCTTGACCTCAGATACGGTGTCTATGGCCTCGCGCAAGGCCTGACCCCCGCCGCGACCAGTGACCACCACGCTTTGTGACTCGGGTCGCCCCGTGAGCGCACTGATTACCTCACTCTCTGGAAGATAGTCAAAGGCCAGCATGTAGGTGAGCTCGTCGAGCACAACCAGGTCGTAGCTGGCGTCGGCTAACATTTTCCGGGCATGTTCCCAGGTGCGCTTGGCCGCGGCGATGTCGCTCTCCCGGTCCTGTGTGTCCCAGGTAAACCCGGTGCCCATTTGGTGAAGTTCCACACCGGGCAAATGGTCTCTGACAAAATTCTCTTCACCCGAGGCCTGTGCGCCTTTGATAAACTGCACCACGCCCACTTTTTGGCCGTAGCCCAGCGCTCGCATCACCATGCCAAAGGCGGAACTGGTCTTACCTTTGCCATCGCCGGTCAATAACACCGACACGCCGCGCTCGATGTTCGCCTTGGCGATGCCCTCGTCCACAGCGGCTTTCTGTTTGGCCATCGCCTTGTTGTGTTTGGTATTGCGATCCACAGCAAGCTCCTACAGCTCAAGGCGCACGCCCGCATAAGCGGTCATGCCGGGCACATAATAGCCCGGGAGCTGCTGGTCATCGTGATCTGTGACGTTGAGAACTCTGGCTTCCAGCGCCCAACGCTCCGAAAAATCCCATTGAGCGCTCAGGTCGAGAGTAAAAGTGTCGTCAATTGAAGTCATGAAGGGGTCGGTAGCGTCTCCGGTGTAGCGGCCGGTGACTCTGGCGCGCAAATTATTGCGAGTCCATACGATACTTACCTGGCCAGTTTGATCAGGTCTATAGGCACGATCGTCACCGTTTTGCTGTGTGGCGTCGAGCGAGGTGAAGTTGCCCTCAATGCGCCATCGCTCGGACAGCCGCAAGCTGGCGATGATTTCCAGGCCTTCAGACGAACTGGTTCCATTGGTTTGCAGGTAGCCACTGTAACCCGCAAGGTCAAAGATGATCTCGTTGTCAATTTCCTGATCAAACCAGATTAGCTCGAGATCAAGGTTTCCCAGCGCCCCCAAGACGGCGATTTCCCAGCCCTCGGATTGTTCCTCTAGAAGCGGCGTGCTGCTCGCGGGAGGGTAAGCAAAGGGCCCGCTGTTATAGGCGATCTCGTAAAGACTCGGCGCGCGAAAACCGGTGCCGATCGCAGCTCGGAGCGCCCAGCCCTCGGCCGTGCCGTCCAGATCATAGCGCCCACTGACCCGCCAACTGTCGAACTCGCCGAAGTCGTCGTTGTCGTCATGACGCCAGCCAACGGTCATCACGCCGCGTCCAAATCGCTGTTGGGCTTCCAGATAAATGCCCGTATTGTCTCTGGACCAATCGGTGCTGGCATCCGAGAGCGCCTGCTCCTCATGATCCACACCGTAAGTGAGGCGCGTGTTGTCTGTGAGCCGCCATGAGCCGGTCAGGGAAGTGGTGTCCGTTTCGCCTTCAGTCTCGTAAGACAAAATGCCGGCAGAGAAAAAGGCGCGCTCTGTATCGCTCGAGGCATAGCTGAGCTCGACGGTGTGTTTGTCAGAAGCGTAGCGCAGCGCGCCGCGCCAGGCTTGTTGCTCGTACTCATCGTCACAGTCGTGAATCAACGCAAACGTGGCGGTATCGTAGCAGCCGTCATATTCGTTATCGCCAGAGATATCCGCTGCTGCAACCTGCAATGAGATGGCGTCGCTGATCGCCCAGGATATCGCTCCGTGAGCGGTCGTATTCTCGTAGCCATCCCGGTCTGGGTCTACGCTGTCAATCTCCCTGGCGTTGAAGCCTTCGGTTTCCAGCTGCGAGAGCGACACTGACGCTGTCATTTGGTCAGTACTCAAAACGCCGTTGATGGCGCCCTGATAAAAATCGTCGCTGCCGGCCTCTAAATGGCCTTCCACACCCGACTCGGCATTGGCGTCGACCGTTGACATGAGGATCACGCCGCCGGCATCGGCTCCCCAAAGCAATCCCTGAGGACCGCGCAGGATTTCCACTCGGGTTAAGCCACTGCTGACCAGGTGTTCGATTCGGGGACTGACTTGAGGGGAAGAGGGGTCGGCGATATTGATACCGTCCAGCACAATCCGGGTGCGGTAGCCCTCCTCACCTCGGATCCGAACCGCTGCGGCTTTGCCGTAACCGCCATCCATGGTCACGGTGACGCCCGGTTGGGTGTCGAGCAGTGAAGCAAGGTCGGGATAAGCCAGAGATCGCATCATGTCCTCATCGATCACGCTGACCGAGACCCCGATCTGATCAATTAGGTCGGGTGTTCGCGACGAGACCACGACTTCCTCTACTTCGTTGACATCGGTCGACGTTCGGGCAGAGGAGTCCTGTGCCATGGTGAAGCACGATGCAGTCAGTGCCCAAACAAACAGTGCGGTGGACCGAAAAACAGTGCCAAAAGACCATATGGCATGCGGTGCGACGGCATCGACAATAGCCGAATACGGCTGCGGATCCTGATTGGCAAACCGAGACGCAGACTGCACCTGTGCCTGATCAACTGGTGAGGCGATCGCTTGATGGCCATGAGAATGTGAAACTGTCATCTCTTCCCCTATTGGTGTTGTAGCCGTCAGTGCGGCGTTCGGGGCGAGGGGCAAGGGATGCATGACACGCGTGGAAGTTGACGCCACAGGTATTCAGCGCATCCTGTGGGAGCCCTCCGCTCCACATGATGTGTGTGTTGATCAGGCAGGTATCGGGCTCTCACCTCAGTGATGACCGTTGCGGGGGCAGCGCCGGACTTGCCAAAGCTCACCGGACTTCCCTTTTAACCTGCCCAGATCGTAAGACCGGCAGGCACCTGATCCGCGGCACCTTACTCTCACTCGATACCGGGGTCAATCGACGCCGGTGTTACCATTTGTCCATGCTGCCTTACCATCACGACACGCCTCTTACCGCTGATCGCCGCGCCCGCGTTGCCGCGTTGCTCGGTCGAGAGCCCCGGGGGCTCCGCGCAATCCCGGTAGCGGATGAGCACGATGACCCGCTGGTCATACGTGTTGCCTCGGTGGTCGATGACAAGCCTTTCCCCACGCTTTACTGGTTGGTGGGGGCGGAGTTGTGTCTGCGGATTGATCGGCTCGAAGCCGCCGGTTGGATCGCGCGATTGCAGGAACGAGTGGATGCCTCGACCGCGCTACAGCAAGCCATGCGCGACGATCATGCTCGACACCGTGACGCCCGATCCCGCTTCTTATCTGACGCAGAGCGGCAGCTTCTGAGTGAAAAAGGGATGCAAGCGGCGCTCGATGAGCGGGGGATTGGCGGCATCAGTGAACCGACCCGTATTCGCTGCTTGCATACCTGGTATGCCGCCCACTTGGTCACGCCCAATACGATTGGGCAGCTAGTAGACGAACTATTGGCAGAAGGTAAATACTTGGCCGCGGATTAACGGGCCGGCGATGGTATCCTTCGACGCTTGTTGATACTGGTTAGAGCGGTACTTGATGATGTCTACCAACACTGACGACCTTCGCATCCAGAATCTGCGCGAGCTGGTCGTACCCGAGGCACTCATTGCACAGCTGCCGGCAGAAGGACCGCTGGCCGAGCACGTGAATGCGTCTCGCGGGGTGATTCAGTCGATTCTGGAGCACGCGGACGACCGGCTGATGGCCGTGGTGGGGCCTTGTTCGATCCATGACACGGACGCTGCCATGGACTATGCCGCGCGACTTAAAGCGCTGGCAGACGAGGTAGCAGAGGACATCTTTGTGGTGATGCGGGTGTATTTCGAAAAACCCCGCACTACGGTTGGCTGGAAAGGCTTCATTAATGATCCTCACCTAGATAACTCTTTTGACGTCAACGAGGGCCTGCGCCGCGCGCGCCAGCTGCTGTTGGAAATCAATGGCGTGGGACTCCCCACTGCCACGGAGTATCTGGATCTGATTTCTCCGCAGTACATCGCCGATCTGATCAGCTGGGGCGCCATTGGTGCCCGCACGACCGAAAGCCAGAGCCATCGTGAGCTGGCGAGCGGCCTCTCTTGCCCCGTGGGATTTAAAAACGGCACGGGCGGGAACGTGCAGATCGCGGTTGATGCCATCGGTGCCGCGCAGCACTCGCATAACTTCTTATCGGTCACCAAAGGCGGCCGGTCGGCGATTTTCGAGACGGCTGGTAACCCCTATTGTCATCTCATTCTGCGCGGTGGACCGCAGCCCAACTACGACATGTTCTCGGTAGACGACGCCTGCGCCATGCTCGGCAAGGCCAAGCTGACTGAGAGTGTGATGATCGATGCTAGCCATGCCAACAGCCGCAAACAGCCTTCACGGCAGGTATCGGTGGCTGAGGATATCGCCACCCAGGTAGCGCGCGGTGATCCCAGGATTATCGGGCTGATGTTGGAGAGCTTTATCGAGGCCGGTCGGCAGGACGTGGTCGATAAAAACAACTTGTTTTACGGTCAGAGCATTACCGACCCATGCATGGACTGGGCGCAGACGGTCTCCACCTTGCACGCCCTCGCCAGGGCGGTGCAGCAGCGAAGAAAAGCAGCCTAAGCTTATGTTCCGATAACCACTTAGAAACGTGCTGTGCAGAGTGACGCGATCCGGTTCGCTTCTCTGCTGCTGTGGACTGCCGGTGTGGTCGCGCAAGAGCCAAACGTTGCAGGACTGCCTGCCGCCAGTGAACTGGCCATAGCCCGGCTGTCAGAGCGAGTAGGTCTGTCTTATATTTTGGGTGGTATTTGGTCAGTCCGGGAATCTCAGTTCGGGCCTATCTGGCAGAAACACAGCTTGTTGCCGTCTGGATCGCGGACATAAGCGCCATAAAAAAATCCTGGCATGCGCTCGCCGGGAGGGCCGTCACAGGTGGCGCCCAGCTCAATCGCCTTTGCGTAAAGTGCGTCACAGTCCTCAGGACCGCCGGCGCGAATCGCCACCATGGTGCCATTGCCCGCGCTGGGTTCGCCCTCATCGTAGGGAATGCAGATACTCAGCATTGGCTGACTAACGTCATAGCCATATAGCGCAATGCGCTCGTTCCCTAAAACGTGCTCCGCGCCGATCACGCCCAGCAGGTTGCTATAAAAAATCTTTGCGGCGTCAAGGTCACTCACGCCGAGTGTGGTGTAGGCGATCATCGTATGCTCCTGCCAGAGGTATTGGATGGGGCTCTCATCTCCCTACATGAGAGATGGGAACCCTACAAAACATAGCGCTAGATGGTAGCGACTAAGCGGCAGGATGACCAGATTTCGGGGTTTTTGTGTCACCTAAAGAGCGCGTATTCTGTTCGCTGGATCCGCAGGCGACGAAATCCATGGAGTCATTGCTGATTGCCCTGATTGTGGCGGCCCTGATTATGGCCTTGATCTTCAGCCGTCTCTCTCCCGCGCTCTTGTTCACAGTGGCGATGGCCGCCTGTGTGCTGGTGGGGACGATCGACATGCAGGCGGTGATGGGCAAAGCTACCAACGAAGGGCTGGTAACGCTCCTGCTTTTGCTGATGGTGTCGGTGGGACTCGAGCGCTTGCCATGGCTACTGGCCATTTCCAACCGCGCGGTTAGAGGCTCTCTCCATAGTACCCTGCTCAGCCTCTCCGGCATGACGATGCTGTTCTCGGCTTTTGTGAACAACACGGCGGTGGTCGCGACCCTAGCCGGCACGCTGCGCAAGAACCCCCATCACGCCGCCAGCCAAATCCTATTGCCGATTTCCTATGCTGCCATCCTCGGTGGCACGTTGACCCTGATCGGGACATCGACCAATCTGATCGTAAGCAGTTTTCTCGAAGACGTGACGGGTGAGGGGATTCCTTTCTTTGCGTTTCTGCCGGTTGCCCTGCCGGCGGCGCTGGCGGGGCTGGTCGCGATGCTGGTGATGGCGAGGGTGTTGCCCACGGCAGACCGGGACGGTGCGCCGGTCAACGAGTTCCTGGTAGAAATGGTGGTGGCGGATGATTCCCGAATGATTGGCAAATCGGTCAAAGACAACGGACTTCGTGACTTGGGAGAGTTGTTTTTGGTGGAGATCGCACGTCAAGGGCGGTTGCTCACCCCGGTATCACCCGGTCAGCAGCTGGAAGCGGGTGACCGCCTGATTTTCTCGGGTGATGTTTCCAAGGTGGGCATTCTCGAGCGCTTTCATGGACTGCGCTCCTTTGCCATCGATGAGGGGCTGCTCGGTACTAATCTGACCGAGGTCGTGCTGTTGCCGGGCTCGGCGGTGATCGGGCGCTCGATCAAAGAAAGCGAGTTTCGCTCCCGCTTTGATGCCGCGGTGGTGGGCGTGCACCGCGACGGTGAGCGCCTGTCGGGGCAGTTGGGCAACATTGTGCTCCGCGCCGGTGATTCCCTAATGCTGGCCGTAGGGCCAGACTTTCAGAAGCGCAGTAACCTGACCCGCAATTTCCTGATCGTTGACAGCAGTGTTGCCAGTCACAGCCTCTCGAGCGGCAAGAGCCTGACAGTCGCCGCGGCCATGTTTGCCGCCGTGACCGTCTCAGTCATGGGCTGGGTACCCCTCGCGACTGGCCTGATGTTCTTACTGTTATTGATGCTATGGATGAAGCTGTTCAGCACCGCGGAGTTGCGGCGCCGCTTCCCCTTCGAGATATGGCTGATTGTGTCGTCCGCGCTTGCCATCAGTCAGGCGTTCATGGATTCCGGCCTAATGGGGCTAGCGATGACCTCCCTCGGCCCCCTGATCGGCAGCGTGCCGCCTTTTGCCATGTTGATATTGGTCTATGTCCTGACGCTGGCGATGACCGAGCTGATTACCAATAATGCCGCCGCGGCGCTAATGTTCCCTCTGGGGTACACGCTAGCGCTCACGGCTGGACTCGATCCCATGGCATTTGTCATGGCGGTGGCGCTCGGAGGGAGCGCTTCATTTCTTACACCTTATGGCTACACCACTAATCTGATGGTGCAGAACCTTGGTGGTTACACCCGCGCAGATTACCTGCGCTTTGGTTGGCTGGTGTCGCTGTCTTACTCGATCGTCGTGTTGGCGCTGTTGCCTCGGGTGTTTCCCTTCTGATGTTCTGGCTCGCCTGAAGCGTCAGGACTTCTCCAAGCCTCTGCCACGCTTGACGCTCTGTTGAGCCCCAAGTAGTCAGACAGGTGACCCGTTTGCGGCGTGGGCTAAATCACTGATAATTGGGGCAGGATGAGGTGGGCATGCTGAAGATTAACGACTATCTGACCCCCGCAGAGCGCGAGCAGGTGTTGAGCCGAAGCGATCTCTGGGCGTTGTGGCTGGTGCTCTCCACCTGGGCGCTGACGTTGGCGCTGCTGTGGCTGGCGGGTGCATTTCCAAATCCGATAACAATCCTGTTGGTTTGGGCACTGTTAGCGGGGCGCCAACTGGGCTTGTCGGTGCTTATGCACGAGGCGGGTCATAACACGCTGTTCGCCAGCCGCGCACTGAATCAGGGAGTTGGGCAGTGGTTGTGTGCCCTGCCAACGCTCAATGACCTCACTGCCTATGCCACCGGGCATCTCGACCACCACCGGCTGGCTGGGACGCCTGATGACCCCGATCTGCCCAATTACCAAGCTTACCCGGTAGACGGCACAAGCTTTCAGCGCAAGGTGGTGCGCGACCTTACAGGACAGACGGGTTTTAAATTGCTTGCCGGCATTTTGCGCGGCGGGTTGGTCCACTTTGGTGGCCGCAGTTCGGATGGCCAGTCCCTGTTACTCAAACAGGTGGGAGTGCAGGCGGCGCTGGCCGCCATCTTGATGCTGCTGGGTATTGGCTGGACCTGGTGGCTCTGGTTTGCCAGCCTGATGACGTCTTACATGGTGGTGGCGCGACTGCGACAAATCGCTGAGCACGCAGCAGTGCCTGATGCGGATAACCCCGACCCCCGTTATAACACCCGCACGGTTGAAGCGCCGGTGTGGCAGCGTTTCCTCATGGCCCCGCACTTCGTCAACTACCACCTCGAGCATCACTTGCTACCCGGCGTGCCCTGTTACCGCTTGCCTGGCTTCCGCGCCTTGCTAAAGGAAAAAGGTCTGCTCGACGAGGTGCCCAGCTTCAACGGCTACCAACAGGTATTGCGCCACGTGGTGCAGTGGGGGTGAGCCTGTCTCCAGACCAGTGGGTGGAAGCGCACCTCGGCCCCATCGCAGAAGCGCTGTCTTCTATCGTCTTCTACACAGTGCCGATTGCGGGTGCCGACGTGCCGCTCATTGTTACGTGGACGGCAGCGGCCGGTCTCTTCTTCACTTTCTATCTGCGAGTCATTAATGTTCGGGCGCTGGGGCTTGCGATCCGTCATGCCCGCGGCGATTTCGCGGACCCTGATGCCCGAGGTGAGATCAGTCATTTCAAGGCGGTTGCCACGGCGGTGTCTGGCACGGTCGGTGTGGGCAACATTGGCGGAGTGGCGGTGGCGATCTCCCTTGGTGGTCCAGGCGCGGCCTTTTGGTTGTTTATCGCCGGGCTTTTATCGATGTCAACCAAGCTGGTGGAGTGCACGCTGGGCGTCAAGTATCGGCGCTACAACGCCGACGGTTCGGTATCCGGTGGCCCGATGTTTTATATGGAGGCCTACTTTCGGGAGCGGGGCTGGCCAGGCATAGGCAAGGGCTTTGGCACCTTCTACGCGCTGGCTCTGGTGATTGGCTGTCTGGGCATCGGCAATATGTTTCAGTCCAATCAGGCCTTTGCGCAGTTCGTGGTGATTACCGGCGGCGAAACCTCTTTTTTTGCTGATCGAGGCTGGCTATTCGGGCTGGCGTTGGCGGCGGTGATTGCTGCGGTGATCATCGGTGGCATTCGCTCGATTGCGCGCGTGGCGGCGGTGCTGGTGCCGGTGATGGGTTTGATTTACGTCATCGCCGCATTGGTGGTGATTGGCCTCAGCGCGGAGCACCTGCCCGCGGCGCTGGCTTTGGTTGTCTCGGAGGCCTTTACCGGACAGGCGGCATCTGGCGGCATTTTGGGTGCGATGGTGATTGGCTTTCAGCGGGCGCTATTTTCAAATGAGGCGGGTATCGGTTCAGCGTCGATCGCGCACTCTGCGGTCAAGACCGAGCAGCCCGCCTCTGAGGGCATCACGGCGCTGTTGGAGCCTTTCATCGACACCGTGATTGTTTGTTCACTCAGTTCACTGGTGCTGCTCACAACGGCTATTCCCCAGGGCCTGTTAGGGTCGGGGCTCGCAGGCATTGAACTTACCTCGGCGGCGTTTGCTTGGCACTATGCCTGGGCGCCCTATGTCATCGCTGTGGCAGCACTTTTGTTCGCGTTCTCGAGTGCTCTGGCCTGGTCCTATTATGGCCTCAAAGGCTGGACCTATCTGCTGGGTGAGGGGAAAGTCAAGAGCGTCGTCTTCCAGATGATCTTTTGCACCTTTATTGCTTTGGGCTGTATGTTGGAGCTGCGCGCGGTGCTCGACTTCTCTGACGCGATGACCTTCCTCATCGCGCTGCCTAACGTGTTCATGCTGTACCTGTTCGCGCCTTTGGTGCGGCGCGAGGTCAATCGGTACCTGGCCGACATTAAGGCTAATCAGTAGGGCTGATTGCCCTCGCTCACGACACGGTGTAGGCGGCGCGTTGCGGGAAAGAAATCGTTCACTGGCTTGTGCTGGGTGCTACGGTTGTCCCAGATCACCATACTGTTGGGCTGCCAATTAAACCGGCAGGTGAACTCCGGCAAGCTGGCGTGACGCCACAGAAATTGCAGAATCTCAGACGACTCTAGCGGTGGCAGGCCCTCAATGTGAGTCGTAAACAGGGCATTCACGAACAGCACCTTTTTGCCGGTTTCAGGGTGGGTTTGCACCACCGGGTGAAGCACTGGCGGGTTGGCGGCCAAGGCGTCTGCGAGCCGCTCCCGGCCCCCGTGTTCGGCAAGGCTCTCTTTAAAGCCGTGACTAAAATCGTGCACCGCGATCAGCCCATCAAGGTAGCGTTGCATGCCCAAAGATAGACCGTCATAGGCCGCTGTCATACTGGCAAACAGCGTGTCACCCCCGACTTCCGGAATCGTGATGCCGCGCAGCACCGTGACCGAGGGGGGATGCTGACGAAAGGTCATGTCCGAGTGCCAGACTTCAATTTTTGACGGATTTTCCCGGGTGCTCTCCAGAATCATCACCTCAGGCAGGCCCTCTACTGTGTTGTAGGCGGGATGGGTTTGTAGCGGACCGAAAATTTCGGCCAATGCTTTTTGTGCTGCAGGTTCGATGTTCTGATCGCGAAGAAACAGCACCTCGTGCTCATTGAGCAGAGCGCGCAAGGTACCAGCGAGCTCGGCATCGAGTCCGTCGCCCAAATTGACAGCCTGTAACTCGGCACCCAGAGCCCCCGCCACACGCTTCACCATCATTGCATTCTCTCCTGTCCTTCAGCGACCTCGTCGGGGCACTGGTGGATTGTGCTTTCCCATGACGTGGTGAGGCAACAGTCCACTTGGGAGAAGGAGCGCTGAGCGGGTAACGGGGGAAGGTAGCGTTAGCGCCATTAACAAACCAGAATTCGGTCGAGTGTTGCGGGCGAAGACGACCCACGATACCAGGTGGCGTGTGCGTGAGCGATATTTCGTGCTGCGTATCGTCCCGGTACCGCTCGCCTGAGCGCCTCGCGGAGAGGGCTATCTGCTCTCGCTCAGAGAAGATCCCGCCGGGTGAGGGGCAACTGACGTCCCGCCACGATGTCTGCGCCGGCGGTATGGGTGATAACCGCCGTACTGGCTAGCTCGGCCTTCAAGTAGGTTTCGGTCACCCTGCGGAGGTCATCGAGGGTGGTGCCCACAATACCGGCGCGAAGGATGCGGCGGTGCTCTGCAGTGCGTCCGAAGAGTCTCTCGTGGAAGTCTCGCTTCGCTTCGCCTGCGGGGGAACCCGGCTTATCGAGGCTGGCCATCACACTTAGGATCGCCTCTTCCAGCGCCAACTGCTCATGCTGCGTCTCCAGCAGCCAAACTATGGAGGCGTCGAAGTCGTCGAGGGTCTCGACCAAGCGCGGGTCGCGGTAAGAGAAGAAGCGAAAAGCGGCGATATTGGGGTCGTGGCTGGCGCCCCCGCCATATGCACCGCCCTGTTCCCGGATAGTGCGATGTAAAAAGCCATTGCGCAGGAAAGCGGCGAGTACCGACAGAGCCGGCGCATCGGGATGGCCGGAGGGCACCGTCGGATAGGCCTTGGCGCAGAAATTCACCTGGGTGTTGGTGACCCAAATTTCTTGAATCGCGTCGCGGACCGGTTCCAGCGCGATGCCGTCATGGGAATTCGTTGGCAGGGCGCCTGCGCACTGAGCAGCGGCCAGGCTCGCGGACTGAATGTTGGGGTCATCGGCGACGGTGCACAAAAGCGGTGCCCCGCCATCGGCCAGCTTCTGATGAATCGCCCTTAGCGAGTGAGCGAATGCGTCCAGCTCACCTTCATCTTTGTTAAGTGCGTCATCCAGTGCACGAAGCGTGCGGATACCCTCGAGCCCCCCCTGCTCGTGGCCGCGTTTGGCGAGCGGACTCATACCCGCACAGGCTGCAGTCATGGCCAGCGCATGCCCGCTACCGGTAATGCCCTGATCGCGCCGCGCGCGCATTTGACTCACCAGATCCCGGATGCGCGAGGATTCATCGAAACGCGCAGCTTGGAGCGTGTCCGACATCAGCTCTAGCTGCGGTTGCAGTCGATCAGCGAGGGCCTTGGAAGACAGCACAAAGAAGCTGTCACTGCTTTGCTCGTTGCCGCGGTGCGCGCGGCTACTGACCGATGCAATGAGTGAGCCGACCGTGGCTGAGTGGCGATCCTGGGTGTCCAGATAGTTGAGATTGCCGACGCCGACCTCGGGCATCAATGCTGTCATTAGCGGCAGATGCTGCTGTTCGGTTGCCGTTAGCGCTGGTAGCGGGCTTACCCACTGCTGATACACGAGCCCGTTGGTGCCCGTGGTGTAGCGGTAATGGGTCGATGCACCTGACTCAATAACAGGCTCGGGGGAGGGCGTTTCTGCTGGAATATCCGAGAGCGCCACTCTTGGGAGCACATCCGGGTCGTCTTTCTGTCCCTGTCGGGCCTTGAGGCGCTCAGCTAGGTCGAGAATCTCCGCCGTGTGCTCGCTACTGAGATTTTCTTTCATCTCTGCGAGACGCGCGGTTTCAGCCGACTCGCGGATGGCGGCTAGACCGGTGTCGGGTGCCACGACCAGTCTTACCCGGTGTGGGTTGTCGAGTAACAGGCGGCGAATGAGACCCGGTAAGTAATCACGGTCTTTGACCCGCTCACGCAGGGTGGCAATCACCGGTTCGAGATCCAGTGCCGCCACCGCATCGCCGTAGTGCGTGGCCGCGCCCAGCGCTCTCAACATGAGGTTGAGTCCGTAGGGCATCCCGTCGCCACTCACCTCTCTTTGGTGTAGCTCGATCTGCCGCAGGATCGCGTCGATCTTCTTTTCATCGATACCGTCGGCGGCGACCTGTTCGATACAGGCCAGCACCTCGGCCTCAAGCGCCTCGGCATGCTCGGCCTCGCTGCCTTCGATACCACAGCAGAACACCATCTCCCGCATTGATTCTTCCAGTCCGCACAGTGGAGAGGGCGCCACGCCGCGATCGGTCGTCTCCAGGTAGTGCATCAGTGGCGAGGCACTGTTCTCCATCAACACCGAGGACACCAGCTGTGCCTCCAGCATGGCGGTCAGGTCGGCGCTCTCGCCAAGCTTCCAACCTATGACCAGATGCGTTTTATTCTCTGTGCCTTCTTCCACATCCACCGCGTAGGGGTGCGTCGCCTGCGCCGGGGCGGTGAAAGGTTTTTCGAGCGCGACTTCGATTTGCTGCTCCAGCGCCTCAAAACGCTGCAGCACCTGTGCCTCAAAAACCTGCTGGTGTGCTTCGGCGCTGATGTCACCAAAAGTGAGGAAGATTGCGTTACTGGGGTGGTAGTGCTCGGCGTAGAAGTCCCTCAATTCCTGATAACTCAAATCGGGGATATGCTCCGGGTCGCCGCCGCTATTGAAGTGGTAGGTGTTGGACGGAAACAGCTCGTGGCAGAGTCGGTCCCAGAGGATCGATGGCGTGGAGGACATAGCCCCCTTCATTTCGTTGAACACGACGCCCTTAAACACCAACGGTCGCGTACAGTCATCGTTTTCAAACTCGACCCGATGGCCTTCCTGTGCGAAATCCAGTGGGTCCAGTCGTGAGAAGAACACGGCATCGAGATAGACATTGAGCAGGTTGCCGAAATCTTTTCGGTTTTGGGTGGCGAAAGGGTAGGCGGTCCAATCTGAGCTGGTGAACGCGTTCATGAACGTATTCAGCGACCGCCGCAGCATCATGAAGAAGGGGTCCCGAACCGGGTACCGCTCACTGCCACACAGCGCCGTGTGCTCAAGGATATGTGCCACGCCCGTGGAATCCTGGGGCACCGTGCGCAGCGCTACCATGAATACATTTTCAGAGGAGTCACTGCTCAGATGCAGGTGCTGTGCCCCGGTGCCGGGATGCGCGTACTCCTCGACGGTGAGATTCAGGCTGGGAATCGGCACTGCCCGCTCTAGCACAAACGTATTCGTGATGTGTGCGGCGGCGGGGCGAGTTGAGGCGTCTGTCATTTTCGGTTCCAGTTGAGCTGCATTCGTGTTGTCAGGGGCTGATCTGGGGTCAGTCTGATTCGTTTTCCAGTGTAATCTCAAAAAGCCACGGCCAGCGTTTGCCGGTGACCCAAGTACTCCCTGTGACGGGATCGATGGCGATGCCATTGAGCACACCGGTGTCCCGAAGCCGGTCTTCCTCGGGTAGCAGACCCGCGAGGTTAATCAGGCCAATCACCTCACCAGTGCTGGGGTCGATCCGTGCGATCTCATCGGTCTGCCATACATTAGCCCAGATCTCCTCATTCACCCACTCGAGTTCGTTCAAATTGCTCAGTGGCGTGCCCCTCAGCGTGACCGGTAGCTGGGTCAGCTTGCCGTCACCGTTTATGTCGGCGGAGTAAAGGTAATGGGAGCCATCGCTGAACCACAGCGTAGAACCCGAGTGGGTGGCTCCCCAGCCCTGACCGGGCAATGTGCTTTGGCCGAGTAACGACAAATCAGGCAGCGAATACACCAGCATGACGCGTTCTCGCCAGGACAGTACCACTAGCCGATTGTCGATCACTGTGAGACCTTCGGCGAAAATTCTGGAATCCACGGGCACGGCCTGTATCTCGTCCATGCCGGGGAAGCCGTACACCCTGATCATGGATTCTCCGTATAGGCCCGAGCTGACGTAGAGGCGGCCATCAAAAATTTCGAGTCCCTGAGTGAAATTCGTGCGATCAAAGCGCAACCGCGACACCACCTGATAGCCGTAGGTGGGAACAGCGCCCAGGGGCAACTCACTCTCTGCGGCTGGGCAGCTCACCGCACCCAAAAAGGTGAGTCCGGCGACCAGGGATCGGATTAGTGCGGGACCGTGGGTCATAACGGCTCGCCGCGTTTCAGCGCGCGCTCGGCAAAGCGCGCTGGGGAGAGCGCTCGCTGCAGATACCGCGGTACCGGGGGAAGCGTGCCCATTAACTGATCTGCCACCATCTCTGCGGCTAAAGGCGCGGCCGATAAGCCTCTGGAGCCCAGACTCGTGAGCACCGCGAGTCCGGGCAAGACGGGACTCGGAGCATCGATGACGCGTTTACGATCATGGCGTAAGCGCTCATAGCGGCAGTTGAACTCATCGAGCATGGGTACCGGTCCTGCCACGGGCAGATAGTCGTTGCTGTTGCAGCGGTGCGCCACATGACCTTGCCAGCCACCATCGGGGGCGAGCAGATCAAGATCTGGCAGGGCGGTCTTCATCATGTCGATATTATGCGCATGCTCCGCCTCGCGTTCATCTGTGCCGACGTCCCCCGGGGCAAAACTCGCGCCCAGGCAGTGCAGACCCGCCCGCGCTGGCGGCAGATAGCCCTGATCGCAGAGGGTCACGGACAGTTGTGCGAGCTCAGGTGGTGTCGATAGATGTGTCGTCTGCCCACGAATGGAAGTGAGCGGCAGCCACTCGAGCTCGGGTTGCTGCAATGTGGCGTTGGCTGTGGCCAGAATGACGGTGTCGGCTTCTGCCCTCACAGTGCCCTGTGCATCGACGGCCTGCCAGCCGCTGTCCGGCCCGCGGCTGAGCGACAGGGGCCCACAGTCGGTCTGAAGCGAGATTAAAGGATGAGCCAGGAGTGCGCGGCAAACCGCCTGGGGCGTCAGCCAGCCGCCCCGCAGGTAGTGAATGCCGCCGCAACGGGGTGTCAGGCCTGTGAGCGCCGCGATTTCGGTGGCACTGAGCGTCCGCGCAAATGCTGGCGCAAGAGGCAGAACCTCACGCAGGTGTGCCAGCATTTCGTCGGCCTCGTGAAGTTGCACGTAGCCGCCTAGGCCGATGTCCTCGTTTGCCATGAGCGCACCCTCACCCAGGAGCATCTCGTAGTGATCGGTGGCAAAGCTAAACCCGGCGAGGGAGAAATCGGTGAGCGGATTATGCTGGTGAGAGAGTCGCGTGTAAGTGACACCCTGCAGGTTGCTCGAGCCGCCGCTGCCGACGCTCGCGGCTTCCAGCACCATTACGGCGACACCTCGACGGGCGAGTGCAAACGCGGCGTGTGCCCCAGCCAGCCCTGCGCCGAGCACCAGTGCTTGCTGTGGTGCACGCGGCGCTGGGTTCAGGTCCCAGGGCGTTATTGCAGGTGCGGTGGCACCAGCGCTACTAATAATCCCGCAGAGGCAATCACGTTTGCTGCCAAAGCCCGGCCGCTTGTGTGCCTCGAATCCAGCCGCTGCGAGACCCCGTCTGACCTCGCCCGCCGCCGTGAAGGTGGCAAAAGTGGCCTTGGCCTGACTCAGACCCGCCATCGCATCGTAGAGCCGCTGTTGCCAGGGGCCCGGTTCCCGTGACGGGGCAAAGCCATCGAGGTACCAGGCATCGATCCAAGCTCGGCCGTGACTGGCTAAATCCTGCAGGGCGTCGGCAGCATCTGCCCACCAGAGATCTAACGTGAGCCCCCATTCGGGGAAGTATCGCCGGTGGCAACCAGGTAGAGGGTCGGGCCAGCGCGCCAGGAGCGGATTGAGAACGGGCTTCATTTCGGGCCAGTGGCCGAGGGCGCGGCGCATGTCTTCGGGCCTGAAAGGCGCCCTCTCAAACCCGACATAGTGGAGCGCCGCGCCCGGGCGGCGGTATGTAAGCCATTCGGCTATCGTCAGGCAAAGGTTCAGCGCGGTACCTACGCCGACCTCCCCGATAACGAAAGGCTGGTCGGCGGTCTGTGCCGGCCAACGTTCCGACAGCCGGTTACCCTCAAGAAACACGTACCTGCTCTCGGCCAGTCCGTCTTCCGAGCAAAAGAAAATATCGCCGCAGTCGCTTGCAATCGGCGCGTCGCCGCGCCAGTCGAGGGTGAGCGGCGCCAGCGGTGTCCAGAGAGTTTGGGTGGGGTTGATCAAGGGTTGGTCACTCTCAACAGCGGGATGGGGCGGGAGCCTCGCCGAGCCCGCCGTCGCTGAGTCTAACAAACCCCTGTCGGCACCGCGTTCTGGACAAATCACAGTAGGAGTCGACAGAGGGGCAGGGTACACTCGCCGCTCGAGCAGGAGGGCACATGGCAGCAGGCGAAAAAACACTGACTGATGAGCAGTTTGCGACCATCAGCGTCAATGTTTTGCATCAAACCTTGATTGAGGTGTCACGCACGGTGGGCAAGCGCATTTTTCGCGAGCTCGAAGCCGGGACCCGGGTTGCCCTGACGCAGCTCCGCATGGAGGATGGCGGTCAGGTGCGGCTGGATCTGACTCTTGATCACACTGAGTTTCGTGGCGCACTCAACTTCTCACTCTTCCGGGATTCGGTACTGGCGCTGTTGGCCAAGATGACTGAGACGCTCAAAGATGAAGCAACGCCGTTACTTGCACTGAGAATGATGGATGAAGGCGGTCAGGCCACTTCAGAGCGGCGCTTGTTTGGCGTGCCTGGCTTGATCGCAGTTGAGGGTGTGCCCAACATGCTGATGATGGGTGCCACACCGTCGCCGAGCGAGCCGGTGGTGCTAATTGAGTTGATGTATATCGACCCCGAGCAGTTCGCTCAGTCAGACGCCAGCGCGACCTCTTCCAGCAGCTGAATCGACGGCGGCGGCACAACGGTCACGGTTTCTTTCTTTGTCGGTGCTGCAACCTGCGCCTCACCTTTGGCGACGGCTTTTCCTGCCTGACTTTCCACCGTGCAGCCCAGTGTGACCCAAGGCCGTTTGCCATGCTTGTCAGTCACCTCAAGGGTGACGGTCAGCGTATCGCCTAGAAACACGGGCGCGCGGAACTGGATGTTTTGGCTCAGGTAGACCGAGCCTGGCCCTGGCAATTGCATTGCGATCGCGGCGCTGATCAGCGCGCCGGTGAGCATACCGTGGGCAATGCACTCACCAAAGGCCGTGGTGGCCGCGTATTCGGGGTCTAGGTGCAGTGGGTTGTGATCTCCCGAGATCGCGGCGAAGGCCTCGACCTCCTGATTGGTGATAAGCCGCGTATAGGTCGCGGTATCACCGATGGCGATCTCATCGAAGGTCACATTGCTGATCTGCATCCTGCGTCTTCCTCTCGTTTGTTCCGGTTTGGGTTTCTTTGGCGCCTTCTCGCGACTCACTGTGAAGTGGGCCGAGTCCTATGGGCCCGGTTCATATTGCCGCGTCGCGAGGTTGACCCCGCACGACTCGATCCACATCATACCCAAACCACCTGTGTTACCCGGGATGAATCCATGACGGAAACCGTCCATAGTGCGATCGCGGCGCGGCTTGATGCGCTGAGCATTCCGAGTCGCATTGATACTGACAGCTACTCCTCCATCGTTGCCTTGTTCGAAGAGGCGCTATCGACCTATCGAGACGAGGCCGCGTGTAGCAGCGTGGGTCACACGCTGACCTACGCCGATCTCGACCGGCTCTCGGCGCAGTTTGCCGGCTGGCTACAGCATGGTGCGGGGCTTGAGCGTGGGGATCGCGTGGCCGTGCAGATGCCGAATCTCATCCAGTATCTGGCGGTTTCTCTGGGGGCGTTGCGCGCTGGCATGGTGGTGGTCAATACCAACCCGCTTTACACCGAGCGGGAGCTGGAGCATCAGCTCAACGATGCCAATGTCAGAGTAATGGTGGTGCAAGCCAACGTGGCGCAAACCGCGGCAGCGGTGCTGCCCAAAACAGGCGTGGAGACCGTCGTGGTTACCGAGATCGCTGACCTTCACCCCCGGCCCAAGCGCACGCTCATTAATTTCCTCGTCAAATATGTGAAGCGGATGGTGCCTGCTTTCTCGATACCCGGTGCTCTCAAGCTGAATGCCGTACTCAAGGCCGGTGCGAAAACGCCTTACCGTGCCGTCATCCTGAACCGCGACGAGCTGGCGATGCTGCAGTACACGGGCGGTACCACGGGGGTCGCCAAGGGTGCGATGCTGACCCACGGCAACCTGATTGCCAATGTGCTGCAGAGCGATGCTTTTTTCGAGACCCATAATATCGATGGGCGGGGCAGCACGATGCTGCAGCCACTCCCCGTCTACCATATCTATGCGTTTACGGCGTCGATGTATGCCCTGCGTATTGGTGCCCATACCGCGTTTGTCCCGAACCCGCGGGACCTGCCCTCGGTAGTCAAGGCATTTGACGATTACAAGCCTGCTTTGTTCTGTGGCCTGAATACGCTGTTCGTGGCGCTCTGTAATAACGAGGCGTTTCGCGCCCTCGATTTCTCCAACCTGCAGGTGACTCTCTCCGGCGGTATGGCGCTGACCCACGATGCGGCCAACCGTTGGGCAGAGGTCACTGGTTGCGGCGTATCGGAGGGCTACGGCCTGACTGAGACATCACCGACGGTATCCGCGAATCCCGGTAACGGCGTGCAGATTGGCACGATTGGCGTGCCGGTACCGAGCACCGAGATCCAGATTCGCGACGATGAGGGCAACCCGCTCGGGCTCGACGAGGCGGGGGAGCTTTGTGTGCGCGGTCCGCAGGTCATGGCCGGCTACTGGCAGCGGCCCGAGGCCACGGCGGAAGTGATTGACCGTGACGGCTGGTTTGCCACCGGCGACATCGCGCTGGTGCAGGGCGATGGCTACATGCGAATTGTCGATCGCAAGAAGGACATGATCGTAGTGTCGGGCTTTAACGTGTATCCGAACGAGCTTGAGGATGTGCTGGTGACGCATCACGATGTGGTCGAGTGCGCGGCGATCGGCGTGCCCAGCGAGAGCACAGGGGAGGCGATCCGCATGTACGTGGTGCGCAGCAACCCTGATCTCTCTGAGGACGACGTGCGCAATTTCATGCGCGCGGGACTCACGGGCTACAAGGTGCCGAAGTCAGTCGTGTTCAAAGATGAGTTACCGAAGACCGCGGTGGGTAAGATTCTGCGGCGCGAACTGCGCGATCTCGACTGACGCCGGCATTGAACCATGAGTACTGCCCAGCCGGTGACCGAACGCGAGGTGCCAGCACAGATCGATTTCCCAGAGCAACTGCCAGTCTCTGAGCGCCGCGCCGATATAGAGGCGGCGATCCGCGATCATCAGGTGGTCATCCTCGCGGGCGAGACGGGCTCGGGTAAAACTACCCAGCTCCCCAAGATTTGTCTGAATCTTGGCCGTGGCCGCCAATTGAGGATTGGTCACACCCAGCCCCGGCGGATTGCCGCGCGCACCGTGGCTCAGCGCGTTGCTGATGAGCTCAACACGTCGCTGGGCGGCCTAGTGGGCTATCAGATCCGCTTCAACGACACCGTCTCGGATGCCAGCGCCATTAAGCTCATGACCGATGGCATCCTGCTCGCTGAGCTGACCCACGACCGTGACCTTAGCGCCTACGATACGCTGATCATCGATGAGGCTCACGAGCGCAGCCTCAATATCGATTTTCTGCTCGGCTACCTCAAACAACTATTGCCGCGCCGTCCCGACCTCAAAATTATCGTCACCTCGGCCACCATCGACGTGGCGCGTTTCTCAGAGCATTTTGATTACGCGCCGGTGATTGAGGTCAGCGGCCGAACTTATCCGGTGGATGTGCAGTACGTCGGAGACACCGAGGATCGGGACGAGGGTGTGCGTCAGCAGATCGCCGACCTGCTCGGTGAAATCGAGCAGTGCCGGTTTGGTCCCCGGGGCGATGCCTTGGTGTTTTTACCTGGCGAGCGGGATATCCGTGAACTCGCCAAGGCGCTCCGCTGCAACGATCGATTGCGGGTGTTGCCGCTCTATGCTCGGCTAAGTCAGGCCGAACAAAATCGGGTGTTTCAGAGCGGCGGCTCGGGTATGCGCGTGGTGCTCGCGACCAATGTGGCGGAAACTTCGTTAACCGTGCCGGGCATCCGCTACGTGATTGACCCGGGCGAGGCGCGGATCAGCCGCTATAGCGCGCGTAGCCGCCTGCAGCGGCTGCCAATCGAGCCCATCTCCCAAGCCAGTGCGAACCAGCGGAAGGGCCGCTGTGGGAGACTCTCAGACGGTGTGTGCTTTCGGCTCTACAGCGAGCAGGATTTTCTCGGCCGTCCTGAGTTCACCGATCCCGAGATCCGCCGCACCAATCTTGCGGCGGTGGTGCTGCGTATGCTTGAGCTAGGCCTCGGTGAAGTCGATCGCTTCCCGTTTATTAATCCGCCTGATCCCAAGGTTGTGCGGGATGGGTATCGGCTTTTAGAGGAATTAGGTGCGGTGTCGGCGCGTGGCAAGCTGACACCGCTAGGGCAGCGTCTGGCCCGCTTACCCGTAGATCCGCGTTTAGGGCGCATGCTGCTCGCCGCCAACGAGCTCGGATGCCTTGCCGAGGTGCTGGTGGTTGTCAGCGCCATGTCGATTCAGGACCCGCGGGAGCGGCCCACCGACAAACAGACTCAGGCCGACCAGGCCCATGCCCGGTTCCAGCATCCTCGCTCAGACTTTTTGGCGTGGATCGCGCTGTGGCGCTACTACGAGGAGCAGCGCCAGGCCCTCAGCCAGAATCAGTTGCGCAAACTCTGCCAGCGCGAGTATCTGGCCTACATGCGCATGCGCGAGTGGCGCGAGATCCATGTCCAGCTAGTCATCGGTTGCCGACAGCTAGGCTTTCGGGTGCCGCCACAACTCCCCGAGGAGGAGGCCTATGAAGCGATTCATCAGGCGCTACTGACCGGGCTTTTGGGCAATGTGGCTCAGCGCGACGAGGGCAAGCAGTTCAATGCCACCCGCAACCGCAAGATTATGGTGTTCCCGGGATCGGGCCTGTATAAAAAGCCGCCGCCTTGGTTGGTGGCTGGAGAGATTGTCGAGACCACGCAGGTCTACGCACGCCAGTGCGGTTCGATTGAGCCAGACTGGTTGTTGCGCGTCAATCCACGGGTGCTTAAACGCAGCCACTACGAGCCCGCCTGGCAGCGCCGCAGCGGGAAGGTGATGGCCAAAGAGCGCGTTACGCTCTTCGGGCTCACCATCAGCGACGGCCGACGGGTGCACTTTGGTGACATCGACGCCAAGACCTCTCGCGAGATCTTTATCCGCGACGCGCTGGTGACCGGCAACGTGATGAGGCCGCCGCCATTTCTTAAAAATAACCTGGCGCTGGTGCGCTCGGTGGAGGAGCTGGAATCTCGAACCCGGCGGCGGGATTTGCTTATTGAAGAAGAGGCGCTGGTGCAGTTTTACGATGAGCTTCTGAGTGCGGACTGCGTAGGCATGACCTCGCTTATCAAGTGGTTGAAGGCTGATCGCGCCCGGGACGAAATGCTGCTGCTCAAGCGCGAGCAGATTATGGTTCGCGACCCCGGTGCCGAGGTCGAGGCGCAGTTCCCTCCCACCCTGCACTGGCAGGGCGTCGACTATCAGCTGCGCTACCAGTTTGAGCCCGGACGCCAGAACGATGGCGTGTCGATCACGATCCCGCTGCCGCTTTTAAATCGCGCGCCGCGGTATCTGTTTGAGTGGTTGGTGCCGGGACTACTGCGTGACAAATGCATCGCGCTCATTAAGGGTTTGCCCAAAACGCTGCGTAAGCAGCTTGTGCCCGCTCCCGATGTGGTCGATGCCGCACTGGTTGAAATCGCCGCAGTGGACAGCGACCTCTGCGCGGCCCTGAGCGTTGTGCTCAAGCGACAGCGGGGTGTGCAGGTTGGGCCCTATGACTGGCAGCCGGCGCAGCTCGAAGACTTTTACCGCATGAATATTCGTGTGGTGGATGCCGAGGGAAAATTGCTGGGTCAGGGCCGCGATATGGCGGCCTTGGTCAAGGAGTTCCGCACCAGAGAGCCTGCGGCGGCCGCCCTCCAGGCCGACTCGCCGGAGCGAAAAATTGTTGACCGCTGGGACTTTGGCGACTTGCCTTCGGTTTGGAAATCGAAGGCCGCCGGGCTCGAGGTGGTTGCCCACCCGGCGTTGGTCGCAGAGAAGGGCAGCATTGCCGTCAGGCTCCTGGATTATCCTGGTGAGGCCGCACTGGCTCACGAGGACGGTTTGGTTGCGCTGGCAATCAAGCAGGCCAGTCAGGTGGTGAAGTCACTGCGCAAGTCACTGCTGTCGGGGAATGAACTGGTGCTCGCGTTTGCGGCGGTAGAAATCGATCGCAAGGGGCTGGTAGAGGATGTGATCGCGGCGGCGGCCTATGACTCGCTCAGAGCCATCGAAGCCCCGCGTTCTGATGCAGCGTTTAAAGTGTGGTTTGATGCCTTACGCAGTGACTGGCACGCCGGGGCTACTGCACTTGGCGAGCAGCTGGCGGTGGCGCTCAAGGCTTGGAGTGCGGCGCGGACTGCCGCGGCTAGGTTGGGCAGTGATTATCAGGACAGTCAGCAGGACTGCTGGGCAAATATGCAATCGCTGTTGTCGCCGGCTACGCTCCGTTATGCCGGTAGCGAATGGCTGCGGGAGTACCCTCGCTATGCCAAAGCGGCAGAGCACCGGATCAGCCGCCTAAACGGACAATTCCTGAAAGATCAAAAGGCACTGGAGATGCTGACTCCTTGGCAGGACAAGCTCCTGGCCGCGGCGGATGGTTATCCAGGGCTTCTCAGGCTTTGCGACGAATCAGATCAGTACCGCTGGATGCTCGAGGAATTTCGGGTGTCATTGTTTGCGCAGCAAATAAAAACGCGCCTTCCGGTCTCCGGCAAACGCCTTGAACAGCAGTGGCTGAAAGTGCAGCAGTGGATCGAGCACAATCCGCGGTAACCCTTTCAGAACACCGACTGGACTGATGACCCCAGCGGTCAATAGCGTTAAAATACTAAGATTAGTCATGCTGGCGTAGCAATCAGCGTCAGCGAGACAAGGAGCCTAGAGAGCTCAGTATGATGCGGTATGCCACAATCCGTTTCCCACACTCCTTTGCGTCAATCGCGAAGCGGCTAGTCCGTGTGTCTCTGGTAGCGCTTGCGCTAATCGTGCCTGTCGTCGAGGCGCAAATGCAGGAAGAGATCGACCCCTGGGAAGGCTACAACCGATGGATGTTCGATTTTAACGGCGACACCGACCGTTGGATAATCCGACCCGTGGCCAAGGGCTACGACGCCATCATGCCCGAGTTCGGCCGCGTCGGCGTGAACAACTTCTTCAGCAACTTCTATGACTTCAACGGCGCGCTGAACGCACTTCTGCAGGGACGGATCGAGCAGGCGGTAAACAACACGTTCCGCGTGGTTGCGAACTCGACCATTGGTCTTTTCGGCTTGTTCGATGTGGCATCGATGGCGGGCATTCCGCGATACGAGACTGATTTTGGCCACACCCTCTCGATCTGGGGCGTGCCCCGGGGTAATTTCCTGGTACTGCCGATCATTGGGCCAAGCACCGTGCGCTCATCCTTTGGCGCAAGTATTGATGCGTACATTTCACCCCCTCGCCAGATGATGAATGATGAGGCCTACTGGGGTCTGCGCGCGCTTAACGTGGTCGATATTCGTGCCCGTCTGCTCGACGCTGAGGAGATTATTACCGGCGATCGCTACGTCTTTTTCCGCGACGCGTACCTGCAGAGCCGCGCCGCACTGGAAGCCGGTGGACAGGTCAAAGACGACTTCTCCGAGTTTGAGAGTGACTGGGACGAGGACGAATTCTGATGCCTCGCCAGCGGTGGATTTAGCGCTGCTGACATGACTCAGGCGGGCTCGGTATTGGTAGTCGATGATCGGGCGGATCGCGCGTCTGCACTAGTGGCCGCATTGGATGACCTGCACCACCGCTATGAGATCACCCCCGAAGCCCCCGATATCGAGGCTGTGCTGGGCCCGGAGAGCCCGTGGGATTGTGTGATCTGCCACGTGGAGTTGCTCAACGTATCCTGGGCGTCGGTGCGCCGTGTGATGCGCAATTTCGATGTGCAAGTGCCCGTGCTGGCAGTGAGTGACCACCGCGACATGGATAGCATGACCACTGCCCTTGGGTTGGGCGCGGCTAGTTTTTTTGTGAATCCCGCCGAGAAACCCGGTCTTGTTAGGCGCGCTATTGAGCGCAGCGTGCATCACCGGCAATTGCAGCGCGATCTAGTCGAGTCCAACGAGAGCTTGGAGCGGGCCAACACAGAACTTAGCCACTCGCTGCGCATTCTCGAGCAGGATCAGGCGGCGGGGCGTCAGGTACAGAAAGCGATGTTCCCTGCGCGATCCCTGAAGGCGGGGGATTACTGGTTTAGCCACCGCATCCTGCCCTCGCTCTACTTGAGCGGCGATTTCACCGATTACTTTGAGGTCGGGCAGAGCAAGGTAGTGTTTTTTTTGGCGGACGTAGCGGGCCACGGCAGCTCCTCGGCTTTTGCCACCGTGCTGTTAAAGAATTTGTTTGCTCGTAAGCGCTCGGACTACCTGCGCCGCGACGACGAGACCGTGACTCATCCTGTCGAAATGTTGGCCCTCGCCAATCAGGAACTCCTTGAGCTCCACGTGAACAAGTACGCCACCATGGTGGTGGGGTGCCTTGACTATGACAGTAACACCTTGCAGTACTCCGTGGCCGGTCATCTGCCCAAACCCGTGCTGATGACGCCGGATCACATTGAGTACATGCCGGGCGAGGGTATGCCGGTTGGTTTGACCCCCGAAGCGAATTTCGAACTCGAGGAGAGGGTGCTGCCTGATACTTTCATGCTGGTGCTGATGTCCGATGGCGTGCTGGAAACCATCGAGGAAGTCGATCTGATTGAGCGCGAAAAAACTCTGCTTGAGCGCTTGGGCGGCACTCTGGTCAAGCCCGGCGACCTGATTCGCCGGCTGGATTTAGGCGAAGTGACCTCAGATGATTTGGCCGATGATATCGCGGGACTCTTTATAAGCCGAGGTGTGGGGTGAGCGACTGCCGGATTTGCGCGGCCTCTGAGAAAGGTGCCCACGTGCTGAAGCTAGAGGGCGACGTGCGCCTGACCATGTGCACGGCTCTGGACCAATACTTTCAGTCGATATTCGCCGAGCCGGACTTTATGAGCGTGTGGGTGGATGTCACCGAGGCCGATGGTCTGGATAGCACCACTTTGGGCATGCTCGCCCAGCTGGCGATTCAGACCAAGGAGCGCTTCGATTTTAGGCCTGCCATCTTCAGCACCAACCCGAGCATTGACCGGCTGCTCGATACGATGGGCTTTAGCCAGCTCTTTGAGCGACGCAACGAGTGCTGCAACACCGACTGTACAATCACGGAAATTCCCGCAGTGCTCTGCGAGGAGGGTGAAGTGAAAAAACGTGTGCTCGAAGCGCACCGCACGCTTATGTCGATGAGCGATGAAAATGCTGATGCGTTTAAGGACTTGGTCAGCACCCTCGAGCGACCGTGACTTAGCCGGGCCGCTGAACTAGCCGACTCAGTCGGACGATTCAGTCAGTAAATACACCTTGTCGATGATGGCCTCGACCTGCAGCTCGAGTGATGCGTAGTCCATCTCTGCCACCAGCTCCAACTTGAGCTCGTGTAGCAGCTCTATGACTTCTTTCAATTCCACCTCGTTAGACATTACTGCCTCGTCCCCACGTCTTGGGTAAATGTTCCAGAGTAAATGTTAAATCATGGCAGGAGCGTTTTACGGCCCCAACCGACGACTGACTCAAAAAAATTTCAACAAAACCAATACAGGGTAGGTAGCCCAGATATTGACGATCGTAGCATTTGTAATTTGCGAGACCGGGTTTAGAAATGCGGCCATGCGCTGTCGTAGGGTGCCGTGTGGGTTAGTCAGCGAGTAGGAACAACAACATCCGTCTGCTGTGGTTGCATTGGGATCCTCAGCCAGGGGCGTTTGCGCGTGCGAATGCGGTCGTCGCAAAGGCCATCGCCTCAAGCAGGATCCTCACGTCTGACTCGGATTTGTGCGCATGCTCGCTCAGGTAACGCCGATACTGCCGGCCGCCGAACTGCCCTTGATACAGCCCCAGCATGTGACGGGTCACGTGATGCAGCCGTGCGCCATCGGCCAGCTGTTGTTCAATGTAGGGCACCATAGCGCCTATTATGGCCTTACGGTCTGGGCTGACCGCGTCGCTGGCGCCGAAGAGCCGCGTATCGACCTCATGGAGCAGCCACGGGTTCTGATAGGACGCGCGGCCGAGCATCACGCCATCAACGTGCTCAAGGTGCTGCTCGCAGGCATCCAGCGTTTCGATACCGCCGTTGATGACAATAGTGAGCTCGGGAAAGTCGCGCTTAAGGCGATACACCCAGTCGTAATTGAGCGGCGGGATCTCGCGGTTCTCTTTGGGGGAGAGTCCCTGCAACCAGGCTTTGCGCGCGTGCACAATGAACACCTCGGCACCCCCAGAGGCCACTGTGCCCACAAAGTCGACTAGTTCGGAGTAGCACTCCTGGTGATCAATACCGATGCGGTGCTTGACGGTTACAGGTATCTTGCAGGCGTCACGCATCGCGGTAATGCAGTCACGTACTAAGGCAGGCTCGGCCATGAGGCAGGCACCAAACCGGCCGTTTTGCACTCGGTCACTCGGGCAACCGCAGTTCAGGTTGATCTCGTCGTAACCCCACTCTTCACCGAGCGCCGCGCACTGGGCGAGTTCGGCGGCTACAGCGCCGCCCAACTGCAAGGCCACGGGGTGTTCCTCCTCATTAAAGCGTAAATGTCGCTCGACATCCCCATGTAGCAGCGCGCCGGTGGTGACCATCTCGGTATAGACCCGCGCTTCGCGCGTTAGCGTGCGCCAAAAGCGCCGGCAGTGCCGGTCGGTCCAGTCCATGCAGGGCGCCGTGCTGAAGCGCCAGGGGCTTTGGAGGTCGCTGTGAGGATTCAGATCTGTCATCCAGTACCGCCCGTAGGAGGTTGAAACGCAATGTGCCGTGTTGAGGTGTCACGTCGTATCGCCCTTGGAGGTTGGTAGAATACCGCCTCCAGCCAAAATCCCCAGTCGTCGGCGCGGTAAAATCACCGGCCGAACGGTCACAAAAGTCCGCCACAATCGTTACGCGTGGAGCACCACTGAGCACTGATTAGATCTCAATCAGCCATTACTAAAGAGGGAACCCTCATGCCCACACCACTCCGTCGCCGCTCGTTACTTCAAGGCGCCGGTGCGTCCCTCGGGGCGATATCATTACGAGGGTTTGCCATCGATAAACCCACTGCCGCGCACTTCAGCCACGGCATTGCCAGCGGCGACCCGCTGTCCGATCGAGTCATCCTCTGGACGCGGGTATTACCAGGTAGCGGTAATGCCGAGACGGTGTCCTGCACCTGGCAGGTGGCCACTGATGGGACTTTCGATACGATCATTGCCAGCGGCGAGGCGATTGGCCGAGCCGAGCGGGATTACACCGTAAAGGTTGATGCCGCAGGCCTCGCTCCTGGCCAAAGCTACTGCTACCGCTTTATCGCCAATGGCGTGATTTCACCCATCGGCTGCACTCGCACTCTGCCCCTGGGGGCGGTGAGCGAGTTCAAACTGGCGGTGGCGTCGTGTTCGAATTACCCACAGGGTTTCTTTCATGCTTACCGCGATATCGCCGAGTCCGAGCTTAATGTGGTGCTGCACCTCGGCGATTACCTCTACGAGTACCCGATGGGCAAGTACGTGAACCCTGTTGCTGAGAAGACACTGGGGCGCAAGGTCGAGCCCGAACATGAAATCCTGATACTCGAGGATTACCGCATGCGTCACGGTCTGTACCGCACCGATCCGGACCTGCAAGCGGCCCACGCGGCGCACGCGTGGATCACGGTCTGGGACGACCACGAGATGATGAATGACACCTGGCGCGCGGGAGCTGAAAACCACGATAAAGGCGAGGGCGATTTCATTCAGCGCATTCATGCTGCCCGGCAGGCCTACCACGAGTGGATGCCGATCCGCACCGGTGCCGAGGGCGATCAGGGGGTGATCTATCGCGCGTTTCAGATCGGTGACCTCGCCGATCTCATCATGCTCGACACCCGCTTGGTGGGCCGCGACGAGCAGCTCGATTACGGCAAAGATATCGAGCAGGCCGGCAGCGTGGAGGCGTTTCTGAAAAGTGATCTCTACAACCCTGACCGACAGATGCTGGGTAAAGAACAGGAGTCGTGGTTACAGAAAGCACTGCAAAGCAGCAAAAGCCGCGGTGCTACCTGGCAGGTAATTGGCCAGCAGGTACTCATGGGTAAGCTCAATATCCCGGTCATACCGCCCGAGGAGATCGCCAAGCTTGAGCTCTCGGAGTACGCCCGACCTCGATTCGAGCAGGCCCAGCAGCTTGCCCCGTATGGCTTGCCCTCCAACCTCGATGCTTGGGACGGCTACCCTGCAGCGCGAGAGCGGCTGTTTGCCATGCTCAGCGCTGACGCTACCAACCCGATCTCTTTGGCCGGCGATACCCATAATGGTTGGGCATTTAATCTGACCAATGCTCAAGGCGAGGCGGTGGGCGTGGAGTGGGGCACTCCGGGGGTTTCAAGCCCGGGGCTTGAGAACTATGTGCCGCTGCCCCCGGAGCAGATGCAGGCGCTCCTGCAAGGCGCCAGCCCTGAGTTGGTGGCATGTGACACTTCCCAGCGGGGTTGGACACAGGTCACGCTCACCCCCGAGGCTGCCACAGCTGAGTGGCAGTTTGTGTCCTCAGTGACTGAACTCACTTACACCACCCAGACCGGCCCTGAGCTTATGATAAGCGCCGGACACCGACGACTGAAGGTGTGAGGTCTCAGCGCGCCCGGGGCCCGTGCGGCTGCCGCTATGGCTCCTCGCAGCCATCATCAGGCCGCATAGCCCCCTGAATTACCAGTCGCGCATTCAATTTGAAGAAGCGGCATAATTTCGGCTTTCTCTCATGGTGAATGGTTACCTAATGGGGTGAAGGTCATCATAACGGCCGCTTTCTTGGGGCTGAGGTCTGTGCTCAAATCTGCTCCATGAGAGACGCACCTCAACTGCTGATTGTAGCCGCCGAATCGGCGCCCTGGACCGACGCTGTGATGGCTCTGGCATCACCGCATCGCCGCGCAGTGGTCGTAGCCCCAAAGGATGAAATAGAGGTCTCTGCGGTGGAAGTCGTGGTGGGTGCGCCACCCGATCTCGTCGCCCCGATTACGCACTGTCCGGGACTGCGCTGGGTGCAAAGCACCTGGGCAGGCATCGACGCCATCGCTCACTTTGCCAGTGAGACGCTTCAAATTACGCCGCTGAGAGGCGTGTTCGGGCCCGCCATGGCCGAGTACGTTATGGCATGGCTGCTGGCGATAGAGCGCAATGTGATCACCCGCTCGTCACATACCCATTGGTCGCCTTCCCCTGAGCCGCGCATCACGGGCAAGCGCCTTGGGATTATGGGTACCGGCGGTATCGGCACCGCCATCGCTCTCGCTGCAAGATTGTTTGGATTAGTCGTCTCTGGACTGAATTCCGACGGCCGCGCCGTGGATGGCTTTACCAACTGCTACCGAAGTGCAGACCGACTGGCCTTTTCAGAAGGGCTTGATTATCTGGTCAGCGCGCTACCGCAAACCTCGCAGACGGATAACCTGATTGATCACGAGTTACTGATGCGGCTTAACCCACAGGCTATCGTGATGAATGTAGGCAGAGGCAATGCCTTGGTGGAAGCAGAATTGATCGCGTCACTCAATGCAGGCCACTTGAGAGCAGCTGTGCTCGATGTTTTCCGGGAAGAGCCCCTGCCCAGTGATGATCCGCTCTGGTCAACGCCAGGCGTGCACATTACCTCTCACACCGCGGGCCCCACCCCGGATCAAGCGATTGGCGAGGTGTTCGAACGCAATCTTAAGCTGTATATCGCTGGGGAGTCCCTTAACGATGCCGTGGTGGCAGGCCGCGGTTACTGACCGTTTTGTGCCATGTGCAGATAGGGGGAGCCTAGCATGCATTACCTCTTTGAAGTTACCGCCAAGCCTGGCTACTCCATCGAGCAATACGCCGAGTCCTGGGTGCGGGCTAGCGAGTTGATTCAGCGGGCGCCGGGCGCGCAGGGCACGCGCTTACACCGCAAGATTGGCGACGAGCGCACTGCCTTGGCGATCGCCACGTGGAAGAGCAAGGCCGCGCGGGATGCTTCTCAGGCATTACTCCCGGGCGCGGTGCAAAAGATCATTGAGGCTCAAGTGCCGTTTGTAGAGATCCGTTTTATCGGTGAGTTCGAGGCTCCCGACTGGGAGGTGCTTCCTCCTGATTGGCAGTAGCCCTCGATCCACAGGCTTCACGTCCAGTCGCACGCTGGTTGCGTGCGGCGACTCCGCTGTCTCTCTTAGCCGCGGCCCTCGCATCCAGCATTGGGGTCATAGGCCTGCCGGGCGCTTGCTAGATTCAGCGCAAGAATTGGTGGCGCGCTTTGGCGGTGAAGCGAGGGTGAGCATCGCTAAACTGCCTGTTTATTGTAAGCGGGACGAGGCGGGAGTGGCGGCCGCGGCGCGGCGCGTGCTACCGATTGGGTTGTGAAAGATTAGTCTGACGCGTAGGCATTATCACCCACCTGGCCCGCCATGTAGGGGGGCAGGTCAGCCTCGTTATACAGCGTGACCACGTAGTCCCCGGCCGAGGGGTTTAGGCGCAGGGGCTTGATCTCGGTCTGGTAGAAGTCGTCGTACCAGAAGGTCACCGCTGAGCATTCCGATGGGAAGCGCACCATCAAGGCCACGTCATTGACGTCGGGCTCGCCCTCGAGGATCCGCACCGGCCGGGGGATATTTAGGTAGTTGCCCCGGGCGTCGGGATAGAGGTCCGAGTTACCCAAAGCAATGGCGTATTCGCGCATGCGCTCGGCATCCAAGGTGCGCCCGGCGACCAACATTATCACCGGCTTCTTGCTGTCGCAGGTCATGTCGATGTTTATGTTGTTGGTAGCCAAAACTCGGCTTACGCCCAGTGCTGCGAAGCACAGCCCTAGGGCGGCTTTGGTAACTACGTTCATAGCGTGTCCTTTTTTCTTCTATGTTCTGGTGCTTTTTTAGATGTACTGAATGGTGTGCGCGGCTAGCGCCGGTAATCCAGCGGTGGATCGCGGTCGCCCAACAAGGGGACGTAGGCAAAATCGGGCCCGCGCCGATCGTTGAGTTCAGCGGTGGCTGCGGTCACGAGATCAGGCTTGCTTAGCAGCTCAATTGCCGTGGCCGCCAGTACCTCAGCTGCAAGCAAAGTGCCTTTGTGCGCCAGCGACGTGCCTCCCGTGGCTACTGCTTGCCAGGTGTGCAGGCCTGTACCCGGTATAAAAGTTGCCGTACGGAGTCCAACGGTGGGCACGTTCCAGCTCACGTCTCCGACATCGGTAGAGCCCTTGCTTTGTTTAATGGCAAAGGGCTCGATCTCGCCTTCCGAACCCGGCTCGTAACGCCCGCTGGGAAGGGTCTTGGCAATTTCGGCGGCAAACGCCTGATCGGTCTCATCGTACTGCGGCCCGCCCAGTGCCAACAGATGATCATAAGCTACCCGCGCAAGCACCTCGTTGGGCAGCACGCTGTGGTTGCCGTGAATCACTTCATAGTTCAGCGCGGTGCCTGTTCCGAGCGCGGCGGCCTGTGCCGCGGCAATCACGCGATCCCACAGGGTGGCGAGCACGCCTGCATTGGGATGGCGCACGTAGTAAAAGCTCTCGGCGAAGTTCGGCACCACATTTGGGGCGGTGCCGCCTTCGGTGATCACATAGTGGATGCGGGTCTGCTCGGGCACGTGCTCACGCATTAGGTTGACCATAAAGTTCATGGCCTCTATGGCATCGAGCGCCGAGCGACCCCGCTCGGGTCCGGCCGCCGCGTGAGAGGACACTCCTGAGAACCGGAACTTCGCCGATTTATTTGCGAGTGAGCTCGAGGGGCTGGCGGTGTTGTCATCGCCAGGATGCCAGTGCAGCGCCACATCAACGTCATCAAAGGCACCAGCGCGGACCAAATAAACCTTACCCGAGCCGCCTTCTTCGGCCGGCGTGCCATAAAAACGAACCGTGCCGGGCTGGCCAGATGCTATGAGCCAGTCTTTAACTGCTAGTGCCGCACCGAGTGAGCCCGCGCCGAACAGGTTATGCCCGCAGGCGTGGCCGTTTGGTTTACCCTCAATCGTTTCAGTGTAGGGCACTGCGGCCTGAGAAATCCCGGGCAGGGCGTCGAACTCACCCATGATGCCAATTACTGGCGCGCCGGTCCCGAAACTGGCGGTAAACGCGGTGGGAATGTCGCTGATGCCCGCGTTGATCTCAAAGCCAGCTTCGGCGAGGGTGCTTTGCAGGAGCCCGCTAGATTGGGTCTCGAGATAACCGAGCTCCGCCCACTCCCAGAGCTGGTCTGCCACGGTGATGACGGTCTGCGCATGAGGGCTGACCCGCGTGAGTGTTCTCTCTGATGCGCCTTCAGCATCGCCGAACGCACTGAACGTGTGCGTCGCGAACCAAGCGCTGACCAGGGCAGCTAAGAGCGGTTTTGCAGCTATCGAGTGACGCTTATTGGAGCGCTTCAGGTGGTGCATTGTCGATGTCATTGTTGGGTCCAGATTACGGTCTAGCGTGGTTTGGTCTGGAGAGTGTCTGTATTGAGAAGTGTGCGCCAGAAAAATCAGGTTGAGTAGGGTGTGGTTCATAGCGTTGCCTGGGATCATACGCCGCCCGCAGAAAAGGCGCACGCCACTAGCTTTAGATGCGGCCGGTTTCGGAAGCTGTATGCAACTCGCGGGAGAAGGCGTCCGAGAAGGTCAAGGGTACAAGTGACGATTGATGCTGTATCGTGCGGGGCTCGTTCCAATGACACTTTGTGGCGAGGTGAACCGGTGCGGTTCGCTCGCCTTGAGAAGCAACATCTAACACATTCGACCGGTAGAGAGACGCATGACGATGAATAGACAGTGGCTTTTGCACGAGCGCCCGGTGGGCATGATCGGCCCAGAACATTTTAAGTACGTAGAGACCGACATCCCCGAACCCGGTGAGGGTGAAGTGCTGATTCGCAACCTAGTGTTCTCTTTTGATCCCACCCAGCGTGGCTGGACTATGGACCGCGAGAGCTACCTGCCGCCAGTGCAGATTGGTGAGCCCATGCGCGCTGGTTGCGTAGCGCAAGTGGTGAAGTCGAACCATGCAGATTTTTCAGCGGGTCAAATGGTGCAGGCCACCAACGGTTGGCAGGACTATGCGGTCGTTGACCCCGCGCACTCGCCCTCGAGCCTAAGGTCTATGCCCGAAGGCGCCCCCCCTGAAATGATGCTGTCGGTACTGGGTGTAACGGGTCTCACGGCTTACTTTGGTTTGTTGGACCTGGGCGATCCCCAGCCCGGTGAGACGGTGCTCGTCTCCGGTGCGGCGGGTGCCACGGGCTCGGTTGCCGGCCAAATCGCTAAGATAAGAGGCTGCCGCGTGGTCGGTATTGCAGGTGGCCCCAAAAAGTGTGCCTGGTTGACCAACGAGGCGGGCTTTGATCACGCCATTGATTATAAGCTAGGCAGTCTCGATCAGCAGATTGCCGATGCTTGCCCCGAAAAATGGAATGTGTTTTTCGACAACGTCGGTGGCGCCACCCTCGAGGCGGCCCTTAATCACTTGAACATGCGTTCGAGGGTCGTCATGTGTGGTGGTATCGCCAACTATAACGCAACGACGCCTCAGCCGGGCCCAACCAACATCATGAACCTGGTCATCATGCGCAGCCGCATGGAGGGCTTTATCGTGCTCGACTACTTGCCGCGCGCAGGGGAGGCGATCAAAGACCTGCTTGGTTGGATCGGTGAAGGCAAGCTCAAGTACCAAATCGACATGCAGGAAGGGTTTGAGAACATCCCGAAGACCTTACAGCGACTGTTTACGGGCAAGAACCTCGGTAAACAGCTGCTTAAGGTCGCTGACCCCGATTAGACCTTGGCCTGCGATCGCAGGGGACACTAGCTAATATTCGCACCCGAGCCTTTTTTGAGCGGTTCGGGGAGCGCTATGCGCCTCAAAAGTGTTGCTTTGGGATGATTTTTTTCGATCCGCGGCCCTGTGGCTTGCCGTATAGAGGCCCAAGTAAACGGAGAGTGCACGGATGATTCAATTCATTCTCAATGGCCAAGCCGTTCAAACCGAAGTTGACCCTAATACCCCGCTATTATGGGTTGTTCGCGACCATTTCAAGCTTAAGGGCTCCAAGTTTGGCTGTGGTGCCGGTTTATGCGGTGCCTGCACTATGCACGTAAACGGAGCGGCGCTGAAAACCTGCGTGACGCCGATCGCGGCGGCGGCTAACAAATCGATTACGACCATTGAGGGTTTGGGCACGCCTGAGGATTTGCACCCTTTGCAGGCAGCGTGGCACGAGCACGCAGTTCCTCAATGCGGCTACTGCCAGTCGGGCCAAATTATGGCTGCGGCGGCGCTGCTCGACGCCAATCCCAATCCCAGCAGCGATGAGATAGACGCCGCCATGGCGGGGAATATCTGCCGCTGCGGTTGTTACCCCCGTATCAAGCGCGCGATCCAGTCAGTTAGCGAAAACGCGCTCGCTTACGATGCCATGTCGCAGACTGAGGGCAGAGCATGAACACGGTCAATGTCTCGCGTCGTAGCTTTTTGCAAGCCAGTGCCGTCGCGGGTGGTGGGCTTGTGGTGGGCGTTGCATTTACCGGTTGCTCGAGCACATCTGAGCCGCTCCCTGTGGCGAGCACAGAGGGAGCTTGGACCCCTAACGCCTTCATACAAGTGCTACCGGATAATACGATTCGCTTTTACACCGCGCGCTCAGAGATGGGGCAGGGCGTGACCACGGGTCTGGCGACGCTCGTGGGGGAAGAATTGGATGTGAATCCGTTCGACATGGACATTTGTTTTGCTGGCGTGCACGAAGATTACGCAAATCCGCTGTTTGGCATGCAAGGCACGGGAGGCAGTACGTCGATCCGCGCGCACTACACGCAATTGCGTCAGGCAGGCGCAAACACGCGGGCACTAATACTCGAGGCTGCAGCTAGAGATCTTGGCCTGGCCACCTCGTCACTCACGACTGATAACGGTTATGTGTTGGCTGGCGAAGCGCGCCACCCCTACTCTGATTTCATTGCCATGGCGCAATCGCTGACGATTGAGGCTAACGCGCCCTTAAAAGCGGCCGCAGACTTCCAGTTTATAGGCCGCGAGAGCCGGCGCGTCGACGCCATTGCAAAAGCCACTGGCACCGCTCAATTCGGAATTGATATCGATATCCCTGATCTCCACTATGCGGTCGTGGTCCGCGCGCCAGTGGCGGGCACCAAGGTCCGATCTGTCGAGGCTTCGGCCGCTCGCGGGATGCCCGGTGTGACCAATGTGCTCGAAATCGGCAATGGGGTGGCGGTCGTGGCCGAGAGCTTCTGGCAGGCCAAGCAGGCTGCGGCTCAGGTGCAGGTGGATTGGAATACTGGCGCGCTGGGTCAGTTTGATACCGACACGCTTCGAGCGGATTACACCGCCGCGTTAGACGCTGGCGATGGCGTGGAAGGACCGGACGAGGGTAACGTCGAAGAAGCGCTGAGTGCCGCGTCTACCGTGCACGAAGCGGAGTATTGGGCCCCGCTGTTGGCACATGCTCCTATGGAGCCCATGAATGCCACAGTGCGGATCGATGGCGAGCGCGCCGAAGTGTGGACGGGCATTCAGTTCCCTTTTGCCGTGCCCGCCATTGTCTCTCGGGTTGCCGGTATCCCCGCGGAAAACGTGCAGTTTCATCAGACCTACTTAGGTGGCGGTTTTGGACGTCGTGGCGCGGTCAACTACCTCATCGAAGCAGCAGAGATTGCGGTTTATTCGGCAAAGCCAGTGCAGCTGGTCTGGACTCGGGAAGACGACATTCAGCAGGGTCCATTCCGGCCGGCATCCCTAATGCGGATCAAGGCGGGTGCCGATGCAGACGGCAACCTGACCGCGTGGGATGCCGCGCGAGCGGGCGGCAACATCTCTCCTGATTCTCTCAGAACGTTATTGCCGGCTGCTTTTCCTTGGATGGGGGACATAGTGGCCGAGGGAGTGGCACAACTCAGCGAGATATATTTCAAGAAGTTCGCCACTGACAACTCGAGCACTGAGGGCTTGTTCGAGGACTACGATCACGCAAATACCCGAGTGACCCACATGACCGTGGACCATGGTTTACCTCTCACGTTTTGGCGATCAGTTGGGCACTCTTACACTGCGTTTGCCAAAGAATCGATGATCGATGAAATGGCCGAAGCGGCGGATATCGATGAGATAGCGTTTCGCTTGCAGAACACCCAAAACTCTCCAAGGCTCAATAACGTCATTCGTGTAGCCGGTGAACAAATGGCCAAAATGAACCCGCCCGAAGGTCACCATCTTGGTTTTGCAGCGCACAACTCATTCCTTACCGACGTAGCGGAGATCGCCGAGGTCTCTGTCAAGAACGGCAAGATTCAGGTACATAAAGTGACTTGCGTACTCGACTGCGGTCAGGCCGTGAATCCCGACATCGTCCGTGCTCAGGTGGAAGGCGGCGTGGTTTATGGCCTCACCGCAGCGCTTTATGGCGGACTCAATCTTGAGCGCGGGACGATTAAGGAGAGCAACTTCCATGATTACCCCATGCTGCGGATGAATGAGTCACCGGAGATCGAGGTGATTATTATCGACAGTGGCACCGAACCTACTGGTGTTGGCGAGCCCGGACTGCCGCCGATCGCACCTGCGGTAGCGAACGCGGTCTACAAGGCCACCGGCCAGCGCTTGCGGTCACTGCCGCTGCAGCTGGCCTAAGCGCCTTGAGCACAACGTGGGGTGGCAAGAGCCGCCGCGGTCTCTTATGTTTTTCACTCACCACTGGCCGCACCTACAGCTGGCGCGCTATTCAGATCAGCCTCGCCCGTGCTTTAGTGATGTCCCGACGTGCGCCTCACGCACAGTGCTCCAGATATCTAAGGGAAACTGCATGCAACACAGATAGTGCCTTGTAAAGGTGGCGAAACTGCGCCCGGCCGATACACTCGGGTGCATCAAGCATTGTTGGTGGAGCGAAGTGAAAATGGACGTAGCAGATCGTGTGGTGTTGATTACCGGTGCCAGCTCAGGCGTGGGCGCGGCATTGGCCGCCCAGCTTGGCGAGATGGGCGCGCGAGTGGTGGTGAACTACAGCCGCTCGGTTGAGGCGGCCGAAGCTGTCGTAGCAAAGTTGGAGGTGGCGGGTGGTCGCGCACTGGCTGTCCAAGCAGACGTCTCAGAGGAATCGGACTGCAAACGACTCGTAGCGACCACGATGGAGCATTTTGGGCAGCTCGACATACTGGTGAACAATGCGGGCACCACGACCTTTGTGCCCCACGACCAACTCGGTGCACTGACCGAAGACATTTGGCTACGGACGTTACGAGTGAACCTCATTGGTGCCTTTATGATGTCTCGCGAGGCGGCACCTCATATTGAGGCGGCCGGAGGTGGCGAGATCGTGATGACCTCGAGCATTGCCAGTATGACCGCCAACGGTAGCTCGATTGCCTATTGCGCCTCCAAGGCCGGCATGAACAGCCTGACCCGAACGCTCGCTAAGACGTTGGGTAAAATGAACATCCGCGTGAATGCAGTGCTGCCAGGCCTTATTGACGGCGAGTGGGCTTTCTCTACTTGGGGAGGTGGGGATGCCGAGCAGTATGAGGCCTTAAAAAAGATGTTCTCCGACCAGACGCCATTGGGTCATGTAGTGACGCCCGAGGATGTCGCTGACACAATTTTGTCGCTGATTGCCGGTTCAGACTATGTGACTGGCCAGTTGGTCACGCTGGACTCTGGCTTTACTTTGTAGCGTTCACTCGCAGCGCGCTGAGCCTTTTGGCTTGCAGATGTCCATTGGGTTAGCCCGGTGAAACTCAGGCGGCATTCGCGCCGGGAATCGCAGCCAATAACGCCTGGGTGTATTCCTGCTGGGGCGTTTCAAATACTTGGGCGGTAGACCCTTGCTCGACTAGCTTGCCGTGGTACATCACCGCAATGCGGTCAGCGATTTGCCGAATCACCGCCAGATCATGCGAGATAAACAGCATAGTGAGTCCGTATTCTTTGGTGAGCTCGGCCAGCAGGTTGAGAATCTGCGCCTGAATGGTCACGTCGAGCGCAGAGACCGGCTCGTCCGCCACAATAAACTCCGGGCGCGTCGCGAGCGCGCGACCAATCGCAATGCGTTGACGCTGGCCTCCCGAGAACTCGTGGGGGTACTTGCGCACAAACGTGCGTGCCAGACCGACGTTGTCCATGAGCTCGCGGATCGCCTGATCCAGATCGGCTGTGCGAACCAGTCCATGCAGCAGCAGGGGCTCGGCGAGCGTGTCATACACTGTCATGCGCGGGTTTAATGAAGCGTATGGATCCTGAAAGATCATCTGCATACGATGGCGGAACTGCTTGAGCGCCCTGCCCTCGAGTGCGGAGAGCTCCATGCCTTCAAAAGTGATCTGCCCGCTGGTAATAGGCACCAGCCGCAGGATGGAGCGCCCAAGTGTTGACTTTCCGCTCCCAGACTCACCGACCAATCCGAGCACCTCGCCGCGGTGAATTTCCAGCGAGACGTCATTAACGGCTTTGACCGGCTCTGCGCCTGCTGTGGGGGTAAACCAAGTCCGAAGATGCTTAATGCGAATCAGCGGGTCAGGGGCTACGGGGTTGGTTGCCTTTTGGCCGCTAGGAATCGCCGCCAGTAGCTTTTGCGTGTAAGGGTGCTGCGGATTGTCAAAAATCGCCTTGGGTTTGCCGCCTTCGAGCACCTTGCCTTTTTCCATGACCACGATCTGATCTGCGATGTCTGATACCACCGCCAGATCATGGCTAATAAACAGCACACCGATGTCACGCTTGATCTGTAGCTCGGCAATCAGCTTGAGAATCTGCGCCTGAATCGTCACGTCCAAGGCGGTCGTCGGTTCATCGGCAATCAGCAACTTGGGCTCGTTAATCAGCGCCATGGCGATCATCACTCTCTGGCGCATGCCGCCCGAAAACTCATGGGGGAAGGCACTCATTGCCGCTTGCGGGTCTCGGATGTCTACCTCATCGAGTAGCGCTATGGCCTGCTCTTTGGCCGCGCCTTTGGCCATGCCTTTATGCAGCGTGAGGGGCTCAATCAGCTGATCACCAATTTTCATGAAGGGATTCAGGCAGGTCATAGGGTCCTGAAAGATCATCGCGATATCGCGCCCTCGGATGGCGCGCAGCTCCGCCTCAGAGAGCGCCAAAAGATCTTGACCTTGAAAGTAGACGGTACCGCCATCGATGCGCCCCGGCGGGCTCGGTATCAAGCCCAGCACCGCGTAGCAGGAAACGGATTTGCCTGAGCCACTCTCACCAATGATGGCGGTGATCTGGCGCTCCTCGACCGAGAAGCTCACGTTATTAACGGCCTTATTGGTGCCGTTACGGGTCACGAAGCTCACGGAGAGGTTGTCGACGGAGAGTAAGGCCACGGTTCAGTCCTTGGAGCCGCGAACGTCCAGCGCGTCGCGCAAGCCGTCGCCGAGAAAGTTAAGAGAGAAGAGCGTGAGCGTCAGGGCGCAGCCTGGAAAAATCAGTAGCCAAGGATATTCCTCCATGGTCTCTGCGCCGTAGCTGATGAGTAGACCCCATGAGGTCGCCGGTGGCTGAATGCCTAAGCCCAAGAAGCTCAAGAAGGCCTCTAGCAGCATCACGCTTGGAATCGTCAGTGTGGTGTAGACAATGACCGGCCCAAGCGCATTGGGTATGAGGTGTTTGCGGATAATCGCCGCGGGCGAGAGGCCCACCGAGACCGCCGCCTCGACAAATTCCTGTTGCCGTAGTGATTGAACCTGCGAGCGCATGATGCGCGCCATGGTGAGCCATTCCACCGCGCCGATGGCGAGGAACAAGAGCAGGATGTTGCGTCCAAACACCACCATCAGTAGCACAATAAAAATCATGAAAGGCAGGGCGTAGAGAATGTCGACCAGGCGCATCATCACCGCGTCTACGCGACCTCCGGCATAACCCGCCACGGCACCCCAGGTCACACCAATCAGCAATGCCACAGCGGTGGCGATAAAGCCGACTGCTAGCGAGATGCGCCCGCCGTACATGATTTGCGTCAACATGTCTCGGCCAAAGATATCGGTACCCAACCAATGCGCCGCAGAGGGCGCCGAGGCGCCCAGATCAAGGTTCTGGGCCTCGTAGCTGTAGGGAGCGATCCACGGCGTCAGTAGTGCCACCACGACCATGAACAGCAATACGCTGCCACCAAGCAGGGCGAGCTTGTTTTTGCGTAGCCGGAGCCAAGCATCGTGCCAAAGCGAAGAGCCCTTTTCGGCATCCTCAAACACTGGGGCGACGGTGTTCATGAACCACCGTGCTGGAAGTGGTGCCGTAGCCGGGGGTTCAGCCACGCCGCGATGATGTCGCTAACGAGGTTAAAGAACACGATGAGTGAGGAGAGGAATACGGTGGTGCCGAGAATCATCGTGTAGTCGCGGTTAAACGCGGCCTGCACATAGAAACGCCCTAAGCCAGGAATCTGGAAGATGGTCTCGACCACGAAAGAGCCCGCCAGCAGCCCCGCCAAGGCGGGGCCAAGAAAGGCAATGACCGGAATCAGACCACCGCGTAGGGCGTGCTGGGTGACCACCCGCCATTCGGGCAGGCCCTTAGCGCGCGCAGTACGGATGTAATCCTGAGAGAGGATCTCGAGCATGCCAGCACGGCTCAAGCGCGCGATATAGGCGGCATAGGCCGAGCCCAGAGTCACAGCGGGAAGAATTTTGTCGCCAGGGATATCTCCCCAGCCCGTAATAGGTAGCCAGTCGAGCCAGATACCAAATACCAGCACCAGTAGCGGCCCTAATAAGAAAGACGGCATACAGATGCCGATCATCGCGAGGCTCATCGGCACATAGTCCTGCGCTGTGTTGGGCCTTAAGGAGGCAAATACCCCCGCTGTCACGCCAATACACAGCGCGATGATCAGCGCATACAGGCCGAGCTCAGCCGTGACCGGCAGTCCTGCAAAAAGAATCTCATTGACGCTGCGCCCCGGGTACTTAAACGAAGGCCCGAGGTCTCCCTGCGCGAGGTCACCCAAATAGGCAAAGTATTGCTCGTGTAACGGCAGATCTAGCCGATACTGGGCCTCGAGGGCCTTTTTGACCTCGGGGATGACGACTTTTTCTTGATCGAAGGGGCCGCCGGGGGCAGAGCGCACCAAAAAGAAGGTGGCGGTGATCACCACTAAGATCACCGGCAGTGCTTGCAGGATACGGACGAACATAAAGCGCAGCATCAGCGGAGTGTCTCCGGCAATGTGCGGCCCGGTACCAGCTTCACATACTTGAGGTTCAGGGAATCCATGAGGTTGGAATGAAGCCCCTCGACACTGGGGTGAATCAGGTGTTTGCTGGTGTAGGTGTAGATCGGAATGATAGGCATGTCTTCCATGAGCATGGTCTCTGCTTCTGTGAACAACGCATAGCGCTCTTCGCGAGTCGCGGCCTTGGGTGCCTTGTAAAGAATGAGGTCATCGTAGACAGGGTCGCTGTAGTGGGTGTTGTTATTGCCCCCGTCCGTAATAAAGAGATCGAGGAAGTTGTTGGCATCCACGTAGTCGCCAATCCAGCCGCGACGCGCGACCTGAAAATCGATTTGCGTGACTGAGTCGAGGTAGACCTTCCACTCCTGATTGGTAATGGTGATATCGATCCCCAGTTCTGACTTCCACATTTGCTGAATTGCCACGGCTATTTTTCGATGGCCCTCGTTGGTGTTGTAGAGAATCTCGAGACCGGGCCAACCTTCACCATTCGGGTAGCCGGCCTCGGCGAGCAGCGCGCGGGCTTGCGCCGGGTCGTAGTCAAATAGCTTGGGTGGGTAGTACCCCAGAGTATCCGGTGGGGTGATAGAGTAGGCAGGCACTGCCGTTTCCTGGAGCACTGTGCGAACCAGCTTCTCGCGATCCACCGACATCGCCAGCGCCTTGCGCACGCGCACGTCATCGACAGGTGGTCGCTGGGTATTGATTAAGTAGTAGTAAGTGCCGAGATAGGGTGCCTGCACATAGGGGGTGTCGGGCATGTCGCGGTAGAGCGGGATTTTGTCAAGCGGCACCACCTGCGTGTAATGCAATTGCTCAACGCGGAACATGCGCTCTTCACTGACCACGTTTTCCATGGGGTAGAAGATTACGGAGTTTAGAGACACCTTGTCACGATCCCAGTAGTGCTCGTTTTTCTCGACAATGATGCGGCGGTTGAGTGACCACTCGGTCAGAGTGAACGCGCCGTTGCTGACGATATTGCCGACCCGGGTCCAGGGCGTGTAGCGGTCAGTCATCTCGCCAAACTGCATGAGTGTCTCGGGGTGCACCGCGAAGGTGCTGTAGTGGTCCATGAGCTGCACAAAATAGGGTGTCGCCGCGTTCAGGGTCACTTTGAGAGTGGTGTCATCGAGGGCCTTTACGCCCACGTCGTTGAAATCAGTAACCTCACCCTTGAGATACGCCTCGGCGTTAACCACCGGGAAGAGCATGTAGGAGTACTCGTTACCCGTCATGGGATGCAACGCGCGGTTCCAGCTCCATACGTAATCGCTGGCCGTCACCTGCTCACCATTGGACCACTTGGCTTCCGAATTCAGGTAAAAGGTGATTACACGGCCTTCATCGCTGAACTCCCAGCGTTCGGCGACACCTGGCTCCGGCTCCAGCGTGATCGGGTTCTTGACTGCGAGGCCTTCGAACAGCGCGCGGATAATATGGTTTTCCGGTACACCCGTGACCACGTGGGGGTCGAGGCCCTGGGGCTCTGTGCCATTGCCGTAGTGCAGTACGCCGTCGCGGTTTCCGGTGACTACATTACTTTCCCCACCGCCGCAGGCAGACAGCGAGAGCAGCAGTGTGCAGGATAGAGCTGAGAAAACGTAGGAGAGTATGCGAGCGGTGTTGATTTGCCGCCACACTATCGCTTGGCGTAGCGTCCTGGCCGCGCCTGAAAGGGGGTGTTTCAAAACTGAGTTCCTGCCCACAGAATGTCACTATGCTACCGAAGTTTGGGGGTGGATGAGAGTGCGAATATTGCGCGCCATCTATGCCAATGGGAGGGCAGGGCTTTGGTAAACTCCGCTAAGGGGAGTCGCACTTTGCCGACTCACAATAATGAGCCTTGATCGCCCGAACACGCCCATGACAGTCAGAACTCGTGTCGCACCCTCGCCAACTGGCGATCCTCATGTCGGGACCGCCTATATGGCCCTTTTCAACCGATGTTTTGCCCATGCTCATGGTGGGCAGTTTGTGCTGCGCATTGAGGACACGGATCAGGCGCGAAGCGCGCCCGAGGCCGAGGCCAAGATTTTTGAATCATTACGTTGGCTGGGCCTTGACTGGGATGAAGGGCCCGATGTGGGGGGGCCTAAGGGGCCCTACCGGCAGAGCGAGCGGGCCGATGTGTACAGTGGCTATGCCTGGGAGCTGGTCGAGAAAGGCTACGCCTTTGTCTGTTATCGCACCCCTGAAGAACTGGATGCGTTGAGAGAGGCACGCCGCGAGGCGGGCAAGTCTACCGCCCTTAAGCCCTCTGATTTGCTCTTGTCTGACGATGAGCAGGCGGCACGAAAAGCGGCTGGCGAGGCTTACGTGATACGCCTGATGGTGCCCGAGGAAGAGGGTGTCTGCGCCATCGAGGATATGCTGCGCGGCACGATCGAGCTCGACTGGGGCATGGTGGATGCACAGATCCTCCTGAAGTCAGATGGACTGCCTACCTACCACCTTGCCAACGTCGTGGATGACCATCTGATGAAGATCACCCACGTGATTCGGGGCGAGGAGTGGATCAACTCGGCGCCCAAGCACCGCCTGTTATACGAATATTTTGGCTGGGAAATGCCAGTGCTGTGTCATTTACCGCTGTTGCGCAACCCCGATAAATCCAAGCTGAGCAAGCGCAAGAATCCCACCAGCATCCTCTACTACCAGCGCATGGGTTACCTGCCCGAAGCGGTCGTGAACTATTTGGGCCGCATGGGCTGGTCGATGCCCAATGAAGAAGAAAAGTTCACGCTGGATGAGATGCAGGCCGCGTTTGATATCAGCCGGGTGTCGCTCGGCGGCCCGGTGTTCGATGTGGAAAAGCTCAAGTGGCTGAATGGACTCTGGATACGCGAAGCACTGAGCGCTGACGAGTTGGTCCGACGGCTGCGCGACTGGGCGCTGAATCGGGAGATGCTGGATAAGATTCTCCCCCACGCTCAGGGTCGTATTGAGGTGCTCTCCGATCTCATCCCTCAGGCGGCCTATCTCGTGTCTGGCGACGTAGCGTTGGATGTCGCAGCGTTTGGCGAGGAAGGTGAGGCTCGTGAGGGCGCGCTGATGCATATGCAGTTTGTGTTGTGGCGACTCGAGGCCCAGCAAGACTGGAGCCGCGATGCGCTGTTCGTTGCTTTGAAAGACTTGGCCGAGGCCATGGAACTCAGGCCCAAAGCACTTTTTGCGCCCTTGTTTGTCGCGCTTTCAGGCGAGAGGGTGGCGTATTCAATACCCGATTCGATGGAGATTCTCGGCCCGGATCTGACCCGGGCCCGCTTAAGAGCCGCCATTGAGGCCTGTGGTGGGGTCTCGAAGAAAGTCGGTAAGCGGCTCGAGAAGGCATACGCCGATCTCAATCTCTAACGGGTTTTCGCTCAGTTCTGATTGTCTTTATTAAGCAGGCACAGTCCTGCTAGCACGGCGAAGGTTGCTTCAAAGAGGAGTGCGTACCAGGTGTAGCTTGTGAAGTCGGAGCTCATCGCCACGTCAGCGGCACCTTGTGCGGCCTGAACTGTTAAATCAAAGTTGCCGAAGGCAACGCTGCCGCGTGCGGTGGCTAACCCTGCCAGCACCATCATCGACAGCCACAGCCCCGGTCGCAGGTAACCTTTGAGGATGCCTGACAAAAAGATGATGGATCCCAGGCACAACTGCAATCCACCGTACATCGCCGCGAGCTCTGCCACCCCGTTCTGATGCGCAACCCACAACCCTGCATATTCGGCAGGCAGTTCCGGGTTGTACCAGCACATGGCCCCGTAAACGATAAACAGGGCGCCTGGAATCATAATAACGGCTCGGGCAAACATGGTGATGGCCTCCTGCAGGCATAGGCTATTTAGCCACCCATGTTACTACCGATAGCTGGGTAGCGGTGTCGACTTCATACGCAAATGCGGCACCTCGGCCTTGAGACAATCAGTGAAATGTGGCCCGACCGATTCAAAATGACGGCTCCCTTGACACGATTCGGCTTGATCCGTACTGTTGCGCCCCTCGACGCTCGTCGAGACCTGATGTGGGGCTATAGCTCAGCTGGGAGAGCGCAACACTGGCAGTGTTGAGGTCGGCGGTTCGATCCCGCCTAGCTCCACCAAAATCATCTGCGTTCGTTTTTATATTTCCAGTTTGGTTCACGTGCTCTTGCTTGTGCTCTTCGTGATAAGGCAATGAACATGGCAGTAGCCGGATTCTTGCTAGTACTTGGCCGCTTAAAAATGCCCCGGGAGCAATTGCTTGCTCTGCATTACCCTCCTGCAGCCACTTAATTTTTCCGAGATCATTTTTTGTATTTTGTGGCGTGCCGAGTTTAAAGTTAGGTCGCTAGGATCTATGGCAGATTGCAGCCTCGTCATGGAAACCCTGTTTGCATCTACCGATGAATACAAGGGAAAGCGGAGGGCAAAATGAATAATGCGGCGGAGCCAACATTCAGGCAGGGTGTTGATGTTCTTTACAATCGTGCAGCAGATTTACTGACTATACCCCCAGGATTAGCTGAGAAAATTAGGGTCTGCAATTCTACTTACACGGTGCGATTTGGTGTCCGCCTGCGGGGGAAAGTGCAGGTTTTTGTGGGCTACAGAGCGGTGCACTCTGAGCACATGGAGCCTGTAAAGGGCGGCATTAGGTACTCATCGTCTGTAAATCAGGACGAGGTCGAGGCATTAGCAGCCCTGATGACATACAAATGCGCCTTAGTGGATACCCCCTTTGGTGGGTCTAAAGGTGGTTTGTGCATCGAGCCCAGGGACTTTGACGAGACGGAACTAGAACAAATCACGAGGCGCTTTGCATACGAGCTTATCAAACGCGATCTCATTAACCCCAGTCAAAATGTCCCTGCGCCTGACATGGGTACTAATGAGCAGGTGATGGCGTGGATCGTCGATCAATATTCCAAAATGAATACCACGGACATTAATTCGGCGGCCTGCGTGACCGGCAAACCGATTAACGTCGGTGGAATTCAAGGTAGGACAGAGGCGACAGGTCGAGGTGTTCAGTTTGCCTTGCAAGAATTTTTTAGGTGCCCTGAGGATGTTAAAAAAACCGGACTTAACGGAGGTTTAGAGGGAAAGCGGGCAATTGTGCAAGGCTTGGGCAATGTTGGTTATCACGCTGCGAAATTCTTGAGTGAGGGGGATGGTGTAGTCATAAAGGCAGTAATTGAGAGAGATGGAGCCTGGATTTCAGATCAGGGAATCAATGTTGAAGAGCTTAAAAACTGGATAGACGCTGGTGAGCCACCTGAAAACTTCCCCGATGCAGATTTCATTCGAGAGGGAGCAAAAGTCTTAGAAGGCGATTGCGATATTCTAGTCCCGGCGGCATTGGAAGGAACCATAAACCTTAAGAACGCGGCAAAGATAAAGGCACCATTAATCGTTGAGGCTGCTAACGGGCCGATAACAGTGGGGGCCGACGAGGTGCTGCGAGGTCGGGGCACAGTGATCATTCCTGATTTGTATGCGAATGCTGGAGGAGTGACGGTTTCTTATTTCGAGTGGGTTCGCAATATCTCTCAAATTCGTTTTGGCAGATTGGAGCGGCGTCGAGAAGAGGCTAGGCATTCGATGTTGCTAGACGAGCTAGACAGGTTAAGCTCACTTTTGGGAGCTGACTGGTCTCTTTCTCACGACTTCAAGAAAAAATATATGCAGGGTGCTGGAGAGCTTGAGCTAGTAAGGTCGGGCCTCGACGACACAATGAGAGCAGCGCTGCAAGAGATGAGGACGCTCTGGCATGAGCGCGGTGACATCGAAGACCTCCGGACAGCGGCCTATGTGTTGGCCATTAAAAAAATCATGACGAGTTACGAAACGAAGAGCCTCTGAGAAAAACGTTGATGTCTCGTTGCTATGCTGTCGATAATCCCTGCGCTGCAGTTTGAGAGCGTCACCTAGAGAAATTAACTTAGCGAGGGTGCCTGGCCCACGAAGAGTTCAAGGTGGCGTTTGAGATAGCGTAAGTTCGCCACTCAAACATAAGCTTAAATCAACAAAAAAATGATGAAAAAGCGTTAAATTCTGCCGGGGATGCTAGCTAGTTATGCCGTGACCTCCAGTACCGCACCACTGGCAGTGTTGAGGTCGGCGGTTCGATCCCACCTGGCGCCGCCGCGTCTTCCAGCCACCACCAAAGCTCACGAACAGACACTTGCCTCACATGAGTTGTATCTTGCTAAACCTCAGTTCAAAACCCATGAGGCCTAAGGTCCTCGCAGGGTCCTCTGAAGATCTTATTTAGGTGCCTATGTCACCCGAGGAAAAAGCCCCAGCCAGTCAGGGGTCTGATGTCTGACTGGCGGGGCTAAAAGGCTGCCACCTCGCTTGGCAGGGAGTCTTGTGGCAGCCAATGCCCTGATCAATGATTCTCGGTTGTGCTCGCAAAACGGGAGAGTCATGCGTCCGAGAGAGGAAGCGATCTGAGCAATACAAATGATAATCATTATCATTGGTATTCGCAAGTGGTTTACCCCCCTGGCTGCAACACACATTTATCCGACTATCCGACCTCTCCAATAATTTGTATGAGTGGGATGACTGGCTCGCCGAGTTGCAGAGAAATACGTGTTTATTGCGAATGATAATGATTCGCATTACCATGAATGTAACTTCGTTTATGCTTTGGGAAAAACCATGAAGAACTTGAGCCGATACGTTTTATGCGCGACCGTCGCCATAGTCATACCGATGAGTGTTGGGGCAACGGACCTCGAGACGATTACCGTAGTGGGGTCAAGGACGGAGCGTCCACTTAAAGAGATCGCCGCAACAATTGATGTTATTGATTCAGATCGAATAGAGGAGGAGTTGGCCCGAGACATAGCGGATCTCGTTAGGTTTGAGCCCGGGGTGACTGTATCTGGCACAGGCAGTCGCTTTGGTTTGAGTGGCTTTAACATTCGCGGCATCGGCGGCAACCGAGTCCTGACATTGGTCGACGGCGTCAGAGTAGCCGAGGAGTTTTCCTTTGGCCCATTTTTATCCTCGAGGCGAGATTTTGTTGACATCGACAGCTTGGCCAGTGCCGAAATCGCGCGTGGACCGATCTCTTCACTTTGGGGAAGCGATGCATTGGGGGGAGTAGTCTCCTTCAACACGCTGTCCCCTAGCAAATTTTTAGAGGACGACACGTTCTACTCCAGCTACAAAGTTGGTTACTCCAGTGCTGATGAGTCGGCAGTGGGAACCGTGACAATAGCTGGCAAGCAGGGTTCTTTATCAACGCTGCTCGTTGCGACGTTGCGGGATGGTCAGGAGACTGAAAATAACGCCTCGGCCGGCCCTGATTTTGGAGCCGGTCGGACACAGCCGGATGAGCAGGACAATAGCACGCGTAATGTCACGGCAAAGCTGAGTTGGGATATCAGCGAAAACCAACGCCTGCGCTTCGCATTAGACAGCTTCAAAAGCGAGACGGATACGAACATTCTATCCGACTACGGAATTTTTTCCCGAGGGACCCTAGTAAATTCACGCACTGCAGAAGACGAGAGGGATAGAACGCGGGTTACATTGCGATACGAGCATTCGGATATCAGCGTTCCTCTAATGGATAATCTCACATTGACTGCCTATTGGCAGGATTCTGAGAGCTTTCAGGACCTCACAGAGTCTCGTACACCACCCCCGTATTTCGCTTCTCAGACGCGAAAACGAGTATCAACATTTCAGCAGGAAATCGTTGGGGCTACAGCTCAATTTTCGAGCGCGATACTTACGCCAAAAACTTCGCATACCCTGACATATGGCATTGATTATTACGAGACATCGAATGAGTCAGTGAGAGACGGAGGTACGAGGGATTCCTTGGGAAATCCCGTTTTTGAGTTTTCGCCGCTGCCCACCAGAGACTTTCCGAAGACCGATGTGGAGAATATAGCCTTCTATATACAAGATGAAATAGAGCTGTTTGATGGCAAGCTCTTGCTATCACCAGGTGCTAGGTACGACCGAAATGAAGCTACCACAGCTCCTGACTCTCTTTATCTGCTGGGAAATCCTGGGGTAGCAACACCGGTTGATTACGAAGAATCTGAACTTACTTTAAAATTCGGCGCCATTGTTCAGTTAACTGACTCCCTGTCGGCATTTGGTAGATACAGTGAAGGGTTCAGGGCTCCGCCGTTCGACGACGTGAATTTGGGCTTCACAAACTTTTTAGGTGGGTACAAAACCATATCTGCGCCCGATCTAACCTCAGAAACCAGCGATAGTTTTGAGGTTGGGTTGCGGTTCTTGTCAAAGAGCGCCGAAATATCAGTCACAGCATTTTCCAGTGACTATGATGATTTCATCGCATCCGCAGGCAGCGGCCACTGCCCCACAGCGTATCGCCAGTTTGGCTGTTTTGATCCAGTAGATGGGTTTTTGGTATTCCAATCTGAAAACATATCTAGAGTTTCGATCGATGGAGTAGAGCTGCGATTCCTGATGGACATGGGTGTTATGGGCCTTGACAACTTTGGCGTTCGAGGCGCAGTTGCGTACGCTGATGGGGAGGATGAGGATACGGGCGAACCATTGGACACCATTCAGCCTTTGACAGCGGTTCTCGGTCTCTCTTACGATTCTGAGGACGGGAAATGGGGAGGACAGCTCATTTGGACCGGCATCAAGGCGAAAGACTCGTCGGATATCTCTGCGGGGAGTGCTTTGAGAGAAACTAGCGGTTATGGATTGTTAGACCTGATTGTCAGGTATCGATTGACAGAATCGTTAAGCGCAAACGCTGGGGTTTATAACATCATGGACAAAACTTATATCAGGTGGGCGGATACCGCAGGTATTGGTCGTGATGCGGCCGACAGGTTCACACAGCCGGGTACAAACTTTAGCATTGGTCTAAAGCTCGAGTTATAAACGTGCTGCAGAGCGCTTTGTTAAGCCTTTTCGTGTTGGCATCAGGAGTCGCTCAGGCAGCAATCGAAGACGTCTGCTTGCCAGCAGGGGATTCCTCAAGAGTAGTCGCGGCTGGCGGCTCAATCGCTGAAATGCTTTACTCACTGGGAGCAGGACATCTTCTGGTCGCCGTAGACTCCACCGCCAGCTACCTTCCTGAAACAGTGTCTTTACCCTCGATAGGCTATGTCCGCAATTTATCTGCTGAGGGCATACTTGCCCTGAAGCCCTCTTTAATATTGGGTGAGCACGACATGGGGCCAGCCGAGGTGCTCAATCAAATATCCAGTGTTGAGGTTGAGGTGAAGCGGATTGACGAGCGACATTCTGCCCAAGGAATTATCGACAAGTTCGTCTGCATAGCTAGAATTTTAGGTAAAGAGGATACGGCGCAAGACATTTTGAGAGGTCAACTCGCCGGGGTATTGACTTCGCTTGAAAAAGCCACTGAAGCAAGTGCAGATTTGCCGCGAGCCGCGCTCGTACTCAATTTCGTTGATAACCAGCCAATAGTAGCGGGAGCCAATACTTCGGGCGATGGTCTGCTGCGCATGGCTGGAGCCCAAAATGTTTTTTCTGACATCGAGGGCTGGAAGCCCTTATCGAGAGAGCTACTGATTGCAGCTAACCCAGAACATCTTGTGGTCACTGAGAGGGCTTTGAAGTCGATTGGTGGGCTGGAGGGCATGTTATCGGATCCGCTTCTGGCATCAACCAACGCATTAAGCGACGACAATGTTCACGCTTATGGCGGTATGAGCCTGCTTGGCTTCGGATTGCAAACTCTTGAAGTGGCGCTCAGTTTGAAAAAAGCTATCGAGTAAGCACCTGAGTGTTAGGAGGGGATCAGTAGCCAGATGGGTGAAGCGCAGGGCGAGATTAGCAGTCAGGTAAAATTTTCGTTACTGCTTGGGATATGTCTGGCGTCCGTTTTATCTGCACTGGCAATTGGCGGGGTACCCCTATCCTTAATTGAGATTGTGCGGGGTGAGGCTAGCAAGCTCGATTTAACTGTCTTCAGTGAAATTCGGGCGCCTCGCGTAATATTGGCGGCAACGGTGGGTGCCTCCTTGGCCGTTGCCGGTGCAGTACTCCAAGGTTTCTTCCGAAATCCTCTCGCCGATCCCGGGTTAATTGGGGTGTCAGGGGGCGCCGCGCTCGGCGCTGTGGCAATGATCGTTCTGGGGTCTTCACTGGCTCTGCCCGCCACGTTTGCTCCATATACGATGCCATTGGCAGCAATACTAGGGTCACTCTGCGTGACAGGGGCCCTGTATTTATTCTCTGCATATTATGGACAATTTCGGATTGTCACAGTTTTATTGGTGGGTATCGCTATTAATGCTTTATCGAGCGTCGGCATAGGTATATTTCAATACGTAAGCAATGATGCCCAATTGCGATCATTAATATTTTGGATGATGGGGAGCTTTGGCAGGGCTCATTGGGTAACAACTGTTCCATGCGTGTTGGCGATGGTATCAGCAGTTTTAGTCCTGATTACGAAATCTAATTCCCTCGATAAGTTGCAGTTGGGCGAAAATGAAGCGTTTCACCTGGGTGTAGACGTGAAAGCGACAAAGCGCGATCTAGTTTTATTATCAGCGGTCTGCGTGGGTGCAGGCGTCGCAGTTTCTGGGATTATCGGGTTTGTCGGTCTGATAGTGCCTCATGTTGTGAGGTTCACAATCGGTGTTAGGCACAAGCCGCTGATGATTGGCTCAGCGCTTACTGGAGGGTCTCTGATGGTCTTGGCAGATCTGCTGGCGCGAATAGTCGCCTTGCCAGCTGAGGTGCCCGTGGGTCTAGTGACCAGCGCAATAGGAGCGCCTTTCTTTTTATGGCTGATAACAAAGGTTAAACCTTAATGGCGCTCCAGGCACAGAATGTAACAATCAATGTTGGTACGAAAACCATTGTTGACTCGGCGAGCGTAACCGTAAAATCTGGGTCCATTACGGTTTTAGTTGGGCCAAATGGAGCCGGAAAATCGACACTTCTGGGTGCGTTGTCGGGTCACTCAACCCCATCTGGTGGTCGAGTGGTAATCGCGGGGACGGACTTGGCCCAGCTCACACCTTTGCAGCTATGTAATCAACGAGCGGTAATGCTGCAGTCTGACAACCTTGTGTTCGATTTCACTGTTGAGGATGTGATTCGAATGGGGCTAGTCTGGCAGTTCGAAGCATCTGAGGGCGAGAAAAGTGAGGTGATTAAAGATTTGGCAAGCACATGTGGGATAGAAGATCTGCTGAGTCAATCTATCCTTACGCTTTCGGGTGGGGAAAAGCAGAGAGCTCATTTTTGTAGATGTCTTGTTCAAATTTCGGGAAGCCATGACCGCGATACCTCAAAGTATCTTTTACTTGATGAACCGACATCTAGTCAGGACATTGCTAACGAGCTTCGCGTATTGAAACTACTCAAAGAAACAGCAATACAGCGTGAAATCGGAGTCTTTTTGATCGTCCACGATCTCAATTTAGCAGCTCACTTCGGCGATATTTTCTACATTATGAAAAACGGTAGGCTTGTTGCAGATGGAGACAGGGACGCTGTCATGACAGAGAATATACTCTCGTCTGTGTATGAGACACCCGTCAAAACTGAGCTCACTCCGAGTGGGCTAAGAATCCATACTTTTTAGAGGAAAAAAATGTTCCTTGCCATGAATCGCTTCAAGATTAACCCCAGCTTCACGCAGGATTTTGAGAAGGTATGGCGTGAGAGGGATAGTTTTCTGTCTGAAGTTCCAGGCTTTAAAAACTTTTCGCTGCTGCGAGGCCCAGAGTCTGAAGACCACGTCCTATACATCTCTCATTCTGTGTGGGAAAGCCAGGACGCGTTCATTAAATGGACAGAGTCTGAGGCGTTTAAAAAAGCACATCGCCAGTCAAGCGCGCCTAAAGGTACCTACCTCAGTCATCCTGCTCTTGAGACCTTTATAGCCGTCTTAGAGGAATAATGGCTGCGCTCTGAATCATCGCGTGCCAAATTTTCATCAAGTTGGCATGGGCCTGAAATTTACGCGCCCAGATACTATGGCAAAGGTTCCTCAGAGTGTTGCTTAGGCACCGGTGACATGTATTGCTCTACTGCTCTACGAAAGCCCTTTCAATGACATAGTGAGCTGCGGTGCCATGCCGTGCCTCTTTGAATCCCCTGTCATCAAGAATTTTGCAAAGATCCTTGAGCATGCTAGGGCTTCCACATAGCATAAACCTCGCGTCATCACCCGACGGCTTGGGCAAGTCTATATCGAGGAAAAGTTTTCCGGACGTTAGCAGGTCTGTGATCCTGCCTGTGTTACGAAAAGCTTCTCTAGTTACAGTGGGGTAGTAGATTAGCTTTTGACTCACCTCGCAGCCGAAATATTCATTTTTTGCTAATTCAGTCTGAATGAACTCTGCGTAGGCGAGCTCAGACTGCCACCTTACTCCATGAACTAGCACTATTTTTTCGAATCGCTCATATACCTCAGGATCCTGAATTATGCTGATAAAAGGGGCAAGGCCAGTCCCTGTCGCTAAAAGATAGAGAAATTTACCAGGCAGTAAATGATCAAGTACTAAAGTTCCCGTTGGTTTCTTGCTGACTAATATCTCGTCACCCACCCGGATGTTCTGAAGCTTTGAGGTCAACGGGCCATCGGGGACTTTAATGCTGAAAAACTCTAAATAGGACTCATAGTTCGGGCTCACAATACTGTAGGCCCGCATAAGAGGCTTGTCGTCAACCATTAGGCCTATCATTACAAAGTGGCCATTCTCAAATCGCAGCCCTTGCGATCTGGTCGCAGTGAAGCTGAATAAGGTGTCGTTCCAATGGTTTACGGCTAGTACTTTTTCAGTGGTCAGATTACTCATTGGCTCCCTTTAGCACCTCAGGCGCAGTGCCAGTCGAAGGTCTCATTAGCAGTGGTTCTAACGGCTTGTATTATATATGAGAATGATTATCCTTTGTACGAGCGTCTGCCCTGCAGTGCTCATAAAGCCTCACCATGTCATCCCAATGATTGGCGGCAAAGCTGCAGGGCAGCGCACTTTCATTTCCCGCCGGACTGGAATGCTGTGATGTCACAGACGGTCCCTGCTCCCACGCTCGTTTAGCCTCTCATTACCCGACGTGTTTTTCGAGCCGACGTCATGCTTGCGCTGCACCAGAGTTTTAATTTCTGAGTCTAAAGATCCCAGCAATGACCAAGTTTTGCTCCTGAAGAACCTTCGGATGTCAACATGGTTGCCTTGCGGGTACCGGGAGAGCGGAGCGGATTTGCGAGTGCGGTGAGGAAAGTGACTACCGTTCTTTAGGTGGCACAGAGCCAAGACACAAGCGAAGTGGCTGAACCCTCAGATCATGAAAGCTTGGCCAGCACCGGCATTGCGTTTCCTTTGGGTAGTGGTTGAGTCAAGCACCAAGGGTCGCTCTGGAGGATCCAGATCGCTGCAGTAGCACTACCGGTATCACTCCGACTATCACAATCAGCACGGCCGCCAACGAGGCTTCACTGAGACGCTCATCACTTGCAAAGCGGTATACATGTGTTGCCAGAGTGTTGAAGTTGAATGGCCTAAGGATGAGTGTCGCTGGAAGTTCTCGCATGACATCGACAAACACTAATAAGCACGCGCCCAGAATGCTCGGTTTCAATAGAGGCAAGTGGATACGCCACGTCAGGCCAAGCGTTGTCGCCCCCAGTGTTCGCGCAGCGGCGTCCAGGTCAGTAGAAATACTGGTGAAGCCAGATTCGAGTGCTTGATAGGCCACTGTGAGAAACCGGCAAACGTATGCATATAGGAGCAGCAACACACCGCCAGTAAAAATAGCATCTGTGCTGTTTGGCCAGATGTCGACCAGCCAATGGTTCACGGCGCCTAGAGGCCTTAAAAGCGCCACCGCCAGAAGAATACCCGGGAGAGAATAGCCGATCGTGGAGACGCGGATCAGACTGTGATTAAGTGGGCTTGGATGAAGTCGTTTTGTGTAAGCGAGCAGCCAAGCAATCAATGTAATTGTGACGCTCGCTGTAAGTGCGAGAGAAACGCTGTTGACTGTCATTCGAAAGAAATCGGCACTGCTGCTTTGTTGTAGGTGTTCAGACGCGTAAATGAGCAGCGTCGTCAGAGGTATGGCAAATCCAAGGATAACGGGAACGAGACATGCCGTAACGGCAAGCCCAGCTTTTGCGCCTGTCAAATTTATCTGGGAGGCTTGTGTTAAATCGCTCGAATCTGCTGTTCCACGTCTATTCCTCTCTTCTAAAACAACCAGCATAATTACAAAGAGCAGCATAAAAGCTGCCAATCTGAGCGCTGCCGTGGCATCACCCAACCCAAGCCAAGTGCGGAAGATGCCGGTTGAAAATGTGGGCACCGAAAAATAGCTCACCACACCAAAGTCAGCGAGGGTTTCCATCAAGACCAATGCGAGTCCTCCTAGAATGGCTGGGCGGCTGGCGGGCAGAGCAATGCGGAAAAAAGCGCTATACGGCCCGTGGCCCAATACTCTAGCGGCATCAAACTGGGCGCCAGATCTACCTGAAAAACTGTTGCGACTCAGCAGGTAAATGTAGGGATATAGTACCAGCGATAGCAAAATTGCAGCGCCTGGCAGTGTGCGGATCGATGGTAAGGGCAGTTCTCCAACATCGAGGGACAATAACGAGCGAAGGGCAGTCAGTACAGGTCCGGATACCTCGAACAGGTCAGTGTAGACGTAGGCCACGATGTATGCGGGCGCAGCCAAAGGAAGCATCAACAACCAGCTGAGAGTCTTCCGACCTTTAAACGAACAGGCACCAATCAGCCATCCAGTGCCGACGCCGAGGACTAGTGATATCGCACCTGTTAGCGCCATTAGAGCGAGTGAGTTCAGCACATACTCCTGCAGCACGGTTTCTTGCAAATGTTCCCAGATCGGCCCTTGTGGCTCGGCAACAGCCAACAGGGTGGCGACGATGGGGATTGATATCGCAATGGCCATCAGCCAGGCGGGTAACAGAAATAGAACTCTGGCATGTTGCGATACAGTATGCATAGACTGATAAGGACGTATTAACCGCGGTTAGTGTATTCAAGTGCTGGTAATTGAAAAAGTATCGCATCAGTTTGGTTTGCATCAGGTGCTCAACAATGTCTCTCTTCAGAGTGTCGGAGGGGAGGTGACTTGCTTGATTGGACACTCCGGCTGCGGCAAAACAACCTTATTGCGGCTATTGGCCGGTTTACTGAGGGTTCAGCACGGACGCATTCTTCTTGACGGTGAGGTGTTGGCGAGCCAAACGAAGATGGTGTCGCCTGAGGAGAGGCCCATAGGTATGGTATTCCAAGAAGGGGCTCTATTTCCGCATATGAGCGTTGCTGACAATGTCGCCTTTGGGCTCCCGAAGAAAGGGGCGCGCAAACGGGCCACAGAATGGTTGAAGCGGGTGGGGTTGGCTGATTTTGCTGGGCGGAATCCAGACAGCCTGTCCGGGGGGCAACGTCAGCGTGTCGCGCTGGCTCGAGCTATGGCGCCAGAACCGAGGGTCCTCCTGTTTGATGAGCCATTCGCAAATCTAGATGCGCCCCTCAGAAGAGCCCTACGAGATGATGCCAGACGCATCATTCGGGACACAGGCACTGTGGGACTGTTCGTCACTCATGATCCAGCTGAGGTATTGATGATGGCTGACAATGTCGCGGTGCTTGAACAAGGTTCGATTGTGGAAAGCGGCACACCGCAAGCACTTTACGACAGGCCTGAGTCGCAATTCGCCGCAGAGTTATTCGGTGAGCCTCAAGTGTTCGAAGGAACAATTTATGACGATCGAATTGTGACGCCATTGGGGGAGTGGGAACGCCGCGTGTTGGTTGATTCAGCTGCGAGCAATGGTGATGCGTTGCTGGTCGTCGATGCTGACCGTCTAGAGCTGCGACCTGACGATAATGGGGTCTTGATCACTAGTATTCAGAGCTTCGGAAGGTTAAATCGCGTTTTCTTTGATGGGACTCGAGGCGAATTGACGGTGATTCTGAATTGGCCAAAAGATGCGGGTACCTCGATCGGAGTGGGTTCGAGGGTGCGGGTGGTGCCGAAGTCTGGTGCCGTCTTTGCGTCTCCCTGTTTCGTTGAAACGGATAATGATTCTCATTATTATTAGCGGACTCAGCATCGGAATAAATACTTTTATGTCTAAGGCGTTTTTAACTCCTGTCTTCTTATTGGTCCTTTTCGCCACGCTCACGTCCTGCATGGACGAGAACAATGCTGACGACCCCACGGCCGACGAGGTCAACTTATATTCGTCTCGTCACTATGACACTGACAAAGCACTCTACGACAACTTTACCGCGGTCACCGGAATCAAAGTTAATTTGATTGAGGCGGGAGCTGACGAGCTTATAGCGCGAATACAAAGTGAGGGAGTGTCTAGTCCCGCCGATTTATTGGTTACCGTAGACGCTGGACGTCTATGGCGAGCTGAGCAAGAAGGGATCTTTCAGCCTGTTAAGTCTGCACTGCTTGCTGATCGTTTGCCAGACAACATGCGACACCCTGAAGGACTTTGGATCGGGCTCTCCAAACGCGCTCGTGTGATTGTCTACAACCGCGCCGCTGGTATGCCTGAACCTCTCCGTACTTACGCGGATCTGGCAAACCCAGCCCATCAGGGAAAGGTTTGCATTCGATCCTCGAGCAATATCTATAACATCTCTTTGATGGCGAGCATCGTGGCCAGAAACGGCGAGGCGGCGGCCGAGGAATGGGCTGCAGGTGTGGTGGCCAATTTTGCACGGACGCCCCAGAGCAACGATACGGGCCAGATTCGAGCTGTTGCTAGCGGTGAATGCGGCATTGCCATTGCAAACACTTATTACCTAGCCAGGTTGGCGGCGTCAGAGGACCCCCAAGACCAAGCCGTAGCCTCGGCCGTGGGCGTTGTCTTCCCAGATCAGGGAGGCAACGGCACCCATGTCAATATTAGTGGCGCAGGTTTGGTTAAAACTGCTCCTAATTCCGAAAACGCGATAAGATTTTTAGAATACCTCGTTAGTGACGACGCGCAGTTGTTGTTCGCGAATGGAAACTATGAGTACCCTGCCGTGCCCGGACTCGCTGCGACATCAACAGTGGTCGCTCTAGGTGATTTTGAAGAAGATTCTCTCAATACCTCTGAACTTGGATTAAATCAGGCTGCTGCGCTCATGGTGTTTGATCGTGCCGGTTGGAAGTAGTCCTGCCTAGGACTGATTGTATGTTCCCGTGATCACGCCGAGGGCTGCGCCCAGTAACGCGAAAACTGCATAGAGCGGCCCTATCGCTGAGTCCTCGGTTACAGACCGATAAGAGATTTACCCCATCTACGGTAGCAGAGCCCTTATCTACCGAATCGGGCCTAACAAAGATTTTCATGATGATGGTTTTTCCCGCGCCGCTCTCTTCCCTTAGTGTAGGTTTAGCTCCATGTGCTGGTGATCTCTGGTTGGCAGCAGTAGCGCCTTCAAACCGGCGTTTAGCTTGCACACGGGTATCACTCACCATTTCTCTGCGAAGGGGATTTAAAAAACCCCACCTAAAGGCATAAGTACCCAAGGTGGGGAATAAACTCCTGCCATCGCTTCTTGGGGAGAAGCAGCCCCTCGTAAGGGAGAGCGTTATCTTTTCCGGTAAAGATTGCTCAGAGGAGCTCGTTTACAACAGGAGAAAGGAATGATAATCATTCTCATCTAGGGCGTCAAGTTCGTAGCGGCGAAATGTGGATTAGAGTAAACATTGATACCAGTGTTCAAAGCTTTTAGAGCCCAAATACGTTGGCTATGTTCATGCTCGTTCGTCGAGACCGTGAGTAGCCTCTAGCCGCCACTGAAGGTTTAGGCTGGACGTTGCGAACGCATTAATTTTTCCGGTATCTCAGCGTCCTACTCCTCAGTCCTTTGGAATCAAAAGAGGCTGGTCGCTTCCACAAAGGACTTTTCTGCTTACTCGACCTAAAAGTGCTGCAATCCCACTAAGCTGATTTTACCTTTGCGTGTGAATGAGCACGGACGAGGCTACGATTGAGTACTCCGGAGAAGGGTTGTCGGCTGCAACGCGGCTGCTGGACCCGAGATCAGTTTGGTAATGGTGCGCTTGAGCGCCTGATAACTGTACCTCTGAAAAAATTCCTTCGATGAGAACTAGAGAATCAGCGGCATCAGTTGGGACAAAAAAACCATAGTCACGGAATGTGACGCGAGCCCACTTTTCGCCCTCCATAGCGATAAAAAAGCAACCTTTAGCTTGGCAAACTTGCGTAATTTTCGCAGAGACTCGAACCTCCTTACCCAAGTGACTTTGCTTCTGCTCAATAAGATCTATAAGGCTCAACCCTGCTGACTTATTCGGCATTGGATCGCCGAATACTTCGTAATTTGATCCCATTTCCACGGGTTCTGAGAGCCTCAGTGCGTCAGTGCTTAGACTTCCTGCTAAAACTGTTGATGCACCCAAAACTGAAATTGAGAATGCCGACACCAAAACGCCAGTTATTTTCATTTCTATCGTCACCTCCATCTCGCAGTGCAGGCTCGAGGCGCTGCGCTACCAATATTTAGGGTAAGAACGATCACGCCATAAATTGTTATAAGCAATTCCAAGCGTGACGATCACTAGGGCGCCAGCCAGTGTTGGTGTAAAAAGAAAACTCCAATCGGGGCCTGCCAAAAAAATCGCAATGGGATTAGAGCCGGCAGGTGGATGCGCTACCTTAAAAAAAAGCATCGCAACAGTAGTCAATCCAAGAGCAAAGCCCATGATAAAAAAGCTTTTTCCGATAAAGTGGAAACAAGCAAGGCCGATAGCAGACGCCAAAAAATGACCAATAAGCACATTTCTTGGCTGCGCAAACGGTAAGTCTGGGACAGCCATAACTAAAAAAATCGAGGCTCCAAAGGAGCCCATTATTAGTGCGTGCTGTGAAAAATCCGCTAGAAAGCCCAGCGCAGCGCCAGCTACCGAAGCACCGATAAAAGCGATGAGCAAACCTTTTACCGGCGGGCCTGTTTGGTCGGGTAAATAACGCTGCGGTAATTTGAATCTAAAAGTCATATCGCCGGCAAATTTGACCATATCTCTGCGATGTCACTCACCGCCGTGCACCACGTTTTCAAAAAGCATTTTGTGATGGGACTCGTTTGTGTCGCGCCTATGAGTTTTCCTTACCAATGGGTTGTTGGAAATAATTGTCAATGCTCCAAATGCCTGGGCCGTTTGCTGCGATTGACAAGAAACCGAAGCAGTACAGGGCGGCGAGCTCGCCACCATTGATCATGGGGAAAAAGTTGTTGAGGCCGTGAACCATCCAGTAGGCAACTGCCATGGTTCCGCTACAAATGAAGGCCACCGGACGAGTCATACACCCTAGTAAGACTAAGGCTCCTCCGACGAGTTCGATTATGCCGGCTGTTTGGCTCAGGGTATTGAGCTCATAAGGAAATTCCACTGGAATATTGAAGAGCTTTTGTGTCCCATGCCACATGAAAAGGAACCCTAAAACCATTCGGAAAAGGGCGTACGATGGATTCGTTAGCGAATCCAGTAATCTATTCAAGTAACTCATGTTTTATTTATTCTCCTTAACGAGGATTTCATCCCAGATCGCGAGACTAGCAATTAGTCTCCCGTGCTTTTTCACTTTATTTTGGCGCCAAAATCGTGGTCCCAAGAAATTTGACTGTAATCTCCCCTCAAAAATAAATCGCAGTTTCGCTCCATTCGAGAGATTTTTTTTATCCACCAAGGATCCTCGTCGGCTGAGCGTTGGGAAACTTGGATGGAGTAATGCCTATTCAGTATTTCCTGACAAGCATACTTAATTTCTTCCGCTAGCTGCCGGTTCAAAAATGTCTCCTGTTTGATTTTCGCTGGTAGGTTGAACAGCACTCAATCAGAGAGCTCATATTAAATTGGCATGTGCACATGAAGCAGAATTTGCCTGCCTCATGCGGTGCTGCCAAAAGTGAGAACTTACTGATTTGGTCTTGTTCCGTTACTACAGACGCGCATCTTCATTATACAATGATAGTCATTCGCATCCCAACGGGCGAACAGTCATGATATTAAAAATCGATGCTGCAACTAGAGAGCTCGAGGAACGTGTAAGGCTTGGTAAAAACCCAGATTCTCCTGATCTTCTTTACACCTATCTAGATCTCTACAAAGGAAGACTTTCCCAGATAGGGGTAGAGGTATCACAAGCTTACCTCACACGAATAATCGACTTATTGATAGAGACAATTTGTGATCCACTGGTGCCTTACCAATGGCGTGCACTTTGTTTAGACAATATTCATAAACCAGTATTTGATCTAAATAATCTTCCCAAAACTGAAAATAATCGCACAATACTAAGAAATAAAACTTATGAAATAGGTGTGCTGACTGGGCACCTATTCAAGTATGGAGATGCCTCGTGACCAGCTGCAAGAAAAGATCGGTTAGAGACAGTATGGGTGAACTAGAAATAGACGCAGGAGCACTTTACGGCGCACAAACTCAGCGCGCTCTCAATAATTTTCCTATCAGCGGCGCGAGGATGCCGCTGGAATTTATAAAGGCCCTACTTCAGATCAAAAGAGCAGCTGCTCTCGGGAATCAAAAGCTTGATTGTCTGCCGGAGGCGATTAGCAGTGCTATCGATACCGTCTGTGGAAGTCTTCTCAATGACCCAAATTTGATTGAACATTTTCCTGTGGATGTTTTTCAGACAGGTTCTGGTACAAGCTCAAATATGAATGCTAACGAGGTTGTAGCAACCTTAGCGTCTGAAGCATCTGGGTTGACCATAAATCCAAACGATCACGTTAACTTCGGTCAGAGTAGCAATGATGTAATCCCCACGGCAATTCACGTCAGCGCAGTCACGACTGTTGCTAAAGACTTGATGCCCGCCATAGATCAGTTGATATCTGCGATATCTTCAAAATCCGAGATGCTGCAAGGTGTATGTAAAACTGGACGTACCCACCTTATGGACGCGATGCCTGTCAGGATGGATCAAGTTCTTAACGGTTGGGCTGCTCAGTTGGAAAACGCGAGAGCGTTGATTAATGACACCGTTGCTCAAATGCAGTATCTGGCCATCGGTGGGACCGCAGTTGGCACTGGTGTCAATACACACCATGACTTCTCGGCCGCTGTCACGCGGATTTTATCGCTAAACACAGGGCTTCAGTTCTCTCCTGCGAAAGATCATTTTTCTCTAATAGGCTCTCAAGACTCTGCGGTCGCGCTATCGGGGCAATTAAAAACACTCGCGGTAGCGTTGCTGAAGATTTCAAATGATCTCAGATGGATGAATTCTGGGCCGCTCGCCGGGTTGGGCGAGATAAGTCTTGAGCCACTTCAACCTGGCTCCTCAATCATGCCAGGGAAAGTCAACCCAGTAATACCGGAGGCCGTGGCGATGGTAGCAGCGCAGGTAATCGGCAATGACACCGCAATTACCATTGCCGGGCAGTCAGGTAACTTTGAGTTGAATGTAATGCTCCCCCTGGTTGCTAACAATTTACTGGAAAGCGTTTCACTGCTCAGCAAAAGCATGCCTTTACTCTCCAACAAGGCGATAGCGACCTTTGAAGTGAATGAGGTTAATCTTAACGCCGCTTTGCATAGGAATCCCATACTCGTAACGGCTTTGAATCCAATCATTGGATACGATAAAGCTGCTGAAATAGCGAAGTCTGCTTACCAAAGTAATCGGCCAATAATAGATGTCGCTGAGGAATCTACTGACCTCTCAAGAGACGAGCTCCTTAGCCTTCTGGACCCACAGAAATTGACCGAGGGAGGAATCGAGTAGCTGATCAGAACTATCGATTCAAGTGCAGTGCGAGCTTCACTGAGTAAACGAAGACAAAGCTTAGAGTTCACTCGGTAGCGAAAATGGGTGGGGGAATTTCAATGCGATTTATGACGACGATTCGATTCAAACCAAAGCCAGAATGTATGGATGCGTTTATCTCGATATACCACGAGGTGACCGAAAGAGCCCTCAACGATGGATCCATTGAATCTTATTTTACTGGCATAGTCGGTGACGAAATCATTTACGTTGGCACTTTCAACGAGAAAGAGAGTGACGCCAACACATTGGACCGAGGCTTAAGTTGGCTTGGGAAATACCATCACATGTTAAATAAATATCCTGAGACCGAGGAGTATGCCCAAGTAGAGCACGGTCTAATCTGCCATGAGAGTGGCTCTTGAGCACGCCGTTACAGTGTCCTGCGGTCGAGGTCTGTGGCTCCTAGTTTCAAACGCTAATCGCTATTTAAGCAGCGAACATGTCATTCACTGGTTCATTTTTTCCCGTCGAGATCGCGTTGCCTCCATCAAGCTGACGGTCTGAAAAACAACTGTGTGGGTCTCTAATAATTCCTTTCCGAAGGATCGCAACCAGTCCGAGTGAATGCCTAGAATCCCTCGATCCGGAGGAGTGATCCTAAAGGTCAGCTTATAGGTTTGATCATCGCGGCCTGGAAGCTTAACGTTCTGTGCGTAGTGCAGGCCGTCTGACAAATTTAAGTGCGGTGTGAGCTGTATTGACTGAGATTTTCTTGACTGCTCGTTCGCGATCTCAACATCCACTTGTAAATAAGCGACATGCCCACCTATTGGAAAATTAGCTGGAGCATCCTCATTCCACCGCGCCAGTACCTCCAGATGAAGATCACTCTGATCCTCATTCAAGAATTGCTCTGGGGGATAAATAGCGTCGCGCGCAGCAGCTTCAAATGTCAGAGATATGCCCGGAGAGATTGTCTCAGTACCCAGCAGCGTTTCAGCATAAGCACCCTGACTTGTCAGAGCTGCAATTGCCGTTACCAGATATTTCATTTGAGGACTCCCTCTTTTCATTCCATCGCACGCTATTGAAACCCGCGGCCGCTTCTCACTTGTCCGCTCCCTTGGCACCTGTGGCTTACGCGCCACAGTTGGTCGGTGTACATATTAATGGAACAAATATTCCAGGCGCAGCCCTCACTTTAAGCTACGCGCAAGGATGAATGATCTGATTAAGAGCACAAGGAAACACGATAGAAATGCGGCCATTAACAGCTGCGATGCCGTAGCAACACGCAACTCTCCGCCAGATATAGTGGTGGGCAATGCTCTTTGTAGCGAGCCGACAATGCCTAGAACAGAGATAGCTGCAGCAAAATGTAGCGCGTGTTTTCTACACCTTTCGATCGTTGCTACCGCGCCTGCTAAAGCAAGAGTCACCCCGAATCCGCTTGGGATAAGTGCGGTTGCGCTAGAGCGCCCAGTAAGCATCCAACTTAATAGCCCGAGTATGATCAGCGCAGAAGCAAGCCCGATCGTAATTTTTGCCATGGTGACCTCCGTATAGGCAGCGCCCGAGAGATAGAGACATTTCAACCTTGCGACTGCTGTGTAGGAAAACGTGCCAGTTTTGCTCTATTTGCTTCGGAAATTCGCAGCTTCCTCAGAGCCATCTGTGGCAGTACCGGCGCTGTAAGCGTGAGCACCTGCCCCAGCTAGTTTTCCGCTACTGACTATCATGTACTCTTCTCTGATTCTATTACCATCGAAAAAGCACTCCAAGATTTCACGCACTCCATCCGCGTATCTGGTTTGTGCTGACAAAGTCGTCCCTGAGGTGTGAGGTGTCATCCCATGGTTTGGCATAGATCGCCAAGGGTGGTCGGTCGGTGCTGGCTGAGGAAACCATACGTCGCCGGCATAGCCACTTAGCTGGCCGCTCTCTAACGCGCGAGCAATAGCAGCCCTGTCGCAGATTTTTCCTCTGGCTGTATTGATCAAGTAAGCCCCGGGTTTGCACTTAGCTAAAAGCTCCTCATTAAATAAGTGTTCAGTCTCCGGGTGCAGCGGGCAGCTGATATTGATCACATCGCAGACGCCTACCAAACTCTCGACTGTCTCGTGATATTGCAGATTTAATTCTGCTTCCTTTTCCGCTGGTAGTCTGTGCCGATCATTGTAGTGAAGGTGAACATCGAAAGGAGCCATTTTGCGGAGCATGTCGTAGCCTATTCGCCCAGCTGCAATTGTTCCGATGTGCATCCCTTCAACGTCGTATGAGCGTTTTACTGCGTCGGCAATGTGCCAACCGCCATCTTTAACAATCTGGTGCTGCGGGTGATAGTCTCTGACCATTGCGAGGATCATCATTACTATGTGTTCCGCCACAGATCTTGAATTGCAGTAGGTGACCTCGACCACGTCTATGTTGTTATCCATCGCCGCTTGCAAGTCGACATGATCTGAGCCAATCCCAGCGGTAATAGCCAGCTTCAGATTTCGTGCGCTCTCTATCCGTCTATTTGTGAGGTAGTAGGGCCAGAAAGGCTGTGAAATGACAATATCGGCGTCGACTAACTCGCGATCAGCTTCGCATCCATCAGCGTCTTTGTCAGATGTGACAACTAAAGTGTGGCCTCGGTCCTCAAGAAATTTCCGCAGGCCTAGTTCACCTGAGACGCATCCCAGCAATGTACCTGCATCGAAATCCCGTCCCTTAGGGGTGGGTAATGGCATACCGTCAGGGTAGTTTGAAATTACCGGTAATGCCGAAAGCGGATACTTTTCCGGCATCCCGTCCGACGGATCTTCATATAGAACACACAATATTTTCATTCGCTGTGCCTGCTTCGTTGGTTTCGCCCGGGTTTCTAGCGCTCTTCTAATTTGGGGATGATTCCCAATGGGACTTGCACCTTAATGGAAGATTTCGCTAGGATAAAAATGATAATCATTCGCATTAAATATGTCCAGGGTAGGTAGCAGAGAATAATGAACAGATTGATAAAAACTCCCCTCGTAATGCTGTCTTGTGCGGCTGGATCGGCGGTGGGCCATGACCACGACCAGATTAGCGATCAGCCCGACGCATTAGCGATATTCGCGTTGTTAATGTTGTCGGTTCTTATCTCCACCGCGGCAATAAGTTATCAACAATCGAAGAGTCGCAAAGCTGATCTGACACCTGCGGCGGCGAATGAAGAGTTATCTGAAAGCTCCTAGACGACAGGCGGATACCAACAGTGTTTACTATCAAAAATATTGCGCAAGGGCATTGCGATATTCCTTGCAAGATCTACGATCCATGTATTGCTCAGGTCGCGTCACTAAGCGTCGTTCGGCTGCTTAATCTCATTCAAGATGTGACAACGGGAACGCTGGGCGCTTCAGAGGTTTCGAGGCTCAGCCGGCTGACAGCCGAGAAAGAGAAGGAGTGTCAAATAGTCAAATCAGAGGTGATGATAATTTGGGGGGATTACTTTAAAGAACCTCAGATTATCGAGTATCCCAATATTCATGATTTGACCCACTCAATCATGCGCTGTGCATCAAAGTGTAAGCAGGACTTAGAGGCGAGCAACGGCGAAGAACTTTTGGCGTTGGTAAATCAATTTGCTGATATTTTTTGGCAGAGCAAGGGTTACAGCACAGAGCTGTTAGCCGCGCCTTATCCCCCATCTCTTGGAGTTGTGAAACCTATACTTGAACATGTTTGATGTTGCGAGGGTAGCAGGCGACAGCATGGCACCGCTGTTGCTGGACGGCGACATTCTTCTGTTTCGTAAAAGAAAGCAATTTGCGGCAGGCGATATTGTGGTTTATCAAGTAACTTCAGAGCTCCTATTGGTAAAGAGAGTTGATGAGATAAAAAACGGCGTAATCAATCTGATTTCAGACAACCAATGGTTAGAGTCGTCTCTGAATTTATCTGGTCTAAGTGTTAATAAAGTCATAGGTGTGGTTTTGGCGAGCTTTTCGAAGCGTCGCAACTTCAAGTTTCAGCTACATTAGCGGAAGCAACCTGAGTCGGCGTAGCAACAACTAGAATCGTCATTTGTGCACTTTTGAATAGATTCAACAGTGCTAGACGGCGGTTATGAATTCGCAGATCATGCGTGATCATTTCAAAATGATTCAACGAGATGGCGGATATCCAAGAAGATTTTTCAATCGAAGTTATGCCCCGCACTCTGGCGAAAGTCGATTGCCTGGAGACCTTGTTACCCAAGGGTTCTCGCGTCTATGTCGCTCATATCGAGGGGGTTGAGTTTCAAGATATGTTGGCGACCGCAAAGCGGCTGTCGGAAGCTGGGTATCGGGTAATGCCTCATTTCCCCGCGCGGATTATCAGCAATATCAGGGTATTGGAGTCCTGGATTGAGAGATATGTGGGGGAGGCAAACGTGTCGGAAGCTTTGCTGTTAGCCGGCAGTCCTATAACACCGTGTGGGGATTTAGCTGACTCCATGCAACTCATGCAGACCGGACTTTTCGAAAAATACCAATTTAAGCGGCTTCACGTAGCTGGGCATCCCGAAGGCAACAAAGATATAGACCCCGATGGATCAGGTGAGAAAGTACGAGCGGCACTAGCTTGGAAGCAAGCTTATGCTGACCAGTGCAATACTGACATGGCCGTAGTGACGCAGTTTTCTTTTGATGCCCATGCGATAGTGGATTGGGCAGATATGCTACTCGAGGAGGGTATCAGAATGCCTGTGCACGTTGGTATTGCTGGACCTACAAAACTGCAGACTCTGATTAAGTTCGCTATTGCCTGTGGCGTCGGCCCCTCGCTGAAAATTCTGCAAAAACGAGCCCTGGATCTTACAAAACTATTGACGCCATACGAGCCGTCCGAAATCCTGCAAGATCTGTCCTGCTTGCTCAGTGCAGGTAGGGCAAAAAATATTGCGGGTATCCATTTTTTCCCCTTGGGTGGAATTAGCAGCACAGCAGCATGGTTGAGACAGCCTGCGGCATAAAAGTCTGCAACGGCCCTTTAAGTTCTAGTTCAATTTTTTAATAGTCATTTTGCACACCAACACTGGCAGTTTTGAGGTCGTCGGTTAGATCCTTCTTAGCTACTCTAAACTGACGTTATTTTTGCGGTTTGCGCAGGGGAGTGAAGGAGTGAATGAGTGCTTCCTAGCGAACTTCCGACAATTTCCACTTCCCGTCGAAACCCTTGAGCTCATAGTCGCCAAGTTCCTCGAAGGTTAAACCAGAGCCAAAAGCCAAGCTTTTTAATACGTCAGAAACTACAACTTGATCTGCAGTGGCGACTGACTGGATGCGCGAAGCCAGGTTTACGTTGATGCCACTTATGTCGTCAATGTCTCTCTCAATTTCACCAACATGCAGGCCTGTCCTCAGTTCAATGCCTAATCTTTTGGCATCTTCTTTAATTTCAATTGCGCAACGAATCGCTCGGGCGGGTCCAGAAAATACTGCTAATACCCCGTCACCAAGCCCCTTTATGAAGATGCCATCGAAACGCTGGATGCTGTCTTTGCACATCCGCTCAAAGTTTCTTATTTTTGTTTTCCATAATTCGTCCCCAAGTTCAGCTTGGAGGCGCGTTGATCCCACTATGTCGTTAAACATCACAGTCGCCAAAACCCGGCCTTGCATGCTCTGCTCGCGGTTGTTGGACTGCTCATCTGACAGGAATGAAATAATTTCGTCAGCGATCCGAGGGTCTTGTGACATGAAATAGGTATGACCGACATCTGACAATTCAATCAGCTCTGAGCCACGAATACCCTCATGTAAGGCCTGCCCATAACTAAAAGGAATTAGCTTGTCGTCATGTGAATGCATCACTAACGTGGGGCATCTCACATCTTTCAAAAAAGCAGTAACGTCCATCTCGCCCAGGAGAGAAACCATTTTCGCCATATCAGCAGCTTTGGTGGATGCCAGCTCGAATTCTTTGAATTTTCGTCTCAATTCGTTGTTAATAATTGTGCTCGAGGGAACTACGCTTCGGACGAAGGAGCCGTCTCCCCAGGTTTTGTAAACAGACTTGACTGCTCGCTTCATCATGAAGCGTTTGAGGAGTTTCCCGATAAACTTAGGATAACGTTTGAGCTTCTCAAGTCCCGGCGTATGGGCAAACGCTCCAAATAAAATCAAATTTGTCGCCCGCTCTGGATACATCGCAGCAAACAGTGCAGATAAAGACCCTCCCTCTGAGACTCCCATGATAGTGGCTTGCTGAGAGCCAACTGCATCCATAACGAAACGGATGTCGTCCATGCGTTGTTCCAGCGTTGGCGCCGAGTCTTCAATTTTTTGCGACAGTCCATTTCCTCTCTTATCAAAGACGATTATTCGGAAGTGGACAGATAGTCGATTAAGGAATTCGCTGTAGCCCGGTAGTTCGTGTGCATATTCCACATTCGAAATAATACCTGGCACGATTATCAAATCACGTGGAGCACGCCCGTAGATGCGGTAAGCAATTTTTATGCCTTCCCGCTCAGCGAATTGTGTTTGGACCTCAGGTTCCATAAATGCCCTCAGAAAAGGCCGCAGCTACTTGCATTACTAGGGAACCCCTCATTCTCAGGCGTTATATACCTGCAAATCATTATCTAGTATTGACCGATGGTCAATTCCTTATGAGACGCACAGCCTGCCGCTTTTTACGTTTTTCAGACGGCAAGAGGTTCGAGGCTTTCAGCCCATGAAGGAGCTCGCCCCTCATATTGCTTAATTTGCGCCGCAAGGCATACATAATGCAGCTTTGGGGTTCGTTGTGAAGCATTGCTGATAGGAGCTATAGCACTGGCAATGTTGAGGTCGGCGCTTCGATATAGCCCAGGTCTACCACGAGCCTGTAAATAAAAGCTCAATTTACCTTCACAATGCGGTTGCACACCTGATAGCGTAATGGTGCTGTGCATTGTCCTGCGTGGTGGCGAACCTTGCTATGGGACGCGGTGGTCACAGCGAACTCTCTCAAACAATAAGGAAAACGATATGGGTTTTAATCAAATCTTAACGATCGTCGGCTTATTAATTTCAATCGTCGCGGTGTTTTTTGCGGAGTTGGCTGCTTACTCTGGGCTACTGTTGGTGATTCTAGGTTTAGTCAATGGCTTTGTCAGTCCAATCGCTGATTTGACGGGCCGAATGGCTTACACCGTGGCTGCAGTGGCGATGCCTGTCGTGGCGAACTCACTGGATGTCATTCCAGGAATCGGGATGCACCTGAATGCGATTATCGACAACATCGCTGTCATGCTTGCGGGGATGGTGATTGCCAACTTCCTGTTGGCGGTCAAAGACTCGATTCTTCCCTCTAGCAACTGATTTGTTCCTCGCCCGGCGTCACGCTCCGGGCTTTCCCCCGAACACCACTGCATCGAGTTTGATTGGCCGGAGTTGAGGAACGTCAATTGACTGCTATTGGATAAACCAGCCAGCGCTCGAATATGTGAATCCGCCCCCTGCAAATCCCTGAAAAGCCAGCAAACAACCGGTCACCAGCAGCCCGAGGATGGAGCTAATGAGATCGGTGTCAGCCTTGTAACCGAGCACCGTTGTGGGGTTCAGAACAATCTCTGAAAAGTTCAGATTGGTGTCTATCTGACGCAGCAGAGGGGTGCAGATGGGTGGTGGCGTCGCTGTCGCGTCACATTGATTATTGCTGCTTTCGGCGACCTCAATTTCCTCGTTCAGCAACTGTTCAAGCAGTTGAGACCGGGACTCCAAGCTCTGTGTGTGCAGCTTGATTGCCCGATACATCGCGAAGGTCCCAATGGTGGCAATCACCCCAATTGTGGCGCCAAGTAGAACCACTGTTGAGAGGTGGTGGGGTGTGCCGGTCCAGGCGAGAAAGTTTAGAAACCCAACGCAGAGGAACGAAAAGCAAAGCAGGATAGAGGTGTAGGTTTGCACGCGCATGTAATAGCGCTCACCGAATTTTCGGATGACAGCCCTCGCGCTAACCCAACACCGCAAATCATTCGGCGACCGAGGATCAAACTGCGCAGGAACCCCTCGCTGATTCGTGGACGAGGCCCAGTAATCAAAGAGCCCTGAATCCAGATTCTCCAGCGCTTTCTGCCTGCGTGAGAACTCAAGTGCGCAGATCAAGCCGAAACCCATGATGCCCATACCCGATAAAACAGCAGTGTAGGTTCCGAGATTAATGAGCTGCATCTGCAATGTGGCGCCAATCAGCGGCGCGCCAGACTGCCACTTGGTTATCAGAAAACTTGTCAGAATAGAGAGGACTGACAACACGATAATCCCGTTGGTGCTTTTAGGTAATTCTCTGCTGTAGGCCTCGTCGAGAATGGTGAGCGTCGCATCCTTAAGTGTGGCCGGTCTGCCGCAATCCGCTGACATTTGGAGATTATCCAGCGTAATACCCGCGCTCCGCTCTGCGAGCTCCAGTTCCGATCTGATCAAACCCGGGAATTGTTTTGGTTTGCCCCATCCCACGGCTATGAGTCTTTTTGTGCTCTTCGCAAAACTCCACTCTGGAGCAGGTTGTGACAGGGCATTGAAATCAGCCAAATCGAAGTACCCGTATTTCACCGCAACAATCAGTCGTCGCGTGAACAGGAAGGCGTAAGCACAGAGCATCTGCATTGAATCTATGCCGCCCATCATTGCCTCTGGCGCTAACAGCGCAGTTAGTGCGCCCGCGGTGATGAGCCAGGATGCCGGATAGACAAGTAGCCATGAGTACAGCATGAATCCCCACGGGTTGTATCGTGGCGATAGCACCATCAGATTGCGGTGCTGACAGACCGACCACGCCCTAGCGAATGAACGCTCAAACAGCAGTGCCGCTAGTGGGGAGATAAGGACAGGTGGCAGATTCTCGTAAATAAAACTGATCCAAAACTGACGCCAAGAAAATCTAGCGACTCGGGCAGGCTCTTCATATGAGTCTGGGTGTTTTGTAACCTCAGGTTCGCTCTCATTCATCGGTGTGTTGCTCTGTCACCTTGCCCGATGGGGCATTAAGTCTCAGAAGATAACCCATAGCCTCATTAACGTGCGACCCGGCTTCCCCGATTTTGACAAAACCTGGCAAGTTTGAGGATGCTCGAGAGACAGGGCAGGCAATGTTTGCGGAGGTGCAGGGTGATAAATATGTTGTCAGAGGCGACGCCCCACGCTGGAAGTCAGGGAGCCGTATCGTATTCATCTACCCAAGGTAAGATCAGCTCGTGCACATTGACGGTCGCGCTCAACCGCGTTGCGAGCATAAAAAGACCACCAATCTTGCGGTGTATGTAAGCGACGTCGATCGGTGGTACCTGCCAGAAACTGCTGTTATATCTCAGCGGCTCGATCCGCTGCATGAGCTGCTGCGGGATCGGCGAGCGGCCGAAGTCATAGGGTTCGTTGACGGTTAGTGGCACCAACGCGATGTCTGCCAGCTCGAGCAGCGTTTGCTGGTAGGACGAGTTGTCCGGCCCTAGTTGGTAGCCAATCGACTCGGCTGATTTGATCATCGCCGGCCTATCGCCAGCGACGGCACCCGCCAGTAAATCACGGTAGCCCCGCACCAGTGAAGCTTTGAAACGCCGCGATGCGCCGAAATCGAGCAGCACCACCTGTCCCGTTTCCGGGTTATATTGATAGTTAGCGAAGTTGGGGTCAGTCTGCACTAGACGCAATTGAAAGAGCTCAAGCAGGAACAGCTCCAATAAAAGGGCCGTGACGCGATTACGCTCAGAAGCGTCTGCTTGGGCGACATCTTCTATCGGCTGTCCAGGTACGAAGGTCATACCCAGAATCCGCGAGGAACTCAGGGACGGGATCACTCGTGGCAGTAAAAACCGTTCGTCGTCCCCCAGTGCACGAACAAACGCGTTGAGGTACCGGGCTTCTTGCTCATAATCGGCCTCTTCATGTAATTGTGACTTTGCTTCAGCCAACAGTGGCGACATATCCATGTGCTTGGGCAGTAGCCCGGATACGCGCAGCAACGAGGCGAGATTATCGACATCAGAATCGATACTTTCCCTGACACCCGGGTACTGAACTTTGAGCACAGCAGCACGCCCGTCGCGCGTCGATAATCGATGTACTTGCCCAATGGAGGCTGCCGCGAACGGCCGCGACTCAAACCCCTTCAGTTTTTTCTCAAAGTTGGGCCCCAGTCCATCTATTAGCACCTCCTGCAACTGGTTGTCAGGCATGGCGTAGCCTGCATTGCGTAAGGTCGAAAGGATGTCGGCTAGCTCCTGCGGCAGTAAATCACCTGTATCCATGGAAAGAATTTGCCCGAGCTTCATCGCAGCGCCGCGCATCTCCGCCAGCTGCTTCGTGAATCTCATCGCATTTTTGGGTGTTAGCAGGAGATCCTTTACCCGTGGGCGCTTGCCCGTCGCTAACTGCGCGGCGCCGTGCGCGAGCATATTGCTGGCCACGCCCCCGGCGAGACGCGCGAACTTGCCAAAGCGCTGTGCACGGCCTGTCGGCACAGCGCGTTGCTTGCTTCGGGTTGTCACGCTGCCAGTTTTGTCCGCGTCCTGCTTCATCGCTAATTACTGCTCATCTGCCGGTCTCCCCCTGACGCAGTAATCTGATCGAGGTAGGGTTTCACAATGTCGTAGCCGTTGAATTCTGCGTTAAGAACCGCAATGAACGTGAACACCCCGGTCAGTTTTCTCGCCACCATCGCAAAGTCGCCCGAGGGGATCGCAAATTCCTTATTCGTAAGTGAGCGCGCCACCTGCTGGCTAGTTCGGTTAACGAGTCCTGAGCGTCCCCAGCTGTAAAGACCTTCTGCATTGACATATTCCGGTTGGAGAGCTTCCGGTGGACGGAGGGGCTCCAGCAGATTGCTGATAAATGCCTTGAACGTTGCCTTCGCTACCTCACCGGCATCGGATTTTAGACAGCCCAAAGCCACCAGCGCGGTTTCCAGGCGTACCTCGTCGTTGATCAGGCCCGCCAGAATTGCGTTGCAGAGCGCTCTGCGGACGGTCTGATCCAGTTCGAACACTGAACCGAAGTCGAGTAGCGTGAGCTCACTACCATCGTCATTGATGAGGTAGTTACCGAAATTGGGGTCGGTTTGTACCAAGCCCAGATCGAATACTTCGGCAAAGAAAAGCCTCAGCATTAGTTTGCCTAGCTCATTGCGCGTCGCCTGAGGAAGCGCCGCGACCTTCGCTGAGGCCGCGCGATGCCCCTCTATATATTCCATGGTGAGCACGCCGGTGCTACACAGCTCCGGCCAGAACTGCGGTATTCGGATAGCGACCGGGGCGTTCTGTAGCGCCGCATGCCGGGACAAACCATGTCTCATCGCCTGTGCCATTCTATGTTCTCTGGGATAATCGACCTCGGCCAAAAGCTGTGTGTGGAGCGTGGCAAGCCAGCTATCGAAGTCCTGGCTTCCGGGTATCCATCTTGCCAACCGCAACATTTTGACAACGGTATTGAAGTCCTCATCGAGTAATGCGACGAGGTCGGGGTATTGCCCCTTCACCACGACATGCTCTCCGGTTGAAATAATGCGTGCCCGGTGGACTTGCGCGAGCGAGGCGGCCGCTAGCGCCTCAGGCTCAATCTCTAATTTGGAATAGTTAGCGCCCAGGCCTGAACGCAAGACGGACTGCATCTCCGGCCAGGCCACAGGCTTGGTTTGGGCTTCCAATTCATGGAGTGCCTGGGTGAGTGGCGCGGGTAAGAAATGCTCGCCCAGAAGTGCCAAGAGTTGGCCAAGTTTGACGTAGGAGCCCTTCAGCTCGCCCAGCTGTCTGGCGAAGCGACGGGTTTCGCGACTGAGAAGGGCGTCGTAATCGGATGAGTCGCCGCGTAACTTTTTCAGCGTGCCATCGACCGCGAGGGTGCCGCCAGCCCGAGCACCGGCGAGCGATAAACGTAAGCCCCGCGCCAGGCCGCCTCGGCGTATCGATTTATCTCTTGGCATCCACACTCTACGCGTGAATGCAATGGGTAGACCTTCGCCCTATGCTCTTAAGCGCTCACAGACTCAAGCATGAGGCGGTTCTGCGAAGGCCAGCTTTTGTAGGCTCGGGGCAATCAAGGCAACTGGAGCAGAGAGCTGTTACCTTGTGCAATTGAACCAATTGAATGATCGGAGAAATGACGCGTTCAGCCCACTACTGTGATCTCATCAGCAGGTATTGCACCTTTGCGATGGTTATCGCTGTGCTGTGGTTTCTGCCGCCACGAGCCTCCGCGCAAGACCAGCAGGTCGCGGTTGGCCACTTTGCAACGCTCGCACTAGCCTGTGTGCATCAGGAATACCCCAATCATGTTTCACATAGCATGCAGAGTGATGCCGATGTGGCACCCCCGCGGGAATTAACGCCTGCTTTTTATGGGTGTTTGGATTGGCACAGCTCAGTGCATGGTCACTGGTTGTTAGCAAGATTGGCAAGGCAGTACCCTGAGAGCGAGTACTCGCAGCCCGCGCGTAAGGCGCTCGCGCAAAGTCTGACGCGAGAGCACTTTTTGGCCGAGACCGCGTACGTGTCGGCAAAAGGGCGGAAGTCATTTGAACGACCCTATGGCATCGCCTGGTTGCTGCAGTTGGCTGCGGAGCTTGAGGAGTGGGATGACCCGCAGGTGGCGGAATGGCGAGAATTCATCCGCCCGCTAGAGACTGCGCTGGTTGCGCGTTTGACGGACTGGCTACCGAATCTCACCTATCCTGTCCGCAGTGGCACACATTCCCAGACAGCCTTTGCGCTGGGTCTAGCGCTCGATTGGGCGCGTATTACCGGAAATGAGGCTGTTGAGGCGATGATCACGGAGCGTGCGCGAACGCTTTATGGCGGTGATACGGGGTGCCCCATTCATTATGAGCCCTCGGGCGCTGACTTCTTGTCGCCCTGCCTCGCTGAGGCTGACCTGATGCGCCGCGTTTTATCGCCGAACACGTTTTCACGCTGGCTGAAGGTGTTTTTGGCGATTCCTGAAACGGGCGATTGGTTAACACCTGCATTCGTCAGCGACCGCTCGGATCCCCATCTTGTGCACCTCGATGGGTTGAACCTGAGTCGCGCATGGATGCTGGAAGGTATTGGAAGTGCCTTACCAAACGACGATCCACGAATTACCGTGATTAAAGAGGCCGCTGACGCCCATCGGATCGCCGGTCTTGAAGGTGTAAGTCCCGAGTACTATGCGGGCAGCCACTGGTTAGGCAGCTTTGCAACGTACCTCGTTACCCGGAGGGGCATAGCTAACGGCTGAAATATCCCACGTCACCAGCACTGCTGTTTGGTTCATCGCCCCGAATGTTTGATGGCGTGATGCAGGGCGTTGGTCGCACGTCAGCTATCCTCTGATAAAAGCGCAGACCGCACGAGGGGCAATTGATCATTGCCAAAATATAATGCATCACCAATCAAGATCGTCGGAGAGCCATAAGCGCCGCGAGCGATTGCCTCCTCAGTATTCGATCGCAATTGATCTTTGACAGTCTGTCCCGCGATGTCACTGACCAATGACGCACCATCAAGACCACACTCATCCGCGATCGTTCGGATGACATCGGGCTCATCAATGTTTTCACCCCACGCAAAGTAGGCGTCGAAAGCGGCTTTTGAGAACTTATGCAGTGCCGGTTGGTCCACCTCCAGCACACAGCATGCGCGCATCGCCAACACCGACTTCACCGGGTGATGAGCTGTTGGAAACACCAGCGGCAGGTCCGCCAACCGCGCCCATTCGTGCAACCAACGGTAGTTATGGACAATCTTTGGATCCATAGGCTCAGCCCGCGCTTGGTAGACCCTCGGATTAACTGCATTAAATACGCCACCCACCAGGAAAGGTCGCCACCTTACGTTTGCGCGGGTTTCAGCAAGGATGGGCTGAATATTGTTGAAAGCGAGATACGTCCAGGGTGAGGAGAGGTCGTAGAAAAATTCGACGTGGGTCACGGCTAGGCTCCTAGAAGATTAGGCAGTGATGCTGTCCTGTGGATACTCGACTTGCAAGGGCTGCCTCGCACGTGCAATCCGAACAAATATATGAGGGGGTCACTAGGGGGTATCCAACTGAATTAGTCCAGAAAAGGGTAATTTGCTGATCAGCACGCCGACCCTGAGCCTGTCCAGTGTATTTGACTATGAGTGGCTTAACCGCCCGGATCGACGAGGAGTGCCGAGCCGAGTACCGAACAGAGTCGATGACCGATAAAGAGATTTGCTTTCAGATCCACCTTGACGTCCTGTCTGGTGTGGTTGGCCTCCTTTAACCTGCGCACTCTCCGTCTCGGCGCATTGCGGCTAAAGGTTGAGAAATCACAATCCTGAATGCCGCTTTTTGGGGGGCGCTCGTTATGTTTGATGACAGAATGAGCGGAATTCGATGCAAACCCAATGGTCGACATACTTCACAGAGAACAGTGTTGCAGAGATAAACTCATGCAATATGCTTACTACCATGCTTTTAATGCATAAATAAAACGTCACTAAATGATATAACCGATTGATATACAATGCAATGCAACGTTTTTTTGAGTTTTAAATGAAAGGCACCCAACAGAATATGCCTCAGATCTGTGCGCGCCATGGTTGCCGCAAACAAGCGCTCCGCAAGTTCTGTAGCGTTGCCTGCCGTGTGGCATATCACAATAGCCGGCGGGCGCCGGCCAGTAAGGTGAGAATCACCTGCCTGGGTTGTGGGAAGGCATTTCACGGGCGTCCGGACCAAAAAACCTGTGGGGCGACCTGCCGTTCGCGGCTGTTTCGTGCCCAAAAACAACAGGAGGCTGGCAAACGAACCGCAGGTGACACAAGCGCAGTGGAGTGGGCCGCACTGACGCCATTTTCGCCTGCCGAATTGCGACAAAAAATGCAAAAGCAGCGATCGGAGCCTAGGGTGGAATATTCATGGTTGCCAGCCAACCCGAAAAAGGTGCGGGTAAGGCGCCGTAAACCCGATACCTACCAGATGCGTCTGGATTTTGGGCTCAATGAGCCAGGTACAGGGGGCCAGAACTGAGTGGCTCAGCGCTCGAACACGGTAGCGGCGTGCCAGTGGCCCTTTCGATTTATCAGCCACCGTGGTAGCCACAATTTGTGCTGATCGAGGTGTTCTAAAGGAACCAGGAACCACCATCGACCATATGGGTCTGCCCCGTAACGAAGCGACTTGAGTCTGACGCCAGGTAGACAATGGTGCCAGTGAGGTCCTCGGTTTCGAGGTTACGCGGAATTAGTTGGTTAGACGCGATCACCGACTTCGCTTTTTCGAACTTTTCACCAAAGAACTCCTCAGTTCCCTCGGTCATGACCGCAGAGGGGGCCACCGCATTCACGCGGATATGGTCTGGCCCCAGCTCGCGCGCCATGCCACGGGTCATACCGATAACCGCTGCTTTAGACGCGACATAGTCCAAGCCGTAGGGCAGGCCGAATACCGCAGCAAGCGAGGCGATGTTAATGATCGAGCCGCCGCCGCTTTCGCGCATGTGGTCGACCACCGCGCGGCTGGCAAGCCAGGTGCCTTTGATATTGACCTGCATCACCCGATCCCACTGTGCTTCATCAAGGTGCTCAAAGCGCGCTCCTTTAAGCCCAGCGTAAAGGGCTGCGTTATTAATCAACACATCGACTCGGCCAAAGGTATCCTTAGCGAATGACGCCATGGCTTCGCAGCTGGCGGTGTCTGATACGTCGACGGTGGTGGAGATCGCTCGCCCGTTCCTCAATTCCACGGCCGCGACAGTGTCATTGCAGTCATTGAGGTCCGCGGCCACGATGGCGGCACCCTCTGCGGCCAGCGCTTCGGCATAGGCTCTGCCTAAGCCTCGCGCAGCGCCAGTGATTACTGCAACTTTACCGACTAATTGCATTGCGGTGCTCCCAGCAGCTGGTTCAGTTGTTCAGAATTCTTTTGGTGAGGCGACTGGCTGTCGAGCAAACCCGCATAAATCTGACCGTCTTTGATCACCGCCGTGATGGCATCGGCATCTTGCAGCACACTGATCTGCTCCAGCGGATTCCCTTTCACAATCACCATGTCTGCGATTTTTCCTGCCTCCAGCGTGCCGAGGCTACCGTCTGGCATAAAGGCCTCGCCGCCGTGTTTCGTGGCAGCTTGCAGCGCCTCGGCGGGAGAAAAGCCGAAGTAATCAGTAAAGTACTGAAGCTCTGTAGCATAGGTGCCATGGGGTGTGATGTTGAGGCCATAGTCTCCACCTACCAACACTCTGATACCGGCTTCTCGCATCCGCTTTACAGAAGTTTGGGTTACCTCTAGCTCCGCAGCGTAGCCCTGATACTCAGGGCTACCGGTTTCAAACCCGAAGCTCTGATAATGCTCAAGAAAAGTAATCTCCCAAGCGACCGCTGGGCCTACGAATACGCGGTCGCGATTCGCCTCGAGTAGCGCCAGGGCTTCGTCATCCAGATAGTTCGCATGGCCAACGAAGTCGACGCCAGCCTTTACCGCTTGCTTGACTGCCGCGGCAGATCGTGCATGGGAGGCGACCCGCATGCCACGGTGGTGCGCCTCGCCAACGAGCACCTCCAGCTCCTCATCCGTGAAGCCCAGCACACCGGGTTTGATCCCTCCGCCCGAGGAGATTAATTCCCCATCGATCATCACTTTGACTACATCGACACCGTTTTTAGACAGCGTGCGGACGGCTTTACGGACTTCCCAAGGACCGTCGGTGATCATACCCAGCCCGTCGATTTTCAATTGCGCGTAGTCGGGGTGCAGGTCGGCATTACTGCCGGTTGAGCCAATGTCGCGACCGCCGGCTAATAGTCGTGGCCCCAAGACGTCGCCGCACTCGATACCGCGCTTGAGGAATGCGTCGACCCTGTGCACCGAGCCAAAGCTGATCGCTGAAGTGAACCCGGAGCCCAGCATGACCCTGGCGTTATGGATCGTTTTAATTACCACCTCCTCGACAGGAGATTTGTCGAGCTCAAGCGGGCCGTTGTTGGTGTAGGAGAGGTGGGCGTGTGACTCCACCATGCCCGGCATGACAAAGTGGCCGTGGCCATCGATAACTTGTGTTTCATCGTTGAGCGGTGGGCTGCCGTCCCGGGGGCCCGCGTAGATGACGCGGCCGTCGGCGAACGCCACGCACGCATCGCCACAGAAGTGATCGGCGTGGCCGTTAAACAGAGCAATATTTTTGAGTATTATCACGGCAACCTCAGAAGTCGTCTGGCATTTTGAGATAGGCGTGTGGCGTCCGCGCTCAATGCCTCGGGTGTATCGAACCCTCCCAAATTGGTGCCCAAGACTAACTTATCCTCATGGGCATAATGACGAAGTGCTGCAGCCGCTACCTCGCCTTTCACATGAGTATCAAACCATAAATTTTGTAGTTCATGGCCAAATCCATTCCGTTTCACACTCTCCGAGGCGGCAGGGTCCACCTGCGCCAGCTGGTCCATTTTTTCGGCCAGAAACGCTGCTGCACCGCCGCCGTGTGAAACACACACATCAAGTGTGGGATGCCGATCGAGTGCACCACCTAGAAGCAGTTGTGCGACAGCGAGCGTTTCCTCTTGCGCGTAACCCAGACTCAGCGAGAGGTTGTGCTGGCTGAGCCGGTCATCTTTGAGTCCGCCTACGCCATCTGTGGAGCTCGCGTGAACGAATAGTGGCACATCCAGATCAGTCAGTTTTTGGTAGAGCGAATCTAAGGACTGACAGGCAAAACCCTGCGGGATATCTGTGCCGATCATAGCGCCCTTGAGACCTAATGCGCTGACTGCATGCTCCAGCTCCTCGCATGCAGCAGACACGTCTTGCATGGGCAGCGCTGCAAGACCGACTAGTCTGTCGGGGGCTGCTGCAACGGTATCCGCCATCAGTTGGTTGTGCTGGTGGCAAAAGTCAGTGGCGATAGCGGGCTCGATGCCATGTAGGAAAGTAAGAGGGTTAGGAGAAAGCACCTGAATATCGATGCCCAGTCGATCGAGATGCGAAATCCGAAGATCTAGGTCCGTAAAGACCGTGCCGTCATAAGAGATGGGTTTCATCGTGTAACCACCGATACGAAAAAACCGGGCGCCTTGCTCGTCAATACCAGCCTCAGGACCATAGTGGCCCGCGCTGCCATTTAACGCCTCGAATACCACGTGGGCGTGCACATCGATGACTGCTGATGCCACTGTCGGTCCTCTCGTATACGCCCCGTATTTGCTCTTTTAAAAACGAGTCGCGCTGTCTAAGTTTGCACCATGTCACATCACTTGACGATGACGGTGCGTCACTTTACGTCGGCATGCGCTGTGAGTAATCTGCTGTCCTCTCATATTGTCATAGGCTGCATATGCCAACACCCATTCAAAGCGGGCTTTTCTTAGGGCTGCTCACAATCTTTTCTACCGCAGTCCGCTCAGAGATGGTGATCGTAAATTTAGAAGAGCCGAATACTGCCGGTTTTTACACAGGCATTTCCAACTTGCGCGGCTGGGCTGTCGCGGAGTCAGGTATTGCCTCGATAGAGATCGATGTGGACGGCACCTATGCGTTCGATGTGCCCATGGGGGGAGCGAGAGGCGATGTGGCAAAGGTTTACCCCGACTTTCCCGACTCTGATACTTCAGGTTTCTCCATGGCCTATAACTACAAGGGGCTCGCGCCGGGAGAGTATGTATTTACCGCCCGAGCGATCTCTGAGGATGGCGGTGTCGCTACCCAAAGCGCGACCGTGAAGGTCGACCGTTTCATATCCTCATATATCGGCGACAGCTCGGAAGTCGATACGTCGACGGTATCAAAGGTGTCATTTGGCGATTCTTCTTTTACCCTGAGAGGTCTCACCGTTGAGGGACGTCAGTGGGATGTGGTGATGGATTTTGATACTGCAACCCAGAGCTTCGAAATTGCCGACATTGCTGAGGTCGGCGCACCCGATACGGGGACGGTTTGCCCCTCCGCCAGCTGGAGTTCGGGAGACTATACTCTCGAGCAGAACGGCATCGCGCGCCAGTTCAGGGTCCGGCTTCCCACTGGTTATAGCTCCGATCAGGCTTATCCGCTGATCTTGTTGTTTCATGGTTGGGGCGGTGATGGGAGTGAATTTCTGGACAATGTCACGGTGCAGTCACAGTCAGATGAGCGAGGCTATGTATTGGTGGCGCCGCTGGGGCTTGGGCGCGAGGAGCCGGGCAATCGACTGTCGTCCTGGTCGTTTCAGGGGTCAACGACAGGTCTCGACGGTGATGGCCTCAACTCAGCCGTAAGCGGCGACACGAACGCGATTTGTGATGATGACAGGACGCCTGATTACACCTACCCGTCCTGCGGGGGAATTGCTGAGAACGGGTGCTCCTGGACGCAATGCTCTGTTGATGATGTGGCATTTGCCGCGGCGCTGGTTCAAGAAGTGTCCTCCAATGTCTGCACTGACTCCGATCGCGTCTACGCCGTAGGCGGTTCAAACGGCGGTATGTTTGTCTGGGATTTGGGCCGTGACGAGCGGAGTGCGGAAGTGTTTAGGGCAATAGCGCCCATTTTGGGTTTGCCTCACCGCGGCTATTTAGACCCGCCAGTATCTGAGGGCAGTATGCCCGTCATTTCGATAACCGGCTCGCGGGACAGAACTGTCCCCCCGGGGGAATGGGGGCAGGACACTTTCACTACTACTTCCGATGGCGACGTCTATTATTATTCCAGCGCCTCAGCGATCACCAAGGTGTGGGCTGAGGCCCATAGCTGTGACACCACAGTGCCCGCGGAGCCCGTCGATATTGGTAGCTCCAGCATGGAGTGCCGAGGATGGTCTTATTGCCAGAGCGACTCACAATGGCCGCCAGTGCTGGATTGCCGTGGCGATATGGGCCACATGTATAACCTCAACTCCAGCTGGCCGCTAATTTTGGATTTTTTTGAGCAGCTATAGCAAGAGACGATGCGTAGCTGCCTTAGGGCGCAAGGGTAAGGGGTAGAACTCACCATGGCATTTCCAATCGAAGCGGTTCGGCAACAATTTCCCTCACTGGCGACAACAGATGATGGCCAGCGCCGCATCTATTTTGATAACGCGGCGGGCACGCAGGTGCCTCGACAGTCCATTGACCGCATCGTCGATTTTTTTCACCGTTACAACAGCAATACCGGCGTGTTTAACCCGACCTCCGTCGAAGTCGATGCAATCTATGACGCTACCGTCGCTGCTATGGCCAACTTTTTGGGCACGTCCGACCCGGGTGAGGTGCTGATCGGCGCCAATATGACCACGCTAACCTATCAGCTCTCGCGGAGTCTCGCCCATCAGTTCGAGTCGGGTGATGAAATCATCATCACTCGGATGGAGCACGAGGGGAACGTCTCGCCCTGGCTGCAGATGGCCGAAGACAATGGTTTGGTCGTGAAATGGCTAGAGTTTGATCGAGACACCTGGCGTGTCGAGCCGGAACTGCTCGAGCCCTTGCTGAATGACCGCACGCGTTTATTGGCGCTCAATTATGCAAGTAACCTGACGGGCGGTGTGAACGACGTTAGAGCCCTCACTACGATGGCGCAGGGTGCTGGCGCAATGGTCTACGTCGACGCGGTTCAGTATGCGTCCCATCGACTAATCGATGTGAAAGATCTGGGCTGCGACTTCCTCGCCTGCTCTCCCTACAAGTTTTATGGGCCACATCTGGGCGTCGTGTATGGCAAACGGGAACGTTTGGAATCGCTCCGCGCATACAAACTTCGTTGTGCCAGCAATGACCTGCCTTTTCGATTCAGTCTGGGCACGCCAGCGTTTGAGCTGATTGCAGGCCTCATGGGTACGCTTGAATACTTTCAATGGTTGGCAGCCGAGACGGGCTGTGGTGGCGATCGTCGCCAATTATTCGAGGGCGCGTACGCGGCCATGGGCGCACACGAGGACGCCTTGTCGGAGCAGCTACTGGCGGGTTTGGTAGCGATGTCAGGGCTGACCATGAAGGGCGCGAGTACCTTGACCCATCGTGTGGCGACCTTTTCCTTTACTCATGATCGGCTTCCTGCCAGTGCGATCGCGCAACAGCTTTCAGATGCGGGCCTTTATTGTCATTGGGGCGACAACTACGCCTTTGAGGTGGCGAAAGCGCTGGATCTCGACCCCCAAGAAGGGGTGCTGCGTCTTGGGTTAGGGCATTACAACACCGCGGACGAGGTCGCCGAGGCGCTGACGCTCATTGAGGGTGTGCTCGCGGCTTGATGAGGTTGCGCCGTCTCAGGCGCTCTCGACCTCTGACCAGATCGCTTGAACCCACTCGCGGATCTGCAGGCCCTCTTGCCAGCGGTCCGAGAGCTCAAGCTGGTCGGCGCCCGTGATCGCATAGGCAGGGGGTCCAAGTTCCACCAAAAAATTGAGTGTGGCACCGCGGGTCTGCCGCGCATGCCACTTAGAGATGCCCTGTTGCCACCACTGCCGATACTGGGCAACCCATTCCCGGTGCTGGGGGAAATCAATCGCAATCTGGATTTGCTGATTGTTAGAGATACGTCCCTGAAACGAGTCTGAACGCTCAAGGATCGTCGAGAAATAAGCTTCGTCAGTTTCATTCAGCGGGATTTGCAGCTCGCGATCGACGACAAAGTGAGAGAGGTCGGCACACAGTCGCAACTCTGGGAGTTTCTCTAGTACTTCCAGTGTAAAGAACAGGTCGTTCAAGGTGCCGTTACGGTGCGTCTCGAGCAACAGCGGAAAGTCATATGTGTTAGCCATCGCGAGCCAAGCCTCTACGACCGGTGTCGCCTCTGTTGCGGTCAAAGGCATAACGCCGCCGATCACGTTGACCTGAGTGGCGTTCATTTCCGCGGCCATGTCTAACAGTGGCAACATAGAATCCACGTCGTGCGGAAAGGCGTTGACCATGCACTTCAGCCCCAATCGCTCGAAGGCAGGCTTTAACGCTAGGCAATCCGGGATCTCGGATACATTCGGATCAACACAGGCCCCCGCGTAACCAGCCTCGGCTATATGTTCCATGTGTGCTTCGACCGGCTCTTCTGCTTGACCGGGAATACGTCGCTCCATCGCCCAGAGCGACTGATAAATATCGAGGGTGTGTGCCATCAATGCTGCGTTAGAACGACGTCAGAAATGACGCCGCATTACCGCCAGTGAGCTGAGCAGACTGGGCTGCGTGCAGAAAATCTTTTCCCGATGCGGGCCTAAGTCCGGGCGCGTCATGGAAAATTCGGTAATGTCGGAAGCGCACGTACATCACCAATTGTGGCCACAGTCGAATCACTGTGTCGGGGTCTTCCCCGAAGAGTTCGCGGTGCAGCGAGGGCAGATCGAACCACGGGGTGGTGGGTTTGGCGTGATGAGCATTGTGATATCCAAAGTTCAGGATCAGCCAGTTCACCCACTCATAGCGCCAGGACAGAATTGGGCTAAAGGTGTGCTCCTGCTCCCACTCAAGGTCACCTTTGTGCTCGGAGACCTCGTCGGTATAGAGGTTGGTGCGGTAGGGGTAGTCGTGCTCCAGTCCGTCAACAAAGCGCAGCACAATAATCATTAGCATATAGGCAATGAGGTAGCCGACCAGCGGGACGGGGGCGTAGGCCGCCAGTGCCGCGAGCAGGCTAAATCGAACCAGAATTACTCCGACGTTGCGCGGGAGCTGGTTACGCCGCTGAGGGATAATGAATGCAGTAAAAACCATGATGGTGTGCATCAGGATGCAGTGAGCGGGGATGAAACACCACTCCAGAAAGATCGTGATGCGATAAACGAGCGGATGTTTTTTGAAAAAACCCTCGTAATCAAACCACACCACATCGTCGTTCTCGACATGATGCCGGAAGTGCTTGGTGCGGATATCTTCTACCGTGCCGTAGCAGGAACCGCAGATCCATCCCAGCCAGCTTGCCAACTCATTGTTATGCCTGTTCACTGTAAACACGGTGTTGTGGGCGCATTCGTGGATCATGTAGGCCGCAATAATCATGCCGTGGCCCAACAACAAAACGCCGGGAATAAAACCTGCCCAGCCGCCGGAAAATAACAGCCACCAGCCGATAACGTAGGCAGTCAGAGAGTAGGCGATGGCACCGGTATGCCACTGTCGCCCCTTGGCTGATTTAAAAGTCCAGGTCGTCATGTGATGGCGGTTTCCACATTATTGGCTGACTCATAGCGTTGATACGCTGAAATCCGATTGACCAATGATCACAGTGTCACTGCACTAATACCGCGCGCAGTATACGAGCGCGTGGCGGAGAAAAAAACCGAGTTTAGGCGGTTCGTGAAGGCGCCAGAGTAGTCTGCTTTGTCACTCCGCGCGGTAGTCCTCCACCGGTTCCCCCAGCAGTCTCAAGCCAACCATGGTGACCGCCGCGGCCGCCAGCATGCCGAGCCACCAGGGAAGGCCAAAGCTGGTTGGTAAGGTGCCAGCGCCAAGGGCGGCGGCGCCCGCAAGTAGCGCATAGGGGAGTTGCGTTCGAACGTGCTCAATATGGTCGCAGCCCGCCGAGAGGGAGGACATCACCGTGGTATCCGAGATCGGTGAGCAGTGATCACCCCAGACCGCACCGGCCAGCACGCCCGATACAGAGGAATAGAGAATAGAGTAATCCCCGCCTCCGGTCAGACCCTCCATGCTCATAATTGCCCAGCAAAGTGGGAGCACCAGCGGCAACAAAATCCCCATGGCGCCCCAGCTGCTGCCAGTCGAAAACGCTGTAAACGCTGCTAATACGAAAATGACGGCGGGCAGCGCCGCCGCGGGCAGGCTGTTCCCAAGACTCGCGATCAGAAAGTCTGCGGTGTGCAGTTCGCGGCTGATCTCTGACATTGACCAGGCGAGCACCAGAATAATCATGGCAATAAACGTGAACCGCGCCCCTGACACCCAGGCATCAACGATTTCATCGAGGCTCAGCAACCGCTGCGCAGCTGTCATAACAATCGCGACCAGTGCGCCCGCCAGTGATGCCCACATGAGAGCGCGATAGGAATTTGCCGAGCCGATAATCTTGCCGATCGTGTCTCCCTCGCCGGTAACGTAAAGGCCGACCAGAATCCCCAAAATCATCACCGCCACCGGAATCAGCGCGTTAAACGCTCTTGGCGGTACGCCTTCTCTCATCGCCAATGCTGCCTCTTCATCCTGACCGACTCGCGATTTGACCGGCGGCGCCGTGACGCCAGTGAAGCGGGCGCGTCGCTCAGCCGCGAGCATCGGGCCGAACTCGCGCCCCGTGGTGATGACCAAGAGAACCAACAGGATCGCCATGAACGGGTAGAAGCTATAGAGGATAGAGTTCAGGAATATGCCGTAAGCGCTCATGGTGAGGTCATCAAGTGGTGCAATGGCATCGCCAATCAGGCTCACCTGGTAGCCGATCCAGGTCGTGACCAGCGCGACTGTTGCTAGCGGTGCCGCTGTTGAATCGACGAGGTAGGCGAGCTTCTCCCGTGAGATCCGCAGTCGGTCGGTGATGGAGCGGCTGGTGTTACCCACCACGAGGGTATTGGAGTAGTCGTCGAAGAAAATGAGTAGCCCCAATGACCACACCGCCAGTTGCCCGCGCTTGGCGCTGTTGGCGCCGGTGATAATCCACTCGACGATGCCGCGCATGCCGCCATTGCGTGAAATCACGCCCACCATGCCGGCAATCATGAACGTGAACAGCATGATGGTGGCGTGATCGTAATCCGCCACCGCATTGGCTACATAGACCTCAAAGCTCGCAAATAGGCCTGTAAAGACGCCCTTGGCCGTCAGGCCCTCCAGCGCCCAGGCCCCCAGCCATAAACCCAGCATCAGAGCGGGTAATACGCTCCGGATGAGGAGCGCCACGCCGATCGCTACCAATGGCGGTAGTATCGAGACCCAAGCTGGGATCACAGGAACCTCGGCTCGCTGCACGACTTCTCCTGCGAGTTCCAAAGTCACCACAGCGGCACCCGTGCCGGCATCGGTCACGTCACTGAATATCCATGCGTCGTCAGAGCGACTCGGAGTGTAAGGAAAATCATTGACGCGGAGTAACGGCGAGGGCTGCAAGGTGGCAGTGTGACCCGTGGCGGGCGAGGGGACGGTCAGGTCGTAGGTGATGCCTTGAAGAAAAACCTGCGGTAGCTGAACCTCAAATTCGGTCGACGCGCTCACCTCTGATGGCAACAGCAGTGAGCAAACGAGCAAAACACTGCTTGCCCAAACGAAAAAGCCATGCCCCATTGTATGCCCCAGATTTATTTTCCCCGATTATTACAGCAATCGGTCTGGATGTCCGATGACCCGGGGACCTTGCGTAGACCCGTTGCGCAGCGACACCAGACAGCGCAGAGTGCGCTGTCTGTATTGATGTTAGTCAGGTGACAGCTTGATCGAAGAGGTGGGTCTGTTTCTTGCCGGTCTGATAGGCGGTATGGTCAATTCCATCGCGGGAGGCGGCAGTTTCATTACGTTCCCAGCGCTGATGGCGGCGGGCGTGCCTCCCATCGCTGCCAATGCCACCAATACCTTTGCCTCGAGCGCCGGCTACCTGAGTGGCGCTGTGGGACTCCGCCGGGAACTGTGGGCGCATCGGCATCAGCTACCAAAAGTCGCGGTTTCGGCACTCATCGGCGGCGGCCTCGGCGCGTGGCTGTTGCTTGAGACTCCGGAAAACACCTTCAGTCGCGTGATTCCCTGGTTGCTGCTGCTGGCCACCGTGCTGTTGATCTGGGGCGATCCTTTGCAGGCGGCGTTGCGCCGCCGCTTCGAGGGCAAACAGTCGCTTTCGGCGCTGGGCGATGTATTGCTGGCGCTGTTGCTACTGCTGGTCTGCACCTACGGTGGTTTTTTCAATGCCGGCTTGGGCATCATCTTGCTCGGCTACTTGTCGCTGGCGGGTCATCAGGATATCCATTTGATGAACGGGCTGAAGCTGTTGGTCTCGGCGCTGGTATCCATTTTGGCGATCGTGATGCTCGGCGTCGGAGACCTTATCGCTTGGAGAGAGGGCGCGATCGTGCTCATCGGCACGTTGATCGGTGGTTACGCGGCCGCGACTGCGGTGAGAGTGGTGAGTCAGCGGCTCGTCCGCCGAGCTATCATTGCGGTGGCCGGGGGGATGACTGCCTATTTTTTTATCGCGAGTTGAAGCCGGCTGTCAACGATGGCGCGCGCGCTTGATGCTCAAATGTGACGGCTGCTATCGCGCCAACAACCGAAAACCCAAGCAAAAGCATAAACAGATGCTGGAAGCCCGCGAGTCCCGGGCTTTGGTCCATCAAGTAGCCAGCCACCGCGGCGATGTAAACATCAGGCGTATATCCGATCACGGATACCAAGCCCACCGCGGTGCCGGTCACAGCAAGCGGTATTTGCCCTTCTTCAAGTAAGCCAAAATAGAGCCCGCGCAACCCGAAGATCGCGATGCCGGTGACCAGCGTATTCAGCAGAATCATCGGCATGTTGCCGAGCGCCGTGCCGGTAAAGGCAAACAGCGAGTGGCTCATGATGAGCAGCACAAAACAGACCAGCGCCATCCGTGAGATACCGAAACGGTCCCCCAAAAGTCCGAGCGCCAGCGCTGCGATGGGGCGGGTCCAGGCTCCGGTCGCCACAATCTGTGCCGCGTCGATCTCATCAATGCCATGGCCACGCACAGCAAATAGCGCGTACTGATCAAACGCTTTGTAGCTGCTGTAGGCACAGACCAATACCGTCGACTGCAGCCACACCACACGCAGTTTGATGACTGCCTTGATCTGGCGAAAGAAGTCAGAGGTGGGTACAGTTTGCGTGTTGTCGGTTCCGCCATCGAGGCCGCGTAGCGTAAACCACACCAGAACCCCCACCGCGGCCGTGACCGCCGTGTAGCCATAAATCACCTGCCTCAGCGCGGCCCCTTTTTGCTCTAGCGTTGCGGCGTCATAGCCCAGTGGGAACGCCACTGAGAAAGCAAAAACACCAAGTGATGCCAATACAGCGGCTAATAAACCCCTGCCGCCATCTAGCAGTCCGTAAGCGAGGCCCTGTTGATCATCGCCGCCCCAGGCTCGGGCCACTTTAATCAGCGCCGCCCAGAACAACAGGATATTGGTTAACCCAAAAAAGCCCCATACCAACATGACGCCCGCGACGTCAGGGAAGGTGGCGAGATAGAGGCCGCCCAATGCGGTCGCCCACAGAGAGCCCGCCAGCAGTTTGCGCGGTTCAAAACGGTCCGCCAACGGCCCACCAAAAAAGTAGGCGGCCATTGCAATGAACCCATAGGCGCTTTGCGCTAGGCCAAGTTCGGTGGCGCTGAGCTCAAAGACTTCGAGGACTGTTGGCCGAAAAAAGCGGGTAACGTGGTAGGGCAGGGTAAAGATCGCCTCTCCCGCAAAAATAAGCGAGACGATGATCAGTGCGCGATGCCACTTGCTGCGCTCCATTATTCAGTATGCGCCTCTAGCCATTCTATGACCGCCGCCGCGCACGGCATTACTTTTTCAGACCTTCCTGCGCCAGCTCCTGATGGAGCTGGTTCCCCGAAGCGGCCCGCGCTTTGGCAAAGCGGGCAATCCCGAGATAGGCCACTGGGGTGAGATATAAGGTGAAGACCGTCGCGATACCCATGCCGCCAAACACCACCCAGCCCACTGCAGAACGTGCCTCAGAGCCCGGGCCCGAGGCCAGTATTAGGGGCAGGGCACCCAGCACCGTCGACACCAGCGTCATAACGATCGGGCGTAGCCGGATGCGCGCCGCTTCCTCGATCGCCTCACGCACCGCAAAGCCCCGGTCACGGAGCTGATCCGCAAACTCCACCAAGAGGATGCCGTTTTTGGCGATGAGACCTATTAGCATCACCAATCCCACCTGCGAGTAGATGTTGAGCGAGGTGCCAGTCAGGAATAGGGCGCATATCGCCGCCGCCAATCCAAAAGGCACAATGGCCATAATCACTAAGGCCGAGGTCACGCCTTCGAACTGTCCGATCAGCACCAAAAAAACGATTAGCAGAGCAAAGCCATAGGTGATCAGCGTCTCGCGGTTGGTCTCCGCGAGCGCCGCGGCCTCGCCCCGAGTGATCAGGGTTACGCTGTCGGGGAGGACTTCGTCAGCGAGCTGAAAAAGATCATCGACCGCGTTTTGCATCGCAAAGCCCGGTTGAATCTCGACATCGATCTCGATGGCGCGCCGCTGCTCTCGCCGGTCGAGCTGGCTGGCCACACCGCGCTCGTCCAGGCGCACAATACTCGACAGCGGCACCAATGCGCCGGATCGAGTGCGAACGTAAAGGTTCACCAAGTCGCTGGGATCGCGAATTTTTTCTGAACCGGCCTCCAGAACAATCGGCACGGTCTGGTCATCGGCGTTCAAGTCGACAATGCGCGCACCGTCTACCATCACGCGCAGAGTCTGTGCAACGTCTTCCAGGGGAATGTTGAGATCGGAGGCCCGCTCACGATCGATCTCAACCGAGAGCTGAGGTTGCGAGGGGTCATAGCCGATGCTGGGGCGGCTCACCGAGTCCAGTCTCAACCGAATTTGTTCGGTGTATTCCCGAGCTACGGCGTAGATCTCGTCGTAGTCTGTTCCGAGGAGCGCCACACTCAGGCCGCCGCTCGACGCACCCCTCAGGTTCAGCGAGTTGGCGCTGAAGATGCGTGTTGTAACGCCCGGTAGATCGGCAAAAAGCGGTTTCAGGTCGGCGGCGATTTCTTGCTGACTGCGCTCCCGCTCCCGCCAGTCGGCGAGCTTGGCCAGCATGAATATGTTGTTGGGGTCCCAGCGCCCCACCACGGTGAAAAGCGCGACGATTTCGCCCCGCTCCAAAAGCGGGATGAGGATATTTTCCATGCGGTCCGCCTGCCGCTCGGTGTAGTTTAGGCCCACGCCGTCGGGACCTTTGGCAAAAATTTTTATGGTGCCGCGGTCCTCTGCCGGCAACAGCTCCTGATCAAGCAGGGTGTAAAGCCCTGCAGCGCTAGCTGCGGCTAGCACACAGATCGATGCCGTGCGGCGGGGTGCGCTGAGCACCGTCTTTAGCGATGCATGGTATGACTGCGCCAATCGATTGCCCAAATCGCTCACTCGGCGCTGTCGGGGCGCGGAGGCGGGGAGGCGCGCCATGACCGCGGGCACCAGACTCAGTGCGACAAATGAAGAGATCGCCACAGCGACCGCGAGTACCAGACCGAACTCCTGAAAGAGCCTGCCGGCGGTGCCGGGCAAGAAAGCGATGGGCACAAATACGGCAATCAACACCGCGGTGGTGGCGATCACTGCAAAAAACACTTTGCGCGTGCCCACTACGGCAGCTGCGCTCGGCCCGTTCCCTTCAGCCCGCTGGCGCTGCACGCTCTCCAGCACCACGATGGCGTCATCAACAATCAGCCCCGCAGCGAGCACCAGTGCCAGCAGTGTCAGGATGTTGATTGAGAAGCTCAGCATCCAGCTGGCCGCCAGTGTGCCGAGCAGGGAGATGGGAATGGCTATCGCGGGGATCAGCGTGAGGCGCATCGAGCCTGTAAATAACCGGATGGTGCCAATCACTACCAGAATAGAAATGAGCAGCGTCGTGACGACTTCTCTGACCGAGCCTCGAATAAAAATGGAATCATCAGAACTGATACGGAGGTCCACGCCCTCGATCCGGGTATTGATATCGGCCACCGCAGTACGGACCCCGTCGGCAATGCGCACGGTGTTGGAGCCCGCCTGGCGTATGACGCTGATGCCAACGATGCGCTCGCCGTTGAGCCGTACAAAACTGGTGGCGTCCTCGGGGGAGAACGCGACTTTTGCCACCTGACCGATGCGAATCTCATCGCGAATAATGAGTGATGCAATGTCTTCTTCGCTGGTCACCGCGGCGTCAGCACGGACCAACAACTGCTGATCTCCAGCGCGGAAACTGCCCGCCGGGACATCGAGCGGTGCCGCCTGCAATACCGTGGCAACGTCGGCCACAGTGAGTCCGTAACTGGTGAGCCGCAGTGGGTCGAGGATGATCCGCAATACCCGCTGACGTGACCCGAGGAGCGAGGCATCCGCAACGCCGGGTAGTGACACGATGCGTGGGACGATGTCCTGCTCCACAAAGCGATTCAGTTCTTCATCGGTATGGATGGATGACCGAACTGCGATGCGCATGATTTCGCCGGCTTGCTCGTCGGCTTTGTAAACAGACAGTTGCTCCAGCGCTTCCGGCAGATCGCGCTCAATGCGACTAATCGCCTCGCGCACGTCGGAAGCGGCTTGATCGGTATCGATCTCCGGGCGGAACTCGATCCATATGCGGGTGTTGTTTTCCTCGCTCGAGGAGTTAATGTTCATCACGCCTGAGACGCGGGCGGCTGCGCCCTCCAAGAGCCGGGTGACTTCTGAGTCCATGGTTTCGGGGGAGGCACCGGGCAAGAAGGCGTTTACTGATACAACAGGGCGGTCGACGTCGGGGAGCTCCCGTACCTCAATGGCTAGCAGCGCGGCAATACCGCCGATGGCGATCAGGAGATTGAGCACCAGCACCAGCCAGGGTCTGCGCACCCCCAGCTCGGGTAACCCCCTTTTGATCGGGATGTCAGATTCAGTCATTGTCGGCCGGGTTCAGATTATCACTGAGCGGTTTGAGCGCAACGCCCGCGCGAACCGATTGAACGCCTTCCATGACCACGAGTTCGCCCTCGGCTACTTCTCCCTCAATCAGGATCGCGCCCGCGAGTCTTTTTACCAAACGAACCTCCCGTCGTGCAGCGCGCCCATCTTCGGCGACCCAGACATAGGCGCCGTCTGCGCCCCATTGCACCGCGATATCGGGCACGGAAATAAAGGCACCGCGAGAAGCATTTAGACTGACTTCAAAAGCCATGCCGGGCCGGAAGCGATCAGCTGCGTTGTCGATGGCCGCACGGGCGATGAATGCCCGGGAGTTGATATCGATGCGCGAATCCACTGCGACAATCTCGCCGGATACCGGAGCGTCGGCGACGTCCCATAGTCGCACATCTACCGGTTTGCCCCGCGTGACGCGATCCACATACACCTCAGGCACTGAAAAGTTCACCAGCAATAGGCTGCGGTCGTCGATAGTTGTAACCAAGGAGGTGGTATCGATCCGATCACCCACATCGATCTCGGTGATACCCACGCGACCGGCGAAGGGCGCGGTAATGCGGCGTCGGTCGAGGTCGACCCTTGCCTGCTCCAGCGCAATGCGAGCGCTGTCTACTGCGGCTCTGGCGTCATCGAGCTGGCTCTCGGGAATATTGGCGTCCCGAGCGTTGACAGTCGTATAGCGTGTAACCAGTCGCTCAGCATCGGCGAGTTTCACGGTGGCCAGCTCCACTGCCAGCGTTTCATCTCGGTCATCGAGTTGCAAGAGCAAGTCACCCTCGGCGACCGCGGTGTCGGCATCAATCGTAACTGCGGTAACGCGGCCCGAGGTCTCGGCATAGACCGAGACGCTTTTAAGCGCCCGGGCGGTGCCCACTGAGGTCAGGGTTTCTCGTAAATCGGTCAGCTGTGCGGGCACCGTCATCACGGGCACAGCAGGGGCTTGGCCGCCATAGCGCGCCCCACCGATGCTCGTGCGGTCGCTGCAGCCCTGTAGCATGGCACATAACATCGCTGCTGCCAGCCCGCTCAGGTTATGTAATGTCAGCCGTCGGTTCATGTCCGCCGCCACTGTCACCTTGCATCATCATTCTCGTTGTCAGGAGCGGCGCAGCATTGGGTAGCCACGAGTCGGGCGTTGCCTCACACTAATAACCAACATGTTACCGACTGCCGATCAGGAACCAAGTCTACTCCAGATTGGCCATTTCGGATGCACAGAGCATGCCTCCTCCGACACGTATACCAGTGCAATATGGGTGGCGATCCGTCTGACCTGGGCATTCAGCTTGATGATGCGCTACCCTCTCGACTACCCACGCCTTTCACTGAGAAGTAACTCCCGTTATGAGTGAATCACCCCAAACGGCCCAGTCCGAGACGGCACCTTGCGGTGGTTGCGCCGCAGATTGCCTCATCAGAGCTGCGTGCGAGGGCAAGCCCGGGCGGATTCCCGGCAGCCAGAGTCGGGCATCCGCATCGTGACGGATCTGTCTTGATGAACCGTTATCTGCTGATCGCGGGCTTGCTTGGTGCCGCAGGTGTGGCAGCTGGCGCCTTTGGCGCGCATGCTTTGCAAGCGTCGATCTCGCCAGAGCGTATCGCTGTCTGGGACACAGCGGCGCAATACCACTTGATTCACGCTGCGGTTATTTTGGCACTGGCGTTGGGCTCGCAAACAGGTGATAGCCGGTGGCGGTTGCCCATGATGGGTTTCACCGCGGGCGTCTTGTTGTTCTCGTTCTCGCTGTATGCGCTGGTGCTGACAGACATGACGCTCTTGGCGATGATTACGCCAGTGGGAGGGATACTCCTGATAATGAGCTGGCTGATGGTTGCCATCAAAGCCCTCAAATAAGTCAGCGCGCTCTGTCGCGGAATCAGGCGGGCTTGGTGCTCGGCACGAAGGGTCTGTCCGCGCGGATGAACAGCCACAGCGCGGCGCCAAAAAACGCCATGGCGGTGCCGGTTGAGAGCGCGGTCACCCAGCCTACGTGGCTGGCCAGATAGGGCATGAGCGGTGCTACCACTATCCCCGCAAAGTTGCCGCCTGTATTCATCACCCCGCAGGCCGGTGCCGTGTAGGGCCCCGCGATATAGGTCTGAGCAGACCAGTAGGCGCCCTCGGTGAGCTGGGTGCTGGCAAAACACAGCGACAGCAACACCACGGCGGTGTAGGGGGAGCTGGCATAGAGCCCGGCGTAAAGGAAAATGCCGGCGCCAATAAGTCCGGTGATAGCCGGAATGCGGCATCCCAAACGCGGTCCGAGCCATGCGCAAAGCGCGTCGCAAGCATACCCCCCCACCGAAGCCATCACAGCACCGCAGAGCCACGGCAGCGAGGCGAGAAAGCCGGTTTCGAGAATACTGAAACCGAGCTCGGTCACCAGGTAGTGAAAGAACCAGGTGAAGAACAGATAGAAAATGCAGTTCTCGGCAAAGTAGGCGCAGGTGAGCAGCAGCGTGTCGCGGTTGCGAATGATTTGCCGCCAGGCGCCGAATCCGGCGTTGGAGGTGAGCTGTTCTCGGTTCGCCTGAATGTGCGCCAGCTCTTCGTCGGTCATGGCAGGGTGCTCTGCGGGAGCATCGGTCGAGTAGCGCCACCACAGCCAGAATAGCGCGATGCCCAGCGGGACGAATACATAAAACGAGGCCCGCCAGCCCCAATAGACCATCACCACCGCCACCAGCGGCTGCGTCACCGCAGCGCCGAGTGTCAGACCCGTACTGCCCACCGCATTGGGCAATGCCCAATGCCCAACCGGGAACCAGCGTTCCACCACGGCCGCCTGTATCGGGTAGATCGGCGCGTGGGCGACGCCGACGAAGAATCTCACCACCAGCAAACAACCGATTACCCCCGTGGCGGTTGTAAAAACCTCACCCGGGAGCCATCCGGTCAGACCTGTGGTGATGACCCATGCTGCACCCGCGCAGGTCAGCGCTACTCTTGGCCCGAGTAGCTTGCCGAATACACCACCCGGCAGCTGACATACTGCATAGCCCCAAATGAAGGCGGCATAAATCCAGCCCATCTCTATTTCGCTGATGCCCAGCTCGGGCATCATGAACTCGCCTGCCACGTGGATGTTCTGGCGCATTAAGTAAGAGAGGAAGCTCAATAAAAAGAGCACGCTGAACAAGCGCCAGCGTGTGGGTACCCGGCTCATGAGCACTCGCTGTCGGCCTTATCGAGTTTTTCGCGCACGTAGCGTCGGATATCGAGGCTGTAGTCTTCCATGGGCGCGTAGTAGCCGTGCTCAAACACCTTGTTGTGCATACCGCGCTGCACGCTCTCACAGATATCCCAGTCTTGCTGGTTCACCACGTCCCAGAACTCAACGGCGTCAGAGCCGTCGAAGTCGGGTTTGCTGAGCTCATCCGGGTGGAACAGAAAGTCGCATTGGATCCGTGTATGACCCTCACTCTGCGGCCAAAGGTAGAACGCGGCAACGTGGTCCATCGACAGGCTGAGCATCAGATTGGGGTAGAAGAGCTCGCCCTTGTGATGAGATTTTTCGGTCTCGGTGAGGCCGGGAAATGGCGCCCTTTTAGTTGTGCCTGAGGTGGTAAACGTGTTCGCGCCGTCACGATGCGGCACCCCGTCGTCCCAATCGAGCTCGTTGCCGCCGCCCTCTTTGAAGGCCGGCACAATCTGGCACAGTTCAGGATGGATCGGGCCGCAGTGGTAGCACTCGTTATAGTTCTCGACGATCACTTTCCAGTTGGCTTTAATCTCGTAGGTGAGGGTGTGACCCACTCTGAGGTCTGCAAGAGGGTAGCGCTGCAATCGCTCGATGCCTTTACCCAGCGCTTGCGTCAGTGGTTCACCGCGCTGCGCCAGACAGACAAAAATAAAACCACCCCACTCAGCCAGCGGAATAGAGTGCAGCGTGACGCCATCAGTATCAATGGCCAGATGCGGGGTGCCCCGCAGCCGGCCGTCGAGGTGATAGCTCCATGCGTGGTAGGGGCACACGATGCTGCGAGAAAACTGACCGCTTATTGGGCCGGGATCTTTGAGGGGGACGAGTTCCGTGCCGCGGTGCCGGCAGACGTTATAAAAAGCGCCTAGTTCACCATTGTCGGCTTTAACTACCAGCAGCGACTGCTGTTGAAGCCGGATGGCCAGATAATCCCCCGCTTCGGTCAGTGTATCGCTGCGACCAACGCACACCCAGCCCAACTCGAATATCGCCGCATACTCACGCTGAAATTCTGACGCATCGAGATAGCTGGCCCGCGGTAGGGTGTGCTCGAGTGATGCCAGCGTCGGGAGTTGTTCGGTACTCACCGCTGGGGAAAGACTCTGGAAGGTTCTGTCGGCACCACCGGCTCATCGCGCATATATAGGGTGTCTGTCTCGAGCAGCCCACGGGCAAAGCTGTGACCGCTGTGCACCGCGTGCACGATGGCGCCGGGTGCCAGCGCATCCCCTAACAACTGGACCGAAGGTGACTTCTCATTGGTCGCGGCGCCAACCAGTGATTGGTAAAGCGCATCCTCTGGCTCTCGGTGGCCGACAATCACCACCGCATCGACTTCGATCTCGAATGGCGTGGCATTAAACAAATTCTGTAACGCCGCCCGATTGCCATCAAAATCCATCAGGTTGGTGGTGGTGTGGATCATGACGTTTCGCCGGGCGAGCGCTTGATACACAAATGGCAGCTCATTGGTCATAAAGGTCCATGCGGAGGCGTGCCCCGCAGGGGTGGCGTAGCTGACTGCCTTGCCTTGCTCGGCCAAATGCTCGGCGATGACGCCACCGAGATAATAGTTGTCGTAATCAAACATCAATACGCGATCTGCCGCGACGGTGCCGGCGAATACGTCCTCGGGGGTCAATATCTGCGGCAGATCGAGGAGTGCTGCGGGGATCTCGAGGGCCGAATAAAGCCGCTTGGTCCAATGGGCCCCGGTTGCAACCGCGATGTGGTCGGCGCCAAGGCTCAAAGCGGCCTCGGCATCGAGTTCGCTGTTTTTGTACATCGAGACGTTGCCCATTTGCGAAAGCGCCCAAATACGGTAGTCACGCACCCGGCGCCAGGTGGCCATGCCGGGAAGCTGACTTTCCTGCAGCACCCGGCCACCCCAGTCATCAGTTTGCTCGGCGATGGTGACCTCAAAGCCTTGCTTGGCCGCAATGAGTGCGGCTTCCAATCCTGCAGGACCGCCGCCCACAACCAGTACGTTGCCCGGCTGAGAAGCTTTGGTAAATCGCTCGGGGTGCCAGCCGCGCCGCCACTCTTCACCCGCCGTGGCGTTCTGGGTGCAGCGCACCGGCACGCCGTCGTGCCAGCTCGCAATGCAGATGTTACAGCCAATGCACTCGCGGATATCGTCGCTGTTGCCTTCGCGGATCTTGGTTGGCAGGAAGGGGTCTGCGATGCTCGCCCGCGCGCCACCAATCAAATCCAGCACGCCGCGGCGAATCTGCGACACCATGGTATCGGGCGACGTGAAGCGCCCCACGCCGACGACCGGGCGATCGGTCACCCGCTTCACGAAGTTGATGATGGGCTCGTGGGCGCCCTCAGGCCTAAAACGCGAGGCGCCGCAGTCTGTGGGACTCGAATCCATTTTCACATCCCAGAGATCCGGCACGTGAGAGAGCAGGCTGACCACGCCATGTGCCTCGCTTTCGTAATGATCACTGGCCTTGCCACGCAGTTCCTCAAGGCTGATGCGCAACGCAACTGCCGCGCTACTGCCGGCCTCGTCGCGGGTCACCTCCAGCATTTCGTTGACGAAGCGCACGCGGTTCTCCAGCGAGCCGCCATAGCCGTCGTCGCGGTGGTTGTATTCCGGCAGCAGGAACTCGTAGCCGAGATAACCCATACCGGCATACACGTAAATAATGTCAAAGCCCGCATCGAGGGCGCGTCGCGTCGCCAGGCGTTGCCATTGCAGTACTTCTTCGATGTCAGCACCGGTCATCTTCTTGGGCCGCAGCTGGCCCATAAAGCCCACGTGGGTGGCTGCCCATGAAATGCCCGAGGGCGAGAGCGGCGGTAGGCGCGAGGTACGGTTCATCACCGCCGCGCCCCCATGCCACAGCTCTACGGCTGCTAGGCTCCCGTGGCGGTGAATGGCCTCCGTGGATAATGCGTGGGAGGCGATGTCGGCATCGCTCCACAGCCGTGCGAAGGGCAGGGGTGAATCGTCTGAGCTCGGGTGAATTGAGACTGCGCCTGTACTTACTACGCCCCAGCCACCCTCGGCCTTGGTCTCGCGAAACGCTGCGCGCACTCGGGGGTGGGTCTCGGTCATGCCGCTGGCATGGGGCACCTGATAGAAGCGATTGGGCGCTGTCACCGGGCCAATTCGAACGGGCTCAAAGAGAACCTCATGGCCTGGGTGACAGGCACTCAGGTTGGCCTCCGCCATAGGCGTTGAGATGTGCTCTGATTTACCCATAACCGCTTAGCGTGATCCTTCTTGATGGCTTAACGCTGATCTAACAATAGCCTGCTGATGGTCGGGCGACCGCAACACTGACCCCATGATTGTGAGCCCGATGGCCGCCAGAGCACAACAGCCGCCGTACAACCAGAACACGCCGTTGTAGCTGCCCGTGGTGTCGCTGATGAAGCCGGCCAGCGGTGCGCTGGTGGCGGTGATCGGAATGTGCATTGGGTTCATCACACCGAGTGCGCGCCCAACGCTGCCTGCACCGAAAGTGCGCGCGGGCATGTTGGTCCAGATTGGCACCACGCCGCCATATCCCAGGCCCATGACAAAGGCGCCGGCGATTAGCCCGGAGTAGTTCTGTACCAGTAACAGAATCAACAGACCCGTGCTGAGAAAGAGGCAAATCAGGTAGCCGCACCGCTGAATACCGAGCCGGTCCATGAGGTAACCGGTTAGGGCTTTTCCGCTGAAAGAGCAGACAGCGATGATCGAGTACAGGAGCGCTGTCGATTGCCCGGTCACGCCGAGATCTTTCGCGTGCAGGCTCAAATTAGCCAGCATGCCGAGCGTCACCGCCAACAAGGAACCGGATACAATCATCTGTAACCAAAAGATGCGGCTCCTCAGCAGATCGGGGATGCCCCAGTCCCGGGCATCGACCGCTGCAGTGGCCGCCAAGTCGGGCGCGCCGGCCCGCCCAGGTGCCGCTGGCTCTCTGCTTAGGCCGAGGTCGGCAGGTCGGTTGCGGAGCAGCCAGTAAAAAATCGGCAGGAAGGCAAAACAGATACAGCCCGCCACCATCAGCCCGGTGCGCCAGTCCCACTCCAAAAACATCCAGGTCATGAAGGGCGGCATTAAAAAGCCGCCGAGTGAGCTGCCCGTTGCGGCAAGCCCCAACGCGAGCCCGCGCCGGCGGATGAACCAGCGGCTGATCAGTGCGGCGCCGGGAATCGCGCCGATCAAGAGCACGCCCAAGGGAATCAAGCTGGCCCATACCACCCAGATATGCAGCAGCGTGCCCGCCTGACTCAAGATCATTAGCCCCAGCCCCATCGCGGTCATGCCGATCATCATGAGGTGTCTGATCGACCAGCGATCGATCAGGATACCGGCTAAGGGAGAGAGCAGGTTGGTCGCCACCGTGAGGCAGGTCTCGATGAGATTGATCTGTGCCCGGGGAGCTCCAAAAACATCCTCGAAAGTGGCGGTATAGAGCCCCATGCTCCAAAACACAAAGCCCCCCTGAATCAGCTGCCCCGAGGCGGTGGCAAAGACAACCCACCAACCTGGGTAGATGCCTCCTGAGGGCGGCTCCAAGGGAGTGTGCTCGACTGTTTGATCCGGTTGGGTGGACATACTTATTGTTGTGCCCGGAGACCGTGGATTGCCTCACACCTTAGGCGCTTTGTGGCACCATGGCAAAGACAGTCTCAGCCCTCCGGAGCTTGCTATGCGCCCCCATAAAACCCTCCGTGGACACATCCATTACACCAGCAGTAAGCCCGGTCGCGAGGGGGTGGAGCGCGGTCGTGAGCACTTCACGATTACCGTACATGGCGACGGTCGCCGCACCTTGCGCGCGCACTGTGAGATTGACGACGAGCCTAATGTGTTACGCGATGTCACCCTCACCAAAAATAAAGAATGGGATACGCTCGACGCCTTTGTGCGTTTGTCGCTCGGCGACGAGCAACAGGGCAGCAGCTGGTTTTACTTTGGCGATACTGGCGCCGACTGTGAGGGTTGGACCCATGAGCGCGGCCGTTTTTCAGAGCACGAGGCCTATGACGAGCGCCCCGCAATTTTTGGAACCCATCCCATTCAAGGGGACGCCTGGCACCTCGCGGTCATTGACCGAAGCGAGGGCTCAAAGGTCCACACCTTTGATCGTTTCTTGATGACGTCGCTCGATCATCGCGGCGCGACCGGGCCGTCACTGGTTTGGCACGACCCAGGGATGATCATCGAATTTATTGGCGAAGAGACGATTACCGTGGGGGCAGGCACCTTCGATGCGCTGCACTTTTGCTACGGGGAGCGGGGCAGCACCGCGCAGGGCTCAAATGAGACCAATGAACACCCACCCTATGAAGTATGGGTCTCGGCTGATGGTGAATTTGTGCTGCTCAAGGCGCAGGTGACGGGGTACATGATGACTCAGTACGAGCTGGTCTCGCTGGAGGTGCATGAGGGCAACGGTTAGTCACTCAGGCCTCAGGCGGAAAAATCCCCCAGTGCGCCAGGGTTGATCAGGCCTTCCGGGTCGAGCTCTTGCTTCAATGCTCGCAACATGCTGCGGCTATCGGGGTTGAGGTTGGCCAGCATAGGGTAGGTCTTACCAATCTGGTTGCTTGCAGCACCGAACTCGGCGAAGACCTCAACAATTTTGCTACGTATTTCATCCACCAGCGCACGTCCCTCGTGATTCGGCGCCGGTTCTTCCAGGCCCGAGAGAAAGTCGGGTTCAGGTATATGGCGATGCACAGGGAGCCACTCGTCAAACCATCTGAGCACGGGCTCGTAACTGAAAACATGCTGCGTGATCGCGATATACAGAAAGCTCATGGTCACCCCGCAGGCCGCCATACGCTCCCGATAAGGGTCGATCGCCGCCTCGGTTGCTGCGATCAGTCGCTCGGCGTCGGAGTGAGGCACCTTCGAGTTGAGGGCTGCCCAGCGCTCCCCCTGCGAACCAAGAATGCCGTTCAGCGGCTCAAAGGGGTTGGCCCTCGCTGCCTTGGGGATCGTGTTGCTGATCTCTACACCACTATGATCAAGCGCGAGCTTGACCACGCCGCGGCGATCGTCGCGCACACCATCGACCGAGCGTCCCGCGCAGACGCAGTGCAGCGTATAAACCTCACCTTCGACAAAACGCCGACCGGCCATCGCCATCTTCGCGCCTTCCTGAAGCCCTTTGAGCACGCTCGACTGGGAGCGGATGACGTTACCCAGGCGGCCGATGTCTTTCAGAAGGGTCGCGAGATCAAGCGAGCGCTGGGTGGTGGCGGGGTCAAAAATATACGCTTCCTCGCAGTAACCACTGCGGCCGATCGCGGACAAAGCCCTGGTGGCGTCCTTCTGGGTGGCAAACGCAAATGAGGCGTAATCGACGGCCTCTGGCATCGGCATCATACGCAGTGACGCCACGGTTTTCACACCCAGTGCCCCGGCGTCGTGTACAAATAAGCCTGTGAGGTCCGGGCCGTAATGGCGGAAGCCCGGACGACCATTATGGAAGGCCGCCTGGCCGGTTTGGATGCGCCGCCCGCTCGCGTCGATCACTTCCATGCCGACCACAATATCAGCGGCGCTGCCGTAGCGCGCCGTGCCCATAAATAGCGCCCCGTTGGATAGCCCGCCACCCACGGTGGCGCGGCTTCCCGAGAAGGTGCCAAAAAAAGGCAAGCGCAGTCCGCGGGGAGTCAAAGCTTCCCAGATTTGCTGCCAGGTGACACCCGCCTCGACGGTGATTACCAGGTCGTCTTCGTTGATCGAGACAATCCGATTCAGCGCGCTTAGGTCGAGCATCACGGTGTGGGTGTGAATGGGAAGATAGCCACCGGTGTAAGACATACCGCCGCCACGCTGGGTGATAGCAAAGCCCATAGAAGTGGCGATTTTCACAATAGAAGACACCTGTTGCAGCTCGGCTGGTCTCACAATCAAAGCCGGTGGGATACCCATGCCGTAGACGTCTGAAGTGTAGAGAGGCATCTCCGACGCGTCTGTCACCACAATGTTACTGTCGATGTTGTTCTGTATCCGCACTCCGAGCAGATCGGTGGGTGCCATCTCTGTTTGTGTCATCGTGTCGACCTTTGCCGATGGTTATCTCACGCTGAGGTGGGTAACGGGTTCATTGTGCAGGAAACGTCGCCACATTTCTCGAAAGCAGGTTTCAAGTTCCCTAACCCGCGCCTCGTGATTCATGAATGGACTTGCAACTAGGTTCGAGCGGGTCCGCTGTCGCAACTCATCAATCAATGCCGGATTACGAATCCACTCAGCGGCGCGAGCCACGACTTCCTGATTACTGCCAGTGACACAGTCGTGCAGCCCGACAAGCCGGAGCGTGTTACCGCTGTATGTTTGCATCGCGATGGCGGTCTCTGGCGTCATAGTCAGTATAGGTAAGCCCATCCAAAGCGCATGTAGAGTGGTAACACCGCCGGAGACGGGAAAGGAATCCAGAGCGAAGTCGGCGATGGACGCGACGTTCATATATTCCAGCATGGACAAGCGCGGCACCAGCGACACCCTGTCCATGGGGAATCCGTGATCAACTAACCTAGAGTTGAAATGATTATGGTTGGCGGCCTCGGTGGCCTCGGACGTCACTACAATCAAACCGGAGTTCGGGTTCTGAACTAGGATATCGCACCAGCAAGCGAGGGCGTTCTGGCTCAGCTTGCGCGTGTGGTTCAGGCTGATCATGGTGACGTAGCCGTTGCGTTGCCAGGGTGACGGGTATTGGTCCTCACAATTGACGGGCGGCGCGTAGGCGGTGAGACACGTCATTCGGCACAGCGCTTCGGTGTAATGTGCCTCGGTCCCCATGGGGCAGGTCTCAAAATCAGTTAATCGATAGTCGATCTCTTCGATGCCCAGTGTGTGGACAAAGCCCCACCACGTGACTTGTACTGGCGCGGCTCGCGCGGCGAACACCTCCAGTTTTGACGCCTCGGTGTGACCGGAGAGATCGACGAGGATGTCGATTTCCAATGATCGGATGAGGCTTAGCAAGGCGTCATTATCCAATGCAGCAACGTTGTGCCAGTGAGGGACCCACTCCTTTAGAAATTGCGACACCTCGTCTTCTTCTGAGGTCATGAAGGTATGAATCTCGAACCGCGAGGCATCGTGGAGCCTGAGGTAGGGTTCTATGAGATACCGCACTGGATGATTGCCTAAATCCCCTGAGACATAGCCCACCCTCAAAGGGCGGGAACCCGCAGTGCTCTTTTGCTGGGCGGAAGTTTGTAGCGGTGTGTTACTGGATGCGGGTTGAAGGTAACGGGCACACCATTGCTCAAAAGCCTTTTTTATCTCTAGGGGGCGCTCCTCATAATTGCTTTGCCAGATGGCCCTGTTAAGGGCCGTGACTGCGTTATGCGGTGCCTCGTCGAGGGATAAGGTGGCCGCCTCGATTGCTTTGTGAAGATTGCCAACTGCCATGTACAGCTCGGCAAGTTGCGCTAGCGTCCCTGCATCCTTGCCCAGCCTCTCCAGCGATGACTCTAGAATGTGGATGGCATCGTTGAAGCGGCGCTCGTTTTCCGCGATGTGGGCGATAAACTGCGCGGCTTGAACGGCGTCGTTACCGCCGCTGTTCCATATCGCCAAGAGCGCTTGGCGTGCGGCGTCGACGTCGCCTTCGGAGAGGCGCTTGATGGCTTCCTGAAAAAACGTCAGCGATGCCAACTACTCGGTGTCCATGTCAGCAAAAAATGTGAGGGTTCGCTCCAGAATCACTTGGGCTCGTTCAACCGGATCAGGGTACCGCTCGCGGTAATAAAGCGAGCGGATTTCCAGACTGATCGGCAAGTTGGCTGGCAGCGCCATGGCCATGGCCGCTACCGGCAAGCTGCCTTCGCCCGGCGCCAGGCGGCCATCGATGGCATCGATGTAGTAGGCGTCGGGGTCGGTGACCACACCGCATTCGGGCATGTCGCACAACTGGGCATAACTCAACCATTGGGCCGGGATATCGCGGATTTTCTCGGGGTCATGTCCCACCCGCTCGTGATGAAAGGGGTCGACCAGAATCCCGCCGGCAGGGTGATCAACGGTATTCACGACATCCAGAGCGTCATCGAGGGTTTTGACTTCTGTGATGGCCATGTATTCGAGGCAAGCTCGCATGCCCGCGCGCTCCGCGTGAATGCAAAGATCCTCATAGAGGCGCTTGGTAATCTCGCGGTCGGGTTCTGAGCTGACGATCAGGCAGTTTTTGGCGCCCACCTCGCCGCCCATGGCGATGATTTCATGATGCACGGGGTTGGGCTTGCCTCCGGGTTCTAGCCAAATGACCTCGACATCGAGCGCGATGAGCCCTGTTGCCTGAAGCACTGCAGCGACTTCACCGGCGGTGCCGCTGTGCCAGTTATCTCCGGGCGCGACCCAGAGACCCACACTGTTGTAGCCGGCATCGGCGGCGATGCGCACCATATCTGGAGGCGATACCTCAGGTGGGTTGCCTTCGTGCACCCCAGACGCCAGTGCCAGTAGCCGTTCGTTCATATTGCGTTCCCTAGATATCCGCGTCACAGTGCATAAGATGAAAGTAGCGGGTCACATGATGCAGGTATCAGTCACGCCAATCCAGCTCTAACAGAGAGGGCAATAAGGTTGCGGATGAACAATATCGAGGGATTGCAGCTCGTGCATACCGGTTTGGTCTGTCGGGATATTGATACCGCCAAAGTGCGCCTGAGTGAGACGCTGAATGTGCACTGGGTGGGCGTTGAGCGCGAGCCTTGGCCGCTCGTTATTTTTGGTAAGACGGTCAACATTCCCCTGCGCATTGCCCATGCGAGCAGCGGAAAGGCGAATTTCGAACTGATCGAGGCCGTGCCCGACACGCCCTGGCTGACCTCAGAGGACCTGATTCAACATCATATGTGTTTTCACAGTCCTGACTCGAAAGCCACTTGCAAACAATTCGAGGCGCTCGGATTTACGCGTGTGCTCGGCGCGCCGGGCGACCCGCAGGGATACTTTCAGGATCCGGCGGGATTGTTGATTGAGATTATTGGTGACAAGTTGCTCGACTACCTGCAGGGGTTTTATCAACAATCTTTGGCCGTCCGAGAGGCCGAGGAGGTCGCGACATGACGGCGCACATACGTCCCCATGATCTGGATTGGGAGACCTTTCACGATCCTCACGGGCGGCCCACGACACCGACTCGTGTCCTGAGGGACAGCGAGCCGTTTCTGATCGAGGCTGATTTTCCGGCGCACTTTCATGCGGGACTGCACTGGCATCCCCACGACACCATCTACGTGATTACGCGGGGGGAGATGCGCATTGGTGACGAGGGCAGCTTTCGTCCGGGCGACATTCGCTGGGTGAAGGCAGGACATGCTTACGGGCCGGAAGAGGCGGGTGAGGAGGGCGTGCAGTTCCACCTGTTCAGTCTTGGCGGCGATATCGGCCTGAATTGGGCGGACCTCTATGACGTGCCTGAGGTATTGACGGCGCGACTGAGTCAGTTTCAGCAGCCGGCGGGGCGCCGGCGCGTAGACGATATGCCATTGGTCAGCCCCGCAGATGAGCTGCCGGGCTGGGATCAGATGCCCGACCAAGGCCCGCTCATTTTTCGGGTCAGCATGGACGCTGATGAAGAGCAGGCAGCGTTCTGTCCCGGATTTGATTGCGTCTGGTTCGTGCTGGAAGGCGCCGTTGAAGTCAACGCCACTACTGCGGTGGCTGGCGGAGAATTTTTCTGCGTCGACGCGGATGTGAACTACTCATTGAAGGCCAGTACCGAAGGCGCGCACTGGCTGGTGTTCTCCAGTCGCAGTCTGCAGTCGCTGTAGAGCGGTTCAGGGTGCATCGATGAGCTCAGTGAGCTCGAACGACCAGTTGTAGGGCGCCTCCACAGTCCCTTTGACAAAAATAAAGTCACCGTCGGTGGTGACCCACAGGTGGTACTCGGGATGATCGGTGGCCACCACCACATAGGCAAAGTGGTGGCACTCAAAGTTACCGGCTCGAACCGTAATGGTCTCCTCGCCAAAATACTCGATCGTTGTCCCCTGAGAGCACGCCAGCGCCGGACCCGTCGCGCCGCGGTGATCTAGCGATGTCAGCGGGCTGTTTTGAAACGTGTGCTGGCGCGGCCCCTGGGAACGGTCAAACCGCGCCACCAGCCAAGCATCGGAGTTTAGTGCGTGGGTTCCAAAACCGCGAACGGTGCGGTCAATATCGAGCTGCCCCGCAATGCGACCCTCTTCACGGGTAAGACCCTCGTAGCGAATCTCTTCGTCGGTGATGTGGTACCAGGTACTGCCTTTGAATACGCCGTCTTCGGTAAGGCGCACGACGCAGTCCTGGGGATGGAACTCCGCGTCCACCCGCTGAATGACATCGCGAATCAGCGCCGGCTCATCGTCAAGCTCACAGAACGCTCGCAGCACCCGGTCGCCGTTACGGTGGCGGGTTAGGATGAAGTGCTCCAGACCCCAGATGCCTGAGGGGAAGTTTGCGTTGTCGATCTGGTACTCAACCATGCCGCGGCGGGTCACATGTTCGCGCGTTGCCAATTGTTGATCGCTGATTTTCATCTCAAAGAGGGCAGTAAAAGGCGGCGGTGAGGGCGTCTAGCTCGTCGAGCACTTCGTGGCGAGTTCATCGTGGTGCAGTCCGACAGTGCGGAAACCAATAGAGTAGTTGTAGCGAGGCGTCTGTTCATGGATTGCTCGTCACGGAGCCGTAAAGGTGCCGTTGTAAGGCGCTAATCACCACCTATAATGCCTGCCTTAATCTGACACTTCACCAATTAATGGCGCTTGAATGCCAGTGCCTTGAACGGCAACCGTTTCAGGGCAGGCTTGAGACTTTCATGAGAATTTGGACTTATCTTCGACCCTTCTCTCACCACGGCGTTGATTTCGTCGTTGAGGTCTCTCTAACGTTCTCGCACACTTTCTCGCGCCTGTTCAAGGAGAACGAGTTACTCGATGAGCAGTCAGTGCGCCACACGGATGGGATCCAGGCCTTTGTGCACGCGCTGCAACGGGATGCCGGCGAGCCCATGCGGATCGAGGTGGGCTATGTGAGTTGGTGGAGCGTGGGCATTGCGGTGTTGCAGGGCCACGAAACGGTTTACGAAAGTCACCCCGGCAAAAATGTGCGCTTTGCAGAGGGCATGATGCAGGGTAGCGTGCCGTCGCCTGTCAATGTCGGGTCATCTGATCCGGCATCCTCGGGTCTCGACATAGACCAGATGATCGAATCAAACCATAGCAAATGGCAGCGCAACAAATATTCCATCTATGCGGATTTGGCACTGGGTGCGCTGTTCTATTTAGTTGGCAAGTTCACCCAGGATCTCGCTCTGGCCGCCATTGTAGGTGCGGGGGCCGGTTTGGCTTTGGTGGTGTTGCAGCGCTTTGTGAAGGTCGATTTGCTTGGCGGCTTTGCGGTGTTTGGCACCATAATGTTAGTGATTTCGGCGGCATTTTCGCTGGCGTTGCAGGACGATTACTGGGTGCAAATGAAGGGCACGGTGCTGGGGCTACTGACGGCGAGCGTCTTCATGATCGACGGCGTCCTCCGACAAGGCGCTTACTTCGGTGCGCGCATAGAGCGCTACATGCCGCTGCCGCTCCATCACAATCGCATAGCCGTGGGAATGAGTGGCCTCGGTATTGTGATGGCGCTCGCTAACTACTACGTGGCCGAGAACTTCTCTGAGGATTTTTGGCTCACTTGGACGACCTTTCTCGACATGCCACTTTCCATCGGGCTCTTCTACGCAATCATCTTCTGGGCGCGAAAAAAATCTACGGGCCCTGTGTAACGATCAAACGTTTAGCCTACCTGGGTTGGGCGCTGCAAGTAGCGTGACTCCCGTCCGCGAGGTTTTATCCCCTAAAGACTCCAAAAAACGCTATCTTTGCTGCGCAGGGCATTCCGGCGCAGAGGCTGGTAAACCCAATAACAAACAACGTGGTCTTTACTCATGGCAGTTCAGGAATTTGTCTCACCGACATCCCTGTCGGAAGCGCAGCAAGCAGTCGGTGACGGGACCGCCAGCTCGTGGCTCGCCGGTGGCACTGATCTCTTGGTCGGCATCCGGTTGGGTGCACGCGACCCGGCGCGGGTCATTGATCTCAAACAAATTCCAGAGCTGACCGCGATTCAGGTAGACGAGACGGCTGTGCGGATCGGCGCGGCGGCATCGGCTTTTGATGTACTGCACAATTCTGATGTGCCATCGCAGTTTCCGGGGCTCGCCGAGGCCTTGAACTTGATTGGTTCGACTCAGATAACCGGTCGCTGCTCGGCGGGCGGCAATCTTTGCAATGCCTCTCCAGCAGCAGACAGCATTCCTGCGCTCATTGCCAATGGCGCCAAGTGCCGCATTCTGGGACCTGACGGCGAGCGCACACTGGCAGTCGAGGATTTCGTGGTCGGACCAAATCAGAACGCACTGGCATCGAGTGAATTATTGATTGAACTCATATTGCCTAGGCCCACGCCTGGCACGTCGGATGCTTACCTGCGGCTCACACCGCGAACTGAAATGGACATTGCGGTGGCGGGGGCCGGAGTCTCGATTACCATGGATGAATCGGGCGAATGTACCGCCGCTAGAATCGCAATCGGGGCGGTGGCACCTACGGCGCTATTGGTTGAGGCGGCGGCCGAGGCACTGATGGGTTCGCAGCTGGATCAAACCGCTATTGATGCGGCGGTTGCGGCGGTGCGCGCTGCGGCAAGACCCATCTGTGACAAGCGCGGCACGGCCGAGTACCGGATCCATGTGGTGGGGGTGTTGGCGTCACGGGCTCTTGCTAATGCACGGGCAAGGATTAAGAAGGCCCACTCATGAACAAGCCGCTGAACAAAATGGCCGTGCAGGCCACCATCAATGGCGAGAGTAAAGCGTTTCTTTGCTCGCCAGGGCAGGTGCTGGCTGAGGTGCTCCGCGATGAGCTCGAGCTCATCGGCACCAAGATCGGCTGTAATACCGGTGACTGCGGGGCGTGTTCCGTGCTGGTAGATGACCGATTGGTGTGTTCCTGCCTGGTGCTGGCCGCCGAGGTGGAAGGCAAGTCGGTATTAACGGTGGAAGGGGTTGCCAATGGTGGTGAGCTCCATCCCGTGCAGCAGAAACTGTTAGAGCACGGCGGCTTACAGTGCGGCATCTGCACGCCGGGTGTGGTGATTGCTGCCAAGGCGCTGCTGGAGCATAACCCCTATCCTACAGAGGAGCAGGCGCGCTACTGGCTCGCTGGGAATCTTTGCCGCTGCACGGGCTACGACAAGATCATTCGCGCGGTGTTGGATGCCGCCAAAACGATGCGCGGGGGGGCAGCATGAACGCCTATCAGGAATTCAAAATTATCGGTTCGCGCCCGATCCGGCCCGACGGTCTTGACAAGGTCACTGGCCGAGCGCGCTACGGCGCTGATCTCAACATGCAGGGTCAGCTATACGGCCATGTAGTGCGAAGCCCTCATGCCCACGCGGTGATTCAATCCATAGATTGCAGCAAGGCATTAGCAATGGAGGGCGTGCTGGCAGTCATGACGGGCGATGATCTCGTGAAACCCGGCAACGAAATGCTGGGTAGCGGCGAAGGCGCCATGGCGCTAAAGGATTTGGTGCCTATGGTGATGTCGCAAGGCAAGGTGCTGTTTCACTCACAGGCGGTTGCTGCCGTGGCCGCGACATCGCCCGAACTCGCAGCCGAGGCCTCGGAAGCCGTGGAGGTGGCATACGAGGTGCTGCCAGTCGTGACCGACCTGCATAAGGCGCTGGCGGCCGACGCACCGATTTTGCATGACGACCGATTCCCGGATGGCTACCCCGATGAGCCCACAAATCTTGCCACCCACATCAGCCTCACCGTCGGTGATCCGGACGCGGCTTTTGAAAAAGCCGATGTGGTGATCGAGCAGACCTATTCGGTACCCATGTGCCACCAGGGATACATTGAGCCTCACGCCTGCGTGGCACGCGCCGACGCCGCGGGCAGGGTGGATTTGTGGTGTTGCACGCAGGGCCACTTTGCGGTGCGCCACTACACTTCTGCTGTGACCGGTATTGATGCGGGCAAGATCAAGGTCACCGCCTCTGAAATCGGCGGCGGCTTTGGCGGGAAGACCACCGTATATCTTGAACCTCTTGCTGTAGTGCTCGCCCAAAAATCTGGTCGCCCCGTGAAGATGGTAATGGATCGGGGCGATGTGTTCCGTGCCACTGGGCCGGCACCCGGTGCGGAGACCAAGGTGAAGCTCGGCGCGACGTGCGACGGCAAACTAGTGGCGGCGGATGTCGAGTGCTTGATGGACTCAGGTGCCTACAACGGCAACCCGGCAGGGATCCCGGCTTTTATGGCCACGGCCTGCTACAAGCTTAAGGATGCGCGTTCTACAGGCCGTTCCGTCTACACGAATAAACCGAAAATCCACGCCTATCGGGCGCCCAGTATTCCGCAGGTCACACTCGGGGTCGAGCTCGCGATCACCGAGCTCGCCGCCGAGTTAGGTATAGATCCCATTGAGTTCCGCCTTATGAACGCGGTGGAAGAGGGTGACGCCAATATGATGGGAGCGTCCTACAAGCGCATCGGTTTGCGCGAGTGTCTTGAAGTGGCTAGGAACCATGGACACTACAAGTCTGCGGTCGCCGAAGGGGCCGGCCGCGGGGTGGCTATGGGCTATTGGATTAATGCTGGCATGCAATCGAGCGCCACACTCAACGTGATAGCCGATGGTCATGTGTCGATTCTGACAGGCAGCCCGGATATTGGCGGCTCCCGTGCCTCCATGGCGTTGATGGCGTCAGAAGTTTTGGGGATTCCCTTTGAGCATATTCACCCGCAGGTGGCCGCCACCGATTCGGTGGGTCATACGGATGTAACGGGCGGTAGCAGGACCACGCTGGCGACCGGACAGGCGGTCATTCAGGCAGCCGAGCAGTGTGTGGCAGAAATGTGCCGGCGCGCCGCGGCGGAATGGGAGGTGGAACCCGGCCTGGTAAGCTGGTCCCAGGGCGCCGCGCATTACGGTGATCAGAGCCTGACCTTTGAAGACCTTGCCGGTCGCGCAGGTGCGATGGGCGGGCCACTAACGTTCTCGACTTCCCTAACCTCGACCAGCACCGCGCCGGGTTTCGGAGTGCACATCTGTGACGCCGAGGTCGATAAAGAAACGGGTCGCACCACCATCACACGCTACACCGCGATTCAGGATGCCGGTAAGGCGATCCACCCTGACTACGTTGAGGGTCAGATGCAGGGGGGTGCAGTGCAGGGCATTGGCTGGGCGCTCAATGAGGAGTACCTCTACAGCGATGAGGGCGCATTGGAGAACCCCGGGTTTCTCGACTACCGCATCCCGGTGGCTTCCGACCTGCCGTTTATTAATGCGGTGATTGTGGAAGTGCCCAACCCGCTCCATCCGTTTGGGGTGAAAGGTGTGGGTGAGGTGCCGATTGTGCCACCCATGCCGGCGATCGCCGAGGCGGTCTATCAGTCCACAGGTGTGCGGTTCCGAGATTTGCCGCTCAATCCACCTAAGATCTTGGCGGCACTCGCAAACAGTTGAGCACCTGTCGTGCTCGCTTCAGTGGATCATCAGCCCATTATGTACCTGATCGCTTGCCCCCCCTCTTAAATTTAGACTTGGAGTTCCTCCGTTAGTCCGGCACTGGTGTTTTCAGCGCGCTTGGGTATGGTGTTTTCAGGAGCAACAACAGGGGCAGGGAACGCCACAGCATTCACTTAGTACAACTGAAGAAAGGGGAAGGGAATGAAAAAATGGTTTTTAGTTTGTTTGATATTTGTCACACCGCTAGCGCTGGCTGATGGTCACGGTGATCTGGGGCTTGAGAAGCGACAGCCAGATGCGCCCATGAATGTGACCTCGGTGGTTCTAGGAGAGGACGTCACTTCGGTGAGTGCCGAAGGCGATATGGAAGGGTATGGTAAAGTGTATGTCACTTATTACCTCAGCTACAATGCGGCTCGCACGGGCGGCACCGTTGATGGCCAGGGTCGCGGTTTTACACCCGACGGTTATGCGTCGGGTCGTTTCCAAGGCTTCTGGGAGCTGGTTGACGGTGTGGTCGTGATGCGTAACGTGGTGAACATCACCGACAACACCATGAATCTCGATGTGATTAAGTTCAACCCGCTGACGAGAGAGCTGGTGGTGCAGGCCTATATTTTGAAGTAAGTCCGGGATTGCGCACAGCAAACCCCGCAACTGCGGCGTTTGCTGTGGCATTTTATATCATCGGTACGCCAGGTGCGGACATTGTGATGATCAGCTTTTGATCTGCGCCTTGATGGTCTTATCGCTGGTTTTGCCATACGGCGGCAGCATGCCACCCAGCTTGGCCACGTTGAACTTCAGCGTCTGGCTATAAATCGATTTCGCGTGGCTGAAGGTCTTGAAGCCCTCAATGCCATGGTAGGAGCCCATACCAGACGGGCCGACGCCGCCAAAGGGCATGTCCTCCTGTGCGATGTGGAAGATCACATCGTTGATGCACACACCGCCTGAGGTGGTGCGATGCAGGAAGGCTTCCTCTTCGCCCTTGTTCGTGCCGAAGTAGTAGGCAGCCAGCGGACGGGGCTTGGCATTGATGTAGTCGATGGTCTCATCGAAGTGCTTGTAGGTACGAATCGGCAACAGCGGCCCAAAGATTTCCTCTTCCATACAGAGCGCGTCACTCTCAGGCGATACGATCAGCGTGGGTGGGATCTTGCCCGTGCCATTGCTGAAGTCCTCATTTGCGGGGTTAAGCGGGATGATGCGGCAGCTCCGTTGCTCGGCATCCTCAAGGTAGCCACTCAGACGCTTGTGGTGACGCTCGTTAATCACCGAGGTGTACTGGTCATTGTCACGCAGGCTTGAATACATTTCGTTCACTGCTATGGTTGCGAGACTGATCACTTCCTCCAGTTGCTCCTCGGGCACCAACAAGTAGTCAGGAGCGAGACAGATCTGGCCGGCGTTGAGCGTCTTACCCAACATCACGCGTTGAATCGCCTGCTCCAGATTCGCTGAGCGGGAAATCACGACCGGCGACTTGCCGCCGAGTTCCAGCGTTACCGGCACCAGGTTGCGCGCCGCAGCGGTGAGAATGTGGCGGGCGATATTGGTCGCACCGGTGAAGATCATGTGATCAAAGGGCAGGGCGGAGAACGCCTGACCCATTTCGGGGCCGCCCGAGACGGTAGTGACCTCAGTGGGGTCGTAGGCCTCGGCGATGATCTCTTCAATTACCTTTGAGGTTTCGGGAGTGAACTCCGAGGGTTTGATCATAGCCCGGTTTCCTGCAGCGAGGATACCGGCCAGCGGCTGGAACACCATTGCCACTGGGAAGTTCCAAGGCGCGACGATGCCGATCACGCCTTTGGGCTGGTATTGAATATGCGAGCGTCCACCCAGCAACCCCAGAGGAAAGGTTGAGGGGCGTTTCTCGTCCTTCATCCACTTCTTAAGGTGCTTGCGGCAGTGCTTCATAGAACCGATCGAGGCGGCAACGTCGGTCATCAGGTTGATCTGGTCAGGACGGCAGACGAAGTCCTTGTTGATGGCTTCGCTGATGCGATCTGCGTGGCGGACCAGCACGTCGATCGCGCGATTCAGTCGATCGATGCGGGTCTCCGCGGAGACAAAGCCTTCCTGCAGGTAGCTCTCTCGCTGCGCCGTGAGCGCATCCTGCATTTTAAGTTCAATATCGGGGCTGACTACGACTTGTTGCGGGGCATTCATTGCTCTTCTCTTTACCAAGGTGAACGCAGTATACACATTTGCTCCAGCAAAGTGGCCTGATCAGGAGCGTTTGCTTAAATCAATTTTCGCTATATGAATACGGCATAAGTATATGAAAATTATTGATTTATGAGAGGATTCCTAATGCGGATCAAGCTGATCGCACAGCCAGCCTACAGCTCTTGCAGGCGCGCCCTCGCCGTATCGATCCAGCAGCCATTCCTCTGTGGTAAACGCCATCATCGTGGCCTTGAGGCCAAGTCGGGGGAAGGGCTCGGGTTCCCACCGCTTGAGTTCTTCGAGTGAGCGCTGTGTTACCCACGGCATGCGAGTCCGATCGGTGTCCTGACCTGCGAGCAACTCAGCCAGCGTGTGGCCGAATAGAAAGCTGGCGCCCACGCCTTCGCCGACATAGCCGCCCGCGGTGGCGATACCAGAGTAGGTGTCGTGGATGACATGCGGGTGCCAGCCGCGGGGCGCGCCCACGCTACCGCCCCAGTTGTGGGTGAAGCGCACCCCCGCAAGCTGCGGAAAAAGACTGAGCGCGATGCGTTCCCTTTGCTGGCCGGTGGCCCGCGTGTCGCTGAGCCCGTGTTGCGGGAGGCCGCCCGGCTGATAGTGGCCCCGTGCGCCGATCACCAATCGGTTGTCGGCAGTGCGTTGCAGATAAGTGGCCGCGCGGGTGCAGTCAGCGAAGGTCTCTTTGTCGGCAAAGCCCAGGCCTGACCATTGCATATCGCTCAAGGGTTCGGTGGCGACCATGCCGGTCTGCAGCGGAATCACTCGTCGGTGCAGCGGGTTACCGGCCTCTGAATAACCCTCGGTAGCCACAACGATCTGGCCAGCTTGAATATTGCCCCGGTCACACTGGATGACGCCAGAGTGAATGTCATGGGCGCGGGTGTGTTCGAATACCCGAACCCCCAGCGACTTGACCACCCTCGCCAGCCCCGTCACCAACTTGGCCGGTTGTATGCGCGCTACGTGGGGCGTGAACACCGCGCCACCTGGGTTCGCGACTTGAACGCGATCGCGGAGCTCAGTCGGTGTCAGCCAGCGGTAGTCGTCTTCGCCGAACCCCAGAACGTGAAAGCCGGCGAGTATCTTTTGGGCCCGCGCGACCTGCACGTCGTGCCGGGCCGCGGCCACGATGCAGCCGCCGTGATGAAAATCGCAGTCGATATTCTCTTTGACGAGGATCTCGCCGGCGCGTGAGACCAGCTGGGTCAGTTGTTGCCGCGCGGCAGCGGGCAGGGTCCCATTGTCATCAGTAAAAGCATCGCAGCCCTCCAGAGCCCCCATCAGCCAGCCGCCATTGCGCCCGGAGGCCCCGTGCCCAATGCGCTTGGCCTCGACCAACATCACGTCGAGGTCAGGTTGAAGCTGCTTTAGAAAATACGCGGTCCAGAGCCCGGTATAGCCCCCACCCACGATCGCAGTGTCCGCGGTGGTGTCGGTCTCGAGTGGAGGCTCTGCGGCGTCGCGTTTTAGGCCATCCCACCACAAGCACGGGCTGGCCGCTTGTTGGGCGTAAGGTTGGATTGCTGCTTCCATCACCCAGTGTCGCAGTCACAAGGCGGCGAGCTCATACGCTCAGGCATGCAGTCGGCGTTCCAGTTCAACATGGAAGTGCCGCAACCGCTGCTCCTGCTCGCCCCAGAGTTGTCCCTTGAACGCCTTGCTACGCATGCCTTCCTGCACCGAGGGCAGAAACGCGGCGTCCTGGCTCAGCACCAGGCCGAGACCCGGGTCTTCGTCGATGAGAAAACTCTCTGTCTCGGGCCGCACGCTACCGGTGACATTCGTACCCTCCGGCAACCCCATCCACGCAGGCGGGCAGTAGTTGGGATCGTCTACCGGGAACATCAGTGTCATGGTGTCGTACCAAAAGCGCTCTGGGTCCGTGTCGTGGGGTATGAAGCGCATCAAAAAGATGGCCTCGGGGTGGCAGCCGATTTGGACGTTGGGGAAAATTCCGGTCGCCCAACTGTCTGACAGCTGACCGTCAGTAAAGCGTTCATAACCCAAACCAAGGCGCTCAGACCGCTCGCGCTTGGCCTGCTGAATCGCGGACCGCACATCGGCGGCGGTGCCGGTAAAACCGGCGGGATCCACACCTGCTTCCTGCAGCATGTACTGCAGCCCTTCATTGACCGTGGTCTGGTCCGCCTGACGCGGGCTGGGTTGCCCCAGCGGCACGATCATGCGGCTGGCGCCGTTGGGGTAGCAATCGTACTGCACGTTCAAATCGCCCATGACGCCACGGGTCTCGGGGTGCACCGCGTGCAGGTGATAGCTCTCATAGAATGCTTCGACGCCCACTTTCCAGTTGGAGCCCCACTCGCTACGCACGTGACGCACTACTCGCATCTGGTCGATCCGGTAGTTCTCGAGGTAGCCCTCAGGAAGGCCAACCGCTTCTTTGAGCGGGGATGGGGTGTCAGCCATACTGACGAAGACCAGCCCCGCGTGCTCCTCACAGGCCACTGGTGTGAGTCCCGGGCGGTGACAAATAACGGGCTCCTGAAAGGTTTCCTCGTCCGTGATGGTGCGCAGCTCCCCGCTATTGCGAAAGCTCCAGCTGTGGAAGGGGCAGACGAAGACTTTCTTGTTGCCTCGCTCTTCGATTAACAGTCGGGCACCTCGATGGGGGCAGACGTTATAGAACGCCTTGATTCCCTCTTGCGTGCGGGTGACGATGATCGACTCACTGCGCACGCGAAATAAAAAGTAGTCACCGAGTTTTGGTATATCGGAGCTGACCCCGGCAATCAGCCAGCTCTGCGTCCAGACCTTGTTCCACTCGCGCTGCATTTGCTCCGCGCTGAAGTAGCCGTCTTTGCCGTAAATTTCGGCGCCATTGTCAATGGGGGGTTGCTTGGCCTCGAGACTTTCGACGGGTGCATCCGGGTTAATGACGGCAACGGGAATCATCTTGCTGTTCATCGTCCTCACTCTTGTGCAGTGCCTGGGTTCAGGCGTCCCCGCCATCCAGTGCGGGGTGTAAACGAAACAACGGCAGTGTGATGTCTTCTGACCACGCTGCAAAGTCCACCTTAACCGAGAGCCCCACCGCAAGCCCATCGGGGTCAGCGCCGACGATCTGACTCATCATGCGCGGGCCCTCGTCCAAGTCAATCAGGGCGATCACATAAGGCGCCTCAAAATCGGCAGAAACGCCCCGACGAACCACCGTGTAAGTGGCGATGGTGCCGGTGCCACTGGCGTCTTCCCACACCAGCTGATCACTGTGGCAGGCATCGCAGTGAGTGCGCGGATAAAACAGTGCGTGACCACAGCTATGGCAGCGCTGCAGCACCAGCTTGCCCGCTGCACAGGCATCGTAAAAAGGCTGCTCGGTTGGTGTGGGGCGTGGTACAGGCTTGGCCACAGTCAGTGCTCCACGCCGAGAATGATGGTGGCGTGGCTCGACATAATGCCGCCCTGCGCGTGGCATAGTGCCGTGCGCATGTTGGGCAGCTGCCGCTCACCCGCATCGCCCCGCATCTGGGTGATTGCCTCTGTGAGGCCGAACATCGCGCCGGGGTTGCCGGGATGACAATAAGACAGCATCCCGCCGTGGGTATTCATGGGTTTGCTGCCGCCGGGCCGGCTGATTCCGCTGGCCAGCCAGTCGCCGCCCTCACCCTTGCCGCAAAAGCCAAGATCCTCGATTTGAATTAGTAGCGCAGGGGTGAAGCAGTCATAGAGCTGCAAAAGATTAATATCGTCGGGTGTGAGCCCCGCCTCGGCGTAGGCAGCCTGACCCGATTGCACCGCAGCCGACGTTGTAAGGTCTTTCGCCTGGCTGATGTGTTCATAGGCGTGTCCCTCGCCATAACCAAGCAGGGTGATGGCCTTGTGGGGGCCATCTTTTGCCCGGTCTTTGCGGGTGATCACTACCGCTGCACCGCCATCTGACACCAGCGAGCAATCTAGGACTTTGAGCGGGTCGGCGATCGCGCGGGAGTTCATGACGTCTTCGACTGAGATGGGATCGCGCATCTGTGCTTTGGGGTGCTGGGTCGCCCAGGCCCGGCAGGACACTGCAGCCTCGGCAAACTGGGGTTCGGTGGTGCCGAACTGGTGCATATGAGCGCGGGCGATCAGCGCGTAGTAAGCGGGGACGGTGGGTCCATAGGGTTGTTCGTAATGGGGGTGCCCCGAGCTTGACTGCACCACCATGGCCTGTTCGCGGGTCATGAAACTGCGCAAGCTATCTCCCATCGCTACAACGATCGTGTCTGCCATGCCGGCATGAATGGCGGCGGCCGCCATGTTGAGTGCCATAAAAGTGGTACCGCCGCCGGTATTGACGGTGACACAGTGTCGAGGTTGCCAGCCGATGTACTCGGCAACTGCCTCTGCGTGATACATGATGGGTTCGGCGAAGGCATTGCAGGTAATGAGCCCGTCGACCTCAGCGAGGGTCAGGCCAGCATCTTCAATGGCATCAAGGGTGACCTGTACGCACAGTTCGCGGGGGCTTTTATCCGGCACGATGCCCACGGCGCTCTCTGCCATTCCAATCAGCGCAAACTCTCCCCCTAGTCCCGATACACTCATGGCTCTCAGCTAGCTAACGTTAACCGTGCGGTGACCACGCCCGGTGTGAGTATCTCGTCGCGCTCGTTCTTTACGAATACCTCTAGCGTGACTTGGCCGGTGCTTTCGTCATAGGCCGTGATGGTGCCGCCTGCGGTAACGGTATCGCCAACATAGGCCGCGATGCGGTTGGAGTACTCAATGCCGGTGATTATGCCTGCGTCGCCCAACCATTCGTCGACCACTTGATGCAGCCAGTCGCCCATCAGTGGGCCGGCCACAACTAGGCCGGGGTAGCCCTCAACCTCGGTGGCGTAGGGCATATCAAAGTGGATGCGGTGCCCGTTCCAGAGCGAGGCGTTGTAGAGCATTTGCTGCACTTCATTGCAGTAGTGCTGCCGCTCTGGGATAGCCATGCCGATTGTAGGTGCCGTGCTCATCGCAGAATCCTTGTGGTCTTCTCGGTGACCACCATTTTGTTGTCATCGTCCCGCACCTCCATCAACACTTCGTAGAAGATTAAAGGTCCGCTGCGGCCGGCCTTTTCATAGATATCGGTCAATGTTCGCGTTGCGGTGAGCCAATCGCCGGGTTTAATCGGCTTGTGATACGTGATGTCGAGGCCGCCCGCCATCGCTTTTTCCAGTGGAAACTTGGGCAGCAGTGAGTCAATCGAAACGCCGTCTGGGGAGAGCTCATCGAGCGGGACGACTTCCCAGAATAAATGCAGATGAAAGAGGGGTGGCGCGACGTCGCCCTCGAGGTATTTCGCCTGCCGGTTGTCGGTGGCGACTGCGTATTTGCGAATATCCCGCCGCGTCACGATCTCCCGCCGGGGCTCGCTCTGTTTACCAATGTGCGAGAGCACATCTTCTGAGAGCAGACTGCTCATACCTGACGGGTCTCATCCTGCCAGTAGGGGTCGCGCAGATCCCGTTTCAGAATCTTGCCGGTGGGTGCCTTCGGCAGCGCCTCCACGAAGTCGACGGACTTCGGTTTTTGATAGGAGGCCAGATGCTTGCTTGCCTCGGCGATGATCTCTTCCTCGGTGGCAGCTTGCCCGGGTTTCAGGACGACCACGGCCTTAACGGTCTCGCCCCAGGTGTCGTCGGGAATACCGAACACCGCGGATTCCAGCACGGCAGGGTGCTGGTGAATCGCGGCCTCGACCTGAGTGCTGTAAATATTTTCGCCGCCGGAGATGATCATGTCCTTGGCTCGGTCGACAATGAACACATAGCCGTCCTCGTCCCAGGTGGCGATGTCGCCAGTCCACATCCAGCCGCCGCGGAGGGTCTGCTCGGTGAGATCCGGTCTGCGCCAGTACCCCAGCATGTTGGCCTCGGAGCGCACCACAATCTCACCGGCGGTCCGGCCATCTCTGGGCACGGGCTCGCCCTGGGAGTCGAAGACGCGGATCTCCGAGACAAAGCCCTCGCGACCGCAGGATCCCAGCCGCTCGGGATGGTCGCCGGCAACGGCGCGCTGGTGATCCTCCTGCGACAAAAAGGTCATGGTCATGCCCTCTGTCTGGCCGTAACCCTGAATCATGGTGCAGGGGAAAGCCTTGAGCGCAGCCTCGACCACCGAGCGCGGCATGGGGCCGCCGCCATACTGGAAGTTCCGCAGGCTGCTGAGGTCGTAGTCTTCAAATCCCTCGACCGCCATCATCCAGTTGATCATGGTGGTGATGCCCAGAAACGCAGACACCCGCTCTTGTTGAATTACGTCCAGTGCCAGTTTGGCGTCAAAGTTGATCAATACCACGGGGCAGCCGTGAGCCATATAGTTCATGGCGAGTGCCACGGGAATGTGGAACATCTGCCCGGTGAGCATGTACACGTCGGTGGGCACGATGCGCTCGGCGATGGACTGATTTAGCATGCCCATATAAAGCGAGTGGTGAGAGTGCAGGGCGCCCTTGGACTCACCGGTGGTGCCGCCGGTGTAAAGGATGAGTACCGGGTCATCCCCGGTGACTTCGGCAGCGGCTGTGGGTTCGTCATCGCTCGACTGAGCGATCAATTGCTCGTAGTCGCAGTCAGCGGCGTTGGTGAAAACCAGCGTTGCGGGTGTATTCGCAGCTTTGGCGAGGCTGCCCGTGAGCTCGACATACTCCTCGGAGCCAATCAATACGGCGGGCTCGCCATCTTCAAGAATCCGCGCCATCTCGGGCTCGCTCAGCCGCCAGTTGAGCGGCTGGGCAATCAGGCCGCAGCGCGCGCAGGCGTAGAACACCTCCATGTACTGGATGCAATTCTTGGAGAGAATAGCAACGCGATCACCTTTCTGGAGTTTGAGCTGATCACAGAATGCATTGGCGAGCCGGCGAACGCGCTCGTCGAGCGCGCTAAAGGTCATGCGCCGGTCGCTGGGTATATCGATCAGCGCCTCGCGCTCAGGGTCTAGGAGCGCGGTTTTGGCTGGGATGCGACCGAGATTCATGGCTGGGATTCAGTAAGCGCTGTCGAGATCGATGTGGCGTTTGCTGATCTTCCACTCACCATCGATTTGTCCGACCTGATCACGGTACACCCCGGTGGTCAATAGCTTGGTCTCGGCGTTCTCGGTCGCGAACAGGGTCAGGTAGGAGGTGACCGCCAGGGTCTCTCCAAAAGCGTCAAACATGATGTTAGTGATGTCATGACGCCGCACATCGGTCTGGCTCGATTTAGCGCCCCGGTAGAGCTCCATGATGCTGTCACGCCCCTCAAATGGCCCGACCATGTCGCCCCCGGCGATCTGCATGCTCATAACAGCATCGGGCGCAAAGCAGGCTGCGAGGTCATCGAGATGATTCTCATCGTAGAAATAGGCCATTCGGTTTAATAACTCAGAGATGGCAAAGCGGTCTTCGGCTGACGGCATGGTTGGGGTCCTCTCGAGACAAAATCGTTATGGTTATAAGTGCACGCGGCGCGAAGTCACTTGTTCCGAGCAAGTCATCGCACTTTAGGCTATCAGGGTGGTGAGGATCAACAGACAGATCCGGGTCAGGCAAGCGAGATGGCTAGGTAGACAGATGCTCAAACAACCAGTTAGGTAGCGAGAGGCCTTTGTCTCAACCGCTTAGGTTCTGCGCTTTATCCCGTGGGCCTCGAGCATCGCCAAAGGCGCAAGGCAATACGTCAGTACTGCGAGGGCTCTAATGCAATATGCAGGGCACTGATTTATCCCTCGTCGGCTGCGCCCACGGCATTGGTGGTTTGCTGGCTACTGAATAGCACTCGACGTCGATCGACTTCGCGTCGCCAGCGACCGCTGAAATCACTGCTCAATCTCTTCTTGGATGGGTTGCCGGCCCGCGGCTCTGGCCGAATCGATCATGGCGCCAGTAGCGGCTGCCAGGTCACCGACCGGTCCATCGTCGGCGTCGACAGGCACCGAAACCATCAGTTCCTCTTGCTGCAAGGAGTCATCATCCTCGGTTTCGAGATGGATTTTCACTTCCTTGTGAATTTCGTCCCTGGTCCCATCGTGGGTTTTGATAATCCAAACGTTGCGGTCGTTGTCGGCGCCGAGCGCTACAGGGTCTATGCTGTCCTGCCGATGATGGCCTATGGCCATCTGAGGCTGCGGCCCGTTATGCTCAGGCGTAATAACATCATCTTGCAGGGTGGCGTCGTCAATCAGCGCCTCTAAAAGGGGAGCAGGACCGTAATGTGCATGCATCAAAATAGCTTCTCTAGACGGTTTGTCGCCACAGGCAGATAGCGGGCTATTCCGACGCTGTGACGCTACCAAGGTGTCAATGGTCCACCTATTCTGGGCAAAAGTTCCGAGGTTTTCTGCGGCGCCGAGAGTGCTACATTTTATGTCTGACTTAGCGATCGGTGAAAGGATGCGCAAGACGTACTCGCTAGTTATCGGACTTTTTTATCTCTTGCTTGTGGCCTGCAGTGGCGGTGGCAGTAGCACGCCACCTCCTGCGCCTCCGCTCGCCGACGCTGGTGATTCGGGCAGTGACGGCTCAGGTGATATCGGAGAGTCAAACACGTGTGACGTGCCTTCACAAATCGATTTTGTCGAGGCGGTCACCGACAGCTGGTACCTTTGGTACGAAGAGATGGCCGATGTCGACAAGGCAGGTTATGAGTCTGCTCAGGCGTATCTGGATGCTCGGCTAGCCCCCCTGATTGACGAAGGACGGGATCGCGGTTTCTCCTATATGACCACGATCACAGAAGACGAGACCAGCATCAGTTCAGGGGCTTATACCGGTTTTGGCTTTCGCTCCAACTCGACATCCGCCGGGTTGTTCATCATTGATGTGTTCGAGAGCGGCCCAGCCTGGGCGGCGGGTGTCAGGCGTGGGATGGAATTGGTTGCTGTCGATACGGGTAACGGCTTCGAGACGCTCGCGCAGCTGAGCGAGCGCGGGGCTACCAGCGAGGAGATTTTTGGTCCCCGCGAGGTGGGCATCGAGAGAGACTTTCGTTTCAGGCAGAACGGTACCGAGGTAGATTTCTCCATTGCGAAAGACAAATTGTCGCCTCCCGCGCTGGCGGGGGAACCCTTGCTGATCGAGCGCTCGGGCCTCGCACCGGTCGGCTATTTGCACCTTCGGCAATTTATTAATGCGGCACTTACACCAGAGGACGGCTTCCCCTCTCTGACAGATGCCACGACTTTGTTTAAGGAGGCGAGTGTGACGGATCTGATTATTGACCTGCGCTATAACGGCGGCGGTTTGTTGAGTGTGGCTGATACCATGATGGACCTGCTGGCTGGTATGACGGCAACTGGTGAGCCCTCCTTCAAGATTCAGGTCAACGACCAGCACCCTGACTTCAATGAGGATGAGAACAACTGGGGGGTGTTTGACGAGCTCCCCGAAACGTTCTCTCCCATCCGCATCGCCTTTATCACCTCGCGCTATACGGCGTCTGCCAGCGAGCTCGTCATCAATGGTCTTCATCCCCACATCGATACGGTGATGGTGGGCGGCAATACCTTCGGCAAGCAGGTGGGGCAGGGCCGCTGGGACTTGCATGAGCTGGTGGACGGTCTTAAGCGGGAAGATTGCGATGTGGCCTTGAGGCTCACTGCCTTCGAGATCGTGAATGGTGAGAATGACGGCGGCTATCATCAGGTGGGTCTCGATGGTACCGGTCGCTTCACCCTTTGCGTCGCCGAGGACGATATCTTTAATCCTTTCGGAGACCCGCGGGAGGCCTCGGTCGCGGCCGCGCTTGATTGGCTCGGTACCGGGTCCTGTCCGTCCTCCGCCTCGGGCAACAGGAATGGTGTAATGGCTAGGCAGCGCGTCGCATTGCCAGCTTGGTTGGAAGCGGAATATATTCCCGAGCGTATCGACGCAAACCTGCGCTAGGTCGAGCTATGTATCCCCGGCTAGTCGGTACAGTGAATCATTGAGGTCAGTATCACCATGAATGACAACGTGAGCTCGGGCGAGCTCTTTTTGAATATTGTGAGCAAGCGGCGTTCGATGCGCGACTTCAAGCCCGACCCGGTGCCGAGAGACATTATCGAATCGGTCTTTGGTGGCGCTCAGCGGGCGCCTAGTAACTGCAATACCCAGCCGTGGTTCGTGCACGTGGTGACCGGCGAAACGCTGGAGCAGCTGAGAACCGAGCTCCCCGCCAAATTTGCGGCGGGTGAGATTGCGCTGGACTTCCCCTATGACGGCCAATACGAGGGGGTCTATCAGGACCGTCAGTACGCCTCGGCGACCGCGCTCTACGACTCACTCGGTATCGCGCGCGAGCGAAAGGCCGAGCGCAATGCCTGGTTCATGCGCAACTTCAGTTTTTTTAACGCGCCCGCGGTGGCTTTTTTTACTTTGCCCACTGGGTTTGGTCTGCGCGAAGCCTGTGATCTGGGCATGTTCGCGCAAACCGTGATGCTCGGTCTGACAGCGCATGGCCTCGGGTCCTGCCCCCAGACCGCGCTGGCCTTCCTCGCTAATGTGATTCGACCCGCGCTGGGCCTCGGTGACCATGAGCAGCTGATGTTTGGTATGAGCTTTGGTTACCCCACTGACACGGTGGTGAATGAGGTGCGCACGGACCGGGCGGCGTTAGAGGACGTGGTGACCTTCCACTCCTGACGGCTCTTATTGGCTGATGGCTCTAATCAGTTGATGGCTCTCGCTAGCTGCTCTCGCTAGCGCCCCGGTGCTGCGAGGAAGTCGGTCACGTTCAGGTTGAAGCCCGACAGCGCGTTGAAGTGCAGCGGCGCCGACATCAACTGTAAGTCGCTGAGCCCGAGGTGCCTCAGAATCTGCGCGCCAGTGCCAATCAGGCGATAATTTTGAGGCGGCGCGGGTCGCTGCTCAGCGTGCAGTAGCTGATCCAGATCTTCGAGGATAGTGGCCGGCGTTTCAGCGCCCCCCAGCAGCACCACCACCCCTCTGCCCGCAGTCGCAATGTGGCTCATTGCAGCACGATAGGACCACCCCGGGGCGGTCGCGGCGTCCAGCTGGGTGCCGAGCAGGTCGCGCAGGGTGTTCACAGACTGCACTCGCACTGGTACTGAGCCGGGCTGACCAAGATCACCGAGGCTGAGCGCAAAGTGCAGCAAGTCGTCGATCAGATCCCGGAAAGTATGAAGCGTAAAGGGCCCCCACTCGGTGTGGATCGACTCAGCGCTGTGGAGCTCAATCGATTGCTCATGGAGTGACCGGTACTCAATCAAATCAGCGATGGTGCCCATGTTGAGTCCGTGCTGTTGGGCAAAAATCTCGAGCTCTGGCCTGCGCGCCATGGTGCCGTCGGGGTTCATGATTTCTACAATTACCGCTGCCGGTGACAGGCCTGCCATCCGCGCCAGATCGACGCCGGCTTCGGTATGGCCTGCGCGCTTGAGTACCCCGCCGGGCTTCGCCACGAGAGGGAAGATATGCCCCGGCTGACGGATGTGCTTCGGCGTGGCGTTGTCTGCCACCGCCTGCAGGATCGTATGCGAGCGTTGCGCGGCGCTGACGCCAGGGCCGACCTGCTCGGTGGCGTCGATCGACACGGTGAAATTGGTCTCATGCTGGGAACGATTATCGCGCACCATCAAGGGAAGATTCAGCTGTCGTGCCCGCTCCGGCGTGATCGGCATGCAGATCAAGCCGCAGGCTTCTGTCGCAAAGAAGTTGATGATCTCCGGCGTGGCTTTCTCGGCAGCGATGATCAAGTCGCCCTCGTTCTCACGGTCCTCATCGTCCATTAGGATGACCATACGGCCGGCGCTAATGTCGTCGAGTAATGTGGGAATGTCAGAGAGCATCGTCAGGATGTCGGTTAAGCAACGAGTTGAATCGCAACGGCGGTGGCTTCACCACCACCGATACACAGCGCAGCAACGCCGCGCTTCTTGCCGTAGTGTTCTAGCGCATGCATAAGGGTCACGATGATCCTTGAGCCGGTCGAACCGATCGGGTGGCCTTGTGCGCAGGCGCCGCCATGGACGTTAACGCAGGCGGGATCGAGATCCAGTGCGCGTGTCGTCAGCATCGTGACCATAGCGAAAGCTTCATTTATCTCCCAAAAATCGACGTCACCAGCGGCCCAGCCTGCCTTTGCCAGTACTTGTTCCGCGGCGCCGATGGGGGCGAGTGTGAAATCTTTAGGCTCCAGACTGTTTCGGGCGTGCGCCACGATGCGGGCGCGCGGCTTCAGGCCATGGCTCGCCACAGCGCCTTCGCTGGCCAGCAACAAGGCGCTGGCGCCGTCAGAAATAGAGCTGGAATTAGCCGGAGTGATGGTGCCGCCCTCGGCAAACGCCGGGCGTAGCTGCGGAATTTTCGCGAGGTTTGCCTTATGGGGCTGCTCGTCTACCGATACCGTGCGCTCACCCCGCCGGGTGCGGATGGTGACAGGCGCGATTTCTTGCGCGTTGAGACCCTCATCAATAGCACGCTGCGCCCGAGTAAGACTCTCGATGGCAAAGGCATCCATGTCCTCACGCGTCAGGTTATGCGCGTCAGCTGTTTTTTGCGCGAAGGTACCCATGGCGGCCCCGGTGTAGGCGTCCTCGAGGCCATCGATAAACATGTGATCAAACAGTTTGGTGTGCCCGAGCCGCTGACCTTTGCGCCCGGTCATCAAAATCTGCGGCGCGTTCGACATACTCTCAAGCCCACCACTCAGGACCAATTGGTTAGTGCCGGCGGCGATGCTGTCGATGCCGAAAATGGTGGCCTGCATCCCGCTTCCGCAGGCTTTGTTAATGGTAACCGCGCCGGTGGTGCTTGGGATGCCGGCCGCCAACATGGCTTGCCGCGCCGGACACTGCTTGAGGCCCGCCGGCAACACACAGCCCATTAGCACCTCATCGACTGCCTCGGGCGCCAGGCCGGCGCGCTCCAGTGTGGCGGCAATCGCGGTGGTGCCCAATTCATTGGCTGTGGCGTCTGCGAGGTCGCCCAGCAATCCGCCCATCGGCGTGCGGGCACCATCGACAATCAGTACATCGGACATGGCGTCGTTCTCAACAAGTATGAGGGCGGGCATTTAGCCCGAACTGTGATCACCCTGCAAGTTCAGTTCGGACGAACGTTTGCTGCAAACGACTTGTCGCGCACCGCGGTGCGAAATGCGGAGGGTGTTATCCCGGTTTGCTCGCGGAACATGCGGCTGAAATGCGACGCGTCATTAAGGCCCACTGCCACTCCTACCTCAGTGATCGACAGATTGGTGCGGCGAAGCAGCGCCTGCGCCTCATCAAGCCTGCGTTGCTGCAGGTACTGGCCAATGGAGACGCCCGTGGCGGATTTGAAGCGCCTGATTAAAGTGCGTGAACTGACGCCCAGCTGTGAAGCCAGCGCACTCATGGCCGGGGCGGCGCGCAGGTCGCGATTCAGCTCGGTTTGGATGTCGGCAATGAGTTCATCGTGGTGCAGGTCCTTTGGCGCGCCGACCGGGGAAGGTGAGAAGCGTTGCCGGATTTCCGGTGAAAACTGGTTCTCGATATGACGCGCTACCCGCGGAGAGAATAGCTCTCCACAAAGATACACCATCAGGTCAGCGACCGAGTTCACGCTGCTCACGCAGAACACATTGTCAGACTGTGTGATCAATTGGCGGCGCTCTAGCTGCACCCGGGGGTAGCGACGCGCAAAGGTGTCGAACCACTGCCAGTGCGTGGTCATCGTCTTGCCCGTCATCCGCCCGGTCTCTGCCAGTAAAAAGCTGCCCGAGCCTACGCTGATTGTCAGGCTACCTGCGCGGACATGCTGGTCAATGACGGCAATCTGCTCCGGGTGCCGGCGGAGCACTCGCTGCGGCTGGCGCCAGATGGCGGGCACAATTAACAAGTCAGCCTGAGTGAACTCGCTTAGTGGTGTGGTCGCCAGCGAGAGCCCGCTCTGGATTGTGAGCAGACCACCTACCTGGCTGAAGCAATCGGTACTGAGTCGCTGCCGGCCGGTGCGACCGAGTGCCTGGGCCGCGCCCGCCAGAATCTCAAGAGGTAACGTGAGCGACGAGGCCAGCATGTCCTCGTGGGTCAGTGCCGCAATGCGAAAAAGTGCCCCACTATTTGGCGTAACAGTCATATTATATGGCGTTATACGCATAGAATTACGCGCTGTCGAATGTAAACTGCCACGCTTTCGCGGGTTCGCCATGAATCCGTCGCCCCCAGCAAGGTGGAGAACCGATGCTCAGACTGCCCGTCATGGTTGCCGCAGGTGGTATCAACAGCGCGGGCCGCACGTCGCGACGCCACGCCTACCGGCGGATGATCTGGGATCACCTGTCTGCCGCTGATCGGGCCGCGACCGAGTCTGCGTTGTCACAGATGATGGGCACGGCTGATACCGACACGCTGCTCAAGCACACGCTGGTGCGTGAAATTGAAAAAGACTGGTTTGATCACCGGGCAGTGCCGTGGCACCGGCGAGCGCAGGTGAGCGCCGATCAAGCTCATGGGCTCTTTGACTACAACCCGGGTGGCATCGGAGACGGTGAAGTCGTCGGTGGGCAGATATCGTCTCTCGACGACAAACGTGTTCGCGTGGCGCTTCAACCGGAGTCCGACGTCTTGCTGCCTAGCACTCGCCAGTTCGACGTGAGCAGTGCGGGACAGTTGCCCACCGGCTTTAGCCCGGGAGATCTCTACCCCTCGCGTAATCATCCCCGCGCCGTGCAGATGACGGTGTTTGCTATGTCGGATGCGCTTGCGGATCTGGGGATGGAGTGGGCCACACTGGCTGAAAAAGTGCCCGCAGATGCCATTAGCGTCTATATCTCCAGTGCCATGGGTCAGCTAGACGACGCAGGATCGGGCGGCATGTTGCGTGCGCGTCTGCAGGGGCGCCGGGTCAGTTCCAAGCAATGCCCCTTTGGTTTTGCCGAGATGCCGGGTGATTTTGTCAATGCTTATGTGTTGGGCAGTATGAGCTCGACCGGGCCCGCGCTCGGCGCCTGCGCGACCTTCCTCTACAACCTGCGTTTGGGTGTCGCCGACATTCGCGCGGGTCGTTCTCGCATCGCCGTGGTGGGGGCGGCCGAGGCGCCGGTGAATGTCGAGGTGATGGATGGTTATGTTGCGATGGGTGCGCTGGCCACCGACAAGGGGCTTCGACAACTCGATGGTCTTGCCGAAAGCCAGCAGGTAGACAACCGCAGGGCTTGTCGCCCCTTTGGTGAGAACTGTGGCTTTACGATGGCGGAGTCGGCGCAGGTGGTGATCTTGATGGATGACGAGCTGGTGCTCGAACTAGGCGCCCCCATCCTTGCAGGGGCACCCTTTGTCGGCGTGCGTGCTGATGGCGCCAAGAAGTCGATTTCCGGCCCGGGAGCGGGCAATTATCTGACTGTGGCAGAGGCCATGGCCACGATGCGCAATATCCTCGGTGATGAGCGTCTTAAACATCGTGGCATGGTGCAGGCGCATGGCACGGGCACGCCCCAAAACCGTGTCACGGAATCAACGTTACTCAACAAAGTTGCCGGGGCGTTTGGTGTCTCGGAGTGGCCGGTTGCGGCGATCAAAAGTTACGTCGGTCATTCACTCGGTGCGGCGGCGGGGGATCAACTCACCGCGACACTCGGTATTTGGCAGCACGGGATGATTCCCCGCATCCACACGGTGTGTGAGCTGGCCGATGATGTGGTCACTGACCGACTCAACTTTGCGCTCACCGAGCAGGATAGCTCTGAACGGGATTACGCCCTGATCAATAGCAAGGGGTTTGGTGGCAATAACGCGACGGCTGCGCTGTTAAGCCCCGATACCACCGAGCAGATATTGGCGCGAGCACACGGCCAAGCCGAGATCGCCGCCTGGCGGGATCGTCGCGAGGCGGTAGCGGCAGCGCAGGCCGCTACAGAAGCCGAACGCATTGCCGGCAGCTGGGCACCCAGCTACCATTTCGATCAGGGCGTGCTCACCGATGCGGACGTCACCGTAAGAGCCGATTCGATTGCCTTCGCTGGCCAAAGCGTTGCACTTCACGGGGGCGTGCCAGAGGGATGGCAGGTCGACTGAAGCTAGACATTTGCTACGCTAGCCTCGCTGTGATGACGGAGTACTGATATGTCTACCCTCGACACCCTACTAAATCGCAACTCCCACCCGCGGCTGACTGAACCTGGTCCAGATGCCGATCAGTTGCAGACTATTTTGCAGGCCGCTGTGCGGGCGCCGGATCATGGGCGGTTGCGACCGTGGCGTTTTGTGGTGATCAGTGGGGATCGCCGCGCAGTGTTGGGTGAGTGCTTTCAACAGAGCCTCAAATTAAAAGGCGTGTCTGATGACGTGCAGTTAACAAAAGCCCTCAACGCGCCGTTACGCGCGCCGCTGGTTCTCGCTGGGCTACTGCATGCTGTGGACCACGAAAAAATTCCTCGTGATGAGCAAGGTCACGCGGTGGCGGCATCACTCCATGCAGCTCAGTTAGCGGCGGACGCCCTAGGTTTTGGCTGTGTCTGGCGCACGGGTGGTTATGCCACTGACCCACTTGTCGTCGAGGCGCTGGGGGGTGACCCCGGTGATCAGGTCATCGGGTTCCTTTACATCGGCACCCGCAACGGCCCGAGTAAGTCGCTCTATGACGAGCCGCTTGAATCCCTCGTCAGCTACTTTTGAATTGCGCCCGCGTTTAGGGGGCGCATTGGCACCATGTTGAGAAAACCTTGGCTGCATTTTTTACTGCTAGGAATGATGCTATTCGTCGGTGGCCAGTGGCTTTTCCCAGAGCCCAAGCCGATATTGGGTCCCCCCAATCCCGAGCGGCTTAGCGCCATGGTGGATAACTACACGCGCTTTGCCCCTGATGGCGTTAGTCCGGCGCTGTTCGAGCGATTTATCGACACCGAACTGCGTGACGAACTGCTGTTTCGAGAGGCGCTCAAGCGCGATCTTCATCATCGCGACGCCGTGGTTGAACAACGCATCATCCGCAACATGCGCTTCCTCGATGCCAACGCTGCCAGCGACCGCGAGTTGGTAGAGCAGGGCTATGCGCTAAGGCTTCACCTTACCGACGAGGTCATTCGTCGGCGGCTGGTGCAGATTATGGAAGGGCTGATTGTGGCCACTCGACCCAACCCCGCACCAAGCACTGAGGCGGTGGCAGCGCGGTATGAGCAAGAGCTCGACCGCTGGCGCGAACCCGCGCGGTATACCTTCAGCCACGTGTTTCTCTCGACAGACCGTGTGGCAGAGATGCCGGCATTGATTTCACAGATTGATGCCGAGAACTTAAGCCCCGATGCGGCGCGATTACTCGGCGCGCCATTTTTGTCGGGTTATGCGTTTCGGCGTCAGAGCGGTGAACAGATGACCAGGGTGTTCGGTGCCGAGTTTGCCGAGCAGGTGCGTATGACTGAGGTTTTAGCCGATGCATGGATCGGGCCGGTGTCGTCGGTCTTTGGCCAGCACTATATCTACATCGAGGCATTCGAACCCTCGCGAACGCTGGCGCTCGAAGAGGTCAGTGTGCGTATCGAGCGGGATCTGGTGCGCGAGGAAGAAGAGCAGGCTGTGGTCGATTGGGTAGAGGCGTCGATGGCCAGCTATGAGGTGCGACGCTCATGAGAGTGTGGCTGCCGGTATGTAGCTTGCTGTTTGCAATCGATGTTGCAGCACATCGATTCGCGCCATCGTTACTTGAAGTGACGCAGCTATCCTCGACAACCTTTAACGCTACGTGGAAAACACCGCTACAAAAAGTGTCGGTAACGCCGATTGAGCCGCGCTTCCCCGCTTCCTGTCAGATCACTTCAACCTCACCTTGGGTTCAGGAGGGCACCGGAGAGCTCAAGCAGATCCAACTGGTGTGCCCGACGGGCTTGGTGGGTGAGACCGTTTCGGTCTGGGGCTTGGGGCAAAATCAAGCTTCAGCGCTGCTGCGCATCACTTTGGCCGACGATATTTTTCATCAGGCTGTCTTGACTGCGACCGAGCCTGACTTTGTGGTGCCTGAGGAAGGCTCTGTCGGCAGGGTCGCGCTCGACTACACATCGCTCGGTGCCGAGCATATCTGGGCAGGGCCCGATCACCTCTTCTTTGTGATGGGGCTTTTGCTGCTGGTGGGCTGGAACCGGCGGCTCATCTACACCGTCACGGCGTTTACCCTGGGGCATAGCGTGACCCTTGCTATGGTCACGTTTGGGCTCTTTGACTACCCGGTGTCATTGGTGGAGTTCATGATCGCCTTGTCGATTTTCGTCTTGGCGGTGGAGCTGGCGCGAGGGTCGGCGGGCGCCTTATGGCGACAGCCCTGGTGGTTGGCAGGTGGCTTTGGATTGCTTCACGGCATGGGCTTTGCCGGTGCGCTTGCAGACACCGGTCTGCCGCAATCAAACGTGCCGTTGGCGCTGCTGTTTTTCAATGTAGGGATCGAGCTGGGGCAGCTCGTCTTCATTGCGCTGCTGGTGCTACTGGCGGCCATCGGGAGTCGCCTGATTGGCGAGCGGACTGCAGCGTTAAGACCGTTGCCAGTTTACGTGCTCGGCGCGCTATCAGCGATGTGGTGTATTGAGCGTGGGCTGGAGGTGCTGGCTTAGCCTAGGGGTTGCCCGGCCATTTTTTCATCGCAATGATCGGGTGGAAGGCGATGGCGATACCTTCGTCGATGTGATTCTCATTTTCCAGCACGTCCCGGCGACGCACAAAGGCAGTGCCGCTGCGAGTGTCCACAGCATCCGTGACATCCATACCACCTTCGCCCGAGAAGATGCGCTCGAGATTCATGTTGAACCAGGCGATGCGCATGGCGGCTGCAGCGACGGGTCGAGACCAATCAAACTCGGCGGTGACGCCACTCCCCGCCCCCTGAACGGCGGGCTTGCGGGTAACACCGTCGAAGCGCGTCACGCGGTTGAGCCCCTGCTCGTAATAGACATCCTTCTCAATGATGTCGGTGAAAACAATGCTGCCGATGTCAGTTTGTTCGCGTAGCTGGTCGCGCACCGCCTGCACAATCTGGATGAACGACTTTTGGTTGACCCGCCCGGTGGTGGGGTCAATAGGATCGCCATAAATCAGTACGGCGTTGCTCCAGCGCTGGGAGAACTCGCGCTGCGCGCGAACCTCATAGCCTGCGTCCTCAAGATATTCCCGTACCCTCGCGTCGACGAAGCCTTCTCGCTTTTTAAGGTAGTTGCGCGACGGCCCGCCGAGGTTCACGCTGGCGATCACTACGACGTTACTGTCGACCTCGTCAAAAAGGCGCTGCTCGAAGACATTGGTCGGCGTTGTGGGGTTGTAGCCGCCGCCCACGGTTGCAGAACCGCATGCAACAAGTCCCAACAGTACCAGCGCGGCGACCGCGGCGACCATGAAATTCCACAAAGAGGGTATTGATTCGGCAATCTGCCGAAGGATGACGAGGAGGGGATCGCGGTTGGGCATGCTACCGTTCCTGATAAGCAAAGCACGTATGCTACCAAAGGAATAAAGCAGATGAACAATGCCCTTTACAGCCGGACCTTGGGGCTGGGCCCTGATCTGGTATTGCTGCACGGACTGTTTGGACAGGGCGCCAATTTGCGCAGTGTGGCCCGGGCTTTGAAGGCGGATTTTCGTGTGCACTGTCTGGATTTGCCAGATCACGGCCGTTCCCCCTGGCTCACTGAAGCGTCTCTGGCGACCTATGCCGCAGCAGTGCGTGACTGGATGGATCAACAGGCGATGCCGGCGGCTCACATTTTAGGCCATTCGTTGGGCGGCAAGGTGGCGATGGAGCTGGCGCTGACAGAGCCGTCGCGGGTAGGAAAGTTGGTGGTGGCCGATATGGCACCGGTCGTTTATGCCCAGCGCCACCAAGTGATCCTCGACACGCTGCAGCAGGTGGCCTCCCGAGGGTGTCAAACAAGAGCGGAAGCGGAGGAGCTGCTGGGCGAGGTGATCGACGATCCAGGGGTAGTGGGATACCTGCTGATGAGCCTTGAGCGGGGTGCTGAGAATGAGTTGTACCAGTGGCGCTTCAACTTGGCAGGCTTGGCTGACGCCTATGGTCGATTGCGTGAGGCGCCTATCGAGGCGGCGCCATTTCAAGGTCACGTACTGTTCCTGAAGGGTAGCGAGTCGGCTTACATACAGGCTTCGCACGAGTCTGAAATTCAAAGGCGCTTTCCCTGCAGTCAGGTGGTAACGGTTGATCAGGCGAGACATTGGCTTCATATCGACCAGCCGGCGCGCTTCAACGGCGCCGTGCAGGCCTTTTTGCTGGCAGAGGTTGTCTAAACGGGTCCCCTCGAAGGGCGCTTGCGCGGTTGACGCGCGTCTAGTGGTTAGACAACGATCTAGCCGCGTCTGCCCCAGATCAAAAGTGTCCACAGATTCTGTGGATAACTCTTGGGATAATTTGTTTAATCAAGCCTTCAAGCCCGAAAAGCCGTCTAAATCAGCGAATTGGTTAATTTTTAACCAACCCAATATAATAACATAAAATCATAGACTTAAAGGTCATCGGTGAGCGGGATTGTGCGGTGTGTCATATAAACCCCATTAAAATGTCATCGACAGGGTGCGTGTGAATAACCGTGCGCCGGCCGGTACTACAGAACCGTGACAACGCGCAACCCCCTACCAACACTTTTTTTGTCATGAGGGCAAAAAAAATTTCAGTCGCCGCGGTAGCGACACCCCGCGTCACAGGTTTCGCACACCTCTACTTCAGTGAGTTCGGGTAACACGGGCTTCAGTCGGGCCCAAATCCAGTGACACAGATTTTCGCTAGTTGGATTCTCAAGCCCTTCGATGTCATTTAAATAGCGGTGGTCCAGCTGTTCAATCACGGGGCCACAGGACTGGTTAATCACATCGAAATCCATGATCCAGCCGGTCTCGGGATCGACCTCGCCCTCAATAGTGATGCGGATATGGTACGAGTGGCCATGCAAACGCGCACACTTATGCCCCTCGGGGACCTTGGGCAGAAGATGCGCCGCTTCAAAGCGAAAATCTGTGTAAAGCTCCATCGCATGATCTCGCAGTGCGAGTGAAAAATTCCGCGGCGATTCTACACGTTTTGGGTGGAGCTGAGATGCCTGAGAGCGACGCACTAAGGGCCAGAAAGCGCATTGACAGTGGGGGCGCGATCCCTATAATGCCGGGCTCTGGTTTGGGGTGATTAGCTCAGCTGGGAGAGCATCTGCCTTACAAGCAGAGGGTCGGCGGTTCGATCCCGTCATCACCCACCACCCTCTCTGTTGGAGACGGGTCCAAGCCACAACCGATGCAGCTTCTGCATTGTCTACCTGGAGCGGTAGTTCAGTTGGTTAGAATACCGGCCTGTCACGCCGGGGGTCGCGGGTTCGAGTCCCGTCCGCTCCGCCAATTTTCCTGAGTTATAACAACATTTTTACGGCGGCTGCTGGGCGGTTAACCGTAATTTGATCGTAATTTGCATGGATTTTCCGGTTTTCGAAGGCCTCCATGGAACCAATCTCTCATCACGTCGCTTCGAGAACGCCGCCCCTTAAAGTTTATATTAAGGTGCCAACAGAGGCCCTGGCGGCGCATTTGGGGGTTACAGGCGGTTACGCAAGCGGTTGGTGCTGCTATCTTGACGCAGACCAGTCCGATTCATCTATATCCTCTGGCACCAGAATTGATACATGCCAGCGAAGGTACGGGGATTCTCCTCCTCGAACTGGTGCCACTGCGACAAGTCACAAGCATCTGAGTTTTTCCCAAAAAAATGCTTAAATCGTTCCACAATATCTGTGCTTTCAAAGCCGCAAAACTTCAGACCCAGCTCATCCAAACACTCTTGAATCTGCGGGAGCGTAAAGCGATGCTCTTGCACATGAAATAATAAATCTCTGACCTCACTGAGACTAAAAAAGTCTCCAAAGCTCGTTAACTGCTGGTGATGCTCATCGTGAGACTCGGCCAAAGATTGCCTGAAATGTCTGATTTCGGCTTCCGATGTCCCTATTCCTCGGAGCCCAATCTCTTCGCGAGTTTTCACGATATGGCGCCTTGCCGACTCACTGTACAAGCCTATTTTCATCAGCCCACCAGTCTTCAAGAGGTCTACCAAAACCCGCCATCCGGCCATGGGATCGTTCATATGGTGGAGAACACCCGCGCTTTCTATGATGTCAAACCCTTGTCCAAGTTCACCCAGATTTAGGATGTCTGCCCGTAAATATTCTACGTTGGTGATGCCAAGCTCGCTCGTTTTCCTCTGTGCATACGCGAGACTGGCCTGACTGAGATCTACCGCCGTGACTGCGCTACTGGCAAAACGAGAGGCAGCTCCTATTGAATGCTGACCAGTGCCACATCCTGCGATGAGGATTGAAGGGGACAAGACTCTTTTGATATTTTCAGAGTGCAACTGCAGTTTGACTTCTTTGCAGACCTCAGCGACTGATTTTGCTTTTGGGGCAATTGCTAGTCTCACCCATCTCGGATATGGGCTTTCTTCGTACTGCTCTCTGACCTTGCGAGAAACGTCATCTTCCACACCCGACAATACCAGAAGATTTTGCGCTATCACTCTCTCGGCTAACGGCTCCTCAATCAGCCGCACTTTCACTTCGGGTAGGTGATCTAGTACCCGTAGCTTTTCAATCCACTCGTACTTATGTAGCGGTCGATAAGTTGCAAGTATCAGGGTTTCCGTGATGGTCGGTTGTGTCGCCTGCGCAACGCGCTCCGCAACCGCCGCCTCTAAGACACCAATTAGCTCAGCTTCTTCTTCAGTCTCGAAGTAAACATATTCATTGGTAAAGCAATGCAGTGATAGCGTTGAAAGAAAATGGATAACCTCATTAGACGCCTCTGTCTTTCCAAGACCCGCGAGAAGTACTCTGCGCATCGACACGAACGACGCTTCCAGTTGCAAATCCGGCAGTGGGCATATGCGCATCAGTTGATGCAAGAGTGGAACATGAGCCAGTGTTTTTATTGCTCGATCAACTTCTTCTGCATCTTTGAAAGCTGTCGTGTTGAGCAATACATCCTCAATCAGGTTGTCTAGCCGTAATAAGCTTAAGATTGCCCTCGCCATATCCTTTGGACGGACAAAATTCCCTTTGTTAAGCAGATTAATCAGAACTGGGTAGAGACTCTGATCCCTCTTATTGAACCTTGCAGGCTTGAGGGCCAAACCGAGATTGTAGTAAGCATCATCGAAATCTGCTTTCAAATTTATTGCGCGAACGTAAGCTGAAATTGACTCGTCAAACCTGCCCAATTCTTTGAGCGTGATTCCCATGTTGTTGTGTGCTTCGGCATGGTCAGGCTTAAGGGCGATCGCTTTTTTATAGCTCGCCTCAGCCTCGTCTAATCTACCGAGTTCTTTGAGGGTGACACCCAAGTTGTAGTGGGCTTCGGCATAGTCAGGCTTCAGTGCTATCGCTTGTCTATAGCTCGCCTCAGTTTCGTCTAGTCTGCCTAGCTCTTTGAGCGTATTACCCAAGTTGCTGTGGGCCTCGGCAAAGTCAGGCTTCAGTGCTATCGCTTGTCTCTAGCTCGCCTCAGATTCGTCTACTCTGCCTAGCTCTTTGAGCGCGACACCCAAGTTGAAGTGGGCTTCGGCATAGTCAGGCTTCAGGGCTATCGCTTTTCTATAGCTAGCTTCAGCGTCGTCTAATCTGCCCAGTTTGTCTAGCGTATTACCCAAGTTGCTGTGGGCTTCGGCATAGTCAGGCTTGACTGCTATCGCTTGTCTATAGCTTGCTTCAGCTTCGTCTACTCTGCCTAGCTCTTTGAGCGTCACACCCAAGTTGCTGTGTGCTTCGGCAAAGTCAGGCTTCAGGGCTATCGCTTGTCTATAGCTCGCCTCAGCCTCGTCTAATCTAACGAGTTCTTTGAGCGTGACACCCAAGTTGTAGTGGGCTTCGGCATCTCGCGGCGATAGCGTCACTGCTGACTGCATGGGTACCAGAGACTCCGCTAATCTACCCGTTTTCTTAAACACAGCCGCCAGCACCTTCCATCCAAATGGGTGTTTGGAGAACTGTTGGGTTAGTGATGTGGCGAGTGCTTCGGCTTCTTCCAATCTGCCGGTTTGATAATGCCCTAGAAGGTGGTTTAGTTGATCCTGTGATGGCGCCGCGCCCGATGATGACCTTTGTCCTCTTCTCTTTTTACTTTTCTTTTTCTCAGCAAGCTTTTTTCTCTTTTTCGATAGCGTCTGGCCTTTTACGGTCTTGCTAATACCATTGAGTGGGCTTCCCTGAAGTCGCTGATAGAGAACCTCGAATTTCTCTGAAGACACACCAGACTTCTCACCCTCAATTAAGACCCGCTTTGCCTCATCAAACCGCTCTAACTTTATAAGCGCATCTATGAAGCTGAGCCAAAATTGCTCTATCTGGGGATTGGCCTCTAAGGCCAGCTGGAACAGAGGGATGGCTTCAAGAGGCTTACCAACCGCCACAGCCATTACACCCAAATTATGGTTGGCATCGGGGTGGTTAGGTTGCGCTTGTAAAATGGCACGGTAAAGGCGTTCAGCATCTTGGAGCTTGCCTCCCTTATGTGCCGTAACGCCCTGGTGCAACGCTTGGTCTACTGTCAATTCCATCTGGGTTATATGAGTGTCAGTTTGATCTCATTGAGACGAGGGAGTTTAGCGCCTGAAGAATGAGTTATCTGCAGTCTCTGCTAGCATATGGTGTTCTTATGGGTCATGGGAATCGGGATCGTACTCCAACAGCCGGTTGGCAAGATGTTGATCCCTGAGGCGATGAGAGAGCTAGGGCCGTTCGACACGATAGTTGTGAAACACACAGGAAAAATTAAGGTTGATTGAGGCCACTCACATTAGCCTCTCACCTTTGCGCTGACATGACCTCTCACATTGAGATAGTCCTGCGGTAAGCTCGCGGTATGTTATCTAAAGGTGTGTAGCCATGAAGACTCTTAGTCTGATCCTCTTGTTAGTCTCTCTGAGTGCGAACTCTTCTGACCTTTCTGCACCTCAGGTAGCGATTCAAAAGTACTTTGAGTACTTCAACGAAAAAGATATTGATTCGTTGAATAACGCGTCAGGCCAGCCATTCACGCTTATCAATGGTGGAAAGATTCGTAAGTGGAACAAATATGGTGATGCCGTTGATTTCGGAGGTCTTGAGAGTTCAGGTTGGGCTTACTCTCGTGTTCATCAAAATCAATTGGTCTATGCAGATGATATGACCGCGATGGTCAATATCAATTTCTCGCGCTATGACTCAGCAGACGCCGTGATTAGCACAAGCGATGTAATCTACTTATTAGTTTATAGAGATGGCGTATGGAAACTTAAGTCGGGTTTCGTAAACGGCAATCTGACTCTAGGGAAGTGATGTTACAAATGACTAAACCGCTACTCGCCATTCTGCTGTTACTGCCACTTTTTGCTGAGGGAGGTGAGAAACGTGTTTTGGGGAGTGCCTCTTACAAAGATGTATGTAGCAAGATGTCAGCGGCTGGCATCACCAGTAGGACGCAAACCACCCCCGAAACTGACCCCATAACAGACAATGTTTTGGTGGTTGTTGGCTCAGATGACTTGAATCAGTCCCGCGAAAACCGGCTCGTTTCCAGCACCAACATTTTTGTGGGAGCAAACGTAATGGGTGTCTCCACCTACACTTCAAACGGTACTCGACCTTCTGCGAGTCAGGCAGATCCGTGTGCGTCTGTTAGAAATGCGAAAATACCTGAGGAACCGCAGTCGAAAACTGGGGTCGAGCCTATTCCACCCCCTAATGTATCTGGGTGGTAACCATCACAATAATTCAAGACCCCCAGGCATGCCGACATCAATCTTCAACATATATTTAACTGAAAAAGAGACACTCTCGTTTTACTCGGTACGGAATAACCGAGTGAAAGTAACGGCAGAAAATGGGCAAACTCTAAGTTTGCCATGGGGAGTTTTTAAGCCTTATGTAACTAAAAATGGTATCAACGGAAGGTTTGCCGTTCATTTTGACGTACATGGCAAGTTTAAAGAGCTGCGGCGGCTGTAGCATTCTGCGGCGGTGTTGCATCTGTTGATGCGACGCGCAACCCCTAATGTATCTGGGCGGTAACAATCACAATAGCTATTAGCCCTCTTTGACCAGAGGCAACCTCTTCAGCCGCTTGTGCACGTAGCTGCTCCCCAGCGGGTTTGGGCCCTGTGAGTTCCGCTGTGGCTGAAGAGAAAAAACTCACGCCATCACTAACCTAGATAACACTGGCGAATTCGCCGCTGTCTCTCATCTCCCAATAAACTTGATCTATCGTCTGGCATATAGGGCCAGGTACGGGGCCGGGAATCGCTCTGCCCGCTACCTCCCGAACAGGTAAGGCACCCCCGGCGGTACTGCATGTGAAAACCTCGTCCGCTGAATACAGATCGAAACTCGTCACTGGCGCCTCGCAGCAAGGTATTCCCGCTCTGGCCGCGCAATCAATGACTGTAGCCCTTGTAATTCCTCGTAATATTCCGGTTTGTGGGGTGTACAAGGTGCCCTTTTTGACCAAGAAGACATTACTGGCTGCTGCCTCTGCCACATAACCCTGATTGTCCAGCCACAGTGCATCATCATATCCAGCCTCTAATGCCTCCAGCCTAATTAGTTGTGAGTGAAGCCTGTCTAAACATTTGAAGCGTGGATCGAGGGTATCTGGCGTAAACCCTCTAGTCGCACTAATCATAAGGCGAATGCCCTTCGCCCGTTTCGCTTCATCGGCTAGGAAAACATATGGTGCCACCCAGACTATTTCCGTGGGTGTTATCTCGCGGGGGTCAGCTACAACACCCTCGGGCACCCCTCTTGTAAGGATAAAGCGAATGCTGGCATCTCTTAGAGAATTGCGGCGAACTGTCTCCAGAATTACGGTTGCCCAAGCATCTTTGGACAATCGTGTCTCTAACCTGGCAGCCCGAATAGAGTCAAAGAAGCGGTCCAAATGCTCCTCAAGCTTAAAAATTTTTCCCCTCCAAGCTGAAACCACATCAAAAATTCCATCTCCCAATAAAAACCCTTGATCTAAAGGGGAAACTCGAGCAGCTGATAGAGGGAGAAACTCCCCATTCACATATAAAATCGGCTCGGCTGGTGCTTCCTGGGTTGCAGCCACTGGAAGATTCTCCTCAGGTTTCAAAACGCAACCAATGCTTTGAGGCTAGTTGGAGGTGAGGCTGAGAAATTATCACATTTGCTCTGACATGACCTCTCACATTGAGATAGTCCTGCGGTAAGCTGAAATGAGTCCGCTGCTTCTCATTTTCGCGCGGTCATTTCCTCATCACACTCGAGTGGACGCTACCAAATTATGAAAAGGGTACTGGTGACAGGCGCGAATAAGGGAATCGGGCGCGCGGTGGTAGAAGCCGTTCTTGATAGGTACACAGATGTGTTCGTTTACCTAGGCTGTCGAAGCCTTGAAAGGGGGACGGACGCCCGGAATCAATTGGGCGCTAAAAATCACGAGTACCTATCGCGCACCAAAGTTGTTGAATTAGATGTAACTTCTGAACAGTCCGTCTGTGAGGCGGAAAAAGGGGTCCGTAGGGAATGTGAGGCAGCTGGCACCGCTTTATACGGCATTGTGAATAATGCTGGGGTTTTCAGTTCACCGGCAGGTATTGCAGAAGTATTGGAAGTCAATCTTTTCGGTATTAAGCGAGTTTTCGATCATTTCTACAGCATTTTAGATACTGAGCACGCGAGAGTGGTGAATGTCACATCTGCGTCAGGGCCAAATTATCTAAGTTCAGCGGATCCCCTAGTTCAGAGAGTCTTGACGGATAGTCAGGTAACTTGGGAGGACATACAGCACGTTGTGCAATTGTTTTTACAAAATATTGAAAACGCCGCTATAGTCGACCAAGCCCAAAAGGCATCCTCCGCTTATGGATTCTCCAAGGCTTGTGCAAATGCCTTAACTGTCCTTCAAGCGAGGCTTTTCCCCTCGGTAGCGATCAATGCCTGTACCCCCGGTTTCATAGACACTGACCTAACCCGACACCTCGCCTCAATGACCGGGCGTGATCCAGCGGTCATGGACATGAAACTTCCGCGCGATGGAGTCGAATCAACTCTATTTCTTCTTATGGCTGCGGCACCGAAGATTACGGGCTGGTATCTAGGCAGCGATTGCAAAAGAAGTCCACTTGATACCTACCGAGCGCCAGGAGATCCAGAGTTCAAGGGCAACTAGCCTCGGAAAATTACCTATTCGTAGCTTTGGGCGGTAACCTTTACAATCACAACGGCACTCAGCCCCTTTTTCAAATCCAGCTTTTAAGCGCGCCGGCAGAATTATCTTTAGCAACGACGGGCGTCTAGCGCACTTATGCCCTTGATATTCTTCTGTGGCACCTAATTTTTCAGGCCGAAGCTTGCCGCTAAGACCTCCATTGCAATTATCACCAACAAAATCAAGGAGGATGTGGCGAAGGATGCTGCTCTCCACGAGACATTATTATTGGTCAGCTGAATAACTGAATGAATTGCCCTAAGGGAGACGTAGGCCCAAGCGAGGCTAATATTTGTTTGATTAGCAGTATCAGCTAGCTGTATGTAGATCAAAACAGCGTAAAAAAGCGTTGGCTGCTCAAATATGTGGTTGTAGTTGTCAGTTATGTATCTGAAATTTTCGGACATTTTCGGACGCAGCTCATCCGAGTGCTTCGCGAACTGCAGATTGCCCCACTGCTTTATAACTACTGGTATCCGGGTCCACAGCAAAATTGCGACAATCAATCCAGACCACGCCAGCATTGCCAGCAACGGATCCAATATGCTCATACCTAACACTCTCTACAAGGGCTGTCGAATATTAGCCTACTTAGCTATCTACTCAGCTACAGGGATGCTTCCTAATGTATCTGGGCGGTAACCATCGCAATCACAACAGCGGCTAGCCCCCCCCGGGGAGTGTTCCAGTGACAAAAAAGTGACACACTCAGTTACGCCCAACGCGGCTCATTACAGCAAAAACGGCCTTATAACTGGAGTTTGTGTTGCATTAAGCCGCACTGGAATGTAACGGGAGTAGGGTGCCAAGCACTTAAAAGCCCAGAATGGGTGGGGCGGGGATGGATTTGGGCCTAGCTCGTCACCAGATGCGGGACTATTGAGATGAATCCGGGCGGTCAGAATCGCGATAGGATCGTCTCAGTGCAAAGAACTGCCAGGCACACCAAATGAGAGGCAGGCTAAAGAAAAGTATGGCTTGCAGAAATTTGTACTCGCTGTAGTCCATGATTAAATATTAACGGGTTAAAGCACCGCAGAAAACGCCGAGTTTTTGGGTCATTAAGCCGCTCCGGGCTGCAAATCCAAAGGTGGATGACCACGTCACGTGGCAACGAGAACATAAGAAAAATGATTTGCGTCGGAAGCTTTGAGGTCATGTCTCAGGTCTACTAACACACCACTTCGATTTCAAGCTCTAATGCATTTGGGCGGTAACCATTACAGTAACAACCAATCTTTAATGAGGCTCATTGTTAGCTCTTCGTTGCTATTGCACCGTGCTGTCAGGCTGGTGCGAGACAACTACTGAGCTGAGTCGTAGTTGTTTTGCCCCTGTTTGGCCGACATCCAAGTCTCGTCTGAAATGACTTGAGAAATATTCGCTAAGTCAAAAATAGCCTTGTTGGTCGATCCGCTTGGGCTACTACCGGGCCCCCAATGGCCAGGACTTGCCTCGATTAGGAAGCCAATTGTATTGGCATCGCACCAAAAAAAACGAGCATCAGATACACCACTCTCGGATTTTGCTTGTCGACACAACGTTAGTGCTCGCTCACCGAATGTCTCTCTATCACTACCTTGATTGACACGCCATTTGCTCACGAAGATGTTGTCCATTGCTTTATTCGCTATCTGAATTTACCTTAGGGATACATTACCAGTGCGATTTAATCTAATCGACCCCTGTTTTAATTAGGTCAGCTTCACAGTGAGTGATTTCAAACCGTGCATCACGTAACTGTGCAGAACCGACAAATCCTGAGACTCAGTAAGCACGACCTGCTGCGTTTGAGCTAGCAGCTGCGTCAGTACGCTATGTGCAACTTCTCTCGCAAGATTGGCGCCTATACATACATGCGGACCACTACCAAAGCTTAAATGATCTCGGGCATTGACCCTTTCAAAATTGACTTCATCGGGGTAGGAAAATACATCATGATCTCGATTGGCCGATCCGTAGAGCAGCCACACCATACTGCCTTGGGGTATTTTAATGTCACCCAACTCAGCGTCAGCCGTGGTGACTCGAAACATCCCTTGCACTGGTGGTTCCAGGCGCAGTATCTCCTCGGCAAACGGGCGAATTGCCTCGGGTGAATTCCGCAGTTTATTTTGAAGCGACTCATCTTGCGCCATGGCAAGCGTTGCAAAGCCAATCAGTTTGGTCGTGGTATCTGCACCTGCACCAATCAGCTGTGAACAGAAACCAACTTTTTCTGACAAGGTTAGGGGTGCATCTACGTCAGACTCCGCGGTAGCAATGGCTGATAGGAGATCTTGGCGAGGGCTTTGCTCTCGGGACATTATCTCAGCTTCAAAAAATGACCAGAATTCCATTTGATCCTGAATAATTCTTTTAATTTTCTCACGGGCCATTTTCGAGCCAATTGAAGCGTTGATGGCCTCGGCCCAGCGATGGAAGTCGGCTGCGTGGTCTCTCGACACACCCAATAATGTGGCTAAGCAATGGATGGGCACAGGCACAGCTAGAGCTTCGTTGAAGTCGATGTCGGCGTTACGCTTGATGCCGGCGACCGCGTTTCGAGCGATGAGATTGATTTCGCTCTTTATGCTGTCTATCGCGGAACGTCTCAAGGCAGCGTTAAGCAGGCGTCGGTGGCGCGTGTGTTCTGGTGGATCGGCAGTAAAAAGCACGCTGCCGCGATTCAGGACTACGTGCGCTCTGGCGGCGGCTTCCTCTGGGAAGTCCTGCAGAACCTCAGCAATAGCCTCGGCAGCCAGCGCCGAAGAGGGGCCTAAAGGATTCTGGCTAGAAAACAGCACTGGTCGGCGATTCACCAACTTAATCATATCGTGTCGGGTCACGACATAGATATCTTGGTCTTCTAGATATACTACTGGTCCTCTCTCACGCCATTGTCGATATAGATCGTAGGGCGAACGCAGCTGGTGCTGGTCAAGGGCAAATAGCCGTTGCTGACAAACCTCCAGAGCCATAGTCCCATCGTTCTGTTGTGTCATCGTCGCGTTCCGCTCGCAGTAGCGACTGATTTTATTCCCTAATGTATCTGGGCGGTAACAATCACAGTCACAATGGCGGTTAGCCCCCCCCCCGGGGGGGGGGAGGGTGTATTTAGTCGGGTGGTGGTGCAGGGCAGCTTACTGGTTCTATCCTCTCGGGCAACTTTGAATGCTGAGAAACAGGGAAATCCGGCCCAGAAAATAAAGATTAGCAGAATCAGTTAGTTAAAGATTTTGAGCAAAAGCAACCGCTTTGTAGTGTTGACCAATTGACCTTAAGACTCAATATAGATAGCGATAAGCGGATTCCGTCCGCTCCGCCATGTCCTTATTTCACTGTATTCAAAGATGTTGCGTTACGCCGAGTAATCCAGCATTTACGCGGCTTGATCTATGTCCCGTGATGTATATCTGTCAGCGATTTGTCTAGATTATCGAAACTCAGCCTCCATACCGCTCCAGTGTCCCGTCCGTACAAACATCGCATACAGCGATAGGTGCTTCTCGCGTGACAGGTCTGCGGTGCCATTTGAACCAACAGCATTAGGAGCCTGCGCTCACAACGACACCTGCGCCAACATCGCCAACAAGTCCCATATGTAAGAGGAGTTTCTAATGAATATGAGCCAAGTAGTCACGTTTGAGATACCGAAAGTGCCGGCACCCTTCGCCACTTTTTTGCTTCGGATACCTCTAGCACTTATGTTTTTCCAACAAGGGCTGAACAAGCTTCCCGTCAACGGCGCCGTCGCAGATGCAATGGGTGTCCCTTATATTGTTTGGTGGTTTGCTGCTTACGGGGAGATAGGGTCAGCCATTGGCCTTATAGTTGGGGGAGCGGTAGGCATCGTGGTTACCACAGGGATACTAAGTAACCTAGCTGACTTACTCACGCGTTTCAGTGGCATCACCATGACGTGCGTTGTCACAGGGGTAATTTGGCTGGCACTTCCGGGTAGCCTCATGGACGTTATTCTTAAAGATTACCTGCACCTCAGCCTCTATGTGGGTGGCTTGTACTTCGCTCTGCGAGGGAACACGAAGTACGGCATCTGACGGAGCGCGCCAGATACGGCAAGAGGGGGAATCTGTCCTCCTCAAACCTGCATGATGTATCCCTAAAGGTGGTTGATATTACGGGTGGTCAGATTAAAAACCGGTCATCCACGTTTCATTTCCGCTTTAGGTGAAGACAAAACTTTTTTAGGAGCAATTTTTCCTTGCCTACAGAAGAATTTTTGCCTGCACTTGGTGTACTGCTAGTAACCGCTTCCTTCTGGCCGTGGGAACGGTATTAAGGCTACAGAGATTGGATACAAGGCAGGGACAAAGCGCAGGAACTGCGCTAGAAAATTGCAAGTCATGACCTTGCTTTAGGGTCTGCCGGGACCAAACATGAAGATCGTCGGTACAGCAGTCATCAGCGCTTTCGGGCTGGGGTTGTCTGCGCGGCAACCATCACAATCATAACGACACTTATCCCCCACCCCCTCCGGGTCCGGGGGGGTGCTCTAGTGACAAATAAAGGCCGACTAAAAAGCTTCGATGCTATGGCTCACCTCCATCTGCCTCGTTTGAAAACAAAAGAGACACACCTTTTTCTGAATCAATGTTGTACTGCGCAACTGCACAACGCAGCAACTTTGCCACTCTGGGAATACTTTGTATGGCTACCTCCGACTAATACTATTTTCTCGCTTTAACGTCACCAAAGTTTTGGAATTTTGTGAGGTCCGCTCGATCTGTGTGACGTGACATATTGAACCTGAGCATGGTCACTTCAACAGCTGTGAAAAGAATGATTACTTCGAGTGGTATTTTGGGTTCACCGGTTTCATGAGGGCGTTGCTGACTAGCGCGATCATTAAAAGGCTGGCCATTAAATACATGGTTGAATTGTAGATGGTGCTGGTTGGGTCCACAGTGTTTAAGGGAGCGATCTCAAGAAGATTGGAAATGGTTACAGTTTTTTGGTCGACTAACAGCTCTAATTGAGAAAGTGGAGCTCCGAACTTACTCTCAAATTTAGTAGGGTCAACGCTGCTAGCCAATTTACGGATCGCCTCACTCACAGAACTTTGGCGCAAAGAGGTGATTGCCAATGGTCCCAGCACGCCTGCAATCGCCCAAGCGGTCAAAAGCCGCCCATGTATAGCCCCCACATGCCTAGTGCCGAATACATCCGCCAAATAGGCGGGGATAGTAGCAAAAGCCCCACCATACATTGTGAAAATAATCATTGTCGCTGCGTAGAAATAGATTAGAAAAGTGATCGATGGGTTTACTGTCATCTGTTGCGCTGTGATGGGAATCGACAAGTAAAGCAGTATGCCAATCAGAAAAAAGCACCAGTATGTTGTCTTCCTGCCAATTAAGTCAGAGGCGCTTGCCCATATGAATCTTCCTGTCATATTGAATACGCCAATCATGACTACGTATGTGGCGGCAAAGCTAGCGTCAACAACGTTGGGCAGACTTGAGCCAAAAATTTCTGTGATCATGGTCTTTGCAACCCCAAGTACACCTATGCCAGCTGTGACGTTTAAACAAAGCATTAGCCACAGCTGATAAAACTGGGGGGTTCTCACTGCATCGGTCATAAGAACGTCCGCTGAGGAAATCATTTCCTTGTTCTTTTTACCGAGCGCCGCCACTGGTTTTGGTGGTTTCCAGTCGGTTGCTGGCACCCGATACGAAAAAGCTGCTACCAACATTACAGCCGCGTACACTAATCCCAACACAGCGAAGGTTTCAGCGGCCCCCGTAGCGCCCGAGTTCACCACATAGACGCCCTCTAACCCGGCTGTCGTTATATCGCTCACACCTTGCGCGCTCCAGATTACAACCTCTACCTTCTCTCCATGCACATCAGCGAACCGCCTGCCATTGCTTGTGACTAAATTTACTTGTGAAACAGAACCCAAAAAATCTGGTTGCCTATAAAACGTTTCCAGCAGTTTTGCTTTAATGGGTGCGCCAATAATTGCACCCCCACCAAATCCCATAATTGCGAGGCCCGAGGCCATGCCGCGACGATCCGGAAACCACCGAATCAGAGTGCTAACAGGCGAAACGTAGCCTAAACCAAGTCCGCAACCTCCGATTACTCCGTACCCGCAGTAAATTAACCAGAGCTGGTGTGTGTAAATGCCGACCGAACCAATTACGTAGCCACCACCCCAACAACAAGCAGCTAACACACCGACTTTGCGAGGACCTACTTCTTCCAGCCACTTCCCGGCTACAGCTGCCGCAAGGCCCAAAAAAACAATAGCGACTGTAAAAATCCAAACTACTTGGCTTAGGGTCCAATCATCGCCTGATGGGGCAACTACACCTCTTATCTTAGTGAGAGCTGGATTAAAAATGCTCCACGCATAGACGGATCCAATGCACATGTGAATCGCTATTGACGCGACTGGAACGCGCCAACGATTATATCCAGGCGGCGCTTCTATTCTTTGCTTTGAAAAAAGTCCGTGCATAATTCCCAGGCTAGGGGGTTCTGTGTGTTGTCTAGAACTTGAGCGACGTCATCTAGACGAAGCTGGCAGTAGGGTGGTTTGGCTGCATTACGCCAACCCTACGGTACTAGGCTTAATTTCGTAAAAGCAAGAGGCAGAAATGGATGATTTGAACGTCATTCCCTAATGTATCTGGGCGGTAACTACCACCATCATAATAGCGGTAGGCTTTCTCCCGACCCTTACAGTATTCAACTTGAGCGCCCCTCTTTTTTTTAAGGGACGTACGGTCTAGTGTTAGTAAATGAAAAACGTTGGTACAGGAAAAGAATATGATGAGCCAGCTGAGACGCTTGAGGAGCGTTTGCTATTCAATCTAGTCTACGCGAGCACTGTTGCCGATGGGGTATCAAGCGCTGACGTCGACGATATTGTCAGTGCTTCCCATCGTAACAATTCTTTAGTGGGCATTACTGGGATTTTGGTTTTAGGTAGTGGCATATTCTTTCAATGGATCGAAGGCCCAAAAGAAGAAGTAATGAGCTTAGTGAAGCTCATAGAGACAGATCGCAGACATGAGTTAATGACAGTACTAAGCACCGATGAGGAGATCCGCGAGCGTATTTTCCCATCTTGGGATATGGAGCTTGTTGATGCTGATCACATCCAAGAGGTGCTGCAAGACGCCCTTCAAACTGCAAGAGACGATAGAAGTATCGCTGCCCTGCAACTCCTACTCCAAAAGGTCTCGCAAAACATCAATACCACCCCCTAATGTATCTGGGGGGAAAATCACCCCCTCCTGAAATTTGTTAGCCATGTGAGTGGCGGAGCAAGTCTTTCTCAGCCCTAGCTACCCTCTCCCGCCTTTAAAGCTTCAATCTTCTCGCGAACCGCCTGCGCCTCTGCGGTCAGAAAGGAGTAGGCACGCACGTCTCCATTGCGCTGGGCGTGAAATCCTTTTGTGAGGAGTGCCTTATGCTCTGCTTCCAATTTTTTCAAAGGCGACTTCTTAAACAAACCGAACACCAGTTACCTCTTCTAGCTCACCCTAAAGTCTCAATACGTGGAGCATTGCCACTGTGGATCTGCATCCTGGACGGCCGTCACCCATAGCATCCTCACTCTGCTTGCTCCTGCTCTGACATAACCACTACCATTAGCCTTTCACACCTGCACTGACATGACCTCTCATTGAGATAGTCCTGCGGCAAGCTAGGGTGAGGAGGGGCCTGAAATGGTTTCTTGCTTAGCGCATTCGGTCAAGCGGTTGTCATCCCAGGGCATTTCCGCAGTCTTTACAAGCTACTAATCAACATATGCGGCTCTGTTCAATGTCTTTTTTGCTTTGAGCATGTAAAGCGTTGACTCACCGAAATCCTTTGCGGGGGCGCTATCTGTCACCACGAAAGTTACTAGATCGATGTGCGCGTTGTTGTCGATGTCGATGGGAGCAGGTTGGTTCAAGCGACCATAAAGCCCCGTGATTCCATTGCCGGAAGACAAATCTCTCGGTTCTACCGCAGGAAATACGGTTGGTGGTACGTCCGCAAAGTCACCAGACCCATCATTAAGCCAAATAGCAACACCAGCGCTTACGGGCGCGTACTCCGGTATCTGCCATCGGACGACTCTTTGGTCGAAAATGTCTACGCTGCCATCGCCATTAACGTCGAGCAAATATACGTACCCCTCGCCGTGATTGAACGATGCCCCCTCGCTATAAAAGCTTTGATCACCGAGTCTGGCATCTGTCTCATCACTAAAGTAGCCGTTGCCGTCATTTATGAGTACTTGAAGCTCCCTGCCAGCATAGTATGGGTCAGCTCGGGTTTGTCCTAACACAATATCTTGATCACCATCGCCGTCGATATCTGCCGCCGCAACATGGTTATGCTTCGTGTTCTCTAATCCGAACCTTCCTACAGGGAGATTTGAGGGCTCGCGCTTCTTGAGATCCGCAACTCCTCCGCTTAAGAACAGTAGGGATTAACTGCTTGGAACTGCACGATTAAGTAGCAAATCGCCTATGCCATCTCCATCAAAATCCGCTACGACGGAGGACATTGTCATTCCCGGTGCTGGTCCGACTAGGTCAGTAAGATTTAAAGGGACGGAAAAGTGACCGGCTCCATCGTTTTCAAAAAATTTATCTGCCATCCAGATATCAACATCCCCGTCGGCGTCAAGGTCGCCCGTCGCTAGGTCATGCGCTAAAACCATATTCGGCATGATCGCCCCGTTTTCTTGTCCTTGAATTCCGTCACTACCGTCGTGCGGCTTGTCATCGTCGCCACTTAAATAGATCAAGTACCGCTCTGGCACAAACTCTTCATAGTTGTGGGGCTCTCGTGAGTAAAGGCCCATGGCGCCGACCACAAAGTCATCTTTGCCGTCACCATTAAAATCCTCTACCGCGGTCCTGTACCCGAAGTGCATGCCTGCCGCCTCTCCGTCCGCGAAAATACTGTCTGAACGGTAAAGGCCGCCTGTCTTATTGTCGAGGAAAATGACTGGTCGGATCTTGTTTTTCTTTACATACCCACTGTTACCATATGGCACAACCAAAAGGTCTTGGAAGCCGTCATCATTAAAATCTCCGGTTGCATAGTTGCTAGGATTCAGCCAAGAGGCAGACGTACCGTCTCGACAATCGTCAATGGTGGGGTAACAAGTGACGGGGGGTATTTCATCCGTATAAAACTTGCCAAATCCATAATTTGAAATACTAAATTCTGGAGTATCGTCCCTCTCATTGAGTATCGCTTTTCAAGCGAACTGAGCTTTCACGTGTAACTGGCTTTTTATCCCTAGCTTTTTCCAACCAATTGAAACATTGCAGGCCGAGCTGAGGTACTCGTCTGGCGTATTACAAATATCACCCGACCAGCCTGCAAATTGATAATCATCATCAGGCACAACTTGATAAGAGGTTCTCAGAACATCCGTCAGTTGGACTTCGCATTCCGATACGCATTCGAAACCGGTGCTCGGTTCAACAACTTTACCGCCAGCACCGACGGAAAAGACAAGTCGAAATTGCGGCTCAACCGGCACCGGCTCGCTGTGGCGAATTGCCAAGATCATCTCAAGCAAGTTGGAAAAGAGAGAGGGGGTCGCTCGCTTAGATGCTTGATTAGATGCGCGCGAATCATCAGGTTCGCGATATTCATCGATTCCCCAACTGTTTCCTTCATACGCAATCAGAAGGGTTCCCAGCACTAGGCCGCTGAATACACATTTTTGTTTCATGGCGATAACAGAAAAAGATGCCGAGCTTGCCCTGTGAGGCTAATAGCCTGTCGTTTCGGCTGCAACAGCTTTTTCCAAATCCAGCTTTTAAGTGTGTCAGCAGAACCATCTTTATGAGCGAAAGGCGTTTACGGGCCACCTCCAGAATTACAGAAACAGGGTTTGGATGTTCCATCGATGATTTACACGGAATTGATACCCAAATTTGCCGGCCACTGGCGCGGTTGAAGAACGATACCTCGAGAGTAGACTAGGGTGATCCCAGCAACCATGCTGGGTAACTTCATCGATTTTTTGGAGGGAAGGAAAGTGAAGATTTTTGGGAAAGTATCAGCAGTTTTAGTGTCTGTTTTCTGCCTTACGGCTCGGGCCGAGCCAGTGATGACATTGATCACGGTAAATACTCCAGATCCAGCAGGCTACGCCGCATGGGCGAGAAGTAACGCTGAAGACATATCTAAGGCAAACGGTGCTGTCGCAATGGGGCTATGCTCACCGACCACGGGTGCGGAGCAGATGGGTGATCACTACCTATGGTCTTTCTTTCCATCTCAGCAAGCGGTCTGGAGTAGTGATCCGATGAACCCCATCGTTCAGAAAGCCGTTGCAAGTATGAATGTCGAGCGCACAGTTAGGACTTGGGATAATTGGCGGATTGTTCGGGCGGCTGAAACCTCTGAAAAAGGTTACTACTACAATCTCTACGTGAAGGCCGATAATCCGTCGGCCTATGTCGCCGCACTGGACGAGCTTCATGCGGGAATGCGTGAGCGGGGATTCGATGTATCCATGCAGGTGTTTATGGGAGATACCGGGGCGACTGCTGGCATGATCATGACGTCTTTTGGGTCGGCTGATGCCGCCGAGGTTGGCCGCATGCTAGACGCTCGCACAGAAGATTGGGTGGCTAAAATTGTCTCCAAATTAGACGGCAAGCGTGAGATGGTTCACGGATTTTCTATAATTTGCGAAACCTATTATGCCGCGGCCAGCTAAGCTCTGGCTGTAAAAATGCGGTCTCGACGTAGACTAGATTTGGGCTAGTGGGGTTTTGAGGTTTGGCCATCGCGCTGCCTCGAAACCCCCTCAACTCAGACCAGCGTGACCCGCTTCAGTCGCGTGCGGCAGTCAGCGGTTGTTTCAAGTCCAGCTTTTAAGTGTGTCAGCAGGATCAGCGACAGGCGTTTACGGTAACCCGTACTTCCTAAAAAACCGAGTGCTTGCAGCCGACATTTGACAGTGCGACTGGATTTATTCAGCCGTTACGCGTGTCCCAATATCGATGGTGCAGCACTGTATTCCACTCCCTTATGTATCTGGGCGGTAACCATCACGATCACAACAGCAGTAAGCGCCGTACCCCGAGTACTAAGGTTTTTCTTATTTTTTGTTACTTTAGCGTGGCTGTTAAATCTCATCATCATCTTCTGGAGCCACACCCTCAAGATGACTAAATCTCAGTTGGTTCATCAGTTCTAGCAAATTAAAGATGTGACTTAAGACTAGTTTTACCAACGGTATTTCAGAACGTATTTCGTCCAAAACTAGCTGCTTCTCAAGCAAAAGGAGAGAGCAGTCTTCCATCGCATAAACATTTTTGCTTCTGTTCGTTGAGGTTATTATAGAACCCTCTCCAAAAAAATCTGTCTCATATAGCACCGCAAATTTTGCGTGGTCCTCTGTGGTGAGAAAAACAGAACCTTTGGCAATAAAATACAAGCCTTTGGGAGGCTCACCTACCAGAAATATAGGCTGATCTTTGCGAACCGATGACTTTTTAAATGAGTCTTTGTAGTGAAGCAGAAATCTGTCTTCGAATACCGGATTGGCTCTCTGTTTGTTGGCGTAGATTCGGGTAACGCTGTTTCTGATGATCTCATTGACAAGAAAACTTGCATTCATGACCGCTTTCCGGAGCACACTGCCATCCACGGAGACGACTTCTAGAGGCTCGTGGATAGTGTAATTCCTGTCCAAAGGCCTTTTACTCAACGTGGCGGCCAGATAAATTGAGTCTCCAGCAGAAAAACTTTGGGTTGAGTGAATGGTAGTGTCGAACACTGAGTGATCTCTAAGCAGTGCAACACCCTTTGTTATAAAAAGCGCCGCATCTCTGGTTTGTAAATCTGAAGCATCAGAGATCAGGCGCACTTCAGCATAGTTTGACTTTGTCACCTCTGCTAGAAGCAGGTTTTTTTCTAACACAGAACTTTCCACCGAAATCTAATTCTTGCATCGCCGAAGTCCGCCCGGACTGTTTGATGGCAACATAGGGCCAGGCTGCACGGTTT
>CACNSR010000002.1 GCA_902623175.1 Halieaceae bacterium
GGGTGGCGATTGCACGAGCGTTAGTGAACGAGCCGGCAAGTGTGCTGATGGATGAACCCACGGGCAATCTGGATCCGGATACGGCCGAGCAAGTGCTCGCCGCCATGAGTGCGCTCCGCGATCGCGATACCGCTTTTGTCGTTGTCACACATGACCCGGCGATCGCCCAGCGTATGGATCGGCAGCTGACTCTCGCGAACGGCCGACTGGAGGCGCGCTAGTGCCCTGGTCGTTACGCTGGAGCATCGCGCTGCGCCAGACGCTGGATCCCGGCAAGGGCTTGTCTGCTTTTTTATCCCGCGTATCGATTGTTGGAATGGCACTCGCCATTGCGTTAATGCTGTCGGTTCAGTCGGTGATGAACGGCTTCGAGCGAGAGATGCGCGAGCGAATACTGTCCCTGCTTCCTCACGTTCAGGTGACCACCGTGGGTGATCCACAGCCATTAGCAGACCTCATCGAGACGCTAGAGCAGGATCCCAACATTGCCTCAAGTAGGCCTTTCATTCTTGCAGAAGCGCTGTTGATGCGGGGACAGACGGTGTCTGCGGCGCAGCTGACTGGCCTTGAGCGGTCGGCGTTAGCACCATACGCATCGCTTTTGATGCCCGATATGACCGATTGGCAGCCAGAATCGCTGGTGCTGGGTGCCTCGATGGCTGAGCGTTTGAATTTAAGCGTGGGCGATTGGGTGACGTTTATTTTGCCCGAGGAAAATCAGGCGGTGTACCAGCCGCTCAGCCTGCAACTGAGCGCTGTGCTGTCATCTGGGACCGAGCTCGATGAGGTCGTGGCGCTGGTGCATGTTGATGCGCTCGAGACGTTGGCGGCAGGGACCAGTGTTCGCCGGGGTGTCGCGGTACAGCTTACGGACGTGTTCGCCGCCACCCGATGGCGCTGGGAGATCGCCCAAATGTTGCCCTCGGAGATGAGGGTGACCGATTGGCGAGCCACCCACGGCAACTTGTACAGGGCTATTCAGCTGTCGCGGGATTTGATTGGCTTGATTCTCCTTATCGTGATTTTTGTGGCCGCATTTAATGTGGTGTCCTCCTTGATGCTGGTGGTGACAGACCGACGCAAGGGGGTGGCGATGCTAATTGCCATGGGTGGCAGGCGCGCCGATATCACCGCCGTATTTTTTCTGCAGGGTGGCTTAATTGGTGTGGTGGGAGCGTTAGCGGGTGTGGCCTTGGGTCATCTACTTGCGGTCAACGCACCGGATTTGGCCGTGATGCTCGAGCAGTGGCTGGGAGCACCGCTCCTGCAGACCGACGTTTATCCCCTCGCGTTCGTGCCAGTCGATACTCGCTGGCAGGATGCCGCGACGACGGCGGGAATCGCCATTGGGCTGTCAGTGCTCGCAGCAACGCTACCCGCACTGCGCGCGGCGTCATTACCGGTAGCTGAAACCCTCGCTCACTGACGACGTCTGCGCCGCGCATGCCACTGGCGCCGAATTGCATTGCGCCACATCGTATCGATCATCCAGTAGCCCAGTACCCCCAGTAACACGCCCATCAATTGTGAGCCGACCAGCAGCGGCCACCAGATGTCGTCGAGGCTTTGCACAAACCAAGTCCAGGAAGCCTCAAATTCGATATCGAGCGGCTCCTTACCCAAAACCCATGCTCCCAGCTCATAGGCGGCGTAGTAGATCGCGGGCATGGTGAGTGGGTTAGTGATAAAGATCAGCGAGAAGCTCAGCGGCACGTTGGCGGTAAACACGATAGCCAGTGCCACCGAGATGATCATTTGTCCCGGCACGGGCAGCATGGCGCAGTAAAGGCCTATACAAAAGGCCTTGGCAGTAGTGTGCCGGCTCAGTTGCCAGAGATTGCTGTCCTCAACCCAGCTACCAAAAATCCTCAATGAGCGATTCTGACGCACCTTGCCTGGCGTCGGAATCCATTTCCTTAGGCGTTTTTTGAGCATCCCACTGGTGGCCGGAGTCATGAATAACGATGCATATCATAATCGCTTGGCTAACGGATTTGACCAACAACTTGTGCCGATTGCGGGAAGCAACTGCCAAGTCCCGGTTGTGCTGGTATTGGTTGGTTCTGATGTTCCAACCCAAGTCAAGCCAGACCATCCTAAGTGGGCATTCGGGTTTCACATCGCCCGTTCCGGCCGTCAGCCCCCGCGGTGCGCATCGGGCGCTTCTGACATTTCGTTTTGGTTCTTAATAATGCCGTAAATACCTGCCAAAACCCTGTCTGGGGCTGACCTTAGGGGCTCGGTATACTCAAGCTATCTGAGGGAGGGCTGTTTGTGTATCAAGTGTTGGCCGCGGGCGGCTGGGTCATGCCTTTTATCATGGTGTGCTCCGTATTGGCCCTGGCGATCTGTTTAGACCGACATTTAGCGTTGAACAAGCAGCGGATTGCACCACCGCATCTGCTCGCCACCGTCTGGCAGCAACTGCGAGGCCAGGGGCTTGATGCTCGGAAGCTCAAAGCCCTGCGGCAGGGCTCACCGCTAGGCGCCATTCTCGCACCGGGCCTAGCCAATCGACATCAGGGCCGTGAGATGATGCGCGAGAGCATTCGTGAGGCGGCATCGCATGTGATTTATCGCCTCGAGCGGTATCTCAACGCTTTGGGTACAATTGCGGCGATTACACCTTTGATGGGTCTGTTGGGTACGGTGGTGGGGATGATCAGCGTGTTCACCGAGATCACCACCCATGGCACCGGTAACGCCAACGCGTTGGCGGGCGGTATTTCTGAGGCGCTGCTGACCACAGCAGCGGGCCTGGCGGTGGCTATCCCCTCACTGTTTATGCACCGGCATTACACCGCGCGGATTGAGTCGATTGTGGTCGACCTGGAGCGCGAGGCGATTAAGCTGGTTGATGCGCTGCATAGCAACCAGAAGACGGAATACGATCTGTGAACTTTCGACAGCTGCGCCGGCGCGAGGTCTCGATCAATCTGACGCCGCTGATTGACGTCGTCTTTTTACTGCTGATTTTTTTATGGTTTCGAACAGTTTCTCCGAACTCACCCAGCTCGTGGTCGATTTACCCAAGGCGGAAGAAATCCCGGCGAGTGCCGATACCGCGGTGCTATTTGTTGTCGATGCGGCGGGGGACATGACTCTGGACGGAGAGCCGGTGCCTAACCACGCGCGTGGCCTCTCGGCAGCTATGGGCCAGCGGTTGAGCGGCAATACTGACATTCCGGTTACCTTGTCAGCCGATGCCATGACCCCATGTCAGTATGTGGTGACCGCAATGGATGTGGCAGCGAAGCTCAACATCATGTGCCTCTCTATTGCAACTGAAAACACGCGTTAGGCAGCGATAGTGAAAACAGAGACAGGAAAGCAGAGCGACTGGGCCTTGTATCGCCGCCTTCTGGATTATGTGGCGCTGCACGGAGGCGCCTTTTTGCTGAGTATTCTGGGCTTCCTGATTTACTCCGTTGCCAACGTGCTGCTGGCGGACCTCACCCAATTTTTATTGGATTCGCTGGGCGAGGCGTCCCAGATCAGTATGGGCTTTGTGTCCAATGCGGCGCACTGGTTCTGGCCGCCGGGGGATATGGGTCCCGTTGAATATGCGAGGATTGCCGTGCCTGTTGCGGCCGTTGTGCTGGCGGTGATTCGCGCAAGCGGCTATTTCTTTGGCAACTACTTTATGAACATTGTTGCCCGCGGGGTGGTTCACCGACTGCGCACGCAGGTCTTCGACGCGCTGATCCGCGTGTCGAGGCAATTTATCGACGGTCACACGCATGGCGAGTTGGTCTCCAAGCTCACTTTTAATGTGGAGCAGGTCAGTGGCGCCTCATCTGAGGCGCTCAAGACTATTTTGCGAGACGGGCTGACGGTGTTGGCGCTGATCAGCTATATGCTATACCTCAACTGGAAGCTAACTCTCGTGTTCTTCGCGATCACTCCGGCGATTGCCGGCGTGGTGGTGGCGGTGGGTCGGCACTTTCGGCGCTACAGCCGGCGTATACAGGATTCGATGGGCGAGGTGACCCAGCTCAGCAACGAGAGCATGCGCGCGTTTGACGAGCTTCGGATGTTTTCTGCCACCGAGCAACAAAGCGAGCGCTTCCGTGCTGCAAGCCAATTTAATCGGGTGCAAAGCCTGAAGCTGGCCTTTGTGCAGGCGGTGTCGACGCCAATCGCGCAGGTGCTGTTGGCGTTGGCGCTGGGGGCGCTATTCTGGTTTGCGCTGGAACCCGCGATCCTCGCCAGTTTTTCCGCGGGTTCGTTGGTGGCGTTTATTGCCGCGGCAACCCAGTTGAGCAAGCCCATTCGCACCCTGACCAACGTGCAGAGCATCATTCAGCGAGGCCTTGCAGCAGCTGAGGATCTATTCGCTCAAATTGACGCCGAGCCAGAGCCCGATCACGGGCAACTGTCGCTTGAGCGCGCCCATGGTGCCATTGCGCTGGATCAGCTGAGCTTCACGTATCCCGGGGCAGAGCAGCGAGTGCTGACAGATATAAGCCTGCAGATCCCCGCAGGGAAAATGGTGGCGTTTGTAGGGCGCTCCGGTGCCGGCAAAACCAGCCTCATGCATCTACTGTGTCGTTTTTATGCGCCGAGCGCTGGTAGCATCACATTGGATGATCAGCCGATTGCAGATTTTAAGCTCGACGATTATCGCCGCCAGTTTGGCTTGGTATCCCAGCGCGTCGTGCTGTTCAGCGATACGGTGCGGGCGAACCTTGCCTTTGGCCAGCGGGACTCGGTAACCGATAAGGCGCTGAGCGAAGCCTTGGAAACTGCGCAGGCGGCGTCATTTATTGACGCGATGCCCGATGGACTGGACGCCATGTTGGGTGATGGCGGCAGTGGTTTGTCGGGGGGACAAAAGCAGCGCCTTGCGATAGCGCGAGCCATCTTGAAGGATGCCCCTGTGCTCATTCTAGATGAGGCCACCTCAGCACTCGATAATGAGTCTGAGGCCGCCATTCAGGCGTCGCTCGAGGGTGTCTCGGCCGGGCGCACAACCTTGGTGATCGCACACCGGCTCTCTACGGTGGAGCGGGCTGACATGATCGTGGTCATGGACGAGGGACGCATTGTCGCCACAGGAACCCACACTGAACTCATGGCAGAGGGCGGGCTGTACGCCAATCTTTATCAGCAGGGCTTCGCCGCCTCATGAGCACCGCGCGGGGCGCATTGGAGCGCCTGGTTAATCACATCTGGTACGGCAACAGCCTTTTGTCCTGGTGTCTGATACCCCTGACCTGGCCCGTGCGGTGGGCGATTCATCGCCGTCGCCAGCAGGCATCCCCCAAAGGCAGCACTCCCGAGGGCGTTACTGTAATTGTTGTCGGCGGTTTGACCGCGGGTGGCACGGGTAAGACACCAGTACTGATTGGCGTTGGAAAATGGCTGGCAGAGCAGGGCTATCGTGTGGGTGTGGTCAGCCGTGGCTACGGCGGTGCCCATGGCCCTGAGCCCCATAGCGTGATGGAGGTGGACACCGCGGCGGTTGTGGGTGATGAGCCGCTATTGATTCAACAAGCGCTGGGTGTGCAAGTCGTGGTGTGCGCTGACCGAAAGCGGGCGCTGGATGTTCTGGTCGATCAGGGTGCGGTGGATGTGGTGCTCTCAGATGATGGCCTGCAGCATTACCCCATGCCCCGCGACATCGAATTGCTCGTACTCGATGCGGAACGAGGCCTGGGTAACGGTCGACTGTTGCCAGCGGGACCTTTGCGAGAGCCGGCCAGCCGCCTCGCGGATGTCGACGTGGTGCTCGAGCGAAACAGCAGCGACCCTGATCGCGGCTTCAGTTTTCAACCTTCAGGCGTTCAGCATTTGGCATCCGGTCGGCTGGTAACGTGGTCTGAGTGTGTTGCCGAGTGGCGCAACCAATCCATCATTGCCGTGACGGGCTTGGGGCAGCCCACGCAGTTCTTCGAGATGCTCAGAGGGCAGGGGCTTGCGATAGAAGCAGAGTCTTTGGGGGATCACGAGGCGATGACCCAAGCGCATCTCGATCAACTTGGCGAACAAGTAGTGCTGATTACCGCGAAGGATGCGGTCAAGTGGCCCGAGTGCAAGGACCCTCGCGTCTGGGTGGTAGCCATTGAGGTGGCATTGCCGTCATCATTGCTGACACGGCTAACGGCGCTTTTGCCGCCCGAGCGATTTGTCGAGGCGTAATACCGCGATGTTCAATATTGTAATTCCCGCCCGTTTTGGTTCCACTCGGCTTCCGGGTAAGGCGTTATTGCCTATCGCGGAAAAGCCAATGGTGGCCTGGGTGTGGGAGCGGGCCATGCAAGCGGGCGCAGAGCAGGTGGTTGTCGCCACTGACGATGAACGTATCGCCGATGAGATGAGCAGTAGGGGGGCTCAGGTAGCGATGACGCGCGTGGATCACGCTTCGGGCACCGATCGGCTCGCCGAGGTGGTGGCTCAGCTGGGATGGAGAGGAGATGCCATTGTCGTCAATGTGCAGGGCGATGAGCCGCTGATGCCGGTAGCTAATATTCAGCGTGTCGCGGCAATGCTTAATGATACGGCAGGCGCTGACATGGCGACGCTGATGGAGCCACTGGTGCTCGCAGAAGCTGAGCAGCAATCAGTAGTGAAAGTGGTGGCCAGCGAAACAGGCAGAGCGCTCTATTTTTCGCGCTCGGCGATTTCTTGTCATCGGAAGGGCGGGGTGCCGGCACCCATGTTTAGGCACATCGGGCTTTACGCCTACCGGGCAGACTTTCTCAACACCTTTGTGGGATGGTCTCCGACGGCGGCAGAGCAGAGCGAGTCGCTAGAGCAACTGCGTGCGTTGGCCCACGACGCGCATATCCAGATTGAGTTGGCGCCCGAGGCGGTGCCTGCGGGGGTCGATACCGAGTCTGATCTCGCTGCGGTGCGCGCGTTATTGGGCGAGGAGCAATAAGGCGGTGACGGCATGTGCTGACCTGACGGCGCTCAACACGCTGCAACTCCACTCCACGGCAGAGAATCTGGTCACCGTCACCTCGTCAGGTCAGTTACAGGTAGAGATCGCCGCGCTGGACGAGGTTGCAGTGCCTCATGTGCTGGGTGGCGGGAGTAACGTGATTCTCTGCGATCATCTGCCCGGGACAACACTGCTGATGGCCATCAAGGGTCGCGAAGTGCTTTGCGACGACGGCACCAAAGTGTTGATCAGGGTCGGCGCCGGGGAGTCCTGGCATGATTTTGTTGTGTGGTGCCATCACCAGCGCTTTCATGGCCTCGCGAATCTGGCGCTGATTCCCGGGTCGGTAGGCGGCGCGCCGATTCAAAATATCGGTGCGTATGGTGTTGAGGTGGCCCAGCACATCGAGGCGGTTCATGTGATTCACCGGCAAACCGGTGAGCGCGCCTGTTTGTCCCGAGAGGACTGTAAATTTCGCTACCGTGACAGTGTCTTTAAGCACCAGGCGGGGGTACCGTGGATCATTACCGAGGTCGACTTCGTGTTGGATCGTGAGGCGCTGGTTGAGGCCAGCTATCCCACGTTGCGAGTGCGTCTTAGCGAGGCCGACCTCACCCATGATGCGGTTTTGGCGGCAGTGATCAGCATTCGTCGCGAGCGGTTGCCTGATCCAGTGATTACGCCAAATGTCGGTAGTTTCTTTAAGAACCCCGTCATTTCTCAGAAAGATGTCGACATTTTGCGAAAAATTTTTCCCGAAGTGCCTGTGTACCTCGCGTCTAACGACGCGGTAAAAATCTCGGCCGCGTGGCTGATCGATCAGTTGGGCTGGCGGGGAGAGGAGCGCGATGGTGTGAAAGTCTCGGAGGACCACGCGCTGGTATTGGAGGGCTGTGGCGCGCGATCGGCGGCGCCTTGGCTGGCGCTGGCCGAGGATATCGTCGCCAGTGTGAAAGACGCCTACAACGTGTCGCTGGAGTTAGAGCCACGTGTTATCGGCGCTGCGGGATAAGCGTTACCGGCATGATTGATTTCGACGCAGAATCCTACCTGGCGCAGCTGACCACGCGCCCCGGCGTTTACCAAATGTTCGATGACTCTGGCGAGTTGCTCTACGTCGGTAAGGCGAAGAACCTCAAAAATCGTGTGACCAGTTACTTCCGTGCCTCGGGTCTTTCTGCCAAAACGATGGCGTTGGTGGCGCGCATTGCCAATGTCGAAGTGACGGTGACCACCACGGAACGCGACGCGCTGCTACTCGAGCACAACCTGATCAAGCAGTACCGGCCGCCCTACAACATTCTATTGAAGGACGATAAGTCCTATCCCTACATCTATCTCTCCTCAGATGATCGTTGGCCGCGGTTGAGTTTCCACCGGGGCACTAAGCGGCGGAAGGGGGAGTACTTTGGCCCGTACCCCAGTGCAGGCGCGGTGCGTTCGACGCTTCATTTGATGCAGAAGGTTTTCAGGGTCAGGCAGTGCCGCGACAGCTATTTCCGTAATCGCTCCCGGCCTTGCCTGCAGTACCAGATCGGACGTTGTTCCGGGCCTTGTGTTGGTTTGGTATCGGATGGGGAGTATCGGGAGCAACTCGACAAGACGGTGCTCTTTTTGAATGGTCGCTCCCAAGATCTACTTACACGACTGGCCGATGACATGGAATCAGCAGCAGCTAAGCTCGAGTATGAGAAGGCGGCCGACATTCGTGACCAGATCAGCCAACTGCAGAACGTCCAGGCGACCCAAAACATTGAGGGCACCCGGGGGGATTTGGACTTGATGGCGGTATTCACTGAGCACGGCCACGCCTGCATGCAAGTGCTGTTTGTTCGTGAAGCACGGGTGCTGGGAAGCCGCAGCTACTATCCCCAGATTCGCCTCGATGAGTCCCCTGAGGCCATTCTTGAGGCTTTTTTGCCCCAGTTTTATCTCTCGGGACAGCAGCAGATCCCCCAGGAGATTGTGACCAGCCACACGATGGCAGATGGTGCGCTACTCGAGGAGGCACTGGGCGCCGAATCGGGGCGTAAGGTGGTGATCAAAGACAAGGTCCGTGACGCGCGCTTGCGCTGGTTAAAGATGGCCGAGCAGAACGCGCAGAACAATCTACGCTCTTTCCTTGCGGGCAGGCAGACCATGGCCGGCAGGTTGGAGTCACTTCGCCGCGCGTTGGATCTTGAGACCATACCGGCCCGCATGGAGTGTTTTGATATCAGTCATAGCTCGGGGGAGGCCACGGTAGCCTCCTGTGTGGTATTTGATGGGAGCGGCGCGCGCAAGTCGGACTATCGCAAGTTCAACATTAAAGATATTGCCGCGGGCGACGACTACGCAGCCATGCAGCAGGCATTGGAACGGCGTTATAAACGCCTCGCCAACGGAGAAGGGCAGCTGCCAGATATTTTGTTTATCGACGGCGGAAAAGGGCAGGTTAGTCAGGCACGGCAGGTACTCGCGACCTACGATATCTCCAGTGTCAAAGTGGTAGGCGTGGCGAAGGGAACCACCCGCAAGGCGGGATTCGAGACGCTGGTCGACGCTGACTCTGGCGCAGAGATGCGGCTCAGGGGTGATCATCCCGGACTGCATTTGATCCAGCAGATTCGTGACGAGGCGCATCGTTTTGCTATTAATGAGCATCGCGGCCAGCGGGCAAAAGCACGTAAGCAGTCCCTGTTGGAAGATATTCCCGGCGTGGGTGCGAAACGTCGCCGTGAACTGCTCCGGCATTTCGGTAGCGCCAGCGCGATCGAAAACGCGAGCGTGGAGGAGCTCTCCAAAATTAAGGGCATCAGTGATGCCGTTGCGCGGACTATCTACGACCATCTTCATACGGTGAACGACTGAGTACAGCACCCGTTGGCTGTGTCAAAATCAGGTATTGCAGAGCGGGAGTCAGGCCTTGCCGCAAAACTTGCCCAATATGCTGACCGGACTGCGGATCGTGGCGATCCCTTTGATGGTAGTGTGCTACTACCTGCCGCAGCCTATCTCCACTGTGGGCGCCGCTGTGGTCTTTATTGTGGCGGCTGTGACCGACTGGTTTGATGGCTGGGTAGCCCGGCGCATGGGCCAGACCTCGCAGTTCGGAGCGTTTCTCGACCCCGTGGCCGATAAGCTGCTGGTGACTGTGGCGCTCATTCTGCTCATGCATCGCATGGATAATATCTTTATCACGCTGGCCGGCATGGTGGTGATTGGTCGCGAGATCGTGATCAGTGCGCTGCGGGAATGGATGGCGCAGCTGGGGAAGCGAGCCTCGGTGGCAGTGAGCGGCATTGCTAAGGTTAAGACCGGTGTTCAGATGACGGCGATTCCCATCCTTCTATGGTATCCGTCCTGGCCGGCAGTGGAAGAGATTCGGCTTCTAGGCTTATTTTTGCTGACCTTGGCCGTGATCTTGACGCTGTGGTCGATGATTTTGTATTTCCGGGCGTTCCTGACCACCCTCGAGGAAGAAGCGCAATCAGCCGACAGTTGACGCCGACCACCGCGAGTCTAAAATAAAACCTGTGCGGGAATAGCTCAGTTGGTAGAGCGCAACCTTGCCAAGGTTGAGGTCGCGAGTTCGAACCTCGTTTCCCGCTCCAATCTCTCTTTTTTCTCAGCCGCCAGGGCCAGGCTTACCTATCGCAGTCCGGCGTTAATGCTGTTGAGGAACCTCGAGCCAGCACGCAACTCCCGCTGGCTCATTCTGTTCAAAGGCTTAGTCGCTGTTTGCCGGTGATCGGTAGCCTTACTGTGTGAAATTGCCCCATCCACAGCATGGATAGGGCGGATCAAAGGCGCACATTTTCGTCGGCTTAATCGCGCGCTATTGGGTGACTCATGGGCGATACCAAATGGGTGAAGAGTAGGCGCGGTCCTGAACCGTTCGCGGCGCGTCTTTAAAGTCCATACCAAAGGCCTTGCGATCGTGCTCGCTCCAGCGGGGCCGGGGTATCTCGATGGCCCGCGCGTAATAAAACGCGGCCTGCGCGGCATCGAAGTCGGGGTCGGTCCACTGCGCACTTAACTGCACAGCGCCGATCGTATTGGTAAAGGTAGCATTCTCCAGATCGACGGTGCTCCCCACGGGCGCCGGCAGCCCTGTCTTGGGATCGATGCTTCTATTACCTGAGAGCGCAACATAGAAAATCTGCTCATGTGTCTGGCCTTGTTCGTCTATCCAACCCTTGATGATTTGAACCTGATCGAGGTTGGCAGCGTCCGGGTCCTTCATGGCTTGGACCATAAAAGTGGGCGCACCATCTGACTCGGGCGTCAACTCGCCGCCCATGGGCACGCCGTCACGATAGCCAATGGTTTCGAAGTAGGGGCTGTGCACGCTGTCGGGCGCGTAATCCCACCCACCAAAGAAGCGCAGCACAATGCGTGAGCCGGTGGTGGCATAGACTTCGCGGCGCTTCATGCTGGCAAACAAATCTTTGCGGGTGTTTTGCGCTGCCCATATGGCAGCAAGCCCGGAGGCGCCCAGCTCCCAGTCAGCGTTGAGACCCGCCATGCGAGAGTCGCCGGTGCGTACGCCGGGCTCGGAGTTCGCGAATTTGCCGAAAAAGTTGTCCTCCTCGGCAGTGGCAAGCGAGGTGTGGTCATCAGTACTGCCAATCATGCCGAACGCGTAGGGGTTTGCGCCGGCGCTTCTCTCCAACGAGAGGCCGCGTTGCAACGCCGATCTGGCGTAAGAGCCCGGATACATATCAGGTGTAGTCTTGATGGTGTTGGAGATATTGAATTCATCCCAGCGCTCGAAGTCGGCGAACGGGTCATCGGGCGAGAGGGTGGGGTGGGTTTCGCTATCGCCTTTGATTTGTGTCACCTCCGCAATCGGCTCCCAGCGCATGCGCCGCGCCGCGTAGTCGCTACCGATTGCCTCGCCATCGTAGGTGACCGTGTCCCACATGAGGCCGTTGCTGAGGTTGCCATTGTGAGGAATAGACAGCGCCTCCCCTCCCGTTGTTTGTTCGTACTCTAGTAGCGCTGCCCACAAGTCTTCGGGATTGCTCGAAGATTGCGCGGAGTAGGGCGTCCACTGTGCGACAGTATCTGCGTCATCTTTCAGGATCACGCAGCGATGGAGGTTGTTACCGGCATACATTGCCGTCCACTCATAGGCACTGAACGCCGTGAAGATGCCAGGGCTATTGAATTCATCTGCTGTGCGCGCCACGTCGCTCCAAATGGCACTTTTCAGTTCTGTGGGGTATGCATCTCTATCAGGGTTTGGTTCGTTGATACTCATGACGAACTCAACAATGGGGTTGGCATTGCCCTCCTCAATGGGGCCCTGTTCCATAGTCTCCTGGGTGATGCCTTCTCCGTACTTATCCCTCCATGCCCGCCCCAGTGATGTTGCCATCAGTCTCGGGTCCTGGAGATTGAACATTCGGTATATGCCCATGAATTCGGCGTGATCGGTGACCGCCAAAAAATCCAAGGGGCGCTTCAATCTTGCGGGCAGTCCGTTTGAGGCCATCACCTGCTCGCCTCGCGCAAATCGATAGGCGTCGGCACTGGTAAGCAGCAGATTGCCCATCGACTGGGCATCTGCAGAAATGTTGGAATGTAAGTGCAGGTCACCGAAGAACACCTGCTTGGGGTAATCGGTTCCCACGCCGGTGGAATAGGTTTCAGAGTTGGCGTGGCCGTTTGGTTGTGCCACCAATGCGGTCGCTGCCAGCGCAGCAGCAAGAAGTCTAAGGCGAAGCATAGTCTGACTCTTATTATGTTTTGGGTGCGCCAACTATAGCGGCTGCTCAGACGAAGTCATCCCCGAAAAAATCGCCAGCAATTTCCCGATTTCATCGGCGGGCGTGTATAATCCGCGGCCGCGGCGGGGACCCCCGCCAGTACTCGTCTATAGACGTTGCCCCCTGGCTCGGTGGCAGAGTGGTTATGCAGCGGATTGCAAATCCGTCTACGCCGGTTCGATTCCGACCCGAGCCTCCATTATTCGAACATTGGCCCCATGATTTCAGCGGGTTATGGCCACCTCGAAACCGTCGACCCCTCACGCGCCCCACAATGGCTGCATACAGCAGTCGATTTGAGCAGCCCAAGTTTGGGCGCTACTCGTCGGGTAGCTTCTTCATCGCCTCAAACAGCGCATCCATGATATCGGTGACATCACTGGCGAGTTCCTCCCGCTCGGCCATCGGAGCATTGCCGAAGTCTATGGCACCTTGCAGCTTGCGCAGCATATCCATCACTTCTTGAAGTTCAGCTTTCATATTCATCGCCCGCTACCCTATATGTGCTGCGGAGCATATCAGGGCCAGTGAGGATGGTTTTGCTTCGCGGACCTTACCTGCCGCTCTGAGGTAGGCGAATTCCCTTTAGCTGTCGAAGTCCTGTCAAAACCCTGGGGGCAGTTCCTCGAAGTTTGGGATGTCGTTGGGGATGTGATGAAAAGGCATCGCATCCTTGATGAAAATCGCCATGTCAGGTTGAAAGAATGCGGCGTCATCCATCGTACCCACTTTCACCACGAAAACACCTTGGGCGTCGGGTGTGGTTGTCCCGACGGCAGTGCCGCATTTCGGGCAGAAGTGTCGGGTCACAGCAGTTTCAATATCCGTGCGCTGGAACGAGCTCAGCTCGCCCTTAGTGAATTGAAGCCCGGACTCGGGAACCATGACAAATACGTTGGGATTGCCCCCCGTAATATACTGGCACTCCCGGCAGTGACATTGCATCGCTGGCCCCGGGTCTCCCTTAAAGCTATAGCGGACCTCGCCGCAATAACATCCACCTTCAATTTTCATCTCTCTCGCTCCTCAGTGACAGGTTATTGTTTATTTTTTTCACGGCAAGATTCTGGGTGCGCCTGTGACCACATAACTCAGCAGACAAATGACGGGCGACGCGGCGTAAGCGATGATCTCCTCGCCGGCGAATTCGGTCGAGAGTAGTCTCTGTAAAAGCGGCCCACTTCGCTGGTCGGGATCGGCAGGGAGTTATTCATCCCATTCAGCACGCGGGCCAGCAGGATCTATGCATGAGCAAACGCGATCCACGACAGCAGAATAAATACCGGATTTTCTATAGGTACACCCATCTTACTCTCTTAATCGGTTCTAGCCACGGATCACGTTGAGTTCATTAGCAAAAGGTGGCCCCAACCTTCAATTTTGCATGCTCTAATGCCTTCCGTGCCCTCGTAAGCCTACTGGGCGGGATAGATACCTTACGGCACGAAACCCAGCCAAATAATCGTTTGGGTGGCGAAATACAGTGCAATGCCTGCCCAGATGACGAAAACAATTACCCCAACGATGCCGTCCTTTAGCCAGTTGGGCCACTGAACATTAATTTTTGTCAGGATGATCCAGGGTCCGGCGATGAACGCTACGACGATCACCACATCAATGATCAAAAAAAGAAATTGCAGCATCGGGGGATCCTGACAGGAGTAGAGACCACGTAAGCAGGACATGCCTTACCGGCCATACGAACAGTCAGCACAGCGATCTTACGACGGGCGTGCTCAGTCATTGGGTTGGCAGGTGGCGCAGGTATAAATTCTCCGGGAGTTGGCGGTTGAACGCTGAATCTTGGTTTTGCACACACGGCATGGATGGTTGGCACGGCTGAATACAAAGAAACGCGCTTTTCCATAGCTGACACCCTTTTTCTTTAATGCTTTGTATTGTCGATCCGGGATTGTGACGCCCTGCGATGCATAGCTGCGTTGGCAGATATCTAGCGTGGCGCGCGCCAGCTTCCCAATCTCGCCTCTGCTCAGCTCTCGAGCTTTTCTTGCTGGATGAATACCCGCGCTGAATAAAATCTCGCTCCTCAGGTAGTTACCTAATCCAGCGAGGAATGCCTGATCCAGATAGACAGAGTTCAGGGCTCTGCCGGCAAACGCCCTGCTCTGCAGTCGCTCTGCGACTTCCCGCCAGGTGAGGTTGGGATTGAGAATATCGGGACCAATGCGCTGCAAGAACGGATGCTCCTCGATCTTTTCGGTTTTCCACACGCTGATGTCTGATGCGCTGTAGAGTACGGCGCTATGTTGGTCTGTGTGGATGGCTAGCCGCAACTGCCGGTTTGTTTTAGGCAACTTGTCCCGCTTCACAACCCGCCACACGCCGTATAGTTGGTTGTGGGAGTAAATGGTGTAGCCCGAGTCAAAGTGCGAGAGCAGCGCCTTGCCTCGTGTCTCCAGAGAGAGAACGGTGCTGCCGGTGAGCGACTTCGCAAATCTTTTCAGCGGCGCTAGACCGAACTCAACGCGTTCGGCGGTCTTATCCTTGAGCGCCGCCTCAATTTTATCGGCAGCTCGGCGTATTTCAGGGCCCTCTGGCATAGGTAGCTCTCTTTGTGAAATGAATGGCAGCAGGGCCCCGAGTCGGCGACTCAGTCCTCGTCTTTGTCTTCCGCCGCCTTCGCTTGTTGCTATCTCAGATTTTCCTGTTACTACCCCTCTGAGAGTTTGTGCTAGCCAATGCATTGCCCTGTTGGGCTTCGCCCGCTCCTACATTCAGCCATCATTCCGCTCCTTTCTATGCGTTGGTGTGATGTTGATCGTTTCAGAGGTTCCAGGCCACCAAGCGCCCTGTTGAATTTTGCTCAGGATGGTGGCCACGTCGGGCTTATGCTGAGCTATTTCCTCAGGTGTTAGACCCTGCAGTTCGTATGGCAACACTAGCCAATCCTCGGTGGTGTGCAAGAAGTAGTCGGGTTTGCGGCCGCTCAGGTTTTTGCCCGGCTTGTAAAAGGGCACCGCCACGCGCACCTCTTCGGGCATGTTCCGCCGGCACTGCGCCTTGAGCCGGGTGATCAAGGCCTCAACGTTGTAGCCCGAACTGAAAACGTCGTCGACGATGAGCAGCTTGTCGTTGCGGTTCAGGTTTTCAAACAGATACTGCAAGCCATGCACTCGGATGCGCTCGGGATTATCTACGAGTTCGCCATAACTCGGCTGGCCCCGGTAGGACGTTCTGATAGAGATGTGGTCGCTTTTAACGCCCAAATACTGGAGGCATTCTTGAACATAGATGCCAACCGTTGAGCCGCCGCGCCAGATGCCCACGATAAAGTTGGGCCGAAAGCCGCTGTCAAAGACGGTGACTGCGAGCTTGAAGGCTTCTTCGAGCAGTTGCTGCTCTTCAATAAATTGCTTTTTCACGTTAACGTCTTGCACGGACCGCCTGATCAGCCTTAGCGGTAACTATATCCTCTATGCGGTGAGAATCTCGACACAATGAGCTACAAGCAGTATCTCTCGGCCGACCAGCTGTTGGTCGATTCCTTCCGTCTGGCAGAGCATGTTTTCTCAAGCGGATTTCAGCCGACGATGATTATTGCCATTTGGCGGGGCGGGGTGCCGATTGGTATCGCCGTGCAGGAGTTTCTCGCCCACTGCGGCGTCGAGACCGATCACATCGCGATTCGCACGTCGTCTTATGATGCGGGCATTGATCAGCGCCTGGGCGGGATTCGCGTGCATGGCCTTAATTACCTGATTAAGAACGTTACGGCGGAAGACAAGCTTTTAATTGTGGATGATGTCTTTGATACCGGCCGTACCGTCGATGCTGTGATTGAAAGGCTGACCTCGCTCGCGCGGCTAAACACGCCTTCAGATATTCGGGTAGCGGTACCGTATTTCAAACCGAGCCGTCGTGAGGTAGACCGTGTGCCTGAGTACTTCCTTGAGGAGACCGACGCTTGGCTGATGTACCCCCACTCACTGGAGGGTCTGTCGGTGGAGGAGATCCGCGAACACAGACCGGCCCTCTACGAGATTATTAAGGATCGCATCGCATCCTAGTGGCAGGCCGTTGCCGGTTTTCGCTCCTTCCTCTAAGCAGTTTGTCTGCGCCATTATGCTTTGTGAGTCCGCGCTGGGCGCCGAGTCACACAAAGGCAAATCGAGCCGTAAAAATAAGCGCCATTACCCAGGCCGCGGCACTCACATCAGACGCTTTGCCCGCAATTACCTTTAGCAGCACATAGCTTAAAAAGCCCGCGGCAATGCCGTTTGCGATGGAAAAAGACAGCGGCACCATGATGATGGTTAGCAGCGCCGGCAGTAGCTCGGTGGGGTCGGACCAGGTGAGGTGCTGCATGCCCGACATCATGAGTAGCGCCACGTAAAGCAGGGCGCCTGCAGTGGCGAAAGGCGGAATCATGCTGGCTAAAGGCGCAAAAAAGATCATCGCTAAAAACAGCACGCCCACCGCACAGGCTGTGAGACCGGTTTTGCCTCCTGCAACGACCCCTGCCGCACTCTCTACGTAAGAGGTGACGGGGGCGCAGCCAACCAGCGCGCCGGCTACACTGCTAGCACTGTCGGCCTTAAGCGCGCGATCAAGATTTTCAATCATGCCATCTGCTTTGGTGAGCCCCGCCTGAGTTGCCACTCCCACCAGCGTGCCAGCGGTATCGAACAGATTCACGAACAGTAGGGATGCGATTGCACTGGTCATTGCGACATCCAGTGCGGCGGCGATATCCAGCTTGCCCAAAACAGGGGCGATAGGAGGTGGTGCCGACACCACGCCCTGATACTGGACGACACCGACTCCCAAACCGACGGCAGTGGCCGCCAAGATGCCGATTAGGATCGCACCGGGAAAGCGTCGCGTAGCTAACCCAGTGATAATGAGAAAGCCCAGCGCCGCCAGGAGTGTTTCGGTAATCCGGAAATTACCAAGCGAGAGCAGGGTGGCGGGGTGATCGACGATCAGTCCGCCATTGCGGAGCCCAATCATGCCCACAAAGAGCCCGATGCCCGCGCCCATCGCGATGCGCAGGTTCCAAGGGATACTGATGAGCAACCATTCCCTGAGTCGGGTCACAGTTAGGACTACAAACAGGATCCCCGCAATAAACACAGCACCCAGTGCGGTCTCCCACGGATAACCCATATCCCCGACGATGGTGTAGGTGAAAAACGCATTGAGTCCCATACCCGGCGCAAGACCCACCGGCCAGTTGGCGTATAGCCCCATTAAGAAGCAGGCCAGTGCTGCGGCGATGCAAGTGGCGACAAACGCTGCACCCTGATCCATGCCGGCCGAGGCCATCATTTGCGGATTCACAAAGGCAATGTAGGCCATGGCCATAAAGGTAGTGAGGCCTGCGCCCAGCTCGATACCAACGGTGGTATTTGATTGAGACAGTTTGAAGAACCGTTCCACGACGTGCCCCTTTATCGAATCATTCTTGGGTCAGCCCCAGCTCCTGAGGCCGCTATGGAGTTTACCCGCACGCCGCTGCGATTGCCGTTGTGATGTTCGGCTGGAGGGTCAAAGACCGCGCATCAGTAGAGGCGGTCGCTCGCCGGATGCCGTAGCAAGACTCGCTAGCCTTTGACCTGCCAGCGCAGGCCGCGAGCTGATGAAGTTCATGCCGTCACTCATGTCGCCCCGGAGGTTTGGTCCCGGGCTACATGAGCCCGGGAGGTCAGTGCTTAGAAATCGATGCCTATTCGAGCCATCAACTGACGTGGAGGGATAAACTGATCACCGGTGGCGCCCACGCCAAATACATCGGTAAAGCGCGCATTGATGCCGTCCTTATCCGTCAGGTTTCTACCGATCAGCTCGACCCGCCAGTTGGCGTTGGTCGGCGAGAAGCGCAACATCAAATCAAAGGTGTCGTAGCTGTCCACCTCATCGGTGATGGGGTTATTGAAGATGCGGTGTCTGAAGTCACCCCGGTGGGTGTAGCTCACGGTGCCCTCGAAATCACCCCAGCTCCCGATGTCATTGCTATAGGTGAGCGCCAGATTTGCGGTAAAGCCGGGTGTCTTGGCCAGCTCGTTACCTCTGACATCGGCAATCTGGCCTGCCCGGGCAGTCTCTACCTCGGGGCTGAATAGGCTGATGCCCTGAGCGAGCAGTGCATTTGTCGCGGCCTCGGACTCGACGTTGTCCAGCGCCAGATGGCTTGAGGTGATTTCGGTATCCAGCCAGGCGAGGCGGGCATCGAATATCAGTGAGTCCGTGACAAACGCGCCAAGTTCTAGCTCAGCGCCCATGATTTCCGATTGAGGGATGTTGCCCACGCCGCCCTGGAACACCTCCGGGTCAGTGGCTTGATACTGGAGGTTGTCGTAAGTGTAAAAGAACGCCGAGCCGTTGAGTCGAACCCTGCCCTCGACGAGGTCGGTTTTAACACCGACCTCAAAGGCATCAATTGTTTCTTCCTCAAAAACAGGCAATACCACGATCGGTGACACCACGTCTTCACGGCCGAAGGTCAGATTAGAGCCGCCGGGCTTGAAGCCTCGCGTGTAGGAGGCATAGGTCATGGTGGCGTCACCAAGATCGACCTCCAGAGCCAGTCTCCCGGTCACTTTCTCACTCTCGATCTCGAGAATCTCCGTGCCCTCGCGGCCGTAGAAGTTGGTGACAGCGCTGTAAACCTCATCCTCGGTATACCGCAGACCGGCGATCATGCGAATGCTATCCGTAAATGACCAGGTGCCCTGACCATAAACCGATATCGACTCGCGTTCCGGTTTTGAATCCGAGATGAAGCCTACGTCGCCCCCATAGGCATAGATATCGTCGAGAGTGAAGTCGTCAAAGACGCCATCAAACCCGAAGTCGAGCCGCTCAAGAATGCTGATGTCGACCTCAGTGTCTAGGTAGAACACACCTGCCACCCAATCGAGGCGACCAAAAGCCGGCTCGTTCGAGATCAGATTGAATTCCTGTGTGGTCGTTTTTTGTTCGTTGGTTTCAGGGTCAAAGTAGCTTTGCAGCAAAAAGAAGGGCGGTAGCGTGCGGTAGTCGTGGCGGTCGTTGTCGCGCTGGATCGCAATATCGTCATTCTGGTAGCTGGTTAGTGACTTTAGCGTTATCCCGCCGAGGTCCCATTCCAGCGTCATGCTGTAAAGCTGTGATTCGAGTTCATAGCTTGAGAGAGAATCCTGAGCGAGTTTGCGGGCGCCAGGCGTCGGGTCATAAATCCCTTTCTGCGCCTGACCATTCACCTCTTCGTCAAACAGCTGCGCGGTAAATGTGGCGGAGAACGTGTCGCTCGGTTGAATCAGCAGCTTGGCGCGGGCAGAGATGCTGTCAGCGTCGTCGAGGTCTTGTCCATTGCCAACGTTGTCAGTGAAGCCATCGTGCTTGTGGCTCATAACAGAGACGCGCGCCGCTACTGATTCGCTGAATGGGATGTTCATCGCAGCGCGGGCCTTCGCCAGACTGTATTCCCCCAGAGTCAGGTCTGCAGTACCCGAGAAATTGTCGAAGGTGGGCGCTTTGGTAATCACGTTAATACCGCCGCCGGTGGAATTTTGCCCGAACAGCGTGCCCTGAGGTCCTCTCAAGACCTCGATGCGCTCCAGATCAAGGAAGTCTGTTTGCAAAGCAAAGGGTGAGGCCACATAGACACCATCGAGGTGATAGGAGACCGACGGGTTGGCGATCGCGTTTTGGTTCGCCTCGTTACCGACACCACGGATAGTGATAACGGTTTTAAAGCCCTCGTTCTTGGCGACATTTACACCGGGTGCGATCGCGCTGAGGTCAACAAAAGAGGTCAGCTGGCGATTTTCCACGTCCTCCGCGCTGAGTGCAGTGACCGCTTGAGACAGGTTCTGCAGGCTCTCTGTTCGTTTCTCTGCGGTGACTAATACTTCCTCAAATACGGGCACTCCCTGTGCCCAACTTCCTGCGGATACGGCAATAACAAGCGGACTGGCCACCGCGGTCAGTAAACGACGATTCTTCACCTAAGGCTCCTTGATGATTGACTGGCTACACCAACTAACAAGACGCAATCCGTATGCCAATTACGGAAATACGGCTAGCGTGCAAAGCGATATATTGCTTATATCTACGGGGTCTGAGCAGCAACCGATGAATGACCCTGTTTTGCACCGATTCAGTGCCAAGGTCGGGCTAAATTAGGGCCACGTTTTCTGCTCAAATCGCCGTGTGACTCTACCGAAAGCCGAGGAAGTTTGCTCCTCTTATTCGGGTAAAACAGAGCAAGTTCGTGAATGGATTGCGAAGATTGATGGCTAACTTACTAGTTTGGTTGAGATTGAGACATTAAGGAAATTTTTCTAAAAATTTTCAAAAAAAGGTTGACGAGTCTGATCGGATTGGTAATATTAACAATGCCGACGGCGACCGACGAGTGACCAACTGCAGACGGAAGCGAGGGGGAAGCCGGAGGAAGAGTGCTCAGGTAGAAAAGCGTAGCGGAGGGCCGGCACAAACGCAGTTCGCTACCCACCGAGGGTGAGGGGATACCACCCGAGGGGCCAGATGGAATCCCGGTCTGGACGCCTGAGAGGCTCGAATAAAAAAAACAGAGGGAAGCCTCTGTTTTTTTTTGCCCGCTGCTTTTGCCAGCGTAATCGCGAGCTGCGCTATCAGCGCTGATCACAAGGTTTGTACTGACTACCGCATTTCGATTGCCGCAGAAAAGCGCCTCTCACCTGTAGCTGCTTGCCGGTAGGACCTCCCCTCGGGTCAGCTCAGCCCTTGGTCTGCCCCAGCTCAACTACGAAATCCTGCTGCAGGGTTCTGGCACACATTAAGAAGCAGGCCGAAGCGATCAGAAAGATACTGGCTGTGACCGCCATCGCAAACTTGAGCCCCTCGGAGTTGGCGTTTCGGCACAGCTCGTCATTAGTCACTGAGCGCACCATGTCGGTTGTTTTGCAGGCTTCAGGTGACAGAAGCGTGGCGGGGTTCAACAAAAGCAGTTCGCGCTGCATGAAAAAGTCACTCATGAATCCGACGAAATAAGGTCCGATGCCGTTTCCGATCAGCGACACAAGTATGAGTAGCACGGCGATAGCAGTTGCTCTAGAGCGGTTACTGACCACGCCCTGACCAATGTTGTACTGAGCGCCTAGGTAGCTGTAATGAAAGACCGCACCAATACCCCAGAGTACAAAAACGGCAGTCAGGTCCTCTGAGAAGAAGGCGGCCGCGTAAGCGGGTACCGCTATCGCAACCCCCAAGGCCGGCACCCATGCTACAGCGGTAGGCGATCGCTCCGTCAATCGCTCTGTGACGTAGCCGCCCAGGAAGGTCCCGATTGCCGCCATGAGAGAAAGCGGCGCACCAAATTGCAATGCGGCGTCGCGCACACTCAAGCCATGCTCGCGCTGTAGAAATGGTGCTTGAAACGAGATCAAGCCGTACCCGACAAATGCGACCGACGATGCGGCAATCGCCATCCACCAAAACGAGGGCTTGCGGCGCAGCTCGGCAAAGGTCTCTGGCCAGTCGGGTGCGCGATCTGCGCTTTGACTGGGAGGGTCGGAATAACCTCGGGGTGCCTCCTTGATGCTCGCCCAGACCAGCCACGCGATCAGCACGCCCGGAAGGCCGACTGCGACAAAGGCGATACGCCACCCTTCAATATTCGCCCAGTCTAGGCCACCAAACAGCCAGCCCAGACCGATGCCGCTCAACCAGTTCCCCACATCGATGCCCTGCATCTGTGCGATCGGGCCACCAAAGACGTTGGCCAGCACACTGCCGAGAGTCACGCCCATGGAGTACACCCCCAGTGCAGTGGCGCGTTTTCGGGCGATGAAGTAATCGCCGATCAGCGAGTTCGCAGGCGGTGTGCAGCCGGCCTCGCCGATGGCGACACCAATCCTGAACAGGAGTAAGGTGAAAAAACCAATGGCCACACCACAAAGCGCGGTCATGATCGACCACAGCACGATGCACAGGCTGATGATATGCACTCTGTTAGAGCGATCTGCCCAGAGCGCAATGGGCAAGCCCATCACTGCGTAAAAAATGGCGAATGGCGGCCCGTATAGCAAACCCCACTGGGCATCGGTGAGTTGAAATGACTCGATGATTGGCTGGGCGACGACTGCAATTAATGTGCGGTCGACGAAATTCAGCGTGTACACCAGCATCAGCAGGATCAACACATAGTGGCGATAGGTGGGTGAGCCGTATCCGGTCAAATGCCCGTTAGCGGCGTCACTTGCGGTGGTTTGCATACAACAATTCCTGCTGGGGGCGGTGAGTGTACCAATCAGAGCGCGTGGGTGTGACGCAATCAGAGATTGATCGAAATCTCCTGCCCCTTGATGAAGCGCACAAACGGTGCGGTCTGTTTAAGCTGCTCCGCCGGGCTCAGCTGGATCCGTTGCTCGACCAGATCAATGGCCCATCGTGTTACCGCGGGTAGATCCAGTCGTCGCGCCTCATTCAGTGTCAGCCAATGGAGCTCATTGAGCTCGCCGCTGGCATCGCTGATCTGCTCGGGGTCACTGTAGATGAATTGGTCATGAATCATGAAGAAGCGGGTATCGAAACGCCGGGTGCGATAGGCGGGTGTGATCGCCCGGGCGATAAAATCCATGTGCTCCAACGGTGGTTCTGCACCGTGAGCAAGGTAGTCCCGCCAAACCGGGTGTGTTGTCGTCACAGTTCTGGAGGCGGGTCGGCCCACAATCAGACCAGTTTCCTCAAAGGTTTCTCTGATGGCCGCCAAGGCGAGGCCCCGAAGCTTGCGATCGTTCACGGTCTTTCTTGTGGCCTTTCGCAGCCGCTCCATTACGGGTCGGCTCAAGTCGCCCGGTACTTGCAGTCGCTGGTCTGTCAGATCCAAACGGCCACCGGGGAAGACGAATTTGTTAGGCATAAAGCGATGGCTGGTTGCGCGCTTACCCATCAGTAAAGTAGGTTTTGGTCCGGCGCGCACCACGATCAGCGTTGCCGCCTCTTTTGGTCTAGCCAGTTTGGCAGTGCCCTCTCTGTATTCACCCGGATCAGTGGGTGTCCCGCCGTACTGATGGCGCTTCATATTGGATCCTGAAAAAGTGGTTCGGTTATGCTACCGGCTTTAGGGCACGTGCCGGAATATCAAACGTCCATGAGCCTTATAAAAAAGCCCCGCTTCGAGCGGGGCTTTATGTGTGATTAGAATATGTGAGGTCCGGGACTGGTCAGATAACGCCAGTCTGTTAAATCGGTGCCGTCAGTGAGCGCGCTGTTCGATGTGATTTGATCCGCTTCCGGCTTTGTGTTTTTGGGCAACCCCCCAAGCGACATGATGCCCAGCACAAATACGACGGCAACGGTGCCCAGAATCATCACAGTCATCAATGCAGCGAAAAGTTTATTCATGGAGGCCCGCCGATGAGCCGCTTTTGGCCTTGATCATTGCGCTCCAGTCGCGAAAAGGGCCCGAAACGTTCTGCCAAAAGGATCGGTATTCACCTTGGCTGGCTGGCCCCAACCCCCACGGCGTGTGCTCGTCTTTTTCAGGGATATAGAGGGTGCCGAATGCTCGATCCCAAATACTGGTGACCGCTGCCAGGTTTGTGTCCCAATGGTGCTCAAGGTAACTATGGTGAGTGTGATGCATCACGGGGCTGTGCAGCCATTTCGAGAGCCAGCGAGGGTAGTGAAAAGCCACGTGATAATGACGAAAGGAGCCATTGAAGCCGAATAGCAGCGCAAAAAAGCCAATGTTGAACAGCGTGGCTTGCGCAATACTTTCGTTGAATAGCCAGCCAAACAGGCCAGCGGCGATGCCAAAGGACAGCGCGGCGCCAATTGCGTAAATGGGTCCCTCCAGAAAATGCTCCCGGTAGCGAGTAAGCGGTGTGAGCACTTCTGCCGAATGGTGAACTTTGTGAATGGCCCAGAGCGCCGGGATTTTGTGCTCCGCGTAGTGAATGAGAAAAAACAGCAAATCGTATAGCAGCAGAGTGACCAGACTGTAGAGCAACATCCAGCCGTAGTGGCTATGCAGGTCGGGCCCGCTGCCCAGCAGCGCATTGAGTGTGTCCATGACTAGCGCCTCGGTACCCGGCGCTATGCCGACGAGCAGCGTGGTCACCCACAGCGGGCGCAGTAACCGCTCAAAGACGTAGAGTCCGACGTCGACGCGTGCTGACACATGTGTGTAGATCTCCACAGGTAACAGGAACTGCCTCAGCGGCAACCTGCGCACCCGGCCGTCCGCGCCCTTTGCGCCAACACCGTTGCGAAAAAGCCAAATGGTAGTGGCAAGGCCAGCAGTCAGTAGGAGGATGGGCCATGTCAGATCTCGGGGCACATGCGGCGCTATCACGGCAAGTGCGTCGGAGATGAGTTGGTTGAGTGGTCCGGCTGTGCTGTCCATCGAGTGAGTATACGATCATTATGCGCTGGCCATGGCGGCTTTACCTTCCACTCAAGGCCCTCCTCCGAGCGGATGTTGTTCTGCGCGGCCTCGTGTCAGAATGTGCTGGTATCGCTATCAGGTGCTTTATTGATGGAGCCTTTACACGGATCGGTCGCGAACCTCTTCCTTGGTGATTCGGGAACACTAAGTAAGGCCTCGCAGAGTTCGCTCAAATTTGCCTTTGACGGGATAGTGGGTGACCGGCACCGGGGTCACACCCGAAAAGCCTGGGAGCAAACTGATAAACAGCCGGGTGGCACCGAGCGGCGCAATGAGCGGCAGTGGTCAGCCGTGGCACAGGAAGACCTTGATAAGGTGTCCCAAGCATTGAACCTAGCGAAACCGATGAGTGCTGGTGATGTGGCTGTGAACCTGAGTATCTCGGGTATACCGGATTTTTCCCGCTTGCCTCGCGGCACGATCATCACCTTCGAGGGGGGTGTCGTGCTGATGGTGGAGGAGTACAACCCACCGTGTAGTCGAATGTCGCAGTATGTTGCGAAGGGTCACGAAGCCGCTACCGGGGTGCCACTGGGGGAGGCGGACTTTATTGAGGCCTCCAAATTCAGTCGAGGTCTGGTCGGTGTGGTAGAGGTGCCGGGAGTGATATCGGTTGGGGAGGGCGTCTCGATAGCGCCCGAAGTCTTGCCAAAATGGCTACGCGCCTGATGGCGGTTCGCGAGGGAGTCGAGCGTCTTGGATAAATTATTGAAGTTTTACATTAACGGAGAATGGGTGAATCCACTCTCCGCCGATAGGATGCCAGTGCTTAATCCTGCTTCAGTCGAACAGGTTGGCGAGGTGGCGTTGGGTGGTGAGGCAGACGTGGACCGAGCGGTTGCTGCAGCTGCGGCTGCTTTTGATCAATTCAGCCTGTCCAATAAGGCAGAGCGGCTCGATTTGCTGGCTCGTATTAGAGCGGTGACAGAACGCCGGTTTGAGGAGCTTGCGCAGGCCATGCGTCTAGAGATGGGCGCGCCCATTACGATGGCCAGAGAAGCGCAGGCCGACGCCGCGATTGGGCACCTCGATGGCTTTGTTGCGGCACTGGAACAGCTAGAGGAGCAAGAGCGGTTTGAAAACGGCGAGGTGCTGCTTAGGGAGCCGATTGGTGTCTGTGGTCTGATTACGCCCTGGAATTGGCCGATGAATCAGGTCGTGCTCAAAGTGCTTCCTGTCATTGCCACAGGCTGTACGTGCGTGCTCAAACCCAGTGAACATACCCCTGTCTCGGCCCTGATTTACGCGGAGATCCTCGATGAGGCCGGCGTGCCTGCGGGTGTTTTTAATCTGGTGAATGGCGTCGGTCCCGTAGTGGGCGGTGCGTTGTCTCGTCACCCCGATGTGCAAATGATGTCGTTTACCGGGTCAACCCGAGCCGGTACTGCGGTGACCCGCGACGCGGCTGACTCGGTGAAGCGCGTCACCCTCGAGCTCGGTGGAAAATCGCCCAACCTGGTATTTGCCGACTGCGACCTTGAGGAGCGGGTTACGCAATCCGTTGCCGAGTGCATGTTTAACACGGGGCAGTCTTGTGATGCACCGACGCGGCTCTTGGTAGAGCGGTCCTGCTACGACGAAGTCGTCGAGATTGCTCGGCGCGCGGCAGAAGCCACCGCTGTGGGAAATCCGGAAGAGGAGGGCGATCACATCGGCCCGTTGTTTGATCAGATTCAGTTTGATCGCGTGCAAAACATGATTCAGGTCGGTATTGATGAGGGTGCCAATCTGATCGCTGGTGGCATGGGCCGGCCGGAGGGCTTTGAGGCAGGATGGTTTGTTCGACCCACCATTTTCGCTGACGTGAACAACACCATGCGGGTGGCCAGAGAAGAAATCTTTGGCCCTGTTCTAGCCATTATTCCCTTCGACACCGAAGAAGAGGCGGTCGAGATAGCGAACGATACGCCCTATGGTCTCGCCGCGTATGTTCAGACCGGTAGCGCTGAGCGCGCAGCGAGATTGTCACGATCGTTGAGAGCGGGTGCAGTGCACATTAATGGTGGCGCCTACGAATACGGCTCCCCGTTTGGCGGCTACAAAGCCTCGGGTAACGGTCGGGAAGGCGGAGACATGGGGCTCGAAGACTTTCTCGAAACTAAAATGGTGCATGGATTGGCGTGAGCCTTGCGGCGAGTTTAGTTCTCGCCGGTTTGCCAATCCTTATCTGCAATGCGCCCTGTCACGATGCCATCAGGCAACGCAATCGCGAGCTCTGTGCCCACCTCAGAGTGGTCGCTGGGCACGTAGCCCATGCCGACGTTGCACTCGAGCCGCGGAGAATAGGTAATGCTAGTCACGCAGCCGGTGAGTTCTGTCCCAGCTAAGGTGATGGGATAGGTTTCCCGGGGATTGCGCGCTGGATCGCCCCGTACGACAAGCCTGACCATTTTTAGCGGGCAGCCCGCTTCTGCGATCCGTCCCAGCGCCTCCCGGCCTAGGTAGTCAGCGGTTTTACCTAATTTAAAGAAACGGTCCAGCCCTGACTCAATCGGGTTGTTGTCGAGCGTCATGTCGTTGCCGTAGGAAAGCAGGCCGGTCTCGATCCGGTCGATCAAATTGGGGCAGCCTGGGCGCAGATTTAGATCGGCGCCGGCTTCGGTCACGATGTCCCACAAGCGCTCCCCTTCGGACGAATCGCTCAGGTAGAGCTCAAAGCCTCCCTGACCACTCCAGCCCGTGCGAGCGATTACCAGTGGTATACCGGCAATCTGTGTCTCAATGAAGCGGAAGAACCGGATATCTCCGACGCGCTCGTCGATCAGTCGGCTCAGCAAAGTTTCTGACTTGGGGCCTTGAATTGAAAGGGGGAATACGTCTGGATCGCAGACTTCGACATCGAAGCCCGCGCCAACAGCTAGTCCTTTGACCCAGAGCAATACGTCAGAGTCCGAGATCGATAGCCAGAACCGGTCGGGTGCCAGGCACAAGATAATGGGATCGTTGATGATGCCGGCCTTTTCGTCGATCAGCGGCACATACATGCACTGCCCGGGCACAATCTTGGAAAGATCTCTCGGGGTCAGATACTCAGCGAGCTTGAGTGCATCAGGCCCCATGATCTCGACCTGAACCTGACAGGCTACGTCCCAGATCTGAACATGCTCTCTGAGGTGCCAATAGTCCTCTTCAAGCGACGCATAAACTGAGGGCAGTACCACATGGTTATAGACTGACGCCCCCGTAGCGCCTTTGTGGGAGCGCGTTTCGAAAGGGGATTTACGAAGTCGACGTGATAAGAAAAGAGCAGGCGCTGTCATTGATAACACTCTCGTGGCTGGTGCCAAAGTTTCTGGGGCTCCCCAGATTTAGCATGTTTGAATTGTGATGCGCTCTGGTAGCGGTCTTTTTATTGGGCGCCCCGCAAGGCGTGATATCGTTCGCCCTAGATGAGCTTACATTGGCGAAAATATAAGCAAAGCGCGCCGCCGATGCATCTCATTCTTCATCAAATGGATCAGTTCTTTCTACTGCGAGAGATGCGAAATAAGAGTGAATCTGGCCTAAGGTATGAGCGGCAAATGACTGATAAAAAGAGGGAAAAGCTGCTCGCTAATCATGATTGGTCGTTCCCCGTTCCGATTGCCTACGGGCCCGGGCGCCTGAAAACCCTGGCGCAGCAGGCATCGGATTTGGCTTTGGCGCATCCTCTTATCGTGACGGATAAGGGTTCTGCAGCGCTGCCTTTCATAGAGACCCTTCAACAAGTCCTTCGCAGTGCAGACATCGAAAGTGAGGTGTTTTCTGAGGTCGCGCCTAATCCCAGAGACTCTGACATTGCGTTAGCTCGGGAGACCTTTCGCCAAGGTGGGCATGACAGTGTCATTGCTATCGGCGGGGGTAGTGGAATGGACGCCGGAAAGGCTACTGCTCTGACGGCCAACAACGACTGCGACGTTTGGCAATTCGATTTTGACAGGGACGTTCCGGAATTGCCTGCCGGTCATGCGTTTCCGAAGCTAATTTGCATTCCAACCACAGCGGGCACAGGGGCCGAAACTGAAAGCACGGCGATGATCACCCATACGGATCGCGGCATGAAACTGTGCGTCTGGCACCCGGACCTCAAACCGTCACTGACGCTGCTAGACCCCGAGATCACCCTAGGCTTACCGTCCCCGCTCACTGCCTGGACCGGCGTGGACGCTATGGTGCATGCCATTGAGGCCTACTGTGTTCCGGACTATCACCCTATGTGTGACGGCATTGCGCTGGAAGCACTCGAGTTGATTGGGCGTTGGTTGCCCACTGCGGTGGCGACCCCAAACAGTATGATAGCCCGGGGAGGGATGCAGATCGGCGCCTGTCTCGCTGGGATATCGTTCCTGAAAGGGCTCGGACTGGTGCATGCCATCAGTCATATGGTGGGCGCCGAGTATGACACGCATCACGGACTCACCAATGCCGTCGTGCTGCCCGCGGTGCTGCGCTATAACGCACCGACTCTTCAGGATAAGTGGCCGGCCATGTCCCGTGCTCTGGGTTTGCAGCAGGCTGACTTCGAGACGTTCCACGCAACAATCTGTGGATTGTTGGATCAGCTCGCGATTCCGGTGACGTTGTCCGAGTTGGGCGTGCCGGTTGAGGCCGCGGGTCGTCTGGCAGAAAAGGCACACCAGGACGCGGCGGCGGGAACCAACCCACGTCCAGCAGATGTAGGCACCATCGAGCGTCTGATTGTTGAGGCGATTACGGTCGGCCGATGATCAACGAGGTGAACACTGATCGTTACGCTGTGGGTTATGCCCTCGCGACGATTGGTCTCATTGCGGTTGACGGTCCGCTCGCACGCTTATGAATAGCTTTCAGCTGGGTATTGTGGCTAGTCTGGCCTGTTATCTAGCGATTGGTTGGTATGCTGGAAAGCGTGTCCGGCATTTGGAAGATTTTTTTGTCGCCGGGCGGAATGCGCCGACCATATTGATTCTGGGTACCTTGGTCGCCAGTTTCATGAGCACTAATGCCTTCATGGGGGAGGCGGGCATGTCGTATCAGGGGCACGCGCCACTCGTGATTATCATGACCTGCTTCAATTGTCTCGGTTACATCGTTGGCGCGGTATTTTTTGGTCGCTATCTGCGTCGCAGTCAAGCATTGACCGTCCCCGCTTTTTTCCGGGCGCGCTTTAATAGCCGACGCATTCAGATGTTTGCTGGTATTTCCATTGTCGCAGGGCTCTCTGCTTACTTGCTCGCAGTCACTTGGGGTATGGCGCTTATCATCACTGAGGTCACCGGATTCAGCGAGGTGGCGGCCATACTGCTGGTATGGGTCAGCTACACGCTGTTCACGCTGTACTCGGGCTCTCGCGGCGTCATCTTGACCGATACGGTGATGTTCCTGCTGTTCTCAGGAATTATCGTGATCACCTGTTTTTTCATTGTTGACGCGGCGGGTGGTTGGTTCAGCGCAATCGAATCTCTAGCGGTGTATGAGGCGAAGCCGGGGATCATCGCCTGGCATGGCCGGATAGGGCCTGATGTCTATTGGCAGACAAAGTGGGAAGCGCTCATCTGGGCGAGCATCCTTGGTGTGGCGTGGGGCATCGTGGTAGCGGTGAGTCCCTGGCAGACGAGCCGCTATCTCATGGCGAGAAGCGAACACGTAGTGCTGCGGTCGGCCTGCGGTGCATTGATTGCCATGCTGCTGTTATATCTGATTACCAACTTCGCGGCTGCGACAGTGAATTTGATTAACCCCGACATCACACCCGCCGAGAGCACCATGATTTGGGTCGCGATGAATTTACTGCCCACTTTATTAGGGGCGATCCTGATATGCGGAGTGCTGGCGGCTGGGCTGTCCTCTGCCTCAACTTTTCTGTCGCTGGTGGGTTTTAGCGTTAGTCACGACATTCTGGGGAGCGGGAATGAGCAGGTTGCTGAAGGGGCCGGCAATAATGCTGAGAGCCGCATGCACTTGAGAGCAGCGAGGTTGGCCATGTTGATGGTGGGCCTGACCGTAATTGGCTTGGCGCTCTTGCTGCCGCGCAATATTTATTGGCTTACTCACTTCGCAGGCCCGCTGTTTGCGTCTTCCTGGGGCGTCGTGGCATTTATGAGTATTTGGAGCGGGCGACTCACAGAGGCGGGCGCCTTCTGGGGCATGGCGGCGGGGTTTGGTGTGAACGTGACCATGAATGCCCTCTCTCTCGGAGGTTGGGTGCAGTGGCCGGTCGTAGCTGATCCGATTCTCGTAGGTGTGGTTAGTAGCTATCTCGTGGTGCGGGTGGTATCGAATTTGGGCCCGGTCTCCATGCACGAGGCAACGTATCGCGAGGCACTTCATACCATGCCGCCACAGGAGCGGGACCCCGCAGTTGTCCAGCAGACCTTAGTATGGCCAAAGATCATGGTAGCGATGGGAGCGGTGATAGCTGTGGCGTTGACCCTGTTTTACGCCCTGCCTTATCAAGCAGCGATCGCAAGTGTCGAGCAGATGGTGTGGGAAGAAGAATGATGAGTGGAGAGGTGGTGCTGGCGCTTGCTTACGGATTGGTCCTGACGATTTCGGGCCTTTGGGTATGGCGGCGAGTGGTCAAGGATTATCTCCATCACAAAGGCGACGAGGAGTAGTAACTCACGACCCCAGTGTCGGTTCTATCGATGTTGCGAGCGCCAAGAGGGCGCCACCGCTTCGTTGGCGCTTGGAGGCGCTGGTGTGCAATTGTTGCTGATGCGGATAGAGTAGGGCACATAGACACGATGGAGGCGATGCGATGAACGAAGTGCTCTCCTTTGACGACGAGGCGCAAGCTTACGAAGAGATCGAGGCCATGGGCTATCACGCGATGGCATTCGATTTTCCCGCTGAGGAAAACGAATTGCATTGGCACGAAGTTGATTCGGTGCTTTACGTCACCGGTGGTGAGCTTACGGTATGGGTAGACGGCGAGGATGACTCGGTCACTTGTCAGCGTGGCGCAAAGATTATTGCTACGGCGGGCACGGTTCACAGAGAGCAAACGCCCGGTTACAGCGCCATCATTGGTTTTTCTGTTGCGCCTGAATCGCTGACTCAGTCTATTAACAAGCCACTGCCGGTTTCGCTTTGAGGCAATCGCTGGATGTTACGATCTCTCGGCCGGTTCCAATCGGCGCGGCACACTGAGAGATATCAGCGTTGGCTACGAGGACCGCAATGGCCCGCAGTATGGTTGGAAAGAAGCTCATCCGCTGACGCCCATTTCGCAGCCACGGAGCGATGACACTGGTTTGGTGCTCCCCCTTAAATGGGCCTCAGATAACCAGCGTGTTCGAGTACGCTTGCGCTTTGACATGCACAGCGAGGATGAGAGCAGCATCGAGCATATCGCTATCTTGACGCCAGGTGCGTGATCACCAAAACCTGTAGATTAATTGCACTGGCAATAACTTACTTTCGCTAAAGAGAGTATTGGCGACGGACTCTTCTCTCAGGCAACAACCCAACGAATCGCATTTTCCACCAGACGTCGATAGTGGGGTGATGAATAAGTCTCAGGCCCATCACCCGGCTGCAGATACACGACTCGGCTGTTTTCAACCGTCTTTGTCCAGCCAATCAGGTTCGGACCTTCTGGGTGAGGCCAGTCGTCATTGCAGAACATGTTGCCAGTTACCGCGTGATGAGCGGAGTAGAAATGCTCGCGATCAAAGATGTGACCGCTAGTGAGCAGGGGATCAATGCTATCTTCGAATACTTCGTACAAGTACAGCTCATCCTTGAGTGCGAAGGCATTATTCAGGCCCTCGGTAACGGGGTGGGATGTACCCACTACCTGCACAGAGTGGGACACATCGTGCCGATAGCCCGAGTCGAGCACCGGTTGACCGCGGCATTCGTTGGGCAGATAAAAAAAGCGTCCACCAATTACCTCGCCGTAATCCGGCCAGAGGGGCCAGCCAGCGATTGCATGGTGTAAGAACACCATGCCCTTTCCCGCAGCCAGCAAGTCCATGAATCCTTGCTTGAACTCATCCGAAGGCGACACCAATCCCGGAGGTTGGGTACTGAAGTCGATTCCCGGCATGTCATAAAACACAAAGGCATCCCAAGGCACAGACGCGGTCGGATTCATGAATGATTGACTGGCGGGTTGCTCAACGAGGGTGTGGCGGATGCCGTCAAAGGATTCAAATAGCTCGGCAAAAGCATCCCTTTCGAAAGGATGTCCCTTAACCGAAACGAGAATATTCAGGGGGCTGTGATAATCGATGATACCCATGGCGAGGATCCCTCATGGCAGTGCCAGAGGAGCTTAGTCGGCTAGACCGTTAGTCGCTAGCAAGGGAGTGGTCAGCCGGTGTTGCAGACAGTGGCAATGGATCGATGGTAGTGCTGAACTGCGGGTTCATTTCGGCCAATCAGAAAGCTCTCGTTAGCGCCAGAGAGCAGCGCGTCCTGTACCGTAGCTACCAGAGCGTAGTCCTCATCACGGACTGCTTGTAGCGTCATTTGGCTAAAGGTTTCTATTTCTTCAGCTTCTTGATCGTTGGCCGGTGTCTTGGCACTCAAAATGAGCTGGCGGGTCACAGTGGTAGTACTCGTCTCGCCCGGGAAAATGAAGCCGATCAGGCACTGGCCGCCAAGAATCGCGGAAATCGAAAGATTTGGAAACACCGAGTGCACCACGCGGATGTAGGCCTCGGGCGTCGTCCAGGTCTCAGGCGATGACTCATTGAGCTCACCGATATTTTTTCTGGCAATAGCCATTCGCTGATGAGCGCCCCAGGTATCGTGAACCAGCAGGTTGCCGACCGTATGCGGCCCCACGGTTTTGCCATGCACGCTGTCGTGGTGGTAGATCTCCAGGTAGCCATCCAGGGTTGCCTTCCACCCAGCGCCAGAGAGATGGCGTTCAGTATAGAGATGCCAGTCGTGTAGTGCCTGATCCTCGAGCTTGTCTGCGAATTCACCCAGCCACTCACTCAGCTCAAATGTCTTGCCCGGGGTCAGGCAAACAAAAATGACCCCCGCGCTTTCATCGCAGGCCAGCTCCGTGAGGCCCATGCTGTCGCGATCGACATCGCCAAACGTCTCCTCCCCGTAAATGCCAACCAGCGCGCCGCGATTGTTGTAGGTCCAGGCGTGGTAAGGGCAGCTGAAGCGGGATTGGTGGCCTTTTTCCGCCTGACAGACCTTGGCCCCTCGGTGCCGGCAGACATTGATAAAGCAATGAACGCGCCCGTCGCGATCCCGGGTCATCAGCAAAGGAATATCCATCACCGTCTGTGTCTGAAAGTCACCGGGTTCGGGTATCTCTAGCGACAGCGCCACCGCAATGGGAGACTCAAAAAAAACGGCCTGACGCTCCACTTGATACTGCTGCTCGTCGGTATAGGCGGAGAGAGGGATGCGCATCTGCGAGGGCGCCAGATCAGTGGTGCCCTCGTTGAAATGCTTCAGTGCGCGTGTGGCGAGCTCTAGCTCGTCAGACATAGCTTGCCCGCTGATTTGGCTTAATGCAGCATTTTATCAGAATCGGTACGTTGCGCTCGCTGTGAACAGTCTTGGGTGCCCATGTGTACCGATGATAATTTCCGCGGGCTCGGTACCAATGAGGCCACCAAAACCAAAGTTAGGGAATGGTTCGATGTCGGTATAGTATTTTTCGTTGAGAGCGTTATCTAGATTGAGCAGCAATTCCCAGCTGTCAGAGACTAATCCCACTTGCAGATTTAAAACTGTAAACTCTGGATTAGTAACGGTCCCGCCAGATGGCTTTCCACCTTCCATTGTACCATTGTGGCTCAGCTGAAAGTTAGCTAGCCAATCGAATCCAGAGAACGCAGGTTTTTGGAAATTGGCTGTCAATGAAAGACTTTTATCAATGATTTGCGGTGGTGTCTGGCCGCCGAGATTTGCACTGCCGTCGGGTAAAATCGTATTGTCATCCCACTCGGCGCTTATATACCCATAAGCTGCCGCTATCTGCAGATATTCACTTGCTCTCCAGGTAAGACTGGCCTCAAGGCCTCTCTGCTCAGAGTCTCCTATGTTTTCAATACCGTCTATTAAAGTGCCATCTCCGCTGGGGTTAGGCACTATGAATTCGAATTGGCGGTTGTCGTAATCGATGAAAAATACGGAAGCTGTTGCTTGCAAGCGTCCATCTTCAGAGGAGCCTTTCCAGCCGAACTCGTATTGAATTGCCTCTTCTGGATCAAAACCCGCTAGGGTTTTTTCGCCATTCGGGCCATAAACCGGCGGTGCACCATCAGCTATCCCCACCCATCCTCCTGGCTCAAAGCCTTTCGAAACAGTGAGGTAGGTCATAGAGTTTTCGCTTAAGTGTCTTGTTACTGACAGCTTGGGTAAAACTTCCACATCATCCTTGGACGCAGAGTGCCCAATGTCCACGGCTTCTTCTTCTGACTCCCATCGATCAATTCTTAGACCAAGACCGAATTCCCACTGTCCTGTTTCGTAAGTCACGTTTCCGAAGGCCGCTAAGTTGCCTTTATCCTCTCGCCGGGTTTCGAAGGGGACTTGCACGTGCACTGACGGGTCATCTGCTTCGAGAATAATCCATCCAAAATCGAGAAAGGAATTCATAGTCTCTTCGAAATCCATGAGATAAACCCCGCCAACCCATTGCAAGGGCCCATCTGAATTAGACGAGAAACGGAATTCTTGCGTTAAGACCTCCATGGTTTCAGGCCTAAATGTATTGAAAAACCAAAGCTGCGTCAGGTCGACATCAGTATGACGATCGCTCTCGGTGTCCGTGTAAGACGTGATGCTCTTGAAGTCGAAATTATCGAATTCAGCATTGATCTCAAAGCGGGCGCCAAATGTTTCTCTTTCATGAGTCGGATTGAGGTTGGTATCCAAGGTGAATGGATATTGGAGATTTCCTGGCGTACCCATTTCCCGGGCCCAATTGTTAACCGGGCCATCGTACTCATTGTATCGCGCCGATGCCGTGATGCTGACACGGTCCGAAATGTCACCGTGTAAGACCAATCGCCCGCCAGACTGCTCGTAAGCGCCGACATCCTCAGGTTGGTTGTAGTCCACCCCAAATACAGGGGATAGCGACCCCGGATTGGTCATGAAGCCGTCATCTTCGCGGGTGAAGGCGAAAGCCCGCAGCGCCCACTTGTCTGACAGAGGGACGTTGATATCACCCTCAATGTCCCAAATGCCTTGTTCTCCAGCTAGAACCTTTAGTCTGCCTCCCATCTCTTCGGTTGACGGCGTTTTGCTGACATATTTGACTGCACCGCCAATATTGCTTCCACCATACAAAACGCCTTGAGGGCCCTTCAGAACCTCTATTCGTTCTATATCGCCAAAGCGAGAGGACGCGTCGCTGAAGAGCTGCACGTCGTCGAGATAGAAGCCCACCCCTTGAGTCATGCCATAGGCGCCAACACCACGAATGGTCACGTTGGGGTAGCCGTCGGTTCGCATTGAGAGATTTAGGTTAGGGACGGCTAATCCGATTTTGTTAAGGCCTTTGATGTTGCGACGCTCAACCTCAGCTGCGCCAATCGCAGAGACCGACTCTGGTATGTCCATCAGGTTTTCATCGCGCTTTCTGGCCGTCACGATGACTTCTTCAAGTGACGCGCCCTGTGCGAGGGCGACGGGTATGCCGTCGATCCCGATGCCCAGAGAAATCGTCAAAATAGCAAGTGATAGGCGATTTGGGGTGGGGAATGTGTGCCTTAGCATGCGCTGTCCTCTCTTATGGTGTGTTTAGACAGTCGAGGTGTCGACAAAATCAGTATAGGCACACCGGCCGCGTACACCTGTGCTCAGAGGGACAAGGGGTTTTTCTCTGGGTGAAACGGCCGGTGCCTGCGATGAGCGTGCTGACTTGACCAAATCGCCCCAGTTGATAGTGTGTGGCTATAGCGAGACCAATAAGACTGATAAATGAACTGTTTCGTGAGAGAGTCCTGGGAATCCGGTGGTACTCGGGGTGCGGATGCTTATGAGGCCTGGGTAGACAAGCTAATGTCCGCGCAGGGTTCGGACTGGTGTCCGGGAAAAACGCCCGGTGGCCCGTTTAGCGCTTCACTTCGTCATAAGGTGATCGACAACATCAATGTCATTGAGAGTCGATGCGATCCCTGCTCAGGTTTTCGTACTGAGAGACATGCCGACAATATCGAGGAGCCGTCGGTCATATTGCTCAGCTACCTCGAAGGGGGCGAGCACATCGAGTTTGGCGGGCAACGTTACACGGTTGCAGCCGGTGACACCTTTGTCTGGGACAGTTCAAAGGCGACGCAGTTTGAGGTGTACGAGCCACTGCACAAGGTGGCGCTGGCAATGCCCTCCCGTCTGCTCAGCCACAACGCACTCTCGGCACTTAACCAGATGCCGCGCAAATTTGACCCATCCTCGGGTAGCCGATTTTTACTGAACAATCTGATCAGGGCGGTCGCTGATCGCGATTTCGACGATGCGGAGGTTGAGTCCGAAACAATACTCGATGCGGTCAATGCCTTCGTTTTGGGAGCGCTCCCAGCAGACTTGCATCACGATAAAAGCCTCCGTGAGCGGCAGCGTTGCGAAATCATGCGCTACATTGACCAGCATCTTCCCGACCCCACACTGAGTGTGAGCCAGATCGCCAGCGTGCACAGAATTTCCAAGCGCTATCTGCACTGGCTGTTCCGCGATCAGTCAGTCACCGTAAACGAACTTATCATTCTCAAGCGTCTGGCGGGCTGTCAAAGAGATCTTTCCAGTCCGGTTGGCACGCATCTTCAGATTGGTCAGATCGCTTATGCCTGGGGCTTCTCTAATATCTCACACTTCAGTAAGCGCTATCGTGCACAGTACCAAGAATCGCCCACGGAAACTCGTCAGCGTGCGGCGGAAAAGATGGCTTAAGGCTAAGCTAGCTGATCAGTGACTCAGCGCCCCCCGCTCGCCGATCAATGAAGTGATAGCGTCAGCGTTCAATATCTCAATCCAGTAGCCGTCGGGATCTTTAATGAAGGCCAGCCCTTTCATTGAGCCATCATTGGGTCTTTTGACAAACTCGACCCCCAGTTCCTCAAAGCGTTGGCAGGCGCCGTCCACATCGGGCACTGTGATCCCGATGTGACCGAAGCCGCGGGGTTCGATATTGCCATCGTGATATCCCTCGAAATTTTCGTCAGCTTCCGTACCCCAGTTATGGGTGAGCTCTAATAGAGCACTTTGCTGAAAGGTGAATCGAGATCGCTCAGCGGGCTCGCTCGGCAGGCGCTCCCCCGGGTGATTGGAGGGGTAACCCAAGAAATACAGAGAGAAAGACATTTCGGCGAAATCAACGCGCTGGTAGAGGGTCATACCCAGTACCTGCTGGTAGAAGTCCAGAGATAGCGCGGGATCCTTGATGCGCATCATGGTCTGATTGAGAACGAAGCCATCGGTGGCTGTGGTCTGGTTTGCCATAATTTAATCGCCATTGGTGTGTGCACAGATCAAACTAAGCGTCCGCGGTTGCTCTGACAAGTGATCGTTTTGCTGACGGTGCAAGGCGGTCATGCCAGTAAGGAAAACGATTGGGTTGGGATGACGTGTGCCTTTTGAGATGTGTCTGAATGCGCTACGTTTAAAGCTATAGACCTACTAAGGAGAATCCTCATGAGTGAAGGATCTTTGGCGTTCAACCCCGAGTTTGATCCCGACGGAGCAGAAGGCGGGGTCGATACCAACCTGCTGCCATGGCTACCCCTTAGTGGTGTTGCTGGTTGCTCACTGAAGCCGCTGCGAGCCAGCATGGAAAGTGGTATGTTCAATGTGATTGTGCGGCTTGAAAAAGGCGCCGTCCTCGAGCGCTTGCTGTCTCTGTCGGGCATGGACTTGTTGGTGTTGTCAGGAAGCCTTGATTATAGCGACAGCAATGGCGAGAGCCACCTTGAGCCGGGTATTTGGGGCTATCTGTCGGCCAATACCTGCATGCAAAGCCTCACGGCGGCCGAGGAGTCCGAGTTCCTGGTGAATTGCTACGGCGCCTTTGCCATGCTCTCCGCCGATAATCAGGTAGACCGTCTGGTCACCAGCGCAGATATTCGGCAAATGGCGTTACAAGCTGGCATCAGCATGGTGCCCAACACTCTTGCCGAGTGCATGGTCGAGCGTGAAGCTTATTCGGGCGAAGGTGCGCCGTTAGCTATCGCGGGCAAAAAGTCAGGTCATCTGGTGGCGAGTGTGACCACTGCCACCGCAGACACTTTTCAGCACCCTTACTTCATCGATTGCCGTGCAGTGCCCTGGGTTGTGAATCCAGACCTGCCCGACATTGGCCTGAAGGTGCTGCGAGTCAGTCAGGAGACGGGATTTATCTCGCTGATGGTTCGCCATAACGGTGTTGCGGCGCCCCATAACCATATTGGTGGTTCCGATTTTCTAGTGCTCGAGGGCGCGTTGGGTGTTCGTGCCGGTCCGCCAGAGGGTTACGGGCCTGGCACATGGTTCTATGAGCCTTCCGGTGCGCGACACGACGCCACCCAACGCGTTTCAGAAGACGACCTGATTTACACCGCGAATGTCTATGGTCCGCTGACCTTCGATACCGGACCGGGTACGCCGATTGTGGCCGTAGTGAGTTGGCTGGATTACGTGGCCTTGGCGGAGGCAGGGGGCATCAAGCTGGTGCCTAATACCTTTACCAACGACAGCAGTCTGTTGGCTTGGGCGCCAATTGGCTCATAAGGCATCACTTGAGGGTAGCTGCTTAGTGCCCGCGCACATATTCTTTCGGGTAGCGTCCTAGCAGTAAGATCAGCACCACCGAGACCATGAAGAGCCCGGCCGCGACTGTGTAGCCAAGGTCGTAGCTGCCCGTGGTGTCGTAAACCGAGGCGAAAATCATCGGTGCGGTGCCTGAACAAATGGCGAGGGTGGCATACAGAATCGAGTAAATCTTGGCGTAGTGGGCCAACCCAAAATAGCGCGCCGCAAGAAAGGCCATCAGGTCCAGTTCCGCGCCGGCTGCAAAGCCAATCAGAAACGCCGCCAGCGCGGCGGTTTCAAAACTCTGTGAGCCGTGAAGCATCGCCGCGCCCGCGGCGGGTATGGCTAGGCAGAAAGCGGCCACTCCCGGCGCCCACAATCGATCTACCAGGTACCCCACCACCACACGTCCAATGATGATCGAGAGGCCAAAAACGCTTTGCACCGACGCAGCCTGCTCTCTGCTAAAGCCGTCGTCAGTGAGAGAGGGAAGTAGGTTGGGTCCGATTCCAGAGAAGCCCTGATAAGCAAAAAGGATCGACAGCAACAGGACCCAAAACCGATATCCCCGAACGGCCTCACTTAAGGTGAGGCCGCTCTCTAGCGCCGCTGAGTTTTCGGGCTCGTGATTCTCTGTTTGAGAGTGCGCATCCAGCGGCTTGAATAAGAAGTACAGCATGGGCCACGCAAGCAATAGCGGTACTAATGCGAGACCAACGTAGGCACCCCGCCACCCAAACTGATTGGTCAGCCATACGGTGTAATGCGGCGCGACCGACGCGCAGATGCCGGTGCCGGTCAGCGCTAGTCCGAGTGCCAAGCCTCTTCTTTTAAAAAAGCTGGTCGCGATGGCCCGTGTCCAGGTCACCGGTATCGTGCCGGCACCCAGCAACGCCATCATGCCGTAGGCGAGAAATAGCATCCACAAGTCGCCATGAATCTGGGAGGCAGTGAGCAAACCAAGAGAGAGGCCGATCATCGAAGGAAGAGCGACTCTTCTGGGGCCGTACTTGTCGTTTAGCCAGCCAATTAGCGGGGATGTCAGCGCACCAAGGCCAGAGCTGAACAGGATGGCGGCTTGGAACTGCGCTCGGCTCCAACCGAATTCCTCAGTCACTGGCGTCAAGAGGGCCCCAATCGAGTAGTAAGGCAGCACGAAGGAGCTGCTTATGATGCCCATGCAGGTCGCCATGATCAGCGGCCATCTGTTTGCTAACTCATCCCTGTTGTAACCTCTCATTTCAGGGAATTGCTCTCAACAAGCGCTTGGCGTTTGCGGACATTGTTTCTGCCAGTGCTGGGTCAATCTCTTGGACCAGTGCGTGTTGATCCCATCCGGCGAAGTTGGTGCCCATAAGCAAGCGATCCATACCTACGATCTCTATGAACCAACTCAATACTCGCTGATCATGCACATGGGTATCAAACCATAGTTGCTGCAGAGCTTCTTCAAAGGCGCCCTCGTAACGCAAATAATCAGGAACCCACGGTCGTTTGGTGCAGGCACGATTCAAGCGACCGATCAGCGAGGTCATGCTTCCACCCGCATGGCTTATGCAAATGTCGATATTTGGGTGTCGATTTAGTACACCACCAAAAATCAATGTGGCGACAGCAATCGACTCTTGCGCTGCGAAGCCTGTCAGAAGGTCGAGGTCAAACTGTTTTAAGTTGGGGTCGCCTGCTGGACCGTCGATACCTGCAGGGGCAGGGTGGAACATTAAAGGTACGTTCAGATCAACAACTTTCTCATAAAATTTGTCTAGATCAGGATCATTCAATGGTCTTCCAATATCGGTGCCGATATATGCGCCTACGAGATCGAGAACCTTGACAGCTCGCTCAAGCTCTAGACATGCTTCCCCTATGTCCTGCATTGGTAGTGCTGCAAATGCGGCCAATTTTGACGAGTTAGCGTCAACAAGCTTTGCGAGTGCATCGTTGTGCTCTTGACAGAAACAAACCGCATCTTCCACTTTAATGTGATGCAGATAGGTTAGAGGGTTGGGTGACAGCACTTGGAAATCTATTCCCGCAGATTCCATATTGGCGAGCCGAATATCGACCTCCATGAAAGGGCTTCCCTCATATCGCACCCCATCCAATCTATAATCCCCTACTCGAAACCACGGAGCACCGCACTCTGTGTAGCCAATTTCTGGACCATGCGAGCCGGCGGTGCCCATAGATGCGGCCAGAACGGCATGGGCATGAATATCTATCGTCTTGGCGGCTGCTATCGCATTGCGGTCAGTCATCGATTTCTTTTCAAAGAGATGTTTCGTGAATGTGCATCGAAAAGACGCTCATTCCTCCGGTGCTATGGTCAGACGCATCCCGTCCATTTCAGGCACAATCTGAAGAGAGCAGCTTAGCCGAGATCTATCAGGGTCGTAAAATTCCGCATATTGCAGAAGCATGAGTTCCGCCTGATCTCTTTCAGGTAACTTTTTCATCGACTCCGGATCGATGAATACGTGGCAAGTGGCGCAAGAACTGCAGCCGCCGCATATCGCTTCTACACCAATATCTTGGTCGTAGAGCATCTGCATCAACGTTTGGTGGCCGCTTTCCTGTGCTACGACGATTTCTTCACCTTCGCGCGTTGTCACGATCACACTGATTGGTTCAGTCATGGTCGCAAGTCTCCTTCATAGCACTTACGGCCGGGTCTTGCGTCAAACCGAGACCAAGGCCTCCATCGATATCAATCATGGCGCCAGTAACCCACTCTGCGCAAATAAGGTAAGCCATGGCTTCTGCAATTTCTTCTGTGGTGCCGATGCGCCCCAAGGCGTGCAAGTCTGACATTCCCTCCAGTCTTTGCAACGCGGTTTCATCGTCCATCAGGCCGGCGCGCTGGTTGATTTCCGTGAACACGGCCCCGGGCAGTAAGCAGTTTACGCGAATCTTTTTCTCGCCAAGCTCGGCTGCCAGTACGCGCGTAAGGCCTTGCACAGCGGCTTTGGTTGCGGCGTAAGGTGAGGCACCGGGAAAAGCGCGGCGTGTATGAATTGATCCAATGAACACCACGGCGCCTTTCTGCTGCTCAAGGTATGGCGTACAGAGGCCGGTCAGCATCATTGCTGCGATCACATTGGTGTGAAAGACCTCTTGTAAAGCGACCTCCTCTAGTTCTGTGATAGCACCCCGATACATGTTGCCTGCGTTATTGACCAGTGCATCGAGTTGGCCGCCGTGATTTTTGGCTGCTTCTAGCAATGTTTCCCGGTCAGCTGCTACGGTAATATCTGCTGCGACTCCGCGACAAGAGTCACCCAGTGCCGTTGCCGCCGCCTCGATCTTATCCTTTCGTCGACCGCAGATGGTAACCCTTGCGCCCCGCTCAACGCAGTAGCGAGCCGCCCCCAATCCTATTCCTGAGCCGCCGCCCGTGACTAATATCGACATGCCCTCCAGTGATCTCATAGCGAGTTCGCCTCGCCGAGCGCCCATTTCACTGTCTCCCGGAGCAGTTGAGCATGAGAGGGGTGGCATAGCGATTGACTGTCGTGGCCTAACGCATCGTAGACCACCCGGCCAGCGCCGACTTTATGCGACCACACGATGGGCTGTGGTGTCGGCATAGCCGCGCTATGGCCATGGGCCAGCACCTGAGCGCCCGGTTCAACAAATAAATCGGTATATAGCTCATCGTGCACGGCAAAAGTGGGCAGAGCGCCCAGAGCGTTATTTTGATCTGGTACCACAGTCACTGTCTCGGGTTGCGGGTGGAAACTGGTGCCCCATACCCAGTGGCCTCCCAATAGAGACCCCCATTCCGGCCAGTCGGAGAAGCAAATGCTCGCAGTATGCAGGCCTAGTAACGCGCCGCCAGCCCGCAGATGCGCCTCAATGGCCAGTCGGGTTTTGTGTGGAGGGGAGTAAGCCTCTGCCTCGCGATAGGGATCGTATTTCCCGCCAATCATCTCCCAGCGCAGCGCGTTAACAGTCAAAAGGTCGACCGGATTGTCAGCGAGGCTGGCGACGCTGGCATCGAGGTCGGCTTCGATGCGCGATTCAATGCCCAGCGGCGCCAGCACCGTCGCAAGCGCCTCGGCTGATGCACGAAAGTCGTGGAAGATGCCTCCGACGAGAATCAGATTTTGGCGGGCCGCTGTCATTCTCGGGGCAGATGGGCCATGACGCTGTTGGATACCCCGCCATCCACTACCAGTTCGTGACCGGAGATATATTTCGCGCCTTCGGAGTCGAGAAAAAGCACCGCTTCCGCGATGTCGGCCGCTTCGCCCAAAGCGCGGAGTGGCACACCTCCCTCCCTCACCGCCCGCACTTTGGGGTTCTCAAAAATTGGCTTGGACATGCCTGCGTCGATCATCCCGGGCGCGATGGCGTTCACGCGTATTCCTTTTGGACCCCATTCGATGGCCATGGCCTGCGTCATGTTGGCCATGGCGGCCTTGGTAGGCCCATACATCCCGACGCCGGGGGCGGGGTGTATGCCATTGATGGACGTAAAATTGATGATATGGCCAGAGCCTCTCTTGATCATGGCCGGCGCGATCTCGCGGGCGCAAAAGCAACTACCCAGCAGATTGATATTGACCACGTCTATATAGTCCTGCACTGACTGAGATTCCATGGCGCCGAAACGCACGATCCCAGCATTATTCACGAGGAGATCAGGCGTATCGTTAAAGGCTCTAAACGCGGCGGCGACCTGTTCTGGGGAAGTGACGTCGGCCTCGATGCCAACTGCATTTGCCAGACTAGACGCAGCTTGAGCCACGCGCTCAGCGCCTAGATCGAAAATACCTATGCGGTAGCCGGCCTCACTAAGACGTCGCGCGACATCGGCCCCCAGCCCTGCGGCTCCGCCCGTAATTACTGCTGTTCTCACTTTGACCTCACTTTTTTCTATTCAGATGACAGAGGTGAATGCCCAATGCTTTCTGGGGGTTAGGACCTACATTGTCGGTGGCTGCATGCCCTCACAAATCCGCTGCATTAAATCTACTCGCGCGTCAACTAGAGATTCAGTCCCATTGACTGGACCAGCTCCTTAGTCAGGATTTTCTCCGAGTACTCACTCACCCTCCAGCCAGGTAAATGCCATTGCTTGGGAAGGGGGGTGCTGGTGTCCACGAGCTGCCCGTCCTTGATGATGTGTCGGAATCGATCGGCGTCTCCCAGCTGCGCGACATTGGTCTCCGGTTCACCATCAAATATGAGAATGTCGGCTAGATAATTGGGTTTGATGCACCCTAGTTCGCCCTCCATTCTCAGCGCGCGAGCGCCTTGCTCGGTCGCACTGTTGATCGCCTGTAGCGGTGACATACCCAGGTCTTCAACGAAAATCTGCAACTCCCTATAGTGCCAATCGCCGTAAGGAGTAAGGCTGAATCCGCTTTCGCTTCCGGTAAGCAGCGGCACGCCGGCGTCAAACGCTGCACGCAGTGTGTTGACGCTTTCTGTGATTTCAGCTCGAAAGACCTCTCGGAGGCTTTCATCAGAACCAATTGCTGCGCCAAAGTCCGCCAAATTGGCTTGGAATGTAAAGGTGGGAACTAACGGCACTTTATTATCGACAACGGCAGTCAGTGCCTCGTCATCCATGTAGGTGGCGTGGAGGATCATGTCGAAGCCAGCAGCAGCAGCATCTCTGGTGCTGGTGGAATCGCGGCAGTGCCCCACTACCGGGATGCCAAACTGATGGGCGGTGTCGCACACAAGCTTCAGTTCGTCCAGTGTCCAGGTGCAGATCTCACCCTTATGCTTGCCAGGGCGGATTGGAAGTCCACTTACATGCACCTTGATCCAATCTACGCCTGCTTTTATTTGCTTATGGATCTCAGAAATTATCTGATCAGGCGTATGCACGATTCGAGCGTAGCCGCGAGTTCCTTCATCGGGCAGTAATCTAGCGGCTGTACCCCCAACGCAATTGATAAGAACGTTGCCACCAGAGGTCATTCTGGGCCCTTGCAGTACGCCCCCCTCAATCGCATCTCGGAGATCGATAGCTACGTCGAAGACGGAGTCGGCGTCAAAAAAACTGGTGAATCCAGCTCGCAAAACTTTCTGAGCATTTACCCCCGCAACAAGAGCTGCCAGACCCTCTCTACGATGAAAAAACAGCTCATCGTTGCTGTTTGGGTGGTCAAAGCTGATATGGCAGTGGCTGTCGATCATCCCTGGCAGCACTCGACATCCCGAAGCATCAATATGATTAACCACAGCACCCTCTGGACAGCTGGCGCTCGCTTCGACCCCTACGTCCACAATGCGCTGACCGCTTAGGAGCACATCACCAAGGAAAGGGTCGCTCCCCGTCCCATCAATGATCAGTCCGTTTTGAATCAGTGTATAGGATCCACTCATATTTGCTGCTCCTTGATGAATCTCTGCGGATGGAAGTCTGCGTGGGAGGTTTTGTTAAGCGCAATAAAGCGCATCAACGCATCCCCTTGCTCAAGCGTGTGGCGGCGGATTTCCTCGCGGGCAGACTCGGCATCCCCCGCGAATATAGTGGAAATGATGGCGTCATGATGGGTTTGGTTTCTCTGCAATCGGCCTGGCGCGACCACTTGGAATCGCCGGTACGGGAGTACTCGCAACGACAGCCACTCGGTGGTCTCGATCAAAGCAGTGTTGTGACATCCGCGAACGATCTGCTGGTGGAAGGCGAAGCCGAGATCAGCGTACTCATTAGGGTCGCCGCCACTGCGAAGGTTCTTGGCCGCCGCCTCGTGAATATCCTTCAGCTTGAGTTTTTCGACCGCTGACATTCGCGAAGTACTCAAGAAAACAGCGGCGCCCTCGAGTTCAGCGAGCGCTTCAAACAGCTCCAGCAGGGTGCTGGGATCCAGTTGGGACACGACCGCGCGTTTGTGTGCACGTTTGGTAATGAGTCCGGCCTGCGCAAGCTGAGTGATGGCTTCCCTGACGGGGGTCCGTGACACTCCAAATCGGTCGGCTAGGCGGCCTTCCTCAAGGGCATCGCCCGGCGCCAACTGACCGCCAAAGATCTCCCGCTCGATGGCGAGGCGGACGGTGTCCGCTTGTGTGGGTTCGCGATCTGTCATGTTGCGCCTCCCGTCTGCTGACCGATGATCAACGGATAGCTTCCCCAGTTAGGCCGCTCGGTGTCAGCGTCGGCTAGTGGCGGATTGGCGGGGTCCGGACGAGCGTCGTGTTGCATGAGATTCTTCAGTAGATTGGTCAAAGTGCCGAGGTGGGGCGCTTCACCTTGTGTCCTGGCGTCACCGAGACCGCCGGCAATGTCGCGACCAAAGCAAGTGTGAATGCCAATACCGAAACTGAGCCCAAATGGCGGTATGCGATCCGCCACTCTTCGATGTGGGTTAAAGTGCTCGGCATCGGAGCCGAAAAGCGGTTCTTCCAGATTGGCCGACATCAGATCTATTACAACGCTTTCGCCCTCGTCTACACTGGTGCCATCTGGCAGTAAAAATGCTTCGCTTGCCGTCCGCCAGGCTACGGGGCTCGCGGGATGAAGTCGCAAGCTCTCATGAACGCAGGCTTGAAGAAAATGATCATCCGCCATGATTCGACTCCGATCCTCTGGGTGATGGCGACACCATTGATCGATTTCATGAAAGCTGTGAGTCAGCGCATTAGCTGAGCTGTGCGAGCCCGCCTGCATGAAGAACGCCACCTCGCGTAAGATCATGTCATCGTCCAGGTCCTGGTCAGCGCGATTGGCAAGCAGCACCGTGAGAATATCCCTTGGCGCTTCTTGGACTTGACTGCCTTCTTCTATCTGTTTCAGCAGAGCCTCCCGACGAGATCTGGAGGGGAGTAAAAATTGCTCATTGAATTGCTTCAGTGCCGCCGCCACTTCCTGGCGAACGATGCTCTTTTCCCGGGTGGAATGAAACAGAGTCGCTCCCTCGCTGAACTTGCGCGTAAAAGCGACCAGTGCGTCGGTCTCTGATTTAGAGCCTTCGGGGCGATCAATGCCCGCAATGTCCGCGCTCAGGTTGATGTTCACTCTGAACCCGAACTCGGGGAGATCAAGATGCCCACGAGCAAGATACGGATCAAATGTCCGAGCCAAGGTTGCGGGATAGACCTCGCGCTCGTAGTAGCGCGCGAAGTCTCGCCGGAACAGCTTCCATTCGATAGCTCTGCGGCAGGTGTGTTCATCACCGTGCAGAGTGAGCAAGACACGCTCCATAAGTACGTCACACTCGCTGTACATAGATTGCACCAGACGCCGGTCGCAAAGCGCTCGGTGGACATTCTGGTAGCCACTGATCCGGGCGGGGGCATTCATACGATCAGAAAAGCACTGGATAAATTGCCCACACATCTCGCTCGGAGGCTTCGATTTTTTGCGGCGCCTTGTTGGGATCGGGCCGCATGCCGCGCTCAATCAGCTCTTTAATTATCAGCGTGATCGTTCCAAACTGATGGTTGTCTGGGTTGGGTGATGCTCCATCTCTTAGCATGGTGCCTGCAACGAGGTTCATCCCGAGGCAGACATGCATCCCGCCGCCGAAGGACATGCCGGCAGGGCTGATTCGCCCCTGAATAGTGCGCTGTGGATTGAACTCCGCAGCGTCCTCACCGAAGATGCTGGTGTCACGGTTGGCGGTCTGTAGGTCGACGACGACTTTATCTCCCTGCGGAACCACTCGTCCGTCGGCCAAAGTGATTTCGGCCTCGGCGCGACGCCAAGCCTCGGGACTTGAGGGGTGTAGGCGCATGCTCTCAAACACGAAGCGCTGCAATTTATGGACATCCGCAACTACTTCAGCTGGCGCCTGACCCTGACGTTGGCACCAGTTAAACAGCTCGTTGGTCGCGTGGACTAAGGTATGAACGGAGGTATGTGAGGCGGCGAGATAAAAGAAGGCGACCTCTCTCACCATCAGCTCTTCTGGCATAGATAGCTCAGCGTCATGCATCAGCAGAATAGTGAGGATATCTCGGGGCAAGTCCTCCTCACTCAGTTTGCCTGCGTTGTGTTGATTCAGCATTTCCAGGCGTCTGGTTCGAGATGGCGAGAAGAAGCGTTCCCGAAATTCGTCAAGAGCCTCACGGATTTCTTGAAAAATTGGCTCTCGATTGCCCTTAAATTGACCAATCGTTGCGGCCTGGCCAAGCGCAATGAGCAGCCGGTGCTGTGCGTCTGCCTCTTCGAAGGTGCCGTCGACGCGGTCTATGCCCGCGAACGAAAGCGAGAGGTGGACCATAATGCGGTACCCCAGTTCCTTGAGATCCAGAGAAGATTCTGTGAGGAATTGGTCAAGTGTCTCGCCAAGCAAGCTGGGAAAGACCTCGCTCTCATAAACCCGAAAAAAATTTCTGCGAAATAGCTGGCTTTCTATGGAGCGTCGCTGCCTGTGCTCGTCACCGTGTAGCGTCACCAGGACTTTATCCATCAGGATCTTGCCCTCGTCGTACAGCGACTGCTTAAGATCGGTAATCCGAAGGGCGTGCTCGACATCGTGATAGGCACTAACGCGATGAATTTCCATTCTTGTTCCCCTAAACTTAACCCTTTGACGCTGCTACACCAGCCTATTGGAGAAGGAGTGTATACAGTGTTTGCTAAAGTGTACACACTTGGCGGGCGCCTTAGAAACTCCTTGGTGCACCCGCGGCATACAGTATGCGTTGCACACCCTGAAGTGTAAGTGGGCTGGGTGGCTCTTTATCAAAGGCCTCGGCAGTGTCATATTGACCGCAACCGTAAGGTATTTGAATCTGAGGGTCTGCCATGAAGCTGAAGGTGAATGGTGATGAAGTCGAAGTGACTAGCGAGGCTGATACGCCTCTGCTTTGGGTTCTGCGGGATGAACTGAATCTGGTGGGAACCAAGTTTGGATGTGGCATCGCCCAGTGCGGTGCTTGTACAGTTCATTTGGAGGGTCGCGCGATTCGCTCCTGCGTGATGCCCGTTTCGGCGGTCGCAAGTAAGGACATTCGAACCATCGAGGGACAAGCCACCGAAAAAGGGTTGTCACCGGTGCAGCGGGCTTGGCTGGAGACCGACGTAGCGCAATGTGGTTACTGCCAGTCGGGTCAGATTATGGCAGCTACGGCGCTTCTGGCCCAGAACCCCAACCCCAGCGACTCGGAGATCGACGCTGCGATGGCAGGCAACATCTGCCGCTGTGGCACCTATCCCCGTATTCGTAAAGCGGTGCATCTGGCGGCGGCGTTAATGGCAGAGGAGCAGGGCAGATGAGCGACGCATTGACGCCGCGCTCGCTGAGCCGCAGACGATTTGTGCAGAGTAGCGGTGCGCTGCTCTTTGCCGCGCATTGCCCGGTAGGCCTCTCTGGCAAAGCTTATGCGGGTGGCGCGGGCGCTATGATGAACAGCTTTGTGCGCATCGACCCCAACAACGTCATTACGATGCTGGCGAATAATTCTGAGTTTGGTAACGGCGCCTACACAGTAATGAGCATGATGTTGGCTGAGGAGCTCGACGTCGATTACCGCAGCATCGCACTCGAGGCTGCACCAACGACGCCGGAGTACTACTCGCCATTATTCCGCGAATACCTGACAGCGGGATCCGTGACCACGGGTAGCACCTTTATACCGATGCGCACAGCGGGTGCCAAAGCGCGCGCCATGTTACTGGAGGCCGCGTCACAGGATTGGCAGACACCTGTCGCCGAGCTTACCACCGAAGGCGGGCGCGTGACCCATGCCGGTAGCGGCCGCACCAGCACTTACGGAGAGTTACTGGACGTCATTCATCGACTAGATATCCAGCCCCCCGAGGCGGTGGAACTCAAAGACCCCAGTGAATTCAAGATTCTGGGTAAGCCTGCCCGGCGATATGAAGGCGCCGGCAAGGTCGATGGCAGCGCCGAGTTCGGTATCGACATCAAATTGCCAGGGATGCTCTATGGTGCTATCGCGCGGCCTCCGGTTCATGGTGGGTCGGTAATCGACTTTGATGCCACGGAAGCCCTGGCTATGCCGGGTGTGGTCAAGGTGAAATCGATCAGGGCCGGCGTGGTGGTATTGGCGGAAAGCTACTGGCGGGCGCAGAAGGCGCGCGCCAAACTCAAAATCGAATGGGACCGCGGCGTTAATGCCGGGGTGTCGAGCGAGCAGTTCTACGCGGATTATCGCGACTTGGCTGATACACCCGGTTTGCTGGCAGAGGATATCGGCGATGCAATCGGTGCGCTCGACGCGGCGGAGGCGGCCGGGAATGTGGTCGAGGCCACATATGAGATGCCGCTATTGGCTCATGCCACTTTGGAGCCAATGAACTGCATTGCCCGGGTTGAGGGGGATACTTGCACGATCTGGAGCGGTACGCAGTACCAATCCAACGACCAGGAGGTGATCTCACGCTTCCTGGGGATCCCGCAGCAGAACGTGACCATTCATCGACCGCTGATGGGAGGTAGCTTCGGGCGCCGCTCGAGCAAAACCGCGGATTACACTGTTGAGGCGGTAGAGGCGGCGACGGGTGAGTCGGTGCCGGTGCAGATCATTTGGTCGCGGGAAGAAGACATCCGCAGCGGCCATTATCGGCCACTGTTTGTACACAAGCTCCGCGGCAGTGTGGATGAGTCCGGTATGCCAGAGGCCTGGCATCAGGTGGCAGTGGGTCAATCGCTCATGCAGGGCACCAAGCACGACCCGGGGTATATGGTGCGAGGTATGGATATCTATTCGCTGGATGGTTGCTTGCAGGAGCCTTTTGGGGTGTTCCCCTATGGGACGTCCTATCAGATCCCGAATCATCGGGTTGAGAGCCACAACGCGCCCAAGAAAGGCATTGTTCCTCAGGAGTGGCGCTCGGTAGGTCACACCCACACAGGCATTGCCTATGAGTGTTTTCTGGATGAGTTGGCACATAAAGGTGGTATCGACCCCATGGAGCTCCGATTGCGTCTGACCAAGGACCACGCGCGCATGAACCGCGTGCTGAGCGTGCTAAAGCAAAAATGTGACTGGGATACGCCGTTGGCACCGGGGCGCGGCCGGGGCGTCGCATCGCGAATCTACAACATCTCACCGGTTGCTCAGGCAGTCGAAGTGACGGTTGCCGAGAATGGTGATTTCACTGTCGATCGCGTTGTCTGCGTGGTGGACTGTGGCTTCGCGGTGAATCCTCTCGGTATCGAGGGGCAGGTAGAAGGCGGCCTTGCTTACGGATTGGGAGGGGCGGCCTTCGGCAACATCGACATCGTGAACGGTGAAGTGCAGCAGAGTAACTTCCATGACTACCCCGTCATGCGGTTACCGCAGATGCCGGAGGTTGAGGTGCATATCTTGCCCAGCGATGAGCCGCCTACCGGGATCGGCGAGCAGGCAACGACACCGATTGCGCCGGCCGTCGCCAATGCGCTATTCAATGCGACAGGGCGGCGCGTGCGTCGATTCCCGCTGTCGAGTCAGGGTTTTAATCTGGTCTGAGGTTGAGATGGCGCTAGAGCATATGGTGTGGCTCACCCCGAAAGCTGGGGTGGGTAACGACAAAATGGAAGAGATCCTCGTGTCGGTTCGTGCGCTGACTCATATTCCCGGTGTTCTGGCGATCTCGGCAGGGCAAAACATCACGGACCGCGCCAATGGTGCGACCCACGGGGTGCTTGTCACGCTGGAGACGGCCGTCGATTTGCCGGCGTATCTGAATCACCCCGACCATCAAGCCGTCGGAGCGGTATTGCGCGAGCACTGCGAGGTGCTCGCGCTGGACTATGAGCGTTAACGCGCGCTGACTGAACCCGTCGCTTTAGGGGCGAACACGAGCAGGGCATTACCGGCTTCGTGGTTATACAAACCGTACCCTGAATTGATCACCATATGGCCTGCGCCCAGCGCTGGCCCTGAGCCGCTCATACCCCCACCTTGCGCGATGACACCGTTGGTACCGGTCACCGGCGTGGTGGTGTTGTAAGACCAGATGATCTCGCCGCTGTTGCGGTCATAGATTCGGATAATGCCATCGAGGTGGCCTGCGATGACTGCGCCATCTGTTGCCGTAATGGCGGCCGACACACCAGGATCGCAGAAGGGCCGGCCCTCGCCGCAGACATTCTCCTGCACGTGAGTCCACAGCACCTCACCCGTCACGGCGTTAACCGCTGACACACCCGGGCGCGCGGTTTCTGGGTCCAGCCACTCACCGTTGCGGGTATCGTTCATGTCATTAATAGGCACATAGACGGTGGTGCCGTCAGCGGCCATACCAAAATGCACGCCACCCTGAATGCTGCCACGTCCCAGCTTGACCTCCCACAATTTGTTCTGGCCTGTCTCCCAGTCGAGCGCAAACACGCGACCATCTTTTTGGCCCGCGACGACAACGGTTTTGCCCGCGCCAATATCAACCAACAGCGGGCTTGAAGCCTGGTCATAGTCTGGGCCATCTTCTTCAGGGCAGTTTGGATTGTCGACCATCATGCAGGCGACATTCCATGCATCGTCGGGGAAGGTTTGTCGTGACCACAGGCGCTCGCCGGTGTCCAGGCGAACTGCGATAACGGCATCACTATTTTGGTCCGCAGGGGACGAATAATTCTCGCCAGTGCCGAAAATCAGCAGGTTTCGATCGACATCGATAGTCGGGCTGGTCCACACGGGTGCGCCAGAAGGGGCGAAGATTTTGGTTCCCGCTGCGGTGTCCCCGGTGGAGATGGGAGTATTGGGAATGGCGTAGCTATCCCACAGAACCGAGCCATCATCGCCATTGACTGCCATAACGTGCCCTCGAAATGTGCAACAGGCATATTCTGGATTGGCCGCTGTGACTACCTCCAGCGATGAGACAGGGACGTACAGGTTGCCGTTGGCAAAGGCTGGGGTGCCCGTTAACGTGGCGCTGTGATGGTCATCGGGGCTGGCCTGCCAGACGAGTTCGCCGGTTGTGGCATCCAGCGCGTAAAGGTTGGCAATAATGTCGCCGAAGTAGGCGGTGGGGATGCCCTCCGGACCGCGTTTGCCCAGCGTGATACCCGTGCGAACTTCAGCTCGCGCAGCAAAGGTCCAGCGCACGCACCCGGTCTCCAGATCAAAGGCATAGACGGTGCCGTCCTGACTGCCTACGAACACAGCACCCATGGCGATGGTAGGTTGGGATCTGGCGCGGGTAGATGCCGGGAAACCAAAGCTCCACTTCAACTCAAGATTGTCGATTTGCGACCGATCGAAGCCGGCTGCATCGGACGACACGTAGCGGCGGGTATCGTGACCCCACCCTGTCAGGTGACTCTCGTCGAGCGTGGAGAACTCGCTCGCCGAACCCTCGCACCAAGCCACCGCGGGTCCCGCATCGGGATCACCCAGGCGCATTTGCGTGATGTATTCGACGATGTGTTGCTTATCTCCGCCGGACAGGTGGGCGGCCTGAGACTGCATGATGCCTTTGGTAATGGAGCGATACAGCACCTGCGGAGACATGAGTTCCAGCCAGGTGGTGTGGGGTGCCTTGTAGACCTGTGCCTCGTGACAACCGGCACAATTTTCAATGTAAAGGGGCTTTCCGGGTAGCGCGTCGCGATCGCCCAGATCGCCGACCCAGGCGTACTGCTCATCCATCGATCCCAAAGTGGCAGGCTCGGCTTCCTCTACCGAGATATCTGCCGCTAAAGATGTGGCTTCCGCTTTTGCCTGACAGCCTATCAATACCGCCAGAGTAAAAACGATGGACCCAGCACCGAGGCGGGTCAGCATATCAAAGATCATTACGGCCTCTCCCTTTTTGTTGTGCCGAAAATAATAAAGGCTTGGGAGCGAGATTGGTACGGACATTTCAGGTGCGCTGTAACGAAATGCCGTCTCTGGCTCGGAGGTGAAAAGCTGGTTATGGTGGGGCCTTGGCGCTCTGCGAGCACGAAGTAATACTCAATGGATACAGGAGAGTGATATGGCCCGGGAGAATCTTTGGCTGGTCAAGTGCACTGACCGTGACGGCGACGACGTGGACGGTCTGCGTGAGAAGCACATGGCGGGGCACTTGGCGCACATCGAGGCGATTGTGGACCACATTGCCATGGCAGGCCCGCTCAAAGACTCGGCGGGAGAAAAAATCGTCGGTAGCATGCTGGTGTATCGGACTGATGACCTCGAGCAAGCCAAGGCCTGGTTAGATGGCGATCCCTACGCGCGCTGTGGTATCTGGGGGACGATCGAGTGGTCCCGTCTGGTGTTGGCGGCTGGTGCTCTGGCCGGTGGAGTGACATGGTAGTGCCCATCGGCGCGACGCATAAGAAGCGTTGCTGCCCCAGCCAGCACCTCGCGCGCAAAGCAGCGCATGGAGTGGATTCGTTAGCAACGTTAGCCAAAGCCTGAGGGAGAGCAAATTATGTCCAGCAACTCGATGAGCGTTAGTCTCAGTGGTAAGACGGCATTGGTAACAGGTGCGAGCTCGGGTATTGGTGCGGCTGTGGCAAGCGCATTGGCCGCCAATGGAGCGATGGTCTGGGTAAACCACCCGGACGAGGCCACAGCAGAATCTGCAGAGGCAGTGGTGACGAGCATTGTAGAGTCCGGCGGGGCGGCTCAGACGATACAGGCCGATGTCAGCAGTGAGTCTGATGTGTTGGCGATGTTTTCAGCTTTGGGGTCGGGTCCACTGGATATCCTTGTGAATAACGCGGGAATCGCCCATTCCAGCCCGGTTGAGACGCTTGAGGTTGCAGACTTCGACCGATTGATGGGTGTGCACCTGCGCGGCACCTTTCTCTGCACGCGTTCTGCATTGGAGATGATGTATGCGCAAAATAGCGGCCGCATTATCAACACAGCCTCGCAGCTTGCTTATATCGGCGCGCCGGGGTTCTCTCACTACACTGCGGCGAAAGGCGCGATTCTCTCATTCACGCGCAGCCTCGCGCTCGAGATTGGCGACCGCCCGATTACCGCTAATTGTGTGGCGCCGGGGGCGACCATGACCCCGATTTTAGCTGACGTGCCCGACGATATATTGGAAGGTATTCGTCAAAACATCCCCGCGGGTCGGATTGCAGAGGTCGAGGACATTGTGGGGGCCTATCTGTTCCTGGCTAGTGACGCGGCGGGGCATTTCAGAGGCCAGTGTTTAAGCCCCAATGGTGGGGATGCCTTTCTCTAGCTTCGCCGCATCTGCAGTATCAGTGCTGTCGCTTTGGGCGACATGTTGCGAGGTGCGACACTATTTTTTCGGAAATTGATCGCTAAACTCAATTGCAATCGCTGGCAAAAAAGCTGAATATATATACAGTACTTAAGCAGCGGGTATTTTGGGTGCGAAAACCCAGTTGAATGGGGTTGAGCGCGACATAGCGTGAGCTTCGGGGCGCAGCCGAAAGGGCGCGCTCGGCCGAACAAGCGAAGAAAGCAGAGCGAGCAAATCAAAGGGAGCAAGACATGGATCCGAACAAGCAAAAAGCACTGGATGCGGCGCTGTCACAAATTGAGCGCCAGTTTGGCAAGGGTACGGTCATGCGCATGGGTGACCAGGAACGGGTAGCGATACCCTCGATCTCCACCGGCTCACTGGGCTTGGACATTGCACTGGGCATCGGCGGCTTGCCCAAGGGCCGCATTGTGGAGATATACGGCCCTGAATCATCGGGCAAAACGACCCTAACCTTGCAGGTGATTGCAGAGGCGCAAAAGGTGGGAGGCACTGCGGCATTTATCGACGCGGAGCACGCTTTGGACCCTCAGTACGCCGACAAACTGGGTGTGCAGGTGGACGACCTGATCGTATCCCAGCCGGATACCGGTGAGCAGGCGCTTGAAGTCGCCGAGATGCTGGTGCGCTCCGGTGCTGTTGACGTACTGGTTGTAGATTCCGTTGCGGCGCTCACCCCGAAGGCAGAGATCGAAGGTGAGATGGGGGATTCGCACGTGGGTCTCCAGGCGCGACTCCTCAGTCAGGCGATGCGCAAACTCACGGGTGCGATCAAGCAGACTAACTGCCTAGTGATCTTTATCAACCAGATCCGTATGAAGATCGGCGTTATGTTCGGTAGTCCTGAAACCACCACCGGTGGTAATGCGCTCAAGTTTTACTCCTCAGTGCGTTTGGATATCCGACGCATCGGGGCGGTTAAAGAGGGCGACGAGGTAGTGGGTAATGAGACCCGCGTGAAGGTGGTGAAGAACAAAGTCTCACCGCCATTCCGTCAGGCGGAGTTCCAGATCATGTACGGTGGTGGCATTTACCACATGGGCGAAGTGATTGATTGGGGCGTGAAGCTGAACCTCATCGATAAGTCTGGTGCATGGTATGCCTACAAAGGCGACAAGATCGGTCAGGGCAAAGCGAACGCCTCCAAGTTCCTAGAGGAGAATGCGGCGGTTGCAAAAGAGATCGAAGACCAAATCCGCCATCAAATGATGGGTCTGCCGCTAGCCGCGGTGGAAACTGAGGTGGCCGAGGCGCCGGTTGAGGAATCAAACAAGCCTGACATCGGAGAGGTTGCCGAGTCATCCTGACGCTAGGCGGAGCCTCCTCTATGGAGGATTACACGAAGAAAGGTCCGGTTACTCCCGGCGAGCTAAGACTCGCCGGGATGGAGTTGCTTGCGCGGCGGGAACACGGCTCATATGAGCTCAAGACCAAGCTTGCAAAGCGTTTCAGAAAGCGCGATTGTGACGCAGACACAGTCGAGCAAGTCACGCAGCAGTTCATTGAAGAAGGTCTGCTCAGCGACGAGCGCTTTGCGGCTTCTAGAGTGCGGCAGCTTGCGGGTCGAGGTTACGGACCCAGCTGGATTCGCAATGATCTGCGCCAGCAGCGCGTTGAACACTTGATCAGTGACAACATGGGAGAGGCTTTCGACGCAGAAGTTGATTGGGAAGCAGAAGCCATCGCGGTCTATAAAAAGAAGTACGGCGGTGCGCCCATTGAGGGTGACTGGGACGCGCGTCAGCGAGAACGCGGACGACGCCTCAGATTCATGCAGTATCGTGGCTTTAGTTTAGATGTCAGCCAAAACCTCGTAAATAAAGATGACCAGGGTGATCAATCTCCAGAAGACGTGGAGTGAGCGTTAGGTTGACTCCGATACCTGACTGAGCCACAGGCCTCGTACTTCAGCGGCTTTTGCCTTTAAAATTTCGGCGTTCTCTGGACCCATGCGAAGCACAAGCTTTTGGATCGGCGCGAGTCCTTCAATGGCCGGATCCTCAAAGATCCAAACCGCCTCCTTGCGAATGAGCCGCGCCTCGCTGAGATCTACTTCAGGTGTGGCGATCAACAAGTCGAGCGTTATCACAACCGCCATGTCGAAGGCAGCGGGATCCTCGCCGTAGTAAGACCAGGCCTCTCGGAACAGCGGGATGAACCACTCAAGCGATGACAAGAGTGATGCAAGGTCAAGGCTCCCAAGCCATTTGGTTAGTGAGTCATAGCGCTCAAAGCCAGCTGGGTCGGCGACGACCTGCGTGCCATCGTCGCTGAAAGGGAATGCAGCTCTGGGCCGTGAGACGGGCAGGAGCTTGTAGGGGACGTCGCCCTGCGCCATCAGGTAGACAACGCTGGCGCTACGCTCGATGATATTACTTGGTGTCAAATATTGCTGTCCGGTTGTGCCTAGCGGGATATCCCCCAAGGCATCGCGCACCGCGTCGTCGCTCTCCTCAAGCCGGGGTAAAGGCTCTTCTACTGGCGCAGGCGGCGGAAGCGATGGCAGTGGTGTCGGACCCTCGATTTCCGCCGCGACGGGAGCAGGTGGAGGTGCGAGTGGCGGGGCCGTTAAAGTTGGCGCGGGCTCCTCTTCCGGTGGCCAGATGCGGGTCAACAGGACCATACCGCCGGCGATGACCAATAATAGGACCACGATGAGCCCCGCCTGTGCCGCGGAAATAGCTCCTCGTTGAGTGCTCACGATATGGAATTTTTTGGCCATCACATGTTTTCCTGATTACTCAACAGCTAACATTTGGTTTAATGATACTGAGTGATTTGAGGCCGTCACGCCACCACAGTGCCTGCCGGTGTGCTTAATACCAGCAATAACGCCCGTTATTTGAGGCCGTTACGGCGGGTTACCGATCATCCAACTATTGACCGTGGGTTGCCACCGCCTCCATCTCCGCTAAGGCTTGCTCAAGTTGATCAACCAAGTCGTCAAACACCTCGATCGTCGCTTCGATGGGCTCGGGTGAGGTCATGTCGATACCAGCCTTTTTGAGGAGCTCGATGGGGTAGTCATTAGAGCCGGACTTGAGCATGGTCAAGTATCGCTCCCGAGCCGGCTCTCCTTCCTCAAGAATTTGCTTGGCCAGAGCCGTGGCAGCGACAAACGAGGTCGAGTACTGGTAGACGTAAAAGTTGTCACTGCGCAAAAAGTGTGGGATCCGGCTCCACTCGATCTGATTGAGGTCGTTGGCATGAACCGCATTTCCGTAGTAATCGCTAAATACATCGGCATAAATCGTGTTCAGCACTCCCGCAGTAAGCGCTTCGCCAGCCTCGACTTTGGCATGGACGCGCGCTTCAAAATCGGCAAAAGAGGCCTGCCGATAAAAGCCGCCCCTAAATTCATCAAGGTAGGAGCTCAGCAGATACGCGCGCTCGCCCGCCGAGGTCGCCTCGGCCAACATTTTTTGCATCAGGATCGCCTCATTGGTCATTGAGGCAATTTCGGCGATGAAGGTGCGGTAGTCGCCATAAACCTGGGGCTGGGTGTTGCGGGTTAGGTAGCTATGGATCGAGTGACCGTACTCGTGAGCGAGGGTCGAGACGTTGTTGAGCGTGCCCTCGAAGTTCATAGAGAGATAGGGTTTGGAGGTGTAAGTACCCCAGCTATAGGCGCCGCTGCGTTTGCCACGGTTGGGCATGGCATCGACCCAACCATCGTCGAATCCTTTCCAAAAGATGTTGATGTATTCCTCGCCGAGTGGCGTGAGTGCATCGGCCACGATCTCCTTCGCCTCGTCAAAGCTCACGTCTTTGATTGTTGGGGGAACAATGGGCGCATACATGTCCCAGATTTCCAACCGATCCACGCCAAGCGTTTTTTCTCGAAGTCGAAGGTAGCGTTGCAATGGCGCGGTACCTCCTCGCGCTGTTGTGATCAGGTTATTAAAGACCTCGATCGGAATGGCGTTGGTGTAAGTGGCGTGCTTCAGTCGGGACTCAAAGCCTCGAGCACGCGCAAAAAATACGCGGCTTTTAACATGCCCCTCATAGTTGGCGGCGAGGGTGTGATTGAGCGTCTTATATCCCTCAAACAATCCTTTCCATGCCGCTTCACGCACGTTGCGATCCGCAGAGTGCAGGAATGCGCCATAGCGACTGTTGGTAAGCTCAATCTCATCTCCCGACTCATCAATCATGGTCCCGAAGGACAGATCAGAGCTGTCAATCGCGGTGAACACACTGTCAAATTTATCGAGGGGGTCCGACGCCATCGCTAGTAAACGCTCTTCGGCCTCAGATAGCGTGTGAGGTCGCATGCGGGCGGTTTCATCCAAATAGTGCTTGTAGACCTCGAGTCTGGGCGTGCGATCGATGAACTGGGTCAGCGTCTCTTCGGGGATGGCTAGCAGTTCTGGCGTGAAGTAGGATAGTGCTTGCTGGTACTGAGAATACATCCCCTGCGCCTCAGAAAAGCGCGCTGCATTATCGGAGATGCGGGTGTCCTCATAGCTCTTGAGTCCGGCGTAGACATACAGGTTAGCGATGATGGTTTCTGCGGTCTGGATGCTTTCAATGGCTTGCAACAAGTTCTCGCCGCTCTCACTCAGCTTGCCACGAAATGCCGACAGCGTTGGCAGTGATTCCAGGAATCTCTCCCGATCCGCTTCCCATGCGGTAGAGTCCGTATACATATCGGTTAGATCCCACTTGAACTGAGCATCTATATCTGTGCGTTCGGGCACGGCTTTGGCAAAGACCGCAGTGGAAGCAAGAAAGATTAGGCCGAATAGGGAACTACAGAGTAGGCGGAAAAAGTCGATTTTGATCGGTGGCATGGGCGTATCGTCCTTGAAGTGACCGTTGGCGTTGCTTTTATCGGTGGGCCGAGCAGGTGCCGCCATCTGCGGGCGCACAGCCTAACGGATCTCTGTAGTGAAAACGAGATTTACAATTGCTGCGGTGGGGAGGTCGTACCGGCGGGTGCAAATCGCACGCCGGCATGCGGTTGCGTGTAGGTGTCGAGCCCGACCACCGCGACGAGACCCATGTCGCTCAGAGAGAGACCGCCATCGCTCCGTTGGGCCGTCATTGGGTACTGCAGATGCTCCACTTCTCCAATGATCATATGCGTACCGTTGATTTCGAGCAGGTGATGTTCTCGTAATAAACATCCTATTTGTAACGGTGACCCTTTGATAAAAGGCGCGCCAAACTCATCCAACCACTCAGCGTCAAAGCCGCAGGCATCAAATTCCGATTGATCCTTGGGAAAGGGGGCAGAGGTCTGGTGTGCCTGTGCGGCGTCATCCAGCGAAAAGCCGTTCAGCGACCAGCACTGGGTTTCCAACAGGTTGTGGAGGGTGTGCCGTTCGCTCTCGCCCGTGCTGGGGCGCAGAATCATAGCCAAGAGGGGCGGGCTTGAGCCCAGATGGAAATGAGAGCTCACCATGGCGAGATTCTCTCTGCCTGCTGCGTCGCAAGTGCCCACGAGCATCGCGGATTTGTATCCAGGCAGGCTATTAATAAGTAGCGCTCTCGCCTGTGGCACCATATCGGCGATGTCGGGCGCGGTGAGGTGCGCTATCGTCAATTTGAGACGCTCGATTCGGAGTCTAGCGGATAGCGCTTGGCGTAGCGGCGGACCGCCCACTGGCGGTAACACCAGCTAGCGAGAGGTTTGACCAAAGGCCAAGACAGCCAGCGCCAAAAAAATCCGATACGGGTGTACTGCCAGGCTGCCACGTTGGCCTCGAGTCCAATGACCCACTCAGAGCCTCGTTTGAGGTGCAGGTTTTTTAGCAGCGTTTCCTTATCCGGCCCTTCGGTGCCAGGTGGCAGCGCATGAATGTCTTGCAATACCAGCTGCTCTGACTTGAGTTTCGTCAGATGGGACATCTCGCGCTGGCACAAAGGACAGCTGCCGTCATAATAAAGAATGTCAGGCTCTTGCATGGCAGTGTTACGAGTCGACATTTGCTACGGATGAGCAAGAGCGTTGGCGGGAGGTGAACAGGAACGGGACGGCGATTTAGGAATCAGCGATAAGTGCCTGAATTTGCTCTCTTAAGAGTGCCTCATCCCCCTTGCGAAAACCGACATGGACTTTTCTGATCAGACCGTCTCGGCCTATCAGGTAGCCCGAGGGCATGCCTGCCACCGCAAAATCCCGTCCGGAATTGCCCGTCTTGTCAATGGCAACCGGGTAGTCGACGGGGTAGCGCTTCAAGAAGTCGAGTGCATCCTCGTCGACATAATCGACGCTGATTGCCACCACACCAAAATCTGCAGCGTCGAACTCTTTGCTCAGTCGGTTCAACGCCGGTAAGGAAAGCCTGCACGGCCCACACCAACTGGCCCAGAAGTCCACATAGGTCACCCTGCCAAGATAGGTCGAATCCGTTACGTTGCCCTCACCGTTCGCAATCAGCGGTAGCTCCCACGCGGGTTGCGGAAGCGGCTCATCAAGTGTGATGTGCGAGCCCCGCTCTGCCTGCACGTTAGATGTGAGGAGGCCGGAGCAAATGAGCCCTGCTATACAGACGCCCCGCAAGAGCAGCTGAAAGCGCTCAGTAAGTTTCATCGACATTGCTTCAGCGGTTGCGACCCAGTCGCTCATGGGCATCCACCCATTCATTGGTCCGAGTCTTCTTGTCGACCCGCGCCGCGCCAGAGAGCGACAATTCGCCGGCGACAACCAACGCAGCTGCGATTTCACACAGCTTAAGAGCCTTGCCTTTGCCTTCGCAGCCCAGCATCCGCAGGCACTCGCGTTGGGTGGGTAGGGCAGTACCACCGCCATAGGTCGCCATGATCACTGCGGGCAAAGTAATTGAGAAGTAAAAATCTCCCTTGCTGGTCGCGCGCTGATAGGTCGTGCACTGATTCGACTCGCCGATGTTGGCCACATCTTGTCCAGTAGCCAAATACAAGGCGGCCAGCGCGTTGGCTGGATGGTTGGCGTTGTTAGACGAGTTGGTCAGGATCGCCGAGAGCGTGGAAATCTGCTGGCCGTAAGCGATTTGCTCAGGGGCAACCCGCAGGTGCTTCATTAAGATCTCCCGGGGCACGGTGATTTCTGCAGTGACGCGCTTTCCGCGGGTTTTGAGCAGGTTCACTGAAGAGGTCTTTTTTTCCGTATCGAAGTTGCCCGAGAGCATGTAGTGCAGCATCTCGGGGCGCCGCTCATTGATCCATTCGCAGGCGATAAAGGTCGCCCGAGACACCATGTTCTGACCGGCGGCGTCGCCAGTCGAATAATCGAAGCGTGTGAACACCATGCTGTGTGCGTGATAGCTCTCGATGTCATGCAGTTTGCCGACAGAGGTTGAGGTTTCGGCTTTCGCCTTGATGGCCTCAAAATTGTCTTTGAGCCAAAGCTGAAAGTCCCTTGCCTGACGGGCGTTGCGGAAGATGAATACCGGCGAGCGCTGCATCGATTCCTCGGAGACCGTCGTCAGAACGCCACCGCACTCCCGAATCACCTTCATCCCCCGGTTGTAGGACGCCAGCATGGTGCCTTCGACGGTCGCCATAGGGACGTAGAATTCGCCTTGAGCATGTTCTCCGTTTACGAGTAGCGGTCCCGCTACGCCGATGGGGATTTGAGCAACGCCCCAAAAGTTCTCGATATTGCTCTCCATTTCATGGGGATCGAACGAGAACTGTTTGGTGTGTTCGAGCTCTGCGCCAGTCCGCTGCTCGATAAATTGTTGGCGATGCTTGACGATCTCCCTGCTATAGTCGTCCTCGGCACTGCGGGGTATTTTATTGCGTTCAATCATAATGAATTGATCCGTTGTTTAGCCTGTTGGTACTGATCGGTCAGCTTGGTAACGTAATCACCAGCGGTACCCAGCTCTTTGACTGCGCCGATCCCTTGACCGCATCCCCATATATTCTTCCAGGCTTTGGCATCGGTATTGCCTCCCGACCCAAAGTCCATCTTGCTAGGATCGCTTTCGGGCAGGTTGGTGGGGTCGAGTCCGGCTGCTTCGATCGATGGCTTGAGGTAATTGCCGTGAACACCCGTGAAAAGGCTGCTATAAACAATGTCATCAGCGCCATAATCCACGATCGCCTGTTTGTAGGCCTGCTCCGCGTCCGCTTCTTCTGTGGCGATGAAGGCAGAACCGATATAAGCGAGGTCTGCGCCCATCGCCTGAGCGGCCAGTACCGCGTCGCCGGTCGCGATAGAGCCAGACAGCAGTAAAGGGCCATCGAACCACTCCCGAATTTCCTGTATCAAAGCCATGGGTGAGGTCGTGCCTGCATGGCCGCCTGCGCCGGCGGCTACGGCAATTAGCCCGTCGGCGCCTTTCTCGATGGCCTTATTCGCGAAACGATTATTGATCACGTCATGGAGCACGATGCCGCCGTAGCTGTGAACCATTTCGTTAACCCATTCCTTGGCACCCAGCGAGGTAATGACGATTGGCACCTTGTACTTCACACACATGTCCATGTCGTGCTTCAGGCGCGCGTTTGAGCCATGCACGATCTGATTCACGGCAAAGGGGGCAGACGGCGCATCGGGATTGGCTTTGTCATGGGCTGCCAGTTCAGAGGTGATTTGTTCCAGCCACTCTTCCAAAACGGGTTCCGGGCGCGCATTGAGCGCGGGGAACGACCCTACAACTCCTGCTTTGCACTGGGCGATCACAAGATCAGGATTGGAAATGATAAACAGGGGAGCCCCTACAACGGGGATCCGTAATCGGTTCTGTAAAGCGGATGGCAAGGCCATGAAAGGTATCTCCTGAGTAATCAATATCAGAGGAGCGCGACGCTCGCGCTCAAGTTTGTGTGATAAAAGTGTTTGTCACTGTCTCTCGTTATTCATTTAATCAATGCGCTGTGCAGCATGCTGACCACAGCGCATAATGTAAGGCGCGCTACAAAAGTATTGGCGTGTTGTGTGCCAATAGCCCGTCACGCACCCTACGCGGAATGAACTGGACCGAGCAACATGTATCAACAGTATTTCGGACTCGTTGAGGCTCCCTTTTCGATCGCGGTAAACCCTCGCTATCTATTTATGAGCGCACGCCATCGGGACGCGCTTGCGCACCTGTTGTACGGCGTAGGCAGTGGTGGTGGATTTATCATGCTTACAGGTGAGGTGGGCACCGGTAAGACCACCCTCAACCGATGCCTTCTTCAGCAATTGCCCCCAAATACCGACATTGCGATCGTGCTGAACCCCGCGCTCAGCGCTGTCGAGCTGCTGGCAACTGTTTGTGACGAGTTTGAAATTGACTATCCCAGTGGCACGGACAGCCTCAAAATTCTCACGGACGCGCTGCACCAATTCCTGCTGCAGAACCATCAGTCTGAACGCCGCACGGTATTGATGATTGACGAGGCGCAACATCTCGGCTTCGAGGTTCTGGAGCAAATCCGTCTGCTTACCAATCTCGAAACCGACGAGAAGAAGCTACTGCAGATCATCCTCACCGGCCAGCCAGAGCTGGCCAGTATGCTGGCGCGGCCGGAGCTTCGGCAGCTCAACCAGCGCATCACGGCACGCTTCGATTTGACGCCCCTAGACGAGCAGGAGACGCGTACCTATGTTCGCCATCGTCTGCAGGTAGCGGGTCTCAATAATGATCGGGAAATATTCAGCGGCGCGGCGTTCCGACAGATCTTCAGGTTGAGCGGTGGTGTTCCCCGGGTCATTAATCTGTTGTGTGAACGGGCGATGATGGGTGCCTATGGCCGCGATCAGGCCATGGTGTCGCCGAATCTTGTCGCAGAGGCGGCCAAAGAGACATTTGGTGCTGAGGGCGCTCCCCGCAAAGTGGATTCCATGCCATGGTTGAGCGGGGCGATGGCCCGGGGCGCAATGCTAGGCCTGCTGGTGGCCGCTGCGGTGGCGGCAGCTGTCTTATGGGTTCAGCAGAGCGAGTGGCTTGCAGTAGATAATGCCTTGCGCTCGCCGGGAGTGGATTTGGCTGACCAACAGGCATCGCTTCAACACCAAGAGCCCGCTAAGAGAAGAGCGCTTTCGGTGATCAGGGGTAGTTCATGGATCCTTGATCAGGAAAGAGCCGATTCGGCACTGTGGTCGCTGTGGTCTGGGCAAGCTTTGCTGAGAGATCTCTGTGAGCAGGCGTCCGATGCCGGTCTGCAGTGCGCGAGTAGCGACGCAGATACCTGGAACGCAGTGCTCGCCAATAACCGGCCTGCGGTACTCGATATCAGGCAGCCTGATGGATTTGCGGGTAAGGTGTTACTGGTCGGCATGAGTGACGCTGTGGCGCTCTTAAGCGCAGGCCAGAGTATCTGTCAGATGCCATTGGCGTCACTCGCAATGTATTGGCGAGGCGGGCTGAGTTACCTGTGGAAAAGCCCTCCTAGTTGGGTAGGACCTTTGACTGAGGGCGATCAGGGATCCGGTGTGACGCAAATTGTGGCCGATTTCTCTCGTCTGGATGGTTTGCCGGCGCCCCCGCTCGATGTGTTCACACCCGCGCTGACCGAGCGCGTAAGACAGTTCCAGCAATCTTTGGGGTTAGAGGTAGACGGCGTGATTGGGGCCCAGACCCTGCAGGCGCTAAATGATGCGCTGGGTGTTAGCCCTACGCTGCTCGTTACCTTTGAGCGGAGCCAGTCAGTGGGAGAGGTGCCAGCATGTCTTTGATCCTGGACGCATTGCGGCGGTCAGAGAGTGGACGCGTTGCCAGAAACCCGCAGCCCTATGTAGCTGAAGAGCACACTGGCGGATCGGGTAAGAAGTGGTTGGGAGTGCTCTTTTCAGTCTGTGTCGGACTAGGCATTGCCGCCGGTTGGTTGATGCGAGGTGGCATAGCGGGCGCACTGAGTGAAGAGCAGGTTGTGTCGACATTATCCCGTTCACCGTCATCCGGTGATGCGGTTACCGCGCCCGAACCGCCGCGCGTTGACGCTGTCCTCTCTGCGCCCGGCACTGAGTTGTTACCATCCACTCCATGGGCATCGAAATCAGGCGCATCAGACGCAGAGCCACCACAAAATAACGTCACCGCCGATGCAGTTGAGGCGGATAATCAGCGCATTGCTGCGCTCCACCAGCAAATGTGGTCGGATGCAGCCTCCCTCTCTAAAGCAAAGGGGATGCGATCTGATCGAAATGGTGCGCTAAACTCGGCGGCGGAAAAATCGGATGTGTCCGCCCAGTCTAAGCAGGTATCCGCTACTTCGTCTTCGAGTGCGGTGTCTGGCGCGCATTCGATCGCACCGCCGATCGATTTGGTGGCGGCGATCGAGCGCGCCGCGCGTGAGGTGGGTGAACCGAATCTTGCTCCTCACCCGACAGCGCTGTTGGAAAACCTGTCGCAGCAGCAGAAAGACCAGATCCCGACGATCATTTATACCGAACACGTTTATGCCGAGGGCGCCGCGCCGTCTGTCGAGCTGAACGGTCGGCGCTTAAGACCGGGGCAGCGGGCCGGTGGGATTACGGTAGAAGATATCTTGGCAGACAGCGTGATTTTGCGGGTGAACGGGGTGTCGTTCAGGCTGCGGGCGCTGAATACCTGGGTGAATCTGTAAGGCTGGGTCTGCGGTGAGGGTCGTGGGGCGCTCAATGGCAACGCGGCGTGGCCAAGTCTTCTCCCGCTACGTTGACAAATCCAGTCGCCGCACACTCCTCATTCAGTATCGAGGTCTCGGGTGCCGAACAGAAACCCGCTCATGGCATCGTGCACCTCGCGCTGCCTGAGAAATGGGCTCAGCCATGGACTGGCGACGTCGTTGGCAAACAGCGGCACGTTGGCGCCGGTGTGCTCCTCACTGAAACCATTGTTGGTCGCGTAGTTAATGCGCATCATGCCCCCCTCGGGGGTCACAACCCGCGCTGTGAGCCCCGGCGAATAGATAGGAACTGGATAATCTGAGTAAAGCGTGGGCTCGGGCAGGATTTGAGCTGCCTGAGCATGGTCCGCCGTGACGAGGATCGCGGTATCCGGATGCTGCGCCGCGAATGACAGCGCCAGTGTGAGAGACTCCTCAAGTTGCTCAATCTCACCAATTGAGCCGCAGGGATTGCGCTTGTGGGATTGTTTGTCGATGGAGGCCGACTCGATCATCAAAAAGAAGCCACGGTCGTTGTCCCGGGACAGGTGCCGCAGCGCTAAGTCTGTCATGCTCGCCAGAGAGGGCGTTCCATCATAGTCGGGGTTGGGCTCGCAAGACATGGGTTCGGGCTCCTCAGCGCCGCCGAGGTAATGGGACAGGTGATGTAGCCAGCTTGTCTTGGTCTCCTCGCCAACTCGGCCACCGGTGCCTCGCCATCGGACCTCCAAGGTTTCCTCATCGAAGGTTCCCAAGATCGGCCTATCGGGGGGCACAGATTCCAGATGGGTATCCCGAGAGAGAATGCGATAGCCCCGGCCAGCGGCCATTGCGGCAACGGTCTCATCATCGATAGTGGTTTGCTCGAGAAACTTGGTGCCGCCGCCGAGCAACACCTGCGCGCCGCTGTTCACCAGCTGTTCGATGATGGATCCGGGGCCGCCGTTGTCGCGGGCGTCATCAAGACAGGCGGGCTGCGGTATGCCGTAATAGGTGCTGCCCAGCACCTCCTCGGGGCCTTCGCAGCTTCGTGCCGAGACATGCGCAAGGAACGACGCGGGTGTCGCATCGGTCAGTGATGACGTGGTGACCAATCCGACCCGGAAACCACTGTCGAGCGCCCGTTCTGCGATGGTGAGAAGATCAATGTCTTCGATGTCGGTCGCAATGCGGCCGATCTGTGTGACGCCGCCGGTCGCCAGCGAGGTCGCAGTATTGGCGGAGTCGGCCACGTACAGAGGTTGCCCCTGTTCGGAAACCGTCTCCACTTGCACTGATGCCCGATAGGGCATCGTATCAAGGATGAGTTTGCCGCTCATGCCGACCAGATAATTGCGGCCCATGGTTACATGTTGGTCGTCGAGGCCGTCTCCGATGATCAAAATCAGATTCTGGCTGTTTGGGGCGGTGTTAGCATGAAGGGTGGCAGCGGCGCTCAGTGCAACGAGCAGGTAAATAAGTTGGTGCATTTGGCGGGACATCGTCTGCTAGAGAGGGCGGAGAATAATCCTGCGTGAGGAGATTCTCAATGAGTCGCGCGAGGGCCGGTGGGCTTGTGCATCGACGTGTGGCACACTCATGCGCTTCGATCCCACAGCACCTTCCAAGGAAAAAGACCGATGTCTGGACACGCCAGCCGAATTTTTGCCCTTACCCTGTCTTTCCTGATCAGCGGCTCCGCGTTAGCAGACGATTTTTCTGGCGCTGATACAGCCTGGATGCTGACCTCGACCGCGCTGGTCCTGTTTATGACGATACCGGGCCTGTCTCTATTTTATGCGGGTTTGGTGAGAGTCAAGAACGTGCTGTCGGTGCTCATGCAATGTTTTGCGCTTACAGCGCTCATGTCGGTGCTGTGGTTCGTCGTGGGTTACACGCTCGCGTTTGGCTCATCGGGGGTTGAGCCGGGCCCTTGGATCGGCGACTTGGGCAATTTGTTTCTCGCGAAAGTGACGATGGATAGCATGAGCGGCTCCATCCCTGAGACGCTGTTTGTAATGTTTCAGCTGACCTTCGCCGTCATCACCCCGGCCCTGATCGTCGGTGGCTTTGCTGAGCGCATGCGTTTCTCGGCTATGCTGATTTTTTGTTCTCTTTGGTTGGTCCTGGTGTATGCGCCGATCTGTCATTGGGTATGGGGCGGAGGCTGGCTGGGTAATATGGGGCTTCAGGATTTTGCGGGAGGTTCGGTTGTCCATATTACAGCTGGCGTCGCCGCCTTGATCGCGGCCACCTCAATGGGTGGGAGAAGGGGTTTTGGCTCAACGGCCATGCCGCCTCACAATCTGACTATGACAGTGACCGGCGCGGGGATGCTGTGGGTAGGATGGTTTGGTTTTAATGCAGGTTCGGCGGTGGCAGCAGACAGCAGCGCCGCCATGGCGATGCTGGTGACTCACCTCTCCGCGGCGTGCGGCTCCTTGGCGTGGATGACCATGGAATGGCTTCGCCACGGGAAGCCCTCTGTGTTGGGTATTGTGACCGGTATGGTGGCTGGACTCGGCACTATCACGCCAGCATCGGGCTCAGTGGGTCCGGCCGGCGCTGTCGTGATAGGTGTTTCCGCAGGAGTGATCTGTTACTTTGCAACGATCACGCTCAAGAATCGGCTGAATATCGACGACAGCCTCGATGTGTTCCCGGTGCACGGGGTGGGCGGCATGCTCGGGCTGTTCATGGCCGGAATTTTCTGTTCCCCCTCCCTGGGGATCTTCAGCGGCAATGGTTTTTCTGACGGCGTTAGCACAATCGGGGGTCAGTTGGGAATTCAGTTGACCGGCATTGCCGCGACCTTTGTTTACACGGCAACTCTGAGCTGGGTTTTATTACGCGTCGTGAATGCCATCGTAACCGTGCGGGTGGATCAGGAAGATGAAACCGCAGGTCTTGATATCGTTCTTCACGATGAGCGGGGTTACGACCTCTAGGCCTGACGGCCTTTAGCTGGCGTCTAGCACCACCGATACCCCCAGCCGCTCTATGGCTGGGGTGCTTTGCTCAATCTCCCAAATGGTCAGGGGATGATCCGTTCCCCACTGCTTCGGAAAGGCCAACGTTAAGGTCTCTTCTGCCGCGGATACGCTCAAATCGGCCAGCGCTTCGAGGGCCTCGACGTGCTTCAGTATGACCGCGAGGCGGAGTAGCACCATCATTCTCGCCACCGTTTGGCGTTTTCGTTCTGAGATCGAGTCCAGCACCTCGGAGCGGACCTTACCCTTGAGGCCTGCGATCAGGGCTGCCATGACAGTCTGATCCTGCTCGGCAAACCCGGGTAGGTCGGTGTTGAGCACCAGATAAGCGGAGTGCTGAGAGTAATTTTTTTGCGACACTGCCACACCGATTTCGTGCAGAGCGCCCGCCCATTCAAGCAGCGCGATATCGCTGGGTTCCAAGCGCCAGGCTTCGCGTGTCGCGTCAGCGAGCAGCGCCACCCGATGCGTGACCAGATCGGCGATGGCCTGATCAACAGAGTAGCGTTTCTGCATGGCCGAGATGGTCCGCGTGCGGACGTCCTCGTGGCTGAATCGACCAATCAGGTCGTAGATTACGCCCTCTCTAAGCGCCCCGGTTGAGGTACGCATCAGCGGAATTTGCAGCCCGTCAAAGATGCCCATCGTGATCGCTAGACCCGCTGTGACTACACTTTTGCGAGACTCGCTGAGGCCCTCTAGGCTGATGTCGTCGACGTGGGCGAAAGCGAGCAGCTGTTTTTTCAGCGCGCCAAGTGCAGCCCGATCAATGCCTTCCTCGCGGTGCCCCACGGTCATGATCAGCGTCTCAATGGCGCGCAGTGTGCCCGATGAGCCGACCGCCTCCTGCCACGATCCGCTGTGGTAGTTACGGCGAATGTGCGAGACCTCAATGCGCGCCCGATGATAGGCCGCATCGAAACGCTCCTTGGTGATCTTGCCATCGGGAAAGAAGGCCTCGCCGTAGGAGACGCAGCCCATTTGCAGGCTCTCCAGGCGCAAAGGCTCGAATCTCTCGCCGAGAATGAATTCTGTGCTGCCACCACCGATATCTACCACCAGTCGCGTGTCCTCGTCGTCGGAGAGCGTGTGGGCGACGCCGAGATAGATGAGGCGCGCCTCCTCTCGACCGTAAATGACATCGATCGGCGCACCGAGAATCTGCTCCGCGGGTGCGATAAAGTCCTGCCGATTTTTTGCGCGTCGCAACGCGTTGGTGCCGACAATACGAAGTTTGCCGGGTGCGGTGCTGTCGATCAGCTGCTTGAATCGCTCCAGGCAGGCCAGCCCGCGCTCTATTGCGCCGGGTGTCAGCATCGCGGCGCTGGACGTCTCGCCCAGCTGTACTTTCTCGGCCAATGTCTGAACGGGTCTCAGCTCTCCGAAATCCGACTTGGCGATTATCAGGTGGAATGAATTGCTGCCTAGATCAATGGCAGCGAGTAGTGATTCAGGGTTGTCTTGGGTATCACTCATAGCATGACCGGGCCCTCATAAATGGGTACATCGGATCTGCACTGGCTGCGTTAGGGCGGGCATCGCTCATGTGTGATAGATGCGGTTTGCTCTAGAGGTCAGGCGGGTCATGAGTTCGTAGCCGATCGTGCCGCAGTGTTCCGCGACGTCATCGATCGATGGTTGATCACCCCAGAGCACTGCCGGCGCGCCCAAGGTCAAGTTCGGGCAGTCCGTCACATCCACTGTCACCATGTCCATAGAGACCTGGCCCGCCAGTGGCGCGATCTCGCCGTCGATTTCGACGGGGGTTCCGTCAGCCGCTCCCCAAGGGTAGCCGTCACCGTATCCCACTGGCACTGTGGCGATCACGCTATCGCGTTGGGCAGTCCAGCGACCCCGGTAACCCACAGACTCACCGATTGGTACGTCGCGCAGAGCGATCACCGAACTGGAAAATCGCATCGCAGGGCGAAGAGGAGCAGGATTTGGTAACCCCTTGATTTGTCCCCCATACAGCGCGTAACCCACTCGCACCCAGTCGCTGGACGCGGACAGCCCGCGCTGCGTTGCTGCCGAGTTGTGAAGACTTGTGGTGTCCTGCCCGTGGCGGACCGTCTCTTCCCAGCTTAGAAGTTGTGCTCGGGTGAGTGCGTCGTCCGGTTCCTCGGCCGATGCCAGATGCGACATTGCCGTGATTTCACCGATGCCATATGACAGCAGGATGTCGCGAACGCCAGCGTATCGCTCCGCTGCAAATCCCAGCCGATGCATACCGGTATCGATCTTGATCCACGCCTGAGACAGATCCGCTCCCAGCGTTTTGCACCACTCGATTTGCTCGTCGGAGTGTATGACCGGCCAAAGGTTCAGTTTGCCGGCCAAAGCAAGATCGCTAGCAGTGTGGGGCCCCTCGAGAATCAGTAGCGGGGCGCTGACGCCCATTTCGCGGAGTGCCACGGCTTCTTCAGTAAACGCCACCGCAAGGGCATCTACGCTAGCTTCAATATGTTTCGCGACCTGAACAGCGCCGTGACCGAAGGCGTCGGCTTTCACCACAGCCATAAACTGATGCGCTGCCAGCCCCCTCCGAAGGGTGCGAATGTTCTCACTGATGGCTGCGAGATCGATGTGAACCGCTGTCGTGCGTGACATCAGGGGCTGCTGAAACGATGTTGCTGGAACAGTTTTTGTGCAGCTGACCAGCGGGATCCCGGGCGGCCGTCATTGACTGGCTTGCCATCCACAGAGATCACGGGCGCCAGTTCCTTAGTAGAGGAGCTCAGCCAGATTTCCGACGCGCTGAGTACCTCGCCACGGCTCACCGGGCGGACCTCCACAGGCCAGTCTGTATGCGCCGCCAGCAGCTCAAGGCATTGGCGACGCGTGACCCCAGGCAGTTTCTGATGATCCAGTTCAGGAGTGAGGATCTTGTCGGCGCATACAATAAAGACATTGCAGGCCGCCGCTTCGGTGAGCTCATCTTGCTCGTTAAATAGCAGTACTTCCTCAGCTTGCTCTTCAACTGCCTCCATCATGTGCAGTACGTTGCCCAGCAAAGCCGTCGATTTAATATGGCAGCGCCCCCAACGCTGATCTCGTCGGGTCACTGTGCGAAAGCAGGAGGCTGTTTCGGGTGATCCGCTAGAGGGTGGACTGATGTCAAAGGCGTAAGCGAAGACCGTCGGTAAAGGATGCTCAGGAAAGGCGTGTTGGCGCTTGTCCACCACCCCTCGGGTAATTTGCAGATAGATTCCGAGATTGCCGGCGCCGTTACGCGCCACGATTTCTTCGAGAATGTTGATCAATTGCTCGTGCGAATGCGGCTGCAATAAGGCGATACCATCCAGCGACTGATCGAGCCGCTCAAGATGGTATTGCAAGGCCACCATCTTCCCGTCATAGCAGGGAATGACCTCGTAGACGCCATCGCCGAACAAGAATCCTCGATCCATTGGCGAGATGCGGACCTCGGCGAGGGGCGCGAAGTCACCGTTGAGGTAGGCAATGGTCATGCCCGGTCTCCTGATGTCAGCGTATCGTGAACCGCTTGCATAAGACGCTCACCTTCCGCGGCTGGAAAGCTATCTTCAGTGGGCGTCGCTTCACTGGTCACGCCATCAATCGCACCACGCGCCACCAGATATTCCAAATCCTCTCGAATGCGATGCTTAGCGCTGTCTCCCCGGTCTGATAGCCAGTGAGCGAAGGCGCAAAGCGCATAGGCCGCCCAGTTGGAGACGTCGGCTACTACCAATTCGTCACAGGTGCTGATCGCAGGCTGAATATTGAGCTTCGACAAGCTGTTCAGCACATTTCCCATCCCAAGTTCGTTGCCGCCATCACCAATGGCAATGGTAGGGCAGTTAGCCTGAACTAGGTAGGACTCTGCGCCGCCGCACCGCGCCGTAATGTCGGCACCGGCCATGTTGTAACAGCGCCCATCCGTGGCGCTACCGGGTCTTTCTATACTGATTAGCAACGCGGGTGGCTGGGATCTGTAAAGCGCAGCTGTCGCAGCGCGGGCGTCATCCCCTGTGCCGTCTGGTAACGGCAGGCAGTTGAAATCTTCATGGAGTGCGGCGGTGACCTGCTTGTCTGAGAGGATAACGGGATCGCTACCGAGTTGCTGGCAAAGGCGGTAAAGTGCCATGGCGCCCGCCGGTCCGTCTGTCTCAAAGGAATCTCCTACCGGAAAGCCGGTCAGAATATAGACTCGGCTGGTGCAAGCACTGATCTGTTGGGCTGCACGCAGCAGATAGCCAGGTGTCATGTCCTCGCGCACGTCTGCCATACCCCGATGATTACGGGAGACCAGCATCGCCTCAATATTGGCGGAAAGAACTGTGGCGTCAGTGTGCGTCACGCAAGCGGGTCTCCAGATAGTGCTGTTCCAACCAGCTGATGCGGTCTGCCTCGTCGGGGCTGCACAGGGCGAAGCGCACCCTCTGCCCAGGGCGCGATTGGGCTAGTCGCACGCAGTCACTGCGGATCACCGCCCCCGGTTTTGGATAGCCCCCGACGGTTTGTCGGTCATTTAACAGGACGATGGGGTTCCCATCGGGGGGCACCTGAATCGCACCGTAACAGGTGGCCTCGGAGAACAACGAGGTGATGCCTGACTGGAGTTGGGCGCCGTTAAGCGTGACCCCCATTCGGCTAGCCTTGGCGGTGACAGTAAATTCTTCCGTGAGCAAGCCTTGGATCGCCTCATCAGCAAAATCGCTGAATTGAAAGCCGCTAACAACGCGCAGTTCCAAGACAGTTTTGGGTTTCCTGATAGGCAGCTGAGCGTCTGCCGCGAGCACGGCCCTGTCGGGTGCACTCAGGGGCAAATTATCGCCATCCTTCAGAAAACCGCCATCCAGACCGCCAATGGACTCCCGCGGAGAGGTGCTGCGGCTATCGAGTTGCGGTGTCGTCATGATACCGCCAGATAGATGGAGATAGCTGTAAACGCCTTCGTTTGTCGCTTTGATCTCGAGTGTCTGACCGGCATCGATTCGGAGCACGCCCTTTGACGTGACGGGTTGTTGATTGATACTGAGCCGCACGGGTGCGCCGGTAACCACCACGTCATGCGTGTCAGTCAGTGTTGCAGCGAAGTCCGCGTAAGCCATTTCAACGGCCGCTTCATCATGGTGGTGTCCGAGTTGATGTTGACCACTCAGGAGTGCAGTTGGGTCCATCGCGCCCGAGGGGGGAATGCCAATGCTTAACGTGCTGACTCGTCCGCTGTCTTGCACGCTACTGGCGATGCCGGCTTTATGAATCTGTAAGTAGCTCACGGAATCACACCCCCCAGCGCGCGAAAAACCGCCTCGCTGATTGGCTCGAAGCGAACAGTGACCCCGACGTTGAGAGGGGAGGGTGGCGCGTTGTTCAGATTAAAAAGCGGCTCCGGACAGGCACCAATGAGCCGCCATCCCCCGGGTGACTGGCAGGGATAGACGGCGGTCTGGGCATCCGCAATGGCGACCGCCCCGGAGGGGACTTTCGCTCTGGGTGTATTGAGCCTCGGCGTTCGGAGCGCCTCGGGCAGGGTGCCGAGGTAGCAAAACCCTGGCGCAAACCCGGTGGCGTAAGCGAAATAGGTGGCGCCACTGTGCAGGGCGATCACGTCGTCGATGCCGAGACTGCGATCATCGGCTAGCCACTCAAGGTCTGGTGCGACGCTGGGGTGATAAAGGACAGGCAGCACAACATCGGCGGTTGAATGCTCAGGGGCCTGGTGGTCAACTAAAGCTGTAGCCTCGGCTTGCTCCCTGAGCCATGCCTCGGTGCGGTCTCTTTCCAGAGTCGATGCCGAGAAAAAAAGGGTGAGGGTGGTGTAGCCGATGACACTGTCCGTCAAGGTTGGGCCAAAGCGTTGCGTTGCCCGGTTTGCAATTTCAAGGAGCGCTCTGGTGAGCGCAGGCTGCGGCACTTCGGTGAATACGAGCCGCATTGCCGCTTCACCCGCCGGGCCCAGCTCGAAATTCATTCAGTCACCATCCAGTGCCTGACGAATTGCCCGAATCATATTGATTGCCCCGGGGGTATCACTGTGCACGCATAGTGTATCGGCACTGACGGGGATTCGCTTACCCCTCGCTGTTCTCAGCTTGTTCTGGGAAATCGCGACCGCTTGCTTTGCTGCCTCAGTGGGGCTCAACAATGCACCGGGCTTATCGCGGCCGAGTAATAGGCCCCGACTGGTGTAACCCCGATCAGCAAAGGCTTCGTAACGCAGTGTGAGGCCATGCTCCACTGCGAGTTGGAGTGTCTTACGATCTCTCGGGGTCGCCAGTAACACCAATTCGAGGTCCGAGTGCCAGTAGGAGACGGCCCTCATGATGTCGTTCATAATGCCCTGGTCGGCCAGCATGGCGTGATACAGCGCGCCATGTGGCTTTACGAAGGTCACGCGTGACCCATAAGCCCTCGCGATACCATCGAGTGCGCCAATTTGGTAGAGCATGAGGTCGACGAGTTCCTGGCCGCGGAGGTCCATGGCCCGCCGACCAAAGCCCTGCTTATCCGGGTAGGAGACGTGAGCTCCGATTTCCGTTTTGTGGCGCCTCGCCAGCTCCACGCAATGACGCATCGTGCTGGGATCGCCAGCATGCCCGCCACAGGCAATGTTGGCGGCATCGATGAGCGGCATGATGGCTTTGTCGTCCCCCATTTCCCAGGTGCCAAAACCCTCTCCCATATCGCAGTTAAGTGTCAGTTGTTTTGTCATGGCTAGCTCGCCAGCTCTGCATTTTTTAGGTCAGTGACCAGCATGTGCCCCGGTTCGTGAGTCACTGCGATCGGTAAGCGGGCTGATTCTAGCGCCACCTGCGGTGTCACTCCGCAAGCCCAGAAGAGGGGGACGTCATCGGCCCGCACCGTGACGGGGTCACCGAAGTCGGGCTGTGCCAGGTCGGGAATGCCGATGGCATGCGGATCACCCAGATGAATCGGTGCGCCGTGGACGGACGGATAACGGGAGCAGATCTGGATCGCTTCGATCGCATCTGCGGTAGGCATCGGTCGCATGCTCACCACCATCTTGCCGCCGAACGGGCCGGCGCTCTTGCAATCGATATGGGTGCGATACATCGGAACGTTGACCCCTTCACTGATATTCCTGATTTCGATACCAGCGGCGATTAGCGCCTCTTCGAAGGAAAACGAGCACCCCAGAGCAAACGCCACCCAGTCATCCTGCCAGAGATCAACGATGTCGTGTCGCTGCTCGGTCAGTACGCCGTCATGCCAAACTCGATACTGAGGCACATCGGTTCTAATATCGATGTCGGTTCCCAGCCGTGCCAGTGAGGGATCCCCTGGCCGCTCGCTGACAGCCAGCAGAGGGCAGGGCTTCGGGTTGAGTGTGCAGAACGACTCAAAATGCGCGGCGTCGCCAGCGGGGAGGACCACGATATTGCATTGCACATAGCCCGGCGCCAGGCCGGAGGTCTGCTGCGTGAAGTCTGCGGTCCTGCACCGGGCCCGGATTTCATACCCCGCCATGCGCTCTTCTGTCGCTACCATCTTGGTCTCGAACTTGTATAGTGCTTACGAATAATACGCCCAAAAGAGAGTGACGCCATGCCGCATTTTTCTGCCTTCGCCGCTCAAACTCCCCATCGGCCGGCATACATTATGGCCAACTCTGGTGAGGTTGTGACCTACGCTGAGTTGGACCGACGATCGAATCAGGTTTCGCACCTGTTGCGCGCCTCCGGCGTGAACCGCGGTGATCACATCGCCATCATGATGAAGAACTGCAAAGAGTTTTTGCAGGTGGCTCAGGGCGCGCTTCGCGCCGGTATTATCTTCACGCCGATCAGCACGCACCTGAAGCAGGATGAGACGGCATACATCATCACCAATTGCAAAGCCAAGTTGTTCGTTGCTTCTGCGAGCCTAGCCGACGTGGCGACGGAGGCCGCTGCGGCCGCTGGTGGATTGGGCCGCTGTTTGTCTGTTGGCGGCGACATTGAGGGCTTCGAGCGATTGGACGAGCAGCTGACGAGTTTGCCCGAGACGCCAATTGAGGATGAGTTTCTGGGCGCGCCCATGCTGTATTCGTCAGGTACGACAGGCAAGCCAAAAGGGGTGTATTGGGAGCCTCACGCAGACAGCATCCATACCGATCACCCTCTATCCGGTAGCGTTGGCGCTTTCTTTGGCTTTGGTGTCGATACCGTTTATCTGTCGCCGGCACCCTTGTATCACGCGGCACCTTTGCACTACAACATCATGGTGCTCGGCCTAGGTGGTACGTCCCTCATTATGGAGCACTATGATCCAGAGCAGTCTCTGGCATTGATTGAGCGATACAAGGCCACACACAGTCAGTGGGTGCCGATTATGTTTGTGCGCATGCTTAAGTTGCCCAAGGACGCACGAACTAAATATGACCTGAGTTCTATGCAGTGTGCGATTCATGCGGCGGCGCCGTGCCCAATCGATGTCAAGGAGGCTATGATCGATTGGTGGGGGCCAGTGATTGTCGAGTACTACTCGGGTAGCGAGGGCAATGGCTTTACTATCATCGACTCCGCAAACTGGCTTACTCATAAGGGCTCCGTAGGCCAGGCAATTATCGGCGACCCGAGGATTTTGGGTGAGGATGGCGAGGTACTGGGGCCGGGCGAGGTGGGTGACGTGTACTTCGCCAACAGTCGACCCTTTGAGTACTTCGACGAGCCGGAGAAAACCAAGAACGCCTTTAATGAACAGGGCTGGAGCACGATGGGCGATGTGGGCTACCTTGACGAGGACGGCTTTCTCTATCTCACCGACCGTAAAAACTTCACCATCATCACCGGTGGCGTGAACGTGTATCCGGCAGAAATTGAGGGTCTGCTGATTTCCCATGACAAGGTGGCGGATGTGGCGGTGTTTGGTATCCCGCACCCTGAATTTGGGGAGGAGGTGATGGCAGTTGTGCAGCCCCTCGACTGGGCTGATGCAAACGATGATACCGAGGCAGAGCTGATTGACTGGATGCGGGAGCGGCTGTCGAGTGTGAAGGTGCCGAGGAAACTGGATTTCCTTGAGCAACTGCCGCGAATGGATAACGGCAAGCTCTATAAACGACACCTGCAGGACGCCTATCGCGACGCGGTGTGACTTTCTCAGCTGTCAAGCTGTTATGAAGCTCGATGAGCCTCTATCCTATAACGTGTGGATCGAAGTTTAGCAGGCGAGTAGTCAAGGAGCGGTAATTGGCCAGTAAGTCTGAGTTGCGGCAGCTCGAGGATCAGATGGACACCGCGGCTTCCTATGAGGACTGGCTGTCGGCGGCCCGCGATCACGACACCCTGACGGGTAAAGCGGAGTGGCGAAAAGAAGAGCCCTCGGAGCTTTACGACCATGCACAGATCCGCTATCGGCTGGATCGACTCCGCAAGTTCCGAAAACAAAAAGATTGGACCGGTTTACTGTATGCGCTCAACGAGGGCATTCATGGCAACATGGGTGGCATGGGCAAGAGTGTGCTCTACCGCCAGGCCAAGTCCGGCACCAAGTTACTGGTAGAGCAGTACATTCAGGAAATTGACGTGGCGCTGAGACTGCTGGCCGAGTTGCCCGATGAAGTCATCCCCGCCCAGCAGAAACTCGATTTTTTCTATCGCAGTAACGTCTGTTACGGTCGCTCCGCATTGATGCTTAGCGGCGGTGGCGTGCTCGGTTTTTTGCATGTCGGCGTGGTCAGCGAGCTACTTCGACAAGGTCTGCTGCCCAGAGTGATTTCCGGCTCCAGTGCGGGCTCGATTGTGGCGGCAGCGCTGGCGGCCTATACCGACGAAGAGATGACAGAGCTCGACCTCGTGGGGATGATGGACTCCGACGACGATGGCAGTAAGAGCGTTCTCTGGCAGTGGGTGTCGGGGATGGGCAGCCGATTGACGGCCGAGGACACCGAAAAATTGATTGCCGCGACCATTCCCGACCTCACTTTTGCCGAGGCTTATGCCAAAACGGGGCGGCAGGTCAGCATTACCGTGGCGCCAGCTGAGCCACATCAGCGCTCGCGGCTACTCAATGCCGTGTCCTCCCCCAACGTTTATCTACGGTCCGCCGCGATGGCCTCCTGCGCCATTCCCGGGGTGTTCCCTGCGGTGATGTTGCAGGCCAAGAATGAGTTGGGTGAGGCGCAACCCTACTTACCCGCGAGGCGATGGGTTGATGGCTCGGTTGCGGATGATTTGCCCGCCAAGCGCCTGTCGCGCCTCTTCTCGACCAATCATTACATCGTGAGCATGGTGAACCCCATTGCGCGGGCGTTTCTACCCCGGGATGACAAGGCTCGACCGCTACGGCAGGCGGCGACGTCTTTGGGCATGGGGATCGGCAGGGAGATGCTGAATTTTTACCGAGGTATCGCCAAAAAATATGGCGACAATTGGCCTAAATTCAACATGATGATGCACAGTGTTCACGCACTTCTTGATCAGCAATATTCCGGTGACATCAATATTGTCCCCAAATTCCGGTTTCAAAACCCACTGAATCTCATCACGCAACCCAATGAAGCAGAGCTGCGGCAGTTGGTGAAGGAGGGCGAGCGCGCCACCTACAGTCGGATTGAACCAATCAGGCGGTGCACGCAAATCTCCAGAACCCTGGAAGAAATCCTACATCGCTTTGAATATGGGGATTTACGACCGGCGCCGGGCACCTACCGCCGTCCGAAGAGCTCCCGACGCAGGCCGGCTCCTACTACAGCCCAGAAAAAAGCGTTGAAGTCTGAAATGGCATCACGCTCGGTCAAAGCCTCCCGCTCGGGCACCACCGGCGGGGCGGATCGGTCAGCCGCCCCAGCCAAGAAGCGCAGTATCGCTTAGCGTCCGATTACTCTCCGCTAACTAGAAATTTATGGGATGCAAGCCGCTCCCAGCGCCGCCAACGGCCCCACCATAATCGCGCGACTGTCGGCTTCTGCGCTGGAGGCGGTGCCGATCTGGGCGCGTTTCTTGATGCCCTGCAGAATGGCCGCGATGCGGAAAAAACAGAACGCCATATAGAAAGGCCAGTTATCGATGCCGCTTCGCCCCGTGCGCTGACAATATGCGGCGATGTAGTCCTCGTCAGAAGGCAGACCCAGCTCGGCGCGATCTAGACCTGCAAGGCCCGCAATGCCGCCGTCGCGGGGGAACTGCCAGGCCATTAACTGGTAGGCAAGATCTGCCAGCGGATCACCAAGCGTAGACAGCTCCCAGTCGAGAATGCCGACGATACGGGGCTTTGTCGGATGAAAGATCATGTTGTCGAGGCGGTAGTCCCCGTGCACGAGCGCGACGGTCTCCTCGCCTTCGGGAATATGGTTAGGAAGCCATTCCATCAATGCTTCCATGTCGGCAACGGTTTCCGTTTCCGAGGCGCGATATTGCTTGGTCCACCGACCTATCTGCCTGGCGTAGTAGTTGCCAGGTTTGCCATAGTCCGACAGACCCACTGTTTCGATGTCCACGGAATGCAACGCGGCCAGCACGCGATTCATTTCATCGTAAATTGCGGTCCGCTCGGCAATGTCCACCTCTGGCACTGCCGGGTCCCAGAAAATCCGACCCTCGAGATGCTCCATGACATAAAACATAGAGCCGATGATGTCGTCTTCCTCGCAAAGCACTACCGCGTCGGGCACAGGTACATCGGTTTCTCGCAGTGCATCCAGCACCCGGTACTCGCGGTCCACGGCATGGGCAGAGGCCAGCAGTTCGCCCGGTGGCTTGCGTCGCAACACATACTGACGCGCGCCGCCCGTGAGCTTGAAGGTGGGGTTGGATTGTCCGCCCGGAAATTTCTCAGCACTGAGCGGCCCGTTAAAGCCCGGGATATTGGCACGAAGCCAGGGTTCCAGCCGGGGGAGTTCAAGTTCCTGTGTGCTCATGACAGACCTCTGTGATGTGATGCCGAAGCGGCTTTTTCAGACAGTAGCGCGTTCTGGAATCCGCTCTCAAGTATTGGCATGATATTTGCCAATACCGGTGTCGCGGTGGCTGGTTGTTACGACGCGCTTAGGGTATCGTGCGGTCGCTTCATCACACAACGCTATATTGCACTGCGAGCTCACAAAATCGACCTATAAAAACGAGGGGCATTCAGGATGAGCAATCAGGTCATGGAAAACTATCGCAGCGCGGTTGCGATGGTCACCGCACCCGATGCGTTTCTCGAGCTGACTACGATCGATCAAGGAGGCCAAACCCTCAAATCTTACAAGCACGCTCCCGGTTCTATGCGGGACATATGGATGTTGGGTCAGGGCTATGCAGATCAGGAGTATATCGTTTACGGCGATGAGCGTTGGACGTTTGCCGAGGCAGGTCAGCTTGTTGCTAATTTTGCAACATGGCTGGAAAAACAGGACATTCGTTCCGGTGACCGAGTTGCGATCGCTTTGCGCAATTACCCCGAGTGGATCTTTGCCTACTGGGGGGTGATCGCAATTGGTGGGGTTGTTGTGGGCATGAACGCCTGGTGGGTTGCCGGCGAGATGGCCTATGCATTTAAAGATTCCGCGCCGAAGTTGCTGGTGGCTGATGATCAGCGACTGGCTGTTTTTTCGGAGATTGCGGGAGATTTCCCGGACCTGAACGTCGTCGCAGTGCGAGAGTCCTCGCCGCCCGTGCAGGCGGTGCAGTGGATCGATACGGTGAGCGAGCCTGGCGAGTTGCCCATGCCGCAAATCGACACCAATGACGACGCGTGTATTTTTTATACTTCCGGTACAACAGGACGCCCTAAAGGCGCTCAGCTCACTCATAGAGGGTGCGTCCACAACATCATGAATGTGGCGGCAATGGGGCAGATTTTTGCAACAACGCAGGCTCTTGGTCGTGGAGAGGCGCTCGACGCACCCGTGTCAGCCCCTCCCGCGACGTCGCTGGTGGCGACCCCTCTATTTCACGTCACGGCTAATAACTGCGTGATGCACGGGGCGACTTTGAGCGGGGGCAAGTTGGTGCTGATGTACAAGTGGGATATCGAGGAGGCGCTCCAGCTCATTGAGCGGGAGCAGGTGAATACGTTGAGCGCGGTGCCGATGATGACCCGAGAGCTCCTAGCGCATCCTAACTTTGGCGATTACGACACCTCCAGTTTGGCGTCACTCGGTGGTGGTGGCGCGGCGATGCATCCCGATCTGCCCAGTAAGGTGATTGAGAGCACGCAACGCGCCAAGCCGGCTCAGGGTTATGGCATGACGGAAGTCTGTGGAATCAGTACCTATACGGCCGGCGACCTGTTTTTGGCGCGGCCAGAGAGCTGTGGGCCCCTGGTGCCGACGCTGGAAGGCAAGGTGATCAATGAGGCGGGTGAGACCCTGCCCGTGGGTGAGGCCGGTGAACTGCTGGTCAAGGGCGCGCCCGTGATCAAAGGGTACCTGAACCGCCCAGAGGCGACCGAGGAGACCATCGTCGATGGCTGGTTGCACACAGGTGATATCGGTTACTTCGATGAAGACGGCTTTCTCTATCTGGTCGACCGAGCAAAGGACATGATTCTGCGCGGCGGAGAAAATATCTACTGCGCCGAGGTCGAAGGTGCGCTGTATGCACACCCGGCCGTGTTAGAGACGGTAGCTTTTGCGGTGCCCGATGATCGGCTCGGTGAGGAGGTAGGTGTTGCCGTGCACTTGAAGCCCGATGCGCTGCTGGACGCGCCCGGGTTGCGCGAGCATATGGGTTCGCGCCTCGCGGCCTTTAAAGTGCCGCGTTATGTGTGGTTCCTCTCGGAGCCACTGCCACGCAACGCCAACGGCAAATTCCTCAAGCGTGAGCTGAAAGAGGTGCTGGATCCCGAATCGGCCGATTGAATCCGCGGAGTCTGGGCTGGACTTCGCTTCTCTCGAGCATCGGCCATGGATCGAGATGTTGCGATGCTGTGAGTGTGAACGGCTCAACATGGCAGATCCGCGAGCGCCAAGCCCTGCTGGGCAGCACATTGTCGAGTTGAAAAGGAGAGGACTGGCTTGGTTCGGTCGATATGAATAAGAGGCATTGATGCCAAACCGGTGGTTGAAGATCAACGGCGAAAACCAATGTTAATTAACCCAACTAACGCAATATCAGGAGGGCGACATGCTCACCAGGCAGTTTACGGAAGAGCAGGTGATGTTCAGGGAGGCCTATCGGCGGTTCCTTGCAGAAGAAGTGGTGCCCCACATGGAGCGTTTCCGCGAGCAGGGCGTTGTGGATCGCGACGTTTTTAAAAAGGCGGGCGAGCAGGGCTTTCTCATGGTGTGGCCGGAGGAGCGCTACGGGGGCATGGATGATTACGACATCCGCTGGGAGCAGGTCATTATTGAAGAGCTGGCCTATGCGCGCTGCAGCGACTGGTTTGGCTCCTTGCATAGCCGCATTGTCGCGCCTTACATCACCCGTTTTGGCAGCGAGGATCAGATCGAGCGGTATATCCCGGGCGCCGTATCAGGAGACATTATTCTTGCGGTAGCGATGACAGAGCCTGACGCGGGCAGCAATCTGGCAGGGATGCGCACCCATGCCGTCGAGGAAGATGACCACTGGATTCTCAATGGCCAAAAGACCTACATCTCCAACGGCATCAACAGTGATCTGGTCGTGGTTGCTGCCAAAACTGACCCACAGAACAACCCCCATGCGATGACGCTGTTTCTGGTCCAGGCAGATTGGGAAGGTTTCGAGCGCGGCCGCAATCTTAATAAATTAGGCCTTAAGGCTCAGGACACGGCGGAACTGTTCTTCAATAACATCAAGGTGCCCAAGAGCAATGTGTTGGGCGAGGCGCACAAAGGGTTTTATTACCTCATGGAGGGTTTGGCGGAAGAGCGCTTGCTCGGCGCTATGGGTTATCTGGCGGCAGCGCAGCTTTCCTGGGATTTGACTGCGGATTTTGTGCGTGAACGCGAGGTATTCGGCAAGCCATTGGTGGCCATGCAGAACACCCAATTCAAGATGGCGGAGCTCAGGGCCGAACTTGATATTGCACAGTGTTTTGTCGATCAGGCGGCGCTTGCCTTTAATGCGGGCACGCTCTCGGCTGAGGACGCCGCGGCTGCCAAGCTCAAGACATCTGAATTGCAGCAGCGCGTCGCCGACGAGGGCCTGCAGCTACATGGTGGAGCCGGATTTATGGACGAGTATCCGATAAGTCGTCAATCGGCGGATGCGAAAATTGCCACCATTTACGCCGGCAGCTCGGAAATCATGAAGCTGATTATCGGCCGGCACTGCCTAGGGGATCACTATGACCCCTTTAATCAACGTAATTTCTAAGGGGCGCAAATATGGGCGCGCTTACCGGTTATAAGGTCATCGAGCTGGCGGGGATTGGCCCTGCGCCGATGGGCGGCATGATCCTTGCGGACATGGGCGCCGAGGTCATCCGGATTGAACGTCCTGGCGCGGCAGATCCCAAAGTGGCTGAGCCGATCAGCGGCCGCAACAAGAAATCGGTCGTGCTGGATCTCAAGCAGGATGCGGGGAAAGCTGCGCTGATGGCCCTGATTGGGCAGGCCGATGCGCTAATTGATCCATACCGTCCAGGTGTTTGCGAAAAGCTGGGGTTTGGGCCTGACGCGTGTCTCGCGCGCAATCCCAGACTGGTCTTTGCGCGCATGACTGGTTGGGGGCAAACGGGTCCGCTCGCGCAGGCCGCGGGCCACGACTTGAATTACATTGCCATCACCGGCGCGTTGCACGCCATAGGGCGCCGCGGCGAGCGGCCGGTCGTGCCGCTGAATCTGTTGGGGGACTTTGGCGGTGGCGGTATGCTGTTGGTGACTGGCGTGATGGGGGGACTCCTGGAAGCCGCCCAGTCGGGCCAGGGCCAGGTGATTGACGTGGCGATGGTCGATGGAACCGCGCAGCTGATGTGGATGATGCAGGGCTTCCAACAGATAGGTGCTTGGAATGCTGAAGAGCGCGAGGCTAATCTGCTCGACGGCGCCGCTCACTTTTATGATACCTACGAATGTGCCGATGGAAAGTACGTGGCGATCGGCGCGATCGAACCCCAGTTTTATGCCGAGCTGCTAGCTCGAGCGGAGGTGACGGACCCGCAATTTCAGGCGCAGCATGACGTGGCTCAATGGCCAGAGCTCAAGCAAAAATTGGGTGAGGTGCTCAAAACCAAGACCCGCGACGAGTGGGACGCCCTGATGGCAGGCAGCGATGCTTGCTTTGCGCCCGTGTTGACGATGGTTGAGGCGACCGCTTACAGCGCTAACACTGACAGGTCGGTCTACACCGACGTTGAGGGCCTGACGCACCCGGCACCGGCGCCACGGTTTTCTAGGACGCCGTCACAAATTCGACATGGAACACAGGCACTAGGGGCTGATACCGTCTCGGTGCTTGAGGACAGTGGGATGGAGGCGGCTGCCATACAGGCGTTACTGGAGACGGGTGCTGCGGTAGGATCCGAGTCACTAGCGGAGAATGACAGATGAGTGATTACGAGACGATTTTGATTGAGCGCGAGGGGCGTGTTGCGCGAGTGTCTTTCAACCGACCGGACAAGCTCAATAGCTTCAACGGGACGATGCGTAGAGAGTTTCTGCGCGCCACACAGGAGGTCAACGCGGATAAGGGTGTCTGGGTGGTACTGTTGACGGGTGCGGGCAGGGCTTTTGGTGCGGGTGCTGATCTGTCTGACACCTCCGAGCCAATGCCTAATGGCGGGGAGGGAGTTGAGGATCAATTGAACGCTGAATACAAGCCGGGTGTGCTGGCGATACATCATGCTCGCAAACCCTGGATTGCCGCGGTCAACGGCCCTTGTGCCGGCATTTCCTACTCCTACGCCATGGCATGCGATTTGATGGTGATGGCAGAGAGCGCCTACCTTTTTCAGCCGTTCGTCGGGATTGGCCTGGTCCCAGATGGCGGCGCTACTTGGCTGTTGCCGAGTTTCGTGGGCGCCAAACGCGCCTATGAACTGATGGCGTTTGGGGAAAAACTGGGCGCCGAAAAGGCGGTGGAATGGGGGCTGGCTAATCGCGTATTGCCAGACGAAGAGTTCGCCAGACACGCCATGACGTTTGCCCAAGAGCTTGCCGGTAAATCCCCTTTGGGCCTTCGCTATGCAAAAGAGGCACTCGCCTTTGGTGCATCGCACAACCTAGGGGATACGATATCCAAGGAAGCGGCACTGCAGGCTTTCTGTATTAGCAGCGACGATTCGAAAGAGGCGATCAAAGCCTTTTTTGAAAAGCGTCAGCCCGATTGGCAGGGCAAATAGCAACGCCTTAGCGACGAGAGTTCAGAGGCGCCAAGGTCGCAACTAACGTTCCATGCCGACAGTGGCTATTAGGCAAATAATAAAAAGCGGCAGAGAGAATTCAGAAATGAGTAAGGGGGGAGAGATGTTGGCGCGGGTCAACTCACTGTTCGGCGATGCCAACGTGATTGCTGTCGCTATCGCAGCAAGTGTCGCCATTAGCGGCGTTGCCCTTGCCGAAGAAAAGCAACTCTTGTGGGGTGATACCCACCTGCATTCCACCTATTCCTCTGACGCGTTTACCAACGGCAACCTGACTGCGTCCCCAGATACTGCTTATCGCTATGCTAAGGGCATGCCGGTCGTGCATCCCGGGCACAAGGCGCGCGTGCAAATCGGCACTCCCCTGGATTTTCTGGTGGTGTCAGACCATGCCGAGTACCTCGGTGTCATCCGAAGCCTCTATCTCAACCCGATGATCACAGAGGGTCTTACCTGGCGAGAGGTGCTGTGGACCCGGTTTGTGCAGTACTTATTGCGCGATGCGATTGATGGCCAAGAAGGACGAGAGCTGTTCACCTCAATTCTGCCCAAGCCCTCAGATAATGCCGTGATGGCAATGGAAGGATGGGAAGAGGATCGCGTCAGCGGATTGATCCCGAGGCAGCCCACGGTCGAAATCGATACCTGGAAGCTCATTACGGATACGGCTGATGTGCACAACGAGCCGGGGGAGTTCACGGCATTGATTGGCTGGGAATATTCCCTGATACCGGGCGGCGCCAATCTGCACCGGATTGTGATGACCGATGTTGACGCTGAGCAAGCGCAGACCTTTGCGCCGTTCGGTTTCGACGACAGCTCTTTTCCCAGCGATTTGTGGGCCTGGCTAGAGGAGACCAGTAACGCGACAGGTGGCAACTTCATCGCGATACCCCATAACTCCAATATTTCAAAGGGGTCGATGTTTGATGTCAGGGACATCCGCGGAGAAGACATCGACCAGAACTACTCGGAGATCCGGCGTTATTGGGAGCCGGTGGTTGAAATCACGCAGATTAAAGGTGATTCCGAGACTCACCCCGCGTTATCCCCGGATGACCCGTTTGCCGATTTTGAAACCTACCCGTATTACATCCAACGTGAATGGACGAACTATGTGCCGCAGCCCGGCGACTATATTCGCAGTGCGCTCAAAACGGGCCTCGAACTGGAATCGAGCCTAGGAGTGAACCCCTATCAATTTGGTGTCATTGGATCGACCGATGCACACACCGCGCTGCCGTCTGCCGAGGAGGACAATTTCCATGGCAAAATGGCGACTGATTCGATTCCATCCAGAAAGGACGGCGGTTGGTCGGATGACGCGCGGGGCACCTTTGGTTGGGGTATGAGTGCGTCAGGCCTGGCGGCCGTTTGGGCAACCGAAAATACCCGTGAGGCGATCGTTGCGGCGATGCGTCGGAAAGAGGTGTATGCCACCAGCGGGCCTCGTATTGCGGTGCGCACCTACGGTGGGCTGAATCTGCCTGCTACGGTACTGGAGACTCCGGGTTTTCCGGCCAGTATTCAGACAGAGGCTGTGCCAATGGGTGGCGAGATCTTGGGAGCTGGCGCGGATGATCGGTTTACCATGGCGATTGAGGCGCAGGCTGACCCCAAAAGCGTTAATCTGGACCGTATTCAAGTTGTCAAAGGGTGGATTGACTCGACCGGCGAGGCCCGGGAACGGTTATATGACGCGGTTTGGAGTGGCGACGACCGTTTGCAGCCCGATGGTTCGCTGGCGGCGGTGGGGTCGAGTGTGGATCTGAAGACCGGATTAACTGCCAATAGCATCGGCTCACCTCGACTCACTGTCGTGTGGCAGGACCCCGAATTCGATCCGGCGCAGTCTGCTTTCTACTACGTGCGCGTGTTACAGATCCCAACCGCACGGCACTCGCTGCTCGATAAGCTGGCGTTGGGAGATGAAGACATCGATACGCGCAGGCCGGACACGATTCAGGAGCGTGCGTACACCTCGCCTATTTGGTATCGCCCCTGACACGGGGAGAACGGCGTGCAGTATTTTAAACCGCGATACAGACTCGGAGGCCCTCCAGCGCAGGTTTGGCTTGCGACAGCGCGAGATGGCAGGCCTCTCTGGACGCTTTTAACTCCGATAGCTCTTCGTCTCTTATCGCAGGGTTTAAAGACTGCAGGTAGCCGAGGCGGCTCAGCTCCTCATCGTAGAAACGATTTGCAGCGTCGACCGCCTCTCGACTACGTCGACTAACCTCGTCTGCCGCGATCTGATCAAGGGTGGGTAGCAACTTCTCCAGCACCGGCCGCAGCTTGGTGAGTGCGCTCGCGCTCGTTGCGCTGGGCAAACTTTGTAGCGCTTCAGTCAAAAACGTCGAGGATAGCTTGTCTCCCACTGTCTTACCCGATTGCGTGAGAAGGGTTCTCATTGGCTGTGAATTCAGAAACTGGCCTGTGGAGAGGTAGAGCGGGGCGAGGCACTCCACTCGATGGACGCTCTCGAGCAAGATGGTGCCGCCAGGGATGCCTCGGTGTTTGAAAGTTCCTATGCTGGCCTTGCCGATGTCGCTACCCAGAAGTGCCGCCATCGACTCCATTACGATTGGATGTTCCCACGTCATAAATGTGACATCGTCACGGCTCAACGCGGTGGGCCGGTGATAAGTGGCTGTGATCCCATCCTCTGAAAGTCCCGGTAGCTGTCCGGTTGTCAAGTTTTCAGTCGGTCTGACCAGAGACAGATTTTCGTCGAGATATTCCTGCTCGATACCTATTCGGTCAAACAGGTGCTCACAAAAGTCGTGAAGTGCTTCGGCGGTTTCACGCTGCTCCAGGGTAGCAATGATTTCCGCACCCGAGGTTGGGTCATGTGAATGACGCTCAAGTAGACGGTCTCTACCTGCCTCACTCTCGCGCAACAACTCGTCCCGTCGTGAACGGGTGCTTAGCAGCAGCGTTTCGAGGTCTCCCTCGACAGCGAGGAGTGCGCCAAGCGTATCGGCGAACTCACTGTGAAGCTGGTAGCCAACAGAGCAGGTGGCGTCAAAAGCGTTCAAACCCTCATCGAACCAGCGAAACAGGGTTTCCTGAGCGGTATCCGCCAGAAAGGGCGTGTGGATGTGAATATCAGTGCCTTGACCGATCCGGTCCAGACGGCCTATACGTTGCTCCAACAGATCCGGATGGAAAGGCAGATCGAAGCATATGAGGTGTTGCGCAAATTGGAAATTGCGGCCCTCACTGCCAATTTCAGAGCAGATCAGTGCCTGGGCCCCACCGCTCTCCTCGGCAAAGTAGGCGGCAGCGCGATCTCGCTCGATTAGGCTTAGATCCTCGTGAAAGGCCGCGCAGCGCACGCCGGCTTTGAGATGCAAAAAGTGCTCCAGCGCCATCGCTGTTTCTTTGTGGGCACAAATCACCAGCACCTTTTTGGGGCGGAGATCTTTCAGCTGGGTCTCCAGCCACTCGACCCGAGGGTCCTGCTCAATCCAGCTCGATTCCGGGTGCAGTGTTTCTGGATGCAGTGAATGGGCATCGTGCTGATAAAGCGCGGGCGCGACTAGTGAATAAGTGTGTCGGTGTCGCTGCGGAAATCCGGACACCCCTCGCCGCGAGTTGCGGTATAACACGCGCCCGGTACCGTAACGGTCAAGCATCTGTTGAATCTGCTCATTCGTATCCGCCTCTGCATCAATCCCGTCGGGTAGAACGACGGTCTGGCCCTGTTCCAGTTGGTCGATTAGGTGGCTCCATTCGGCAAATTGGGCATGCTCGGCGTTGAATTGGTCAAAATCGGCGAACCGTGCAGGATCGATTAGCTGCAGCCGGTCAAAGTGGCTTCTCAGTCCCGCCTGTTCGGGGGTGGCGGTGAGCAGCAATAGGCCACGGGCATGAGCCGATAACTCGCAGACAAACTGGCCCAAGTCGGTGGGTTGCTCGCCAATGCCTGTGATGTGGTGCGCCTCATCAATGACCACCATGTCCCACTCAAGGCCGCTGGCAATTTCTCTCGTAATCGGATCAGTCTCAAACAGGCTAACCGGAGCAATCACCAACGCATTCTCGGAAAACTCCGTTTCTATATCGGTGTGTTCCAACCGCTCGGCATTGAGCAAGGAGAAACTCAGGTGGAAACGGCGTTGCATTTCAACCAGCCACTGGTGCGCCAGCGTCTCGGGCACCAACACCAGGACGCGGCGTACCCGTTGTCGATGTAGCTGCTGGGTCAGGATCAGCCCGGCCTCAATGGTCTTACCGAGGCCCACCTCATCAGCAAGTAATACCCGTGGCGCGAAGCGTTTCCCTACGCTGGCTGCCACATACAGTTGGTGCGAGAGCAGGGCGGTTCGTGGCCCTAGCAAGCCTCCGAGCTCAAAGCCTTCCCCGGCGGCGGCGTGCTCCAAAGTAGTCGCTCTCAGGTCAAAGTCGCGAGGTTTGCCCAGCTGATTATTCAGCAGTCGCTCGATTGGCGTATTGAGCTCGATGTGGGCATCAAGCTCCGTCTCCAGGACCGAATGGTGGGCGCCCGATGATGCCTCTGCTTCATAAGTGATCACGCCGCCTTGTTCCTCAAGGGAGATCACGGTCAGCGCGCTGCCGTCCATGCGTGTCAGTAGGTCGCCGGGTTTAAGGAGTAGTCGGGTCAGGGGTGCGCGATCGGTCGCGTACACCCGCTCCTCCTCTACGGCAGGGAAATGCAGGGTGACCCGCCGTTCATCGGCGTGGGTCACGATTCCCAAGCCCAAAGTACTATCCGCGTGACTGACCCATCGCTGGCCAGGTAAGAAATGATCGGTCATGAGTCAGAAAAACAGTCTGTAGCTATTGGCGCGGACGCGCTCGAGAAACGCTTCCGTCGGGACTGTTTTTATCTCCGCTAGGGTCTCGGCAATGAGGGGCAGGTAGCAGGGTGCGTTGGGTCGCCCACGATAGGGGACTGGCGTCAAATAAGGTGCATCGGTCTCGAGCACAATGCGCTCCAGCGGGGTAGCGTCGACCACGGCTCTGACGTTGTCGGCATTGCGAAACGTCGTGATGCCATTGAAGCCCAGCATAAACCCCTCGCCAAGACAGTATTCGGCCAGTGACAGGGAGCTGGTGAAGCTATGGATGACCCCTTTGCGCGCTAGTGAACTGCTGTGATTCGCCAGAATCGCACGAGTATCCTCATCCGCCTCGCGGGTATGGATCACCACGGGGAGCGACAACTCCGCGGCGAGTGCCAGCTGCTCATCAAACGCTGTTCTTTGCGCTTCCCTATTTGCGTGGTCGTAGTAGTAATCGAGCCCGATTTCGCCAACGGCCACGACGCGCCGATCTTCAGCGCCGGTTTTGACACGGCTGGCCAGTGCGGGGCACCAGCTTTCGGCTTCGTGGGGGTGAATGCCCTGCGTGCACCAGATGGACGGGTGTCCGTTCGCCAGCTCGCGCACCTGATCGAGGTTACCTGCCGAGACGGAAATCGTCACGATCCGCTCAATCCCGACTTGGAAGGCATCATCCAATGTCTCGGATAATGCTTGAGAGTTCAGATAATCCAGGTGACAGTGTGTTTCAACAATTGGCGTGTTGAACTGAGGGATCTCTCGGCGGCTGTTCTGGGTCATTAACGGGGGTAGGGCATCGCTGGGGCGCGAAGTATGGCACAAATGCTATAGAGAGAGGTCTGTCGCGCTGAATTATCCTCGCGGAGAGTCCGGCGATCGACCGTTCCCAATGAGCGCTCCACAACGAGCTACCCGCGATGAACGGTGCGGAAGCGCATGGACTGGACCGTATCGATAATTTCCTGCCACAACCACTGATGAATGGGCGAGTGTTCGGTCCGCCGGTGCGCAATGAGCGAGTACTGCACGCTGAACGTCATTTCAACGGGTAAGGTCAGCGCCACGATATCGCGCGTTGCGCCCTCGTTCCGCGCCAAATAAGCCGGGCATATGAGGAGGTAATCCGTCTCTCTCAGAATTTCAAATGCCGTCAACAGATGTGATGTTTCGAGAATGCCCCGGTCGCTTTCAAACAACCCGCGCGCTAACACCTGGCCGCCGATCAGCTCTTCACGGTCCGCAACATAGAGTGCTACCTGTGGATACTGCCGCATTAGGTCGGCGCTGAGGGTCTGGGCAACTAGTGGATGGTCCTGTCGGACGAAAATCGCGAGAGGGGAGTCGGCCAATGGCGACACTGAGTACTCGGATGGATACTCCTCCCGCTGAATTTGTATTGCGAAATCCAGTTGACCACTCGCCAGCTGATCGAGCTGCCGCTCGGCGCGGGTAATGGTGCGCAGCCGCAACCGGGGCGCGCTGGATTGCAGTCTGGCAGAGAGAGGGGGCAGCAGTGTGAAGCCAACGTATTCAGAAATAGCCAGCGTGATCTCACCCCGGTAAGCGGCGGGAGTGAATTCCCCCGCATTTAACAGCCCATCCACCTGTCCGAGTAGGCTTTTGAGTTCCCCCGCCAGCCCGAGCGCTCGAGGCGTGGGCTGGATGCCGCGCTTACTGCGCACAAACAACGGGTCATCAAAGGTTTCTCGCAGTCTCCCAAGAGTTTTTGACATTGCCGGCTGGGTGATAGAGAGCCGGTCAGCGGCCCGTGAGACACTGCCCTCTTCGAGCAAAATATGCAGGGATACCAACAAGTTGAGATCAATTCTTGCTAGGCGACTGAGGTTCAAGGCTTTACCTTATAACGCTGGCGACTGGATATGATTAAAAAAATACATTAGCAGTCATGTTAACCCTATTAGATGATAAATGACAGCTGCTGAACACGCTGCGCTAGGTTTTCCATTTTGCCCGGCGTTATCCAGAGTCCGATACAGCCTCTGCCCGCCTCTCCGAGGCGGGTTTTTTTGCGCTATATTCAGTGTCGATGTCCGCACGATTCTCTCTAAATCTGGGGAAGCACTTATTAGTGCTGCTCTGTCTTCACGTGTATGTGGCCAGTGCCGATACGCCCGTCCCCTTTGGCTTGCCCGTTCAGTATCGGGATTCCGAGCCGGTATTGGGCTTTGGTGGCGGGAGAGATGTCTCCGACCCTGCGAGTGTCGATCAGGCACAGGCGAGACTCGAGGAGACAGAGCAACGTCTTGGGCCCTATCACCCTTCACTGGCGAACGAATTTGTGGAGGTCGCCCAACTGGCGATGGAGGCGGGTGATGCAAGTTTAGCGGCGTCTCTCTACGACGTTGCATTGCATAACGCCAGAGTCAACAACGGCTTGTACGGCGATCAGCAGTTGCCGATTTTGCGCGGGCTGATGGATCTATACCTGGTCACGGGCGATCGAGAAGGTTTCGAGGCCCGAGCGGCCTATCAGTTTCGCTTGCTGGGCTCGGGGCTGCCGCCTTTTGAAGACGGGGAGTTGCGCGCGGCTGTGGAGCTTTTCGATGTGTCTCTAGATGCGTTGATGGGGGTTTCCTGGGAGGGTCGAGGCGGCGAATTATTGGCGCTGCACAACCGCTTCGAGTCGATGGCCGAGGCGGTGTGCGCTGACGTGTCGGTAAATCTAGCCTGGTGTGAGCCATTCACCTTTAGTTTGGGTCGGTTTTACTATCTTTTGGAGCACAAGCTCGATGTGTTTGTCGACGACCCGCGCTTCGAGCGGACCTTCTCCGACCCTACATGGCAATCTCTTGACCGGGAGCCCCGGCTGGAAGCTCTTCAGCGTCGCCTGTTTAAGGAGGGAGAAACGGTGTTTGAGCGGTTGCTTGAGGTCACCCCTGACAGCTCAGAGGCGCTATCGGCTCTGGCCGATTGGCACTGGTTTTATCGCAAGCGGGATGCGGCTACGTCACTTTATCGGAGAGCCTGCAGGCTTTCGCCGGGTCGATTTACCCAAGCTGCTCCCCTGCCGGAATACCCCAGGTTGGCCTTTAAGCGGGCGTTTCAGGAGCCGGTCATACCGCTCGATGTGTCACTAACCGTGACCGAGATAGGTAAGCCAGTCGATATAAATTTCAGTTCGCCCACGGCCGGCGCTGATTCCCACCCGCCGAGACGGGTCAGACGAGCGATGCTCGGTATGGTGTACAGGCCAGCATTTATGGCGTGTTCCGAACCGGTGAAGCGAGATTTGAAACTGGAGCTCGCCTACATTGACTGATCAGTCGTTGTGAATCACTAATAGCGCACCCGCCGCCTTCACGCTGCCTGAGAGGCGCCAGCCCAAAACATCGCCACCGTGTTTTTCGGTCACTTTGTCAGCCATTTCATGAAATGTGGGCCGCTCGGGATCGCCAATCACAATCATGCCGACGCCCGCATCAATGGCGCGATCGATCATTTTAGCCACGGGGTCGACCAGCTCATCCCAGAAGCAAATATCGCCGCCAAACAGAATATCCACCTTCTCAAGGTCTTTCTTGCGGACCTTCTCGAAGCGCTGCACCCAGCTCTGGGTTGAGACGCCGTTCAGTTCCGCTACGGCATCAAGGTAAGGAAACACAGCCGGGTCTGCATCCATTGAAACGACCTTTGACCCCCATTCCTTGGCGCACCAGATCCCGGTAATACCCCAGCCGCAACCAGCATCCAGGACGCGTTTACGGCGCTTGGGGGGATGTCTCCTCAGATAATCGATAATCAGGCAGCTGGATTTCCAAAGTTTGGTACCGTGAATGCTCGGCTCATGACCTGCTCGTCGCACTGCTCGAATGCTTCTGTGCCCGGCGTAGGGCATGACGACGCCACGGAAGCGACGCAGCTTCTTGTCCGCAGTAGATCGAGTGGCTTTACTGTATGTTTTCATGCTTTTAGACGACGGCATACCGCACTCCGCGTTCAATGGGGGCGCGAGCTTAGCAAAAGTGCCGTGCCGAGGGTATTAGCTCTTAGTTACGTCCTCGGCCTGCAAGCCTTTGGGACCTTCAACCAGATTGAACTCGACTTCCTGTCCCTCGTTCAGGCTGCGATATCCATCCCCCTGGATCGCTCTGAAGTGAACAAAAATGTCTTCCGGCCGATCGGCCATCGTGATGAAGCCAAAGCCTTTGGCGTTATTGAACCACTTAACGGTTCCTGTCTGGCGGTCTGACATGACTGAATCCACCGCATTAGAATTGTTATTCAGTACAGTCTTATCAGGGCTTTACGTGGAACGCAACTCCTCAATTTGAGTGCGCTGGCGACCAAGGGTTACTAGAGCCGTCTCTGCCTGCGTTTTCTTTTGCTTCTCCGCCTCCACAATGTCAGGTGGGGCACGCTCGGTGAAGGCTTTGTTTGAAAGCTTGCCCTCGAGTTTCGCGACTTCCTTTTGTTGGCGCTCGATTTCCTTATCGAGGCGTTTGAGTTCCGCCTCAATATCGATGATGCCGGCCATGGGTACTCTGATCTCGAGATCACCGCATAGCGCCATCAGGCTCGCGGGCGGAGACTCTTCTTCAGACAGCACCGTGATACCGCTGACCTTGGCCAGCCGTCCTAGGTAGGCCTCATTGCGGCTCAATCGCTCTCGATCAAGCTCCGTGGTGTTGACGGCAAATACAGGAAGCTCGGTGGCCGGGAGGATATTGGATTCGGAGCGGATAGTGCGGATGCCAACGATGATCTGTTTGAGCCACTCTATTTCTGCTTCGGATTCGGCGTCCGTGCGGTCAGGCTGCCTCGCCGGCCACGGTGCCATCATGATGCTTTCACCCGTTTGGGCAGCCAGAGGGCTAACGGTTTGCCAGATTTCCTCGGTTAGAAAGGGCATGAAGGGGTGGAGCAGGCGCAGTGATTTCTCCAGCACCGTGATCAATGTGCGGCGCGCTCCCAATTGTTCGGATGCGGCAGTGGCCTCGTCCCACAGCACTGGCTTGGACAGTTCCAGGTACCAGTCACAGAACTCATTCCATACAAAGTCGTATAGTGCTTGGGACGCTAAATCGAAACGGTAGTTGTCGTAGGCCTCCTCGACGGCAATCAGCGTGGTTTCAAGGCGGCTTTGAATCCAGCGGTCAGCTAACGACAGCATCGCGTCCCCCTCACTAATATTATGCGACTCTGTATGGCTGATCACATAGCGCGAGGCGTTCCAGATTTTGTTGCAGAAGTTGCGGTATCCCTCCATTCGACCGATATCAAACTTGATATCCCGCCCGGTGGATGCCAGAGAATAGAAGGTGTATCGAAGTGCGTCAGTGCCATAGCCCGTAATCCCTTCAGGGAATTGCTTGCGAGTCGCTTTCTCAATTTTTGCAGCGAGCTGGGGTTGCATCAGATTGCTGGTTCGCTTCTGAATCAACGCCTCCAACTCGATACCGTCAATCAGGTCGATGGGGTCTAACACGTTGCCCTTCGACTTCGACATTTTCTGCCCTTCGCCGTCGCGCACCAGGCCGTGGACATAGACGGTATGGAAGGGGACCTCTTCCATGAAGTGCAGCGACATCATTATCATTCTGGCCACCCAAAAGAAAATGATATCGAAACCTGTCACCAACACTGAGGCGGGATGAAACGCCGACAGATCGTCTTTTTTATCTGGCCAACCGAGCGTCGAGAAAGTCCACAGGGCTGATGAAAACCAGGTATCCAGTACGTCATCATCCTGTCGTAATGATGTCCCATCAGGGATCGAGTGAGCCTCGCGCACTCCAGACTCCGACTCTCCAACGTAAACGTTACCTGCCTCGTCGTACCAGGCCGGGACGCGATGTCCCCACCACAGTTGGCGGCTAATGCACCAATCCTGGATGTCGCGCATCCAGGCGAAATAGGTGTTTTCCCACTGCTTGGGAACAAACTCGATGGCGCCGGTCTGGACCGCCTCAATCGCTGGCTTCGCGAGCTTTTTGGTGTCGACATACCATTGGGGTGTGAGCCAGGGCTCAATCACCGCGCCAGAGCGGTCGCCTCTCGGCACCTTAAGCGTGTGCGGTTCTATTTTCTCCAGCAGTCCGGAAGCCTCGAGCTCAGCGATGATGTGTGCTCTGGCATCAAAACGGTCCATCCCCCTGAAGCGCTCCGCGGCCTCATCGTTTATTTTTGCCTCTGCGGTCAGCACATTAATCATCGGCAATTGGTGACGCTTGCCTATTGCGTAGTCATTAAAGTCGTGCGCGGGGGTGATTTTGACGCAGCCGGAACCGAACTCGGGATCCACGTAATCATCGGCAATGATCGGGATCGTCCTCCCCGCGAGCGGCAGGTCGATGGTTTCTCCTACCAGATCTCGGTAGCGCTCATCACCGGGGTGGACCGCAACGGCCGTATCGCCCAGCATGGTTTCGGGACGGGTCGTTGCGACGACTAAATGGCCCTTGCCGCTGCTCAGCGGGTAGCGGAGATGCCACAGTGACCCGATCTCTTCTTCCTGCACCACTTCGAGATCAGAGATCGCCGTGAGAAATTGTGGATCCCAGTTGACTAGCCGGTAGCCGCGATAAATTAAACCCTTTTCGTGTAGCGCGATAAAGACTCGTTGGACCGCCTGTGAGAGCCCAGGATCCATGGTGAAGCGCTCACGAGTCCAATCGGGGGAGGTTCCCAGCCGCCTGAGCTGCTGAGTGATGGCGCCACCGGACTCGGCTTTCCAGTCCCATACCCGGTTGATGAAGGCCTCTCTGCCGAGGGCCTCCCGCGTCGTGCCCTCGGCCTCAAGCTGACGCTCGACGACCATCTGTGTGGCTATACCGGCGTGGTCTGTGCCTACCTGCCAAAGCGTGTTGTGACCTCGCATGCGGTGGTAGCGAATCAGTGCGTCCATGATGGCCTGCTGAAAGCCGTGCCCCATGTGCAAGGTGCCGGTGACGTTGGGCGGCGGTATCGGAATGCAATAGGCCGGACCTTTTCCGGAGGGCGCGAAATAGCCTTTGGATTCCCACTGCTCGTACCAGTGCGCTTCGATGTCTGCGGGTGAAAAGTTCTTGTCCATAGTTAAGATGTTGATGTGCCGTTTAGGCAGTATTCCGTGCTACGACAGATCATGGTTGGTAAGGGGGTAGCCCCGATCCCGATAAAATCGCCACGCTTCGCGCGAGGCCTCAAGTTTAGCCGTCTCTGGCTCAACGATCTCCGCCAAGCGGCCAAAACGTGCAAAATGATCGGGCACGGCGCCGGTTGTGTTGATCAATACATCGTCATGTTCAATCGGCGGATCGTTCCATCCTATGACCAGTGGTTCGCCATCATCCGTCCCCGCGATGGCGTGGGGCAGAAAACTCGCTTCGCGGAACGACCACAGGCTGTCATGCAGTGCAGTGGCCGCAGCCTCGTCTTTAACCTGAACAAAAATCTGGTGGCCACGGTTGAGCGCTTTCTCAGCAATGCGCCCGACCGCTGCGTGAGCCGTCAGGCTGCCATTCGCTGGCAGGACGTAGAAATCAACTTTTGTCACAGGACGCCGGCACGCTCACGCAGATATTGAACCAGCATGGGAACGGGTCGACCCGTCGCGCCTTTGGGCGCACTTCTGAATGCGGTGCCCGCGATGTCCAGGTGCGCCCACTTATAGTCCTCTGCAAATTGAGACAGGAAGCAAGCCGCTGTGATACTGCCCGCACCACCAGAGCCGATGTTGGCCAGGTCCGCGAAATGACTGTCGAGCTGCCGATGGTATTCCTCCCAAATCGGGAAGCGCCATCCGCGGTCATGGCTGCGCTCTCCAGCGCTGAGCAGAGTGTCAGCGAGATTGTCGTCGTTTGAAAAGATACCTGTCGCTTCTTGCCCCAGAGACACAATGATGGCGCCGGTCAAGGTCGCGATATCAACGACCTCAACGGGAGAAAACCGCGCCACGTAGGTGAGTGCATCGCAAAGCACCAACCGACCTTCGGCGTCGGTATTGAGAATTTCGATCGTTTTGCCTGACATGCTTGTGACTACATCGCCGGGCTTGGTCGCTCGTCCACTCGGCATGTTTTCGGCGGCTGCGATTACTCCAACGATGTTTATAGGCAGTTTCATAAGGGAAGCCGCTTTGATGGCGCCGAATACGGATCCCGCGCCCCCCATATCGAACTTCATCTCGTCCATTTTGGCGCCGGGCTTCAGGCTGATACCGCCGGTATCGAATGTGATGCCTTTGCCTACCAGGCAGTAGGGACGGGCACTGCTCGCGGCGCCCCGGTATTTGATGATGATGAGTCGAGACGGTTGCTCAGATCCATTTCCCACCGACAGCAAAGAGTGCATGTCCAGCTCTGCCATTTTTCGTTCATCGATGATGGTGGCCGTGAGGCTTTTATCCGAGCGGGCTAGCCGCCTCGCCTCGCTGGCCAGGAACTTAGGGGTGCAGATGTTGCCGGGGAGATTGACCAACTGTCGGGTTAAATTGGCGCCTTGGCCTGTGGCGACACCCGCGAGGACGGCGCGACGTGCCGCCGCCATGCCACAAAGGGCACCCGGAAGAAGAGCAACTTTTTTCAGTGCTCGCTCGGGTTTCTTGCGTTTATTCAGCGTCTGGCCATACTGGTAATGCGCCAGAGAGAGAGAGAGGCTGATTTGCTCCATCAGTGCAGCAGGGTTTTTAAGTTTTTGTGTCAGACATTCCATCAGGATCTGCGCGTCCTTGGCAGGGCTTGCAATGAGAGCGCGCGACAGTGCCTCACTGATTTTTTTAGATTGCGCGGCATTGAGCTTGCCCGGGTCGCCGCATCCAACCAGCAAAACCCTGTCAGCGCTACCTGCGCCGGGTAGCCATATATGACTACCAGTGGATCCTGTGAAATCACCGTTTTGTAACGATTGTGCCATTGTGCCGCCGAGTCCCTTGTCCAATGCTTTCAGCGCGGGTGACAGTGTTTTCCTCTCGGGCATCAAAATAGCCAGCGCCTGAGTTTTGATCAGTTCAGCTGACCCTGCAGTTCTCGCGGTAATGCTCAATGTGGCCATTAGTGATCCTGTGGGTTGTTGAGTCTAGAAGAGGGGAGCTAGTGTATGATGGCCACGCCGTTAACGAAATAACCCTCTATGATTTTGGCGCGGTTTATCTGACCTGATGCGGATCCTTCGATACCTGACGCGAGACATTCTCTTGCACACCTTCGCGGTCAGCTTAGTGCTGTTTCTGGTGGTCTTTGCAGGGCGCTTCATTCGTTACCTCGCGGAGGCGGCGGTGGGGTCTCTAACCGGCGACGTGTTGCTTCCCATCATGTTGTTCAAGTTGCCTGGGTTTTTCGAGATGATTCTGCCGCTTGGTCTGTTCATCGGTATTTTGCTGAGCTTGGGACGGCTCTACGCGGAAAGCGAGATGGTCGTCTTGCGTGCCTGTGGCGTGGGTCCTGGCAAGCTCGCTCTTTTTGTCATGGTGCCGGCGCTGGTGGTGACGGTTGCGGTGGCAACACTCTCTCTGTTTATCGCGCCCGAGGGCTCTGCCAGAGCACAAGTGCTGTTGGACAACCCGCGCTCAGCCGAGGGCCTGCATATGCTCAATGAGGGTCGCTTCCGTAAGCAACGCAGAGGTGATTACGTCACTTATGCTGAGCGTTTTGATGACGACGGGTTGATGCACAACATCTTTGTTTTCGAGCGGAAGCCCGGTTCGACCGAAGACCTTTTTACCGCAACGTTTGCCCGCGAGGGGGCGATTGTTCTTGCCGAGGAGAGCGGGCGGCGATACTTGGAGTTGAGAGGCGGCAGTCGCTATCGCGGTGAGCCGGGTGAGCGAGCTCTAGAGGAGATCACATTCAACCTATATGGGGAGTTGATTCCCGAGTCCCAGAATAGCCTGCGCCGCAGCGGTAAAGTCGAGTCGGTTGCCTCCGCCGACCTATGGACCAGTAACGAGCCGCGACTTAGGGGGACGCTTTGGTGGCGGGTGTCATTGCCGGTCATGGTGCCTGCGATAGCGGTGATTGCGCTGGCGCTAAGCCGCACCGATGCTAGGCGTGGCCGCTACGCAAAGATAGGCCCCGCCATGGTGGTGTTATTGCTATATTTCCTCGGCATGACCCAGGGCCGCAGCGCTATCGAGTCTGGCCAGGGTCCCGGTCTGATGCTGTCCGTGCACATTGGTTTTGCGTTATTGGCACTGGTGTTGCTCCAGTGGGAGCGCATCAGCAAGCGCTGGAAAGTGGCGCGTGGGTAAGCTTAATTCATATGTCGGACGCTCCGTGCTGCTGGCCACCCTGGGAGTACTGCTGCTTCTGGTAGGGCTGGATGCCTTGACATCGATTGTCGACGAAACCGATGACATGCGAGACGGCTACAGTTTTCTCGATATCCTGATTTATGTGGGTTACACCCTGCCCAGACGGGTCCATGAGTTCGTGCCGTTCGCAGCACTGATCGGCGCTCTGATCGGGCTTGGCAAGCTCGCCGCTTCGAGCGAATTGGTGGTGATACGCGCCGCGGGCGTGTCGATGTTCTCCATGGCGACAATGGTGTTAAAGCCCGCATTGCTCATGGCGGCGGTAGGTTTTGCGGTGGGGGAGTTTGTTGCGCCCCCTACCGAGCAGTTGGCGATGAGTCACCGGGCTTTGGCGCAACGGTCTGAATCTGCGGTCGCGGGACGATTCGGCGCCTGGAACCGTGATGGCAATACATTTGTGCACGTTGACGCTGTCCAGCGTGGCGGCGTCGCTTACGGCGTGACGCTACTGAGTTTCGATGACAATCGCCTACTGCAAAGCACCTTGATGGCGGAGCGCGCGACCCATGCTGGAGACCACTGGGTGCTCGAGCAAGTAAAACTGACGCGTCTTGAGTCAGGTCGCACTGCTACCGAGGAGGTGACACTGTGGCGTTGGGACACCGCCATCACGCCGCAACTCCTGACGCTGGACGTCGTTGAGCCCGAGACGCTATCGGTACTGGAGTTGTGGCCTTACGCGCAATATCTGAAGCAGCAGGGCATGGTGTTTGTGGATATTGAGTTGGCCTTTTGGCGCAAATTGTTGCAGCCCCTCGCCACACTCGGATTTGTGCTGGTGGCGATGTCGTTTATTTTTGGACCGCTCAGGGAAGGTACCATGGGCGCCCGGATATTTGTTGGCGTGATCGTAGGGGTGGTGTTTCGGATCAGTCAGGACTTCTTCGGCCCGGCCAGTCTCATCTTTGGCTATGACCCGCTAGTTGCCGCAATGGTGCCCATCGCGGTGTGTTGGTTGGGCGGCACCTGGCTACTGTGGCGTCGTGCCATCTAGCTTCGTTGACTGGCTTGGGGCTATCGAGTTTTCGGTAGCTGCACCAGATACGTTTGTGACAGGCGATCGTGCCAGTAGCGCTGATGTGGCGGTATGAAACGCCACCAATAGCCCGCTCCCAGACTGACAGCCGATAGCAACGCGCCGAGCACTCGCAGCGTTACCTGCCGCCAGGTTGGTGGATCTCCCGAGTCGGTCACCAACTTGATCCGCCAGGCTTGCATGCCCAGGGTCTGCCCGGCGCGCCGCCAAAAAATCCCGAAAAACAGGAGCAAGATTAGTAGCCAGCTCAGTCGCTGCAGGCTCGCTGGCACCGCGGGATCGTTGACAGAGTCCGTCGGCCCGAGGATGGCCACCCAGAGACCTGCCGCAGTCATGAAGAGCGGTACGACCAGTAAAGTGTCATAGAGCATGGCCAGCCCATGTCGCCAGAGGGGTGGTGGCGGGTGGTTCTGATCGTGGTGAGTGGCGGTGTTCATGGTGTGGTCTTGATCCAAAACATTCGGTCGCTATTTCAACGTAAAATAGCATGCCCGGATAAGCGGACATGCCTATGACAATCCAGTCTGAAGTCACTACAGCGCTCGAGGCTGCGTTCCAGCCGAGTGAGCTCATTGTGGAAAATGAAAGTTACCGTCACAGTGTTCCGCCTGACTCAGAGACCCATTTTAAAGTAGTGCTGGTGACAGATCAGTTTGCGGGTGAGCGCAGCGTTAAACGGCACCAGCGGGTATACGGTGTGCTTGCTGAGTGGCTTGCGGGGCCGGTTCATGCGTTGGCGCTCCATACCTATACACCTGAAGAATGGGCGGAAACGCTGACTGCGCCGAACTCACCCGACTGTCGAGGCGGCAGCGGCAAATAATGACGCGGCCACTAGAGTCTGACCAGGTCGTTGCGGCGCTATATCGATTTGTGGCGCTAGAAGACTTTGCTGATCTTAAACCGCCGCTGCTGGCAGTGTGCTTTGAAGCGGGGGTCAAGGGCACATTGTTGCTTGCTCGGGAAGGCATCAACGGGACCATTGCGGGAAGCCGGGTGGGGGTCGACACTGTGATTGCTTGGCTGCGGCAGGACCCGCGCCTTCACGCGCTGGACTGGAAGGAGTCGTATTATGTTGCCGCGCCCTTCCATCGCATGAAGGTGAAGTTGAAGCGGGAGATTGTCACGATGGGTGTGGAGGACGTTGACCCGACGGCCTGTGTTGGCCGTTACGCCACGCCCTCGGAATGGAATGCTCTGATCGACGACCCCGAGTGTTTGGTGATCGACACGCGTAATGATTATGAAGTGGCCGTCGGCAGCTTTCGGGGTGCGGTCAATCCGGGCACGCAGAGCTTTCGCGATTTTCCAGAGTGGGTGCAGAAAAATCTCGACCCGGCGCGGCATACCAAGGTGGCCATGTTTTGTACCGGAGGCATCCGCTGCGAAAAATCGACCTCTTATTTGGTTTCCCAGGGATTTGAAAATGTCTGGCATCTGAAGGGCGGTATTCTGAGGTATCTTGAAGACATGCCTGAATCGGAATCGCGATGGGAGGGCGAGTGCTTCGTTTTTGATTCTCGTGTCGCGGTGAATCACCGCCTTGAAAAAGGCAGTTTTGACCAGTGCTATGCCTGCCGCCATCCCATCACCGAGACGGATAAGGCATCAGAGCATTATGAGAAAGGTGTCTCTTGTCCCCGTTGCTACGATGATCTCACCGCCAACAAGCAGGCGCGCTTTCAAGAACGTCAGAAGCAAGTGGAATTGGCTGCCAGAAGAGGGGAACGGCATATCGGTGGGCAGCCACCTGCGCGACAGACGCGCGGTGACTTAACGCAGCCTGCCCAGTCGACGGACGAGTGAGGAGGCAGGATAAAAGTAGCTTACCGTCTCTCCGTCCCCCGCGGAAATGACGCCCTGGAGTCTCGCGCTACCACTGTCGTTTAATGAAATCATGGCGCCACCAGACGCGCCCTTTCTTGCGACGCAATCGGAGGCGGGTGGATGGTTGCTGGCGTCGATTACGGAGCAGGCGATGTCGGCCACTAAATAGCGCTTGACAGTATCATCACTGCTTTGATCGGGTCTCGGGGCAAAGCCCGCGGCAATCAACGGCTGCCCGACGTGATGGGGGGTGGTGGAGATTGGGATCCAGGTATCGATAGTGAGCGGCGAGTCTGGCTCTAGTAATGCCCAATCCTCTTGCATGGAACCCCCAGTCTCGAGCAGCTTCATGTGTACCGGCGTCGTGGTTTGGTGATCGACCAGCAGTATTGGCGTGATGGTGGAGCGATAGTCTTCAAAGCAGTGCCAGGCGCTAACGAAAAGACTGGTGGGGCCAGGTGTGACAGCGACCGCAGTGCAGTGCTCCGTGAAATGACGCATGCGACCCTCAGTCAGTCTGGTGACGGGGATGCTGAGAGGGAAAAGCGCTTGCTGCCACCCACCAACATGCTCGGGCAATGGTGTTAGTGGATCAGCGGAGACTGCGGTCATCCTTCCCGAGAGTAGTGCCACAGCCAACGTGATGGAGACGAGTAATTGCAGGGCGAAGCGCATTTGAGCTCGATGCTTGTGGTAGCCAAGGAACATATCACCGTCTTTAAGGTGCCGGATAGACTAGAAATCAGTCTGCCGGGCATTCCGCTTGGTGTAATCTCGCCAAGCGTTCCTATGCAGTGCAACGCCAAACGGTGTGAGATGAGGCAGTGATGACAGCGCAGTACACAGCGCAAGAGCTAAAGACCGGCTTGTCGTTGGCGGTGATCGCTAACGTCATTTGGGGCTTGGCGGCTTTGTATTGGGTGGAGACATCCCCTGTTCGGCCTCAGGATGTAGTCGCACACCGCGCAATATGGAGCCTGCCGGTCGCGGCGGCAGGCCTGATTTGGGCGGGCCGCCTGCGGTCAATCTGGTTGCTAGTCAGAGTGCCTAGCCTGCTGGCCTGGAGTGCACTCGGCACCTTACTGCTGAGTCTCAATTGGGGTGTGTTCGTTTACGCCGTATCGAATGGACGTGCGACAGAAGCCAGCCTCGGCTATTTCATGCTGCCTCTGCTCACGATTTTAGTTGGCAAAATAGCCTTCAGGGAGGTGATGGGGACTGCCCAGTGGATAGCGGTTTTACTGGCTGTTGTCGCCGTGATGCTCCAGCTCTGGTCATATGGCAGATTGCCATGGGTTAGTCTGGTGGTTGCGAGCAGCTTCGCGTTCTATGGCGCTATCCGGAAGAAAATTGTCGCAGATACCATGCAGGGCCTGTTTATAGAAACCCTCTGTATGGCGCCGTTCGCGCTGGGCTGGCTATGGCTGACGGGCGGAGCGGGGTTGGGTCAGCACGGACTCAAGGTGGATAGCTTTTTACTACTGGCAGGGGTCTATACCACGGCGCCATTGTTGACCTATATCGCGGCGTCCCGGCTGCTGCCGCTGAGCGTGGTGGGCCTCACGGCCTATCTGGGGCCCTCGCTGCAGCTACTGGTCGCCCAGACTGCGCTGGGTGAATCGATCGATACTGTGACCGCCATCTCATTTGCGCTGGTGTGGATGGGGGTGTTGTTGGTTTCGGGCCAGGGGCTTGCTCGTTCCCGGAAGCGTCTATGAGCAGTGGTATTCGATTACGGTCAGAGTGGCTCTGGTTTCTAGAAAGCGAATTTGAGCAGCCTTACATGTCGCAATTGTCTGCGTTTTTGCGCGCCGAAAAAGCCGCTGGCAAGACCATTTATCCCCCGGGTGGGCAGTTTTTTGCGGCGCTCGATGCTACGCCGCCGGAGGCGGTGAAAGTGGTGGTGTTGGGGCAGGATCCCTACCACGGTCGGGGCCAGGCTCACGGCCTGAGTTTTTCAGTGCGAGGTCGTCAGCGCATCCCGCCCTCTTTGCAAAACATATTTCGTGAACTCCACGATGACATCGGCATGCCCATGCCACCCCACGGTGACCTCTCCCAGTGGGCTGAGCAGGGTGTGTTGCTGTTGAACAGTGTATTGTCTGTTGAGCATGGCCGCGCCGGTTCACATCAAGGTGAAGGCTGGGAGCGTTTCACTGACGCCGTGGTAAAGACAGTCAGTGATGGAGACGCACCCGTCGTCTTTATGCTATGGGGGGCTCAGGCCCAGAAAAAGGGCGCAGCTGTTGATCACGCGAGGCATTGTGTCCTCACCGCGCCACATCCCTCTCCGTTGTCAGCGCACCGAGGATTCTTCGGTTGTCGCCATTTCAGTCAAGCCAATGCTTTTCTCGAAGCGAGCCAGCGTCAGCCCGTTGATTGGTCATTGTCATCATGACAACGAGTAACTTTCGATAGCTCGCCGTGACCCCCTTTGGGCGTTATTGGCTCCGCGGCCGCTGCCGGTATTAGTTCGATGAGCAGTTCGTGTGTCTGGCCTTGAAGGCAGCAATTTACGATGCTGCCGACGGTTTTACCCTCTGCATTGATCAACGTGTCTCCCGCGACAACCGGAGCCGCAGTTTCGGCCCGGTGCAAGCGGCGCTTGGGTGTGCCTCTATAGTGAAGTCGGGCCACAATTTCCTGTCCCGTGTAGCAGCCCTTGGTGAAGCTCACTGTGCCATTGCAGTCGTAATCAAGGTCTTGCGGCAGGTAGCTACCGATCGTTTCGCTCTCGATACGCGCGCGCTGGTTTTTGATCTCCAGCCACAGTGGATCGAGGAGATCCCCGCTCTGACGCTCGTGTGGTGCGCTCCAGCACTCGGTGTGCTCTCGACCCATAGGCACGGCAACCGCCACGAGGGACGCTTCTGCAAAGCGCAGTACCGCATGATGCTCGTCTGTAGGGCCGGCGCACCAGCCAATGCGCCAGTCGGTTGGTGTGAGCGAGCACCTTGAGAAGCCGAGATAGGGTTTGAGATGCTCGGCAAGCGCTGCCATGACCTTCGTTCTGCCTCTCAGCAGGATTTCCTGTTCATCAACGACCACAGCTAATACGTCTGCTAGTACACGGCCTTTTGGGTTGCAAAACGCGGCGTAGCGGACGCTGCGGGCACCGCAGTCTTTGAAGTCTGCTGTAGTTTGTCCGTGCAGGAACTCCCTGCCGCCGCTGCCAGACAACCGCATGACAATATCTGCCTGTTCGGAAGGACTCTGTGGCTGCTGAGTTTTCAACACGGATGCTTCAGGTAATAAAGAGATTGAGGACCTCTATACTACACCGTTGACGATGCGAGCTGGTAACAGTCTATGGATCAGAGAGAAGAGTGGAATCGCGCCAAGTGGGCCAGCCGACGGGGGCTGCTCGAATTGGATCTCTTGTTGGCGCCTTTCGTGACGGAGGCTTTTCTCGAGTTGAATGCGCCATTGAGACAGGATTACCGCGAGCTGCTGTTTCAGGACGATCAGGACCTAATGGAGTGGATTATGGGGCGCAGCGCGATCACTGAGGATCGCTTTGTCTCCGTGATTGAAGAGATCAGACGTTTTCACGGCATCGGTGCGTGATTGCACCCTGTCCGGTGGTGCTGATCACTGATGATAATGAGGCAGTCGATCAGTTGGGCCGTTCAGGGCTGTGTCAGCGTCGAAATGAGCGGGTATGAGTATCGAGTCGCGAGCAACCGATGCGGTATTGGGAAAATCCGAGTTATAGTGCAAGCCGCGGCTTTCGCAGCGTTCCGCGGCGCACTGCACCATCAGGGATGACACGCGCGCAAGGTTGCGCATCTCCAATAGCGGACGCGTGATTTGAAACCGTCCGTAATAGCCGGACACCTCCTTTTCCAGCAGTGCAATCCTGTTTGCTGCATGCTCCAGCCGTCGCGATGTTCGCACAATGCCCACGTAATCCCACATGAGACGCCTTAACTCCTGCCAGTTATGCTGAATCACCACTTCTTCATCGGAGTCCCTGACACGACTGTCGTCCCAGGTCTCAGGCGGCGTTAGTTCTCCGGCGATCGACTCTGCGATGTGTTGCGCCGCGGAATTTGCGTACACGAAGCACTCGAGCAGAGAGTTGCTGGCCATGCGGTTAGCCCCGTGCAACCCGGTGCAGGCTGACTCACCGACAACATAGAGCCCCGGGACGTCGCTGGCGCCATATTGATCGACAACCACACCGCCGCAGGTGTAATGGGCGGCGGGGACAACGGGAATCCGGTCGTAGGTGATGTCAATGCCCAGTGCCAAGCAGCGCTGATAAGCCTGCGGGAAGTGGCGCGTAATTAGCTCAGCGGGCTGATGACTGATATCGAGAAAGACGCAGTCTGCGCCCAGTCTCTTCATCTCATAGTCGATGGCTCTGGCCACGATATCGCGCGGTGCAAGCTCCTCGCGGTCGTCGAAGTCGGACATGAATCGCTGGCCATTCGGGAGATGTAACGTTGCACCTTCACCGCGAAGCGCCTCAGTCATCAGAAATGATCGACTTTCCGGGTGGTAAAGGCAGGTGGGGTGAAACTGGTTGAACTCCAGGTTGGCCACCCGACACCCCGCCCGCCACGCGACCGCGATGCCGTCCCCACTGGCGCCGTCGGGGTTCGTAGTGTATCGATAGGCTTTGCTGGCACCCCCGGTTGCAAGCACGACGGCACCGGCGCTGACTGTCCCCACAGTGTTGTCGCCGGTGCTCAGCAGATAGGCGCCGCAGACTCGAGAGCCTGCCTTGATCACATCCACGAGACAGCGATCAGTGAGCATGGTGATGTTGGGGGCCTCGGCCGCCCGGGTAGCCAAAACCTCTGACAGCGCACGCCCGGTCTGATCGGCAGCGTGGATGACCCGGCGATGACTGTGCCCGCCTTCCATGGTGAGGTGAAACTCACGAAACTCCGCGTCCTGCTGATCCTCCCGGAGGTCGAAGTTCATGCCCTGCGAGATCAGCCAGTCGACGATCTGCCGGCTTCGGCCCACGGTGAATCGAACTGCGGGTTCATGACAGAGACCCGCACCGGCACTCAGCGTATCGTCCACATGGGCCTGCACCGTATCCCTATCGTGAAGTACTGCCGCCATCCCGCCCTGGGCCCAAAATGTCGATCCCGAACCCAGTTGGGTTTTGGACAGCACCGCCACCTTGAGCGATGTCGGTAACTGCAACGCGAGACTCATTCCAGCGGCACCGCTGCCGATGATGAGCACGTCAAATCGGGCAATAGTCGACATGTTTCGTAAGCCAGTGGGGCGCTGGGAGTGCGGTATAATAGTGGTGACAAGACAAAGTGTAATGTATCGGGAACTTTTTGCCTGCAGAATGTTCTGAAGGGGCATTGGGCGTCCGGTGAGGCGGGCACCCCGGTATGTCGGGTAAAGTAAAGGCGCGGTTTTGACAGCCTCTGATACAGATAAGCAACTGGTTCAGAGAGCTCAGCGTGGCGACTTACGTGCGTTTGATCTGCTGGTTTTGAAGTACCAGGGAAGGATCGCCGCACTGATCAGTCGATACGTGTCAGATGCCGGTGAAGTGGAGGACGTCACACAGGAGGCGTTCATTAAGGCCTACCGGGCGCTGGGTAAATTTCGCGGTGACAGTGCATTTTATACGTGGCTGTATCGCATTGCGGCGAACGCGGCCAAAAACCATTTGGTCGCCAAGGGGCGCAGGCCGGGGGGCGATGCGACAATTGAAGACGCCGAGGGCTGTGACGAGGGCGGATTGCTCTCGGAAGGTGGCTCTCCGGAGGCGCTGGCGATGGGAGGTGAGCTGGCGGAGGTGATTGAATCTGCGTTGAACGCGTTGCCCGAGGAGTTGAAGGCAGCGTTGATGCTCAGGGAGTTCGACGGGCTGAGTTACGACGACATTGCGGATGTTTTGGGGTGCCCTGTGGGCACGGTGAGATCTAGGATATTTCGGGCGCGCGAGGCGATTGACCAGCGCGTGAAAGAGCAGATTAGTGGGGGCTCGGGTTTTAGATGACAGCTGAAGAGAGAGACATAGAGTCGCTTTCCGCCGTGATGGACGGCGAGGCGCAGGAACTTGAGGTGCGACGGACGCTGGACGCTATAGCTGGCGACGGCTCCCTGCGCGATCGGTGGCAGCGTCACCATCGTGTGAGAGATGCGCTGCACGGGCAGTTTGCCAGCGACACCGAAATCGACGTGTCAAGGGGGGTCTTTGAAGCGTTGGAGACAGAGAAACCGATGAGTCGTAACCCGCTCTGGAGTATGGCGGTCGCGGCGTCAGTGACGCTTGCAGTGGTAATGGGTGGGCAGCAACTCCTGCTGCCCTCGACAGCGGGATCCCCCGTACCGGTGGTAAGTGAACTGGGAGGTGTAGTGGTGCCGGTGTTGGGTGCGCAACCGGTTCAGGCTAGTCTGGGCAGCAAACCCCTTCCGGGCCCGGCCCAGCAGTCAGTGGCTGCCCAGGAATCCAGTCATAACATTGCTGTGGTATACGATCGTCTTGCTCGTGATCGATATCGCGCACTCAACGGCCGCCATGCAGCCGCCGCCGCCTTCAGTCATCCCGCGCCCTATATCTCCCATGTTCGCGTTCCGGAATCGCAGCTCGACACTAGCGCTTCGGAGTAAAGGGAGCTGCCTGTCAGCGGCCGCGACGCTAGTCGCGCTGTGTCTGTTGGTGCCGACACCGCTTTTGGCTCAGTCCGATGTCGGCCCAGTCCCCGGCCCCCTCTGCAGTCTTGATACGCCCTCTGAACAGGCGCTCCTCAAGATGCTGCAGGCGTCTTCTCATCAGCAGTACAAGGGCACGGTGCTTTATGAGCGGGCAGGCAGCCGGCAATTTGTCACCGTCAGTTCGCCTGTCGATGATGCCAGCCAGGGCATTTTTCGGCGGATGAATGCGCAGGCTGACCCGGCACCTGAGCGGTGGTCTGCGCCATTCGACTCCCCTCAAAGAGCCTGTGATGTTGCGACGGTTTATTTGCCCGCCCTCGAATCGGGGCGCACCATTGCCGGTAGATCGACCCAGAGACTTAGCTTAAAGCCCCGCGATACTCTGCGATTAACCTACCTTGTTGATATGGACAGCGAGACAGGTTTGGCTTTAGCGATGGCGACGGTGGGTTCGGAGGGCAAGATGCTGGAGCGATATGAATATGCATCAATCGATTATCGAGCGCTCTCAGAGCGGGATCCGCTCGCTGGGAAGCAGCGAGGATACGAGCGTGGGCGGAGCGCCGTGCCAGGATACTTTGTGCTGTCCGAGGATGCTGACAGTGGTGTGTTTGTGGTTAGTGACGGTCTGGCGACCGCGTCTATCTTTGTTGAGCCGTTACCACCAGGGGCGCCGGTTGGAGAGGGTGCTGTGATTGAGGGTGCCACGCTAACGTACACCCGCGGTGTCAGATCGGCGGCGGGTGGTTTGTTGATCAGCGTGCTAGGCGAAGTCCCCGTGGTGACCGCACGGTTGCTGGCAGACGCTGTCCGACCGCCTAGGGAGCAGACCTGATGGGATGGTCTAACGAAACCGGCAAGCTGGTCGCCGTTGAGCCTGATGCGGTTTGGATTGAAGCGGGCCGCAGCGTCACATGTGGCAAGTGTGCCGCTCGCGCGGGATGCGGGCAGGGCGCTTTGTTGGCCTTTTTAAGGGGCGGAAAGGGGCGCGTCAGGGCGACGTCTGGCGAAACTTTGACTGCCGCGCAGTGCAACTTGGGCGATAAGGTCGCGATAAGGGTGCCCGAAGCCACACTCTTAGGCGGTACCTTGCTGATCTGCGGTTTCCCGTTTATGACCGGCACTGTCCTGTATATTTTTTTGTCGTCAACCTGGGGCGATCTGTGGTCTGCGGCTGCCTTCGCGACCGGGATGTTATTTGGCTTTGCTATCCTTCGGGTTGCGACTGTGCGGTCAGGCGGTTTGTTACCGGGACTGTCTGAACCTCGCCTGAGCAGCAAGCAGGTCAACCAGTTTGAGGATTTACTCGTAAAGGGTTGACCCCCGTTTCTTCAAATCATAGGGAGTAAGGCGATGATATTTCGCGCTCTTGTGTGCGTGCTCGCGCTGACCTTCGCCGCCCAAAGAAGCGCAGCGGAACTGCCCGATTTCACTGAGATTGTGGGCGCTGCGGCGCCAGCCGTGGTGAAGATTTTAGTCGAGTACAAAGCGGAGAATTCGAGATATCAGGAGCAGCTGGACGAATTGCCCGAGTCGTTGCGACGCTTCTTCGATTTTCCTGGCCGCCCTTCCGTTCCCAGAGATCGCGCTGGTATGGGCTCCGGCTTCATTCTGACGAGCGACGGTTACATCGTCACAAACAATCATGTGGTTGAGAGCGCTCGCCGGGTGATAGTCAGGCTGCCTGACCGACAGGAATTTGATGCTGAAGTAGTGGGAACGGATCCGCGATCAGATTTGGCGGTGCTTAAGATTGACGCGAAACGGCTACCCACTCTCGAGCTCGCCAGTGGAGACGATACCAAAGTGGGACAGTGGGTGTTGGCGATTGGCTCGCCCTTCAGTCTCGATTTTTCTGTCACGGCCGGGATTGTCAGCGCATTGGGCCGGAGTCTGCCTACCGATACGGGTGACAATTATGTGCCCTTTATTCAGACCGATGTCGCGATTAATCCGGGCAATTCCGGAGGGCCGCTTTTTAATCTGGATGGCGAGGTAATTGGCGTAAACTCCCAGATTTTCACGCGCTCAGGTGGGTCCATTGGCCTGTCTTTTGCGATTCCGGTTTCCGTCGTTCGTAATGTGGTGTCTCAGATTCAGGAAAACGGCGTGGTTGAGCGTGGCTGGCTGGGTGTCAGCATTCAGGATGTCGACCGTAATCTGGCTGATTCCTTTGGATTGGACCGGCCTCGAGGTGCCTTGATCGCCCAAGTGGGGCGAGACTCTCCGGCGGAGCGCGCTGGACTGCAGTCTGGCGATGTCATTGTCACCTTCGATGGTGAGCCCATCGAAACCTCGGCGGATTTGCCCCACGTTGTGGGGTTGATAGTGCCGGGCAGTCGGGTTGAGGCGTTGGTGGTCCGCGATGGCGACAACCAGAGGGTAACTGTCGAGGTGGGCGCGTTAGCGGCTGATCAGGTCGCTCGCGTTGACTCTGGCGTATCTGCCGATGGCAGCCTGCAGTTACTGGGCATGCGCGTCGCCGAAGCTGAGGCGGGCGCGCTGGCAGACCTCGGTCTTTCTGGTGGTATCTTGATTGACGCGGTTGAACCAGACTCGCCTGCTGATGAAGCCGGCGTCCGAGCCGGTGACATTCTGACCCGCCTGGGAAGTCGTCCAATCAGTCGCGTTTCGGACGTGACCGCGGCTGCGGATGATTTGACCCCTGGCAGTTCCGTTTCAGTGCGCCTGATTCGCGGACGAAGCCCCTTGTTTATCGGCATTCGCGTGCCGGACGGCGACTAAAGATCCTGTTTTCAGCGTGCTAAAATAAAGCTCCTTCAACTCTGCAACGCTCGCCCGTTAGGTGGGCGTTATTTTTTTTGAGGCTCTGTGTCAGTGGCTGAACTCAGTCATATTCGGAACTTTTCGATCATTGCGCATATTGATCACGGCAAGTCGACTCTTGCTGATCGCTTCATTCAGCATTGCGGCGGTCTGTCCGAGAGAGAAATGGCGGATCAGGTGCTGGATTCGATGGATCTTGAGCGGGAGCGGGGCATTACCATCAAAGCGCAGAGCGTGACGCTCAATTATCAGGCGCAAGATGGTGAGACGTACCAACTGAACTTCATTGATACCCCCGGGCACGTCGATTTTTCCTATGAAGTCTCTCGTTCTCTCGCTGCCTGTGAGGGGGCATTGCTGGTGGTGGATGCGGGTCAGGGGGTCGAAGCGCAATCGGTCGCCAATTGCTACACCGCAATCGAGCAGGGCCTCGAGGTATTGCCGGTATTAAATAAAATGGATCTGCCGCAGGCAGACCCCAAACGGGTGCAGCAAGAAATCGAGGAAATTATTGGCATTGATGCTACAGAGGCGGTTCCTGCCAGCGCCAAGACCGGCATGGGTATCGAGGATGTGCTGGAGTATCTTATTGAGACAGTGCCGGCTCCTGACGGGGATCGGGAAGCGCCGTTGCAAGCACTGATCATCGATTCTTGGTTCGATAATTATTTGGGTGTCGTTTCTCTGGTGAGGGTAAAGCAAGGGCAGCTCAGCAAGCGAGACAAATTTGTGGTGCGCTCCACCGGCAAGCAGCATCAGGCGGACATGATCGGTGTGTTCACGCCACGAAGAACGGAAACCGGATGCCTAATGGCGGGCGAGGTGGGCTTCGTGGTGGCGGGTATCAAGGATATTAAAGGGGCGCCGGTGGGCGATACGCTGATCTCCGCGGCGCAGCAGGATACGCCCGCGCTGCCGGGCTTCCAGAGTGTGAAGCCTCAGGTCTATGCCGGTATTTTCACGGTGAACGCCGACGATTACGAAGATTTTCGAGATGCCCTGGGCAAACTGACGCTTAACGACGCGTCGCTGTTTTACGAGCCGGAGACATCCGATGCGCTGGGCTTTGGATTCCGTTGTGGATTTCTTGGCATGCTGCATATGGAGATCATCCAAGAGCGGCTGGAGAGAGAGTACAACCTCGATCTCATCACGACGGCACCAACTGTGATATATGAGATTGTAAAAAAGAGTCAGGAGACTATTTACGTAGATAACCCCTCCAAATTGCCGGATGTAGGTGACATCGAGATAATGCGGGAGCCGATCGCGCGCTGCACGATCTTGACGCCTCAGGAGTATTTGGGGGCGGCCATCACGCTTTGTGTGGAAAAGCGCGGCGTGCAGGTGGATCTGCAGTTTCTCGGCCAGCAGGTGCAGGTTATTTACGATATCCCAATGGCGGAAGTGGTGCTCGATTTTTTTGATCGTTTGAAGTCGGTCAGTCGGGGTTACGCATCCCTCGACTATGGTTTTGAGCGATTCAAAGCGGCACCGCTGTCCCGCTTGGATGTGTTGATCAACGGCGACCGCGTCGATGCCTTGGCCATAATCGTGCATCGCGACCATGTGCAGTCTCGCGGGCGGGTGTTGACGGAAAAAATGAAGGAGCTCATCCCGCGGCAAATGTTCGATGTGGCGATTCAGGCAGCTGTCGGCGGCAAAATTGTCGCCAGACAGACGGTTAAGGCCTTGAGGAAGAACGTGACCGCCAAATGTTATGGCGGTGATGTGACACGGAAGAAGAAGCTATTGGAAAAACAAAAAGCTGGCAAGAAACGCATGAAGCAGGTGGGTAACGTTGAAATACCCCAGTCGGCATTTTTGGCGGTATTGCAGGTTGACGGCTGAATGTGCGGCGCGGCTGGCGGTGTATCATCACTGGGCTTGAGGGATTAGACGCCGCGGATGCGTCAGAGTGAGATGTTGTGGCGTGTAGAGATTAATACGGCTTATGAATATTGATTTTCCGCTGATTCTGGTGATGGTTGTGTTGGGCAGTGGCGCTATCTGGTTACTCGACAGCCTGCTGCTGGCCCGGGGAAGGGCGACCCGCCGGCTCCAGTTGGCTGAAAAGTTTCCTGGTTATGACGAGCTCGGATCAAAGGCATCACAAGCATTTGCCGAGGCCTGCGACAGGGAAGCCAGTGAGCCGGCCGTGGTTGAATATGCCCGTTCATTCTTTCCCGTATTGGCAGTCGTGTTGTTATTACGTTCTTTTCTGTACGAGCCCTTCCAGATTCCCTCGTCTTCCATGGTGCCTACCCTCGAGGTGGGTGATTACATTCTGGTGAACAAGTTTTCATATGGCCTTCGGTTACCCGTGACGCGTACCAAGATTCTCGACGTTGGTGAGCCAGAACGAGGCGATGTCATGGTGTTTTTCCCACCCCATCAAAATGACACGTATTACATCAAGCGTGTGATCGGCATTCCCGGTGACCGAGTCGCTTACCGGAGCAAGCAATTGTTGGTGAACGGGGAACCGGTGCCGCAGGAGTGGTTGGCCGAGTTTCCAAGCGGTCGATACACCGTCAAAATGGGTCGCGAGGCCTTGCCCGGGACGGACGGTCATCTGATGCAGGTCGATAACAGGCGGGGACCGCGTAACTTTTCCGTTGTCGTGCAGCCTGGTCACTATTTTATGATGGGCGATAATCGCGATAACAGCAGTGACAGTCGTGTGTGGGGCCAAGTCCCGGAGCGCGATATCGTCGGTAAAGCGGTAGCGATTTGGATGCATTGGGAGGAATTTCTCAGCGCGCCTTCTTTCGGACGTACGGGAGCCATTGACTGACCAGCCAGGAGGGTAGGTCATGTACAGACATCAATTTGTAGCAAGACAGCCCCTGGAGCATGCCGGGGTTCACGGCTTCAGTGTATGGCCGGTATCGCTCAATCTGCTGTTAGTCGGCGCGCTGCTGGTCATGGCGCTCCGTGTGGTGCCTAGTTACATGGCGTACCTGACGGGCAAAGACCTCATTACCCGCGCAGCTGATGGATGTGACTCCCGTAGCGAATCGATTGCCGATCTGAAGGTCCGGTTAGCGAAGGTGCTGAACACCAATCAAATTTATGACACCAGCATTGATGACATCGAGGGCTATCGAGAGCGGAGTGCCATTGTCATCGACGCGAACTATGAGAAGCGTTTCCCAGTTTTCTGGATACTGGATGGCGTCATGAAGTTCGAGGATCTGATTGTCGAGACGGCGTCAACGGGCCGGACTTGAGCGAGCCTGGCCAGCCTCAACTCGACGCGCTACAGGACAGGCTGTGCTACCAGTTTTCTAATCTGACGCTATTGAAGCGAGCGCTGACGCACCGAAGCGCTGGAAGGCATCACAATGAGCGGTTGGAATTTCTCGGTGATGCCGTTATCGGCTTGGCGGCTGCATCTGCCTTTTACAATCGATTCCCAGACGCTGACGAAGGTGTTCTCAGCCGTCTGCGTGCGCTGGTGGTGAGCGGCCATTCGCTGGCGGCGATCGCCAGAGGTAGGGGTCTGTCCTCTTGCCTGATTCTCGGAGAGAGCGAGCGTAAGAGCGGTGGTCGACACCGCGACTCGATACTGGCCAACACTCTCGAAGCACTACTCGGTGCCGTTGTGCTGGATGCGGGTCCTGAGACAGCGCTGCATGTGGCAGGCGACTGGCTTCGACCAGCGGTAGAGTCGGCGTCACCCACTGACACGATTGATGCGAAGACGCAGTTGCAAGAGTGGTGTCAGGCTCGCGGTGAGCCACTACCGGAATATACGGTAGTTGAAGTTTCAGGGAGCGATCATCAGCAGTCTTTCCGAGTGTCCTGCCGCTTGCCGAGTCGGCAGTGTGAGACCGAGGCAACCGGGACAAGCCGGCGTCGCGCGGAGAAGTCGGCCGCGGCGGACATGCTAAGCCAGGTATCGGAACAGGCGAATGACTGAACAGCGGTGTGGGATGGTGGCTATCGTCGGGCGCCCGAATGTCGGTAAGTCCACATTGTTGAATCATTTGCTGGGGCAAAAGGTCAGCATCACGTCACGTAAACCCCAAACGACCCGTCATCAGGTGCTCGGGGTGAGCACCGTTGAGAATACCCAGCTTGTATATGTCGATACACCCGGCATGCATCTTGGTCAGTCCAAGGCGATTAATCAGGCCATGAACAAGGCGGCTGCGTCGGCACTGAACGGTGTGGATCTCACTTTGTTTCTATGTGACCGGACCAAGTGGACTGAGGAGGATGATTTTGTGTTGGAGCTTGTTGGCCGGCAGCGAACACCAGTCGCCCTCGTGATTAATAAGGTCGACTTAATGGAGCAGAAGAATGAATTACTGCCCTTTATCGAGGGGCTATCCGCGCGCTGCGAATTTAACGCCGTGTTCCCGGTTTCTGCGCTGCGCGAGCAAGGGTTGGACGAGCTTGCCAATTATGTGGCGACGCAGGCTCCAGCAGGGCCGCACCTTTTTCCCGAGGATCAGATCACCGATCGTAGTCAGCGATTTCTGGCTGCTGAACTGGTTCGTGAGAAGATTGTGAGGCAGTTGGGTGATGAGCTGCCTTATTCCACGGCGGTCGAGATCGAGGCATTCAAGCATGATGAGCGAGGTGTCTTGCACATCAATGCGCTCATTCTGGTCGAGCGAGACGGCCAGAAAAAAATCCTGATTGGAGAATCCGGCGGCCGATTAAAGTCGATTGGGACGTCGGCGAGAGGCGATATGGAGCGCGCATTTGACAGTAAGGTGATGCTCAAGCTGTGGGTGAAGGTGAAGTCCGGGTGGTCAGATGACATTCGAGCGCTGAAAACCTTGGGGCTGGATCCGCAGGGCGGCCAATGAGCACGGCGCAGCCAGCCTGGGTGCTATCCCGGCAAAGTTATGGCGATAGTGGGATGCTGGTGGAGTTCTTTAGCGCGGAGCTTGGGCGTTGCGGCGCAGTTGTAAGGGGCGCTCATCGTCGTAAGCGGGGTGGGAGCCTCGCTTCACTCTTACAGCCCTTTCATCCACTATTGATTACCTTTGTAGGTCGCAGTGAGCTGAAAACACTGCGCTCAGCCGAGGCGCCGAGGCTAGGGTATCCTCTGCGCGGCGACGCATTGATGAGCGGCCTCTACCTGAATGAGTTGCTAGTCCGCTCGCTACCGCGGATGGATGTGTCGCCATCACTGTTTCTGGCCTATGGGCAGGCGATTGAGTCCCTTCATGAGGGAGTGGGCGAGGAGAGTCTGCGCCGGTTTGAGCTCATTTTGCTCAGTGAGCTGGGTTACAGCGTGGCATGGGACAGTGATGATCAGCGGGAGCCTATCAAAGCGGAGGCGCGCTACCGATTTGAGGTGGATCGTGGTTTTTGTGTCGCGGAGAGTGCTGCTGTGCCATCTCAAAGCGATCGGTTGCTGCCGGGAGCGCACATCATTCGCCTTGGCCAGTGGTGGGAAGGAGCGGATGCACTTGGAATCGACGAACTGTCTCTGCTTAAGGGGATTACGCGTGCGGCGGTCACCCAACTCACGGGAGGTCGGGTGATTCGGACTCGAGAGGTCTTGAAGGATCTAAAGAGCCTGGGTAAGGGGGCTTGAAAGCGGTGTTTTTTGAATTGATAGACATCGCGTCTCAGTCTGGGGCTGAAACCGCTGTCACGTGGTATGGCCGATGAGTGCGCCCATAGATTACCCGACGATTGAGCACACGGTCGGTAATACACCGCTGGTAAGGCTTCAGCGCCTGCCGGGAGAGACCAGCGATACCGTTCTGGGGAAGCTGGAGGGCAACAATCCTGCTGGCTCGGTCAAGGATCGCCCGGCAATGAGTATGATCAGTGAGGCAGAGTCTAAAGGGGTGATTGCGCCCGGCGACACACTCATTGAGGCGACCAGTGGCAAAACCGGCATAGCATTGGCTAAGGCCGCTGCGGTCAAGGGCTGCCGGCTCAAGCTAATTATGCGGAGCAATCAAAGCGAAGAAAGAAAAGGCGCCATGCGCGCCTATGGCGCTGAGCTAATTGATGTGTCGCCAGATGAGGGGATGGAAGGTGCGCGCGATTTAGCCCTGCTGATGCAGGTCGGCGGAGAGGGCCTGGTGCTTAATCAGTTCGCCAATCCTGATAACCCCGGAGGCCATTTCGCCACGACGGGTCCTGAAATTTGGGAGCAAACCGGCGGCAACGTGACGCACTTCATTGACTCTGCGGGCACAACCGGAATCAACATGGGGGTATCTCGATTTCTGAAATCGCAAAACCCCGACATTCAGACTATTGGTCTGCAGCCGACAGACGGTTCGCAGATTCCGGGAATCAGGCGTCGGTCGCCCGAGTATTTGCCCGATATCTACCAGCATGAGCGCGTGGATCGTGTCATGGATATCGGCCAGCGCGAATCAGAGCAGATGATGAAGCGGCTAGCGCGGGATGAGGGTATCTTTGCTGGCGTTTCTTCCGGCGGTGCCACAGCGGCTGCGCTCAAACTGAGCACAGAGGTTAAGGGAGCGATGATTATGGCGATAATTTGCGACCGCGGAGACCGTTATCTGTCTACCGGTATTTTTGCCTAGGCCGATCGATGGCGGCGCTGGCCCATCGGGGTCGATTTGCCTGGCGAGGCTGGATCCCCTGCTGCAAGAGGTGTTGAAAATCTATGACCGATGACGCGACGACAACTCACGCCGGGATTCGGTCGTTGCTCGATATCATGCGGCGATTACGAGACCCCGATTCGGGGTGCCCTTGGGATCTCAAGCAGAACTTCCACACGATCGTCCCCTTCACCATTGAAGAAACTTACGAGTTGGCTGACGCGATTGCTGCCGAAGATTTTGCGCAGATTCGAGATGAACTGGGTGATGTGTTATTTCAAGTGGTGTTTTACGCCCAAATGGCGAGCGAGCAATCGCTTTTCACCTTTGAAGATGTCGTGCATGGCGTAGCGGAAAAATTGCGTCGCAGGCATCCGCATATCTTCGCGGCAACTGGTGGGCAATGCGTGTCGGCAAGTGAAGTTAAAGAGCGATGGGAGCAGATCAAGGGAGAGGAGCGACAGCAGAAAAACCAGAAGGGCACACTCGATGATATTCCCAAAGCATTGCCCGCCCTGAGCCGGTCTCAAAAGCTGCAGAAACGGGCGGCGCGTGTTGGTTTTGATTGGAGCGAGTTTGATGCGGTGCGTGGGAAGGTGGATGAGGAGCTCGGAGAATTGGCTGAAGCTATTTCCGAGGGAGAATCGGCGGCCATTGAGAGTGAAGTTGGCGATATTCTTCTCGCGATGGTGAACCTGGCACGGCATCTTGGCGTCGACGCAGAGGCCGCTTTGCGTCACGCCAACCGTCGTTTTGAGAAGCGTTTTCGTCTGATGGAGAGGGCGGCGGAGCGTGACGGCAGTCAACTAAGTGAGGAATCGTTGGAACGACTGGAGGAACGTTGGCAAGCCGCTAAACGCGAGCTGGCTGCTAGAGGTTCAGCGACTGACTGATCCCGGACGCGAGGGCGATCTCAATCAGCTTGCGAGCCGACGGATGCCTGTGTAGCTTAGCGCTAACGCAGCAGCAATACCTGATAAGCCCCCAATAAGAGAAGTTCACCTATGCGCATCATCCTACTTGGCCCCCCAGGCGCGGGTAAGGGCACACAGGCCCAGTTTATCTGTGAGCAGTTTGGTATCCCTCAGATCTCAACGGGCGACATGCTCAGAGCAGCGGTGGCGGCGGGTACTCCTCTCGGCCAGCAAGCTAAGGCCATTATGGATTCTGGTGGCCTGGTATCCGACGACATCATTATTGGGCTCGTAAAGGAGCGGTTGTCTGAGTCGGATTGCCAGAGTGGTTGTTTGTTCGATGGTTTCCCAAGAACCATCCCCCAGGCGCAAGCGATGGTATACGAGGGCATCGCGATTGATCACGTGCTGGAGATTGTGGTATCCGACGATGAAATTATTAAGCGGCTGAGCGGCCGCAGAGTGCATCCCGGATCAGGCCGAGTTTACCATGTAGAGTACAACCCATCTGTCGAGCCGGGAGTGGATGACGAGACAGGTGAGGTATTGATTCAACGTGATGATGATCGGGAAGATACGATCCGTAACAGGCTCGCTGTTTATCACGATCAAACTCGTCCATTGGTTGACTTTTATCGTGAGCTCGAGGATGTGGACTACCACCAACTCGACGGTGTGGGTGCTGTTGACGATATAACGCAGCATATAATGTCGGCACTAGGTTAGGTAGTAATTCGCACGACTTTGCTTGTCATCAAATATAAAGCTTGATAGTTTTTGAATCGAGGCTGGGCACATTAGGAGGGAATTCATGGCCGCTGCGAAGAAAGCAACAAAGAAAAAACCCGCTGCTAAGAAAAAAGTAGCAGCAAAGAAGAAGGCTCCTGCCAAGAAGAAGGCAGCAGCAAAGAAGAAGGCTCCTGCTAAGAAGAAGGCGGCAGCTAAGAAGAAGGCTCCTGCTAAGAAGAAAGCAGCAGCTAAGAAAAAGGCTCCTGCTAAGAAGAAGGCAGCAGCTAAGAAGAAAAAGGCTCCGGCTAAGAAGAAAGCAGCAGCTAAGAAAAAGGCTCCTGCTAAGAAGAAGGCAGCCAAAAAGAAGAAGTAAGTTCTCTTTGCTCCACGTTTGGGAGTGGCAGCAGACAATAAAGCCGGCATCATTGCCGGCTTTTTTATTGCTGATGGTTTTGATTGTTAGAAATACTTCAGGGAGTGCGCCTTTATGAGTCCTCTATCAGGTATCCGAACGTGACCCTTGTGCTCTATCACTACCCCATGTCGCCTTATTCCGAAAAGCTTCGATTGGCCATGGGGTTAAGAGGGATAGCTTGGTTGTCGATACAGGTGTCGCCGCAGCCGCCGAGAGGCACGCTGGATCAGGTCTTGGGAGGCTATCGTCGGATTCCAGTGTTGCAGAGAGGCGCACATTTTTATTGCGATACGCGTCTGGCTTTTGAGGCACTACATGACGACGATCCCTCGGTCACTCATCTTGATGCGGTCGACGAGACTCTGCGTGATTGGGCTGAGCGCGAGATTTTTTTTGCCGTCTTCTCCACCATCTCCCCAATCAAAGTTCTGGGATTTTTAGTGAGGCAGATGGGAGTTTTGGGCGTCGGAAGGTTTATGCGTGATCGCTCGCATATGATGCGTGATGCGACACTTAAAGTGTTGACTGCCGAGCGAGCACGGGAAGCGGTCGATAAATTTATCGCGCACCTTGGCGCGCGACTCTCTTCGACTCCGTATTTGTCCGGCACTGCGCCCGGTTATCTTGATTTGTGTTGCTGCCACCCGTTGTGGATGGCCACGCAGATTGATCGACGTGTAACCTCAGCTTGGCCACTTACAGTGTCGCAGTGGCTGGAGCGCATGGCTGCCTTGGGCCATGGCGAGGTATTGCCGGCAACATGGGAGCGAGTTGTTCAGGGTATTGTTGATAATAGGCCAGTCGTTGTTCGGGTGGTCGCCGAGCCTTATCAGCCGGGTGAGCGTGTCGGGGTGGCGCCGTCTGATTACGCGCGAGACGAGACAGTAGGCGAACTGGTGTGCCTCGATAAAAATCGGATCGTGATTTCACGAAGTTTGGATTTGGGTCAAGTGGTCTACTTGCACTTTCCCCGGAAGGGGTTTGAGTTGCGACGACTTCAATAATCTTTGAGGTTTACCATCGCACGCTGATTTTTGCGCCACTGCGACGGTGACTCCCCTGTCCACTGGATAAACGCGCGGCGAAAGTTGGATACATCGCTGAAGCCTAGGCGCTGCGCTACGCGATCTACTGACATCTCGGGGTGTCTTAGCAATTGCGTCGCATGTTTGCTTCGAACCGAATCCAACAATGCCTGAAAAGAAGTCGACTCGTCTTGTAATCGACGACGGTAAGTGCGGGTGCTCAGGTGAAGCATGGAAGCCATTTGATCCAGCCCCGGGTATTGGCCTTCCAGCTTATCGAGTGCCGCCAACGTCCGTTCTGCGCAGCTCGCGTTCTCTGACAAGTCCGCCAGAAGTCGCGCGCACTCTGCGTCATACAGGGCTCTCAGTATTGGATTTGATGTTGGCAGGGGTTCCGTCACCAGCGCCTCAGGTATGCTGAGTTTCGCTTTCTCGGCATTGAAGCGAACCTTATCCCCGAAAATCTCCTCAAAAGCGGTTGTGTCCCGCGGGGCGTCGTATGGTAACGATACTTCGACATCGATCGCCGGTGTTTGTAGCAGATCGGAGAGTGTCTTCTGGGCCGCGGAAAATATGGCCTCGTGGGAAAAGCGTATCGATGGGGATGGCCATGCCAAGCTCAGAGTCAGACCGATGCGTCCCGCTTCGAGATCTTTGTAGTGATCGATTTGTGCTTGCCGACCGGTCAGTAGCGGCCCATAGCGAACAAGCGTATCCAGCACTTCCATGAGATTAGCGCAAGCGAGGAAGGTTTGCCCCACGACTGCGTGGGCGCCCATATTCAGCAGCTGTCCGACGGTCAATCCTAGGGAGGGGTCACCCGTTGCCGCCAGCGCGTTTGAGATGACCTGGTCTGCCTCGGCGTCGTCGATGCGTGATCCGGGGCTACTGAGTACGCTGAGGTTCAAGCTGGTGTTATGAAAGAGCACTGTAGGGGCACATCCTCGCTCGACCGCGAGTGCCACGAGCACTAAGAGATATTGGCTGGGTATGGAAGATTCCATGGCTCATTTGGCCATAAATGACCTTTATTTGGCAAGGTGGCACCTTGAGTCGCCGTCTGTCCCGACCGAAGATAGTAAAGAGCTTTAAGGAGACCGAGCAATGAAAATTGAATGGAGTGAGAAAACTCCTCGGAAAATTCAGCAGTTCCCCGATGCCGAATACCCGAGTGACAACCCGGAGCTAGAGGATCTGTTGACCAGCACGGATGTGGATCACGTCGCGCAGATCTTCCAGACGCCACTAACTGGCTCCTATAACTGGGACTACTCGGTTCAGGATGATCGCATCAAAAAGCTGTATGAGCTTGGTAAACAGCTTAACTGGGACCCGCAGATGGACATCAACTGGGACCAACCGTGGCCTGAAGAAGAGCGTCAGGCCGAGTTGATGAATCTGCACGATTACCCACCGTACCTTGCGCTATCCGATAAGGAGAAGGATGAATTCTGGCTGCATATGAATGCTTGGTCACTATCGCAGTTCCTGCATGGTGAGCAGGGTGCCCTTTTGGTTGCCAGTCAGCTCTGTTCCTGTGCGCCAACCTTCAATGCGAAGCTGTATGCCGCGTCTCAGACATTTGACGAAGCGCGACATGTCGAGGTCTTTAATCAATACATCCAGAAGCGCATTGGATTGATGTACCCGATCAACACCCACCTGAACAGCATTATCGACAAAATTCTGACGGACCCGCGGTGGGACCTGAAATTTATCGGCATGCAGATTGTGATCGAGGGGTTGGCATTGTCGGCATTTAATACGACGCGTGAGACAACGCCCGATCCGGTCCTTAAGGACATTGTTTACCTTGTGACGCGCGATGAGGCCCGGCATGTGACGTTCGGCGTGAATTACCTTGAGGAGTTCGTGCAGACACTGACTGACGAAGAACGCGAGGAGCGAGCCCTGTTTGCGTTTGAGGCCTGCGCTATCAGTCGCGAGCGCCTGGTTGCGACGGATGTGTTCCGTCGCTTTGGCTGGGACGTCGAGGAGAGTCGTCGCAAAGTATTGGATGGCTTCGTGATGTCGACTTTCCGCAACCTGCTTTTTCAGCGAGTGGTGCCCAATCTGAGGAGAATCGGCTTGCTCACTGACGGGGTGCGCCCTCGATTTGAGGAGCTGGGTATTCTTGACTACGAGTCGTTGGCTGACGACGGCGACATCGACTGGGCTAAGTTGGAGCGCCCGCTTGACACCTCAGAGGCCCAGAGCCAGGAGCAGAGCATGCTGGCGGCGTTTCACGAGGCGTTCGAGGCAGAGCAGGCGGTAGCGGGTTAAGAGCCGTGGTGATAGCCTCTGCCGGGCATTGGGACTCACTGTGGGCCCTTGGCATGAGTCGACGGAGAGGAATGGCAGTTTGACGGTAATCACGTTTATTCAGCATGATGGCTCTGAGCGCATGGTCGACGGCGACCTGGGTTTGTCTTTGATGGAGACCGCGCTAAAACATGATGTGCCGGGGATTGATGCGGACTGTGGGGGAGCAGCCATCTGCGGCACCTGCCATTGTTTCGTCGAGGCCTCAGGCGATATGCCGGCGCCTGGCTCACAAGAGACTGCGATGTTGGGGCTCAGACCCGATCGGGCAGAAAATTCTCGATTGGCGTGCCAGATTTTGGTGTCAGACGGTATGGCGGACATCACGGTGCGGTTGCCTGAGTTTCAGATGTAGTACAAATGGGTCGATACTTTAGCTGTAAAATATTGAATAGATTGATATTATGAATATGCCAATGGGAGCTGCGGTGCCGGATTATCGTGGCATGCCGTTGGAAGATCTGGATGTCTCTGATCCACGCATGTTCCAATACGATCATTGGCACGACTTGTTTGCTAGACTCCGCCAGGAGTGCCCCATCCACTATCAGCCTGATAGTCCCGCAGGTCCTTTCTGGTCCGTCACTCGCTACGAGGATATCGTTGCAATCGAGCGCGATACCGCGACTTTTTCCTCGGAGCCCTCCATCGCCATTATCGATCCAGAGCCCGATATGATTCTGAAGATGTTCATTGCGATGGATCCTCCTGAGCATGATGATCAACGTCGCGCAGTGCATCATGCGGTGGCACCTCGCAATCTTCAGGAATTCGAGGTTCTGATCCGTGAGCGGACTAGCGAAGCGTTGGACTCGTTGCCCGAAAACGAGCCGTTTGATTGGGTCAAGCTGGTGAGCCGAGACCTCACTACAAAAATGCTGGCCACGCTGTTTGATTTTCCTTGGGAGGAGCGCGATAAGCTAACGGAATGGTCTGACACGTTTACCTCGGATGTCAGGATCACTGCCGGTGAGGGCTACACTCGGGAGATCATTATTGGACATATTACAGCTTGCTTGCAGCGCTTCACTGAGTTGTGGCATGAGCGAAAAGGTGACGGCAAAGAAGCGTTTGATCTGATTCGTTTGCTTCAAGCGGACCCTAATACTGAAAACATGGTGGATGACCCGCTGACCTATATGGGCAACATCATGCTCTTGATCGTTGGGGGGAATGACACGACTCGGAATTCCATGTCGGGTGGCGTGGTGTTTTTGAATCAGTTTCCGGATGAAATGGCGAAGGTGCGGCAGAACTCGGATCTCATACCGTCCATGGTTTCTGAGATCATTCGTTATCAGACACCGCTTCCCCATATGCGCCGCACCACGACCCGTGATGTAGAACTCAATGGTCGAAAAATTGCGAAAGGCGAGAAAGTGGTGCTGTGGTTTGTGTCGGGTAACTACGACGAGGCGGTGATTGAGCGGCCGAATGACTTCTGGATTGATCGCCCAAGTGTGCGCAACCACCTGTCCTTCGGTGCCGGCATCCACCGCTGTATGGGTAATCGTTTGGCTGAGATGCAATTGCGCATACTTTGGGAGGAAGCGCTACAACGCTTTGAAACCATAGAGGTCGTCGGTGAGCCAAAGCGCACCTGTAATCTCTTCATTAGAGGGTTCACTGAGCTGCCGGTTAAGGTCACGCGATTTCAGTCCTGACCCCGCTCAAGCTTTCCCTTTAGAGACAAAGCCTGCAGGGCTGGCTCTCAGAGTCGCTCAGGCGCGCGTATGACACCCCCATTGTGACCGCATCACGTCCCAGTCGATCGTTAATAGCCGCCGGTATCGATGGGTGCCGGGCTGGATGGGTCTGCGCAGGTTGGGACGGTGAAGGCTGGTCTCTGGACTGCTTGCCGACCCTTGAGTCGATCTTGCCGATGTTGGCGCCCCGGGCAACTGTCTGCATCGACATCCCCATAGGGCTCTCTAGTGACGGATTCCGGGCCTGCGACCGCGCTGCGAGGCAGTTGCTTGGCAAGCGCAGTAGTAGTGTGTTTCCCGTGCCGCCAAGGTTGGCGTTGGCACCGCTCACATACGAGGAGATCAATCTCGCGAGTAAGGCGCAGTGTGGAAAAGGTGTCAGCAAGCAGGCGTTTTATCTGCTACCTAAGATTCGAGAGGCAGAGGCGCTCCTGCGTTCATCCTGCAGCGATGACTCGGATTGGCTGGAGACTCATCCGGAGCTCTGTTTCAGCAGCTTTAATGGGGCCATGCCGATGAGAGATAACAAGAAGACCGACGCAGGGTTTCGCGAGCGGAAAAGTGTTTTGGCTAGTCATGTACCGGCTCGAACCATTGACCGGCTGCTTCGAGATTTAATGGCGATAGTGCCGCGCGCACAGTGCGCGAGGGACGATATGTTAGACGCGTTAGTCTGTGGCGCTGTAGCGCGCCTTGATGCTGCAGGGCGCGACTGTCTACCCTTGGGCGGGCAGGAGTTTGATGAAGTAGGACTACCCATGCGAATTTGTTATCCAATAACCACATATCCCAGTGAAATGAGCAGTGCCTGAGTTCGCTGGCAATCATCCGCTGCGGAAGCAACGCAGACTGAGACGATGGCATCGCCTCGTCGCGCTGGTGACGTCGTGTCAGCTGTTACTCTGGACCCTGAGCGGCCTATATTTTGCATTCATTGATATCGATTATGTGCGCGGCCACCAGTTCAAAAAAAGTAGTCCGCCGACTCAGTTGGACTTGTCGAAGTTGACGGCTGGATTGGTATCGGCCAACAAAGTTGTGATTCAGGAGCGCATTGCTGGCGAGCTCATAGTCGGTGTAATAACTGATGGCGGAGTGCAGTGGCTGGGCGAGCAGGGTCTGCCCATCGCAGCGCTCACTGCGGAGCAGGCGTTGACGCTCGGTAATGAGAGAACCGTCATCAAGCCCAATCAGGTTGAGTGGGTCGACACCGACATACTTGGCAGTGAGTATCGCGGAGTGCCCCTGCCGCTGTGGCGGTTGTGGAGAGCGGAAGATCCTGACCGGGTCGCCTATGTTGATGCGATGTCGGGAGAAGTGACCGTGGTGCGACATGACGCGTGGCGATGGTGGGACTTCTTATGGTCGCTACACATCATGAGCTATGAGGATCGGGATACGATCGGCACGTGGCTATTAAGGATTTTTTCATTGCTCGCGCTGGCTACCGCGGTGTTGGGATTTTGGTTGTTCCTTCACACCCGTATCCGCCGCACTTCTCAATAGAATATGTGCACCCAGATATAAGCGAAGAACACTCCTGTCACGTACGCCACCCAGGCGCCTGATAACAGCCAGACGTTGCTTCGGCGCAGCCGCGCACAGGCCGCGGCTTTGATTGGGTCTGCAGGGCAGGGCGCAGAGCGCTGTTGCCACCACAGTAGGGTGCTCGCGGCCATCAGTCCGCCCGACAGGACGAATAAGATATTTTTGTGAGTTGAGAGCCACATGATGCCGGGTATGGCGGCCGTGAGTCCCGCCATCACGGCGCCGGCGCCGATCGAGATTAGAAGCGCGGGCAGTGCACAGCACAGTAACGTCGAAGCGCTGCCGAAAAGGGCCAGAGAGGGCGCGATGCTGTCTCGCCAATCACCTCTCACGATGCGCCGCCAAGTGCCGCGTCACCACGGCGTACCTCAGCGATCCGATAGCCTGCCTGGACGGCAAGATCTGTAATAGTCTGATCGTTCATCGAAGCGCCGGGCACCAGCACCAAGTTGAGCGCTTTGGTATCGAGGTCGACGTAGATTGCGGCGACTTCCTCTCGTTTGCTGAAGATCTTGTTCATGGCCAACGCACAGAAGTCACAGACGACACCGAGTACGTCTGCCACGATGGGTTCTCCGCCGTCAGCCAGAGCAGATTCAATGTCTTCGGTGCGGGTTAGAACCGGTCCATCACTAGCGCCACGGCCACTGTTGGCAGCATGGCTTGAGTTAGCCTCTTCGTGGTCATGCATGTCGTGTGTCGCATGATTCGCGTTATCGTGCTGCGGCTGCGCCGCAGAAGGCAGGCAGAAGCAAAGTGCGGTGGTCATGACGATGGTTTTCATCAGCAACTTCATCGTAATGCTCCCTCTCAAAAACGGTAGGTAAAATTAAATAGCGGTTGGTTAACTGTGAGGTTGTAGCCGGCTTCGACAAGCAGTGGTCCTTTGAAAAAGCGCACTAAGGGGGTGGCGGTGACCGAGTCTGGCTCGGAGGTGCGATGATCAATCTCTAGTATCATCCAGGTATGAAGATCGCCGCTGTCGCCCTCATACGGCGCAAATCCAGCGCGGAAAACCTGCATAAATTGATTTGCGTGGTGGCCGGCCTCTAGATAGCGGTTTCGATATCCGACGAGGAGAGACCGCGTCTCCCAGTCGGCCATTACGCCTCCGTAAATCGCCATCTGATCAGATTGAGGGTTGCCATTGATCCCGGAGGCAACCCCGATACCGCCGTGGAAGTACAAATTTCCCTGATAGTCAGCGCCAAACCATCTTTTTGCTAAAAAGGTGGGATGCACGCTGTAGAGTGCAAAATCTGAGTCACGATTCACCTCCGTTTTAAATCCTAGTGACATAGTCGGAGACGGGGTGTAGTGTGCGAGCGCCGAGCTGGATTGCCGATCCGATTCCTCTATCACGGTCCAGCCGCCCGCGTAAGAGACTGGGCGGGCGAGAGTCACCATGGATATCAGGCATCCCAGTGTCAGAGGGAGTGCCGTGCGCACTACCGTCACTTTTTCTTTCCTGTAAGGATGGAGACCAGCTCGGTCACCTTTTCCCTGCGCTCACCGGTCTCGCCAGCCTCGAGCGCGTGTTGTACGCAGGTATCAACGTGGTCATCGATAATCAATTTTTCCAGGCTGCTTAGCGCAGAGCGAGCGGCCTGCACCTGTCGTACCACGTCGATGCAGTAGCGATCCTCGGCCACCATTTTTCGCACGGCCCTGATCTGACCTTCTATGCGTGCTAGGCGGGCATCTGCTTTATGCTGCGTTTTGCCTCTCACTCAAAGATCTCCTGATTGAAAGCTACAATACCCCATGGAGGTATTGTAGCTGGATTTCAGTATACCCCCCATGGGTATTCAGTCCAACGGCGACAAGATGATTTCGAGTGCTATCGGGGTCAGCTCCGGCGGCGTCTGAACCTCAGGCCGCTGGCTTGTTGGCGAAAGCGATATGTGCGAAGGCTAATCTCCGACGTATTTTGGCGCGTATAGGGATGCACAATCGAGGAGTTGGGTATGAAAGGCCATCCTGTTGCGTATTCGCGAAGCGTGATCACTGAGCTGATGGTGCCGAGTTACACTAACTTTGGTGGCAAGGTGCATGGCGGCACGCTGATGTCTCTGATGGACAAGCTCGCCTACGTCTGCGCTAGTAAGCACGCCGGTAACTACTGCGTCACGGTGTCTGTCGATAACGTGCAGTTTCTCCGTCCTGTTGAAGTAGGCGAGGTGGTGTCGCTCATGGGGTCAGTGAATTACGTAGGAAAAAAATCACTTGTCGTGGGGATTAAGGTAGTCGCAGAGAATTTACAGGAGGGCGCGAGTAAGCATACGAACACCTGTTATTTTACGATGGTGGCAAAGGATGCAGACGGCCGCACTGCTGAAGTACCGCCTCTGATCCTCGAGAGCGAGGATGATGTCAGGCGTTTTTGTAGTGCGTTACAGCGTCGGCGAATTCGGGAAGAGGGTGTGGCGTTTATGACAGATTACAAGTCGTCCTTCACCGATCATTATGCCGTTGCTGACCTGCTCTCAGATGAGCGATGTGTCTTGTCTATTAGTGACGCCTGAGGCTTAGTACGCATCTGTAACTTGTGCGGGTGACTCTGACACCACCGTCGCGCGCGTCAGGCTAAGCACCAGCATTGCGCTTAGCGTGGAGAGAATCGCCATGCCGACAAAGGCGGCAGTGTAGTCACCCTGCCATTCTCTGACGCGGGCGACCGTCTGCGTGCCAAGTGCGCCACACAGTGTGTCGATCAAGACGATCGTCGCCAGGATGCGTCCATAGAGTGGTCCGCTGTAATGCGCCGCTATCAAAATCTGGATGCAGGTAAAAGCGCCACTAAACCCGAGCCCTGCAAGCACGGCATAGCCGTACAGTAGTGCGGTGGCATCTGCCGCTATCTGGCTGAGCGTAATCAGTGCGATCGCCAGCATCAGTATTGCACTCGCCATGACCCGATGAAGGTCAAAGCGGTCAGACAGCAGCCCAAAGCAGAATTTACCCACCACAGAGCAGCCAAAAAACAGACTAAACACATTGGGTAGAGAGGATCTTGCGAGTCCAACGTCCTTGGCCAGGTGAATGGACTGATGCTGGGTTAGCGCGATGATAATGAACCAAAGGCTGCCGGTGGCAAAGACAATGACAGCGAAGCGACGCGTCAAGAGGGTGGGGATGATACGCTCCTTCACATTACCTGAGTGCCCGGGGGGTGGTGAGGCCGGCATCACGCGCCGCCCATCCCGGAGCAATAACCAGACGCTGCCCAGCATCATCGAGCCGACGCCGACGCCCGTTAGCAGTACGGTCTGTCGCCAACCCAGTTGCTCGATGCCCGATCCGACAGCGAGGGGAAACAGCGCGCCGCCTAGGCTGGATGCCATCAACAGTATGCCTGTGGCTCGGCCGCGTCCCGAGTCAAACCAGCCTGTTAGCATCACCATGTTGGAGACGAGGCCGCAGAGTGACAAAGCCAGGCCTAGCAGCGCGTACACGGCGACCAGTTGCCAGAGGCTATTTGTCGCGGAGTAGACCGTTAATCCGAGTGTCAGAAGCGCGCTGCCAATCGCGATGATGGCGCGGGATGAATAGCGATCGAGGAGCCACCCGGCGGGTGGCGATGTCACGGCGCCGATGACAAAGAATACGGTTGCAGGCAACGTTACCTCGCCCGTATGCCAGCCGAAGTTGTCCATCAATTCGGGGTATAACAGGGGGAGCGTATGCAAGGTGACGCCGTTTGAGGCCATGTAAACCAAAAACAGCCCGCTGAGCACGATCCATTGTTGATTTTTAGGTGTGGCCCCGGTCATAGGGAGTCAGCCGCTGGTCATTCCTTATGACATTACACCACCGCTTGGCAGCAGGGAATCGCAGTGGCGCAATGGCCTGGGCGACGCCGCTGTCGCGAGCACTGGTTTGATTGAACGGCCCGTGCCGGTATGGTGTATCTCCAAATCCATTCATCCAGACGGCGGGACGTGTGAGTGACCTCGCGACATTTTGACATTGCCATCATCGGATCTGGCATCGCTGGCGGCGCGCTGGCCGCCGCCCTCAAGGGCAGTGGGTTGAGCACGTTGATTTTGGACCGGCGTTCCGGGCCATTGGATACCGCCAGGGGCGATCATATACAGCCGGCAATGCAGCCCGTGTTGTCCCGCTGGGGCGTGCTGGATCGGTTGCTGGAAGCGGGTGCTGAGCGCCGAGCGGGAACGCGCTGGTTTGATGCGGAGGGCGGTCACATTGTTACCGTGCCGGTGCCTCAGCGCGATGACTGTGCGGGCGCATTTTTGTTCCTGAACCACGAAAAGATTGGCGATATTTTGCTGGATACCGCCGAGGAAGCGGGGGCCGCAATCATTACCGGTTTGTCCGACTGGTCGTTGATGCGAGCAGCGGGTAGTTGGCGTGTCAACTGGCAGTCAGGTAATCAGTCGCTGTCCGCCACGTGTACGGTGCTGGTAGCTGCCGATGGGACCGCATCGACGGTTCGCAGCCGACTGAAAATAGGCCTGGACCGACATCGGTACCAGTATCCGATCGCCGTCTTGTACGGTCGCGAGCGGGGTGTCAGTGATGAGCGAACGTTGGATGTGTATTTGGCAGAGGAGCGGATGGTCTCACTGATCCCGCGAACCGGTGGGACAACGAAGGTCGGTTTTCCTGTATCGCCCGAGGACATCGGCTTCTGGAAGAAGGGATCTGGGGAGGCCCTGCAGCGTCGTCTCGACGAGTGGTGCCCCGGGGTGTCATTTGATTCACTGGCCTTCGGCGCGATTTACCCACCCGTTTCCCAGCAAAGCGAGCCTTATCGGGGAGAGGGGGCGTTGGTGCTCATTGGCGACGCCCGTCACGCGATGCACCCTGCGCGGAGCATGGGTATGAATACCTGCTTTCGGGTTGCTGACCAGTTGGCTAATTCGCTCAGGTGTTTGAGCTCAGGTTTCTCTGAAGCGCAGGTGCTGCCATTGCTGTCTGAGTTCGAGACGCGCTTTGAGCAGGAGCTGACCCCGCGATTGTCAGAAAATCATGCCGCCGGTCTGCAAATGGACACGATCACCGGAGGCGGCTTCGCCGCACTTAAGGAGCAACTGCAGCTGGCCGCGGGTGATGAGCGTGTATTAGGCGGGATGGCCCTGAAAGCCGCTGGATTGACGGTCTGAGAATGTGCGGGCGCTACACGCTCTCGGTGTCCAACAAGCCCGCTGTCGCAAAGCTGGGGCTACAAAGCGTGGACCGTTTCAATATCGCCCCGCAATCTCAAGTGATGATCAAAACGAACGACGGTGATCACACGGTGGCCTGTTGGGGCATCCCTCTGGGCGGATCCGGTGCGAGCGGTTCTGTCACGAACGCGCGGCTTGAGACATTGGACGCGAAACCTCTTTTCCGTGATCTCGCACGTTGCGCTTTGCTAACCGACGGTTGGTATGAGTGGCAGCGGGTCGCCTCAAAAAAGCAGCCTTGGTACCACCACCGTGGCGGAGCTCTTTTTTATCTGGCTGGCGTCTATCAGCCTGGCATCGGCTGCGCGGTGGTCACTCAGGGCGCGACCGAGCCGCTTGACGAGATTCACCACAGACAGCCAGTGCTGCTAGACGATCAGTGCCTTCAAATGTGGCTCGATGGCGAACAATCCCGCGGGGAATTGCCGACGCTGGAGGTCTTGTTTCATCCTGTTGCACAACGGGTCGGCAACACTCGGTATGACGACAGTGACTTGATTGCGCCAGCGGATATCAACGAGGCGGAGACAGGAGAGATGGCAGACCTATTTCCTCAGGGCGAGACCCTCTACGCGGCAGGTGATAGGGAGTAAAGTTTTGAAGGTAATCGGCCCAAGTCAGTCTGACAAATGTTTAAATAGGGCCACGACAAAAATCAAGATCAACTCAAGGACCAGAGCATGAAGGTGGGAAGTTTCATTCCCGAGCAGTCCGCGTCGACGTTGTATGCGATGGCGGGTGACGACTGCTCTCTGCATCACGACCTGACCAGTTTGACGCCCAAGCAGCAGGTTGATCATCAGGAGAATCAGGTGCTCACCTGCGCATTACAGGTCGCACTCGTCGGTCTGGGTAAACACAATGACCATGTCGCGCTGGGTACCCCATTCACGGATCCGGGATGGCGCGAGATGCTGGGTCACTATAGTGAGATGTTCGCCGCCATGGGCCTCGATTCGGTGCCCGACAGCCAGTGGCACTTCCACCCCCTCGACGGCTTCTACGAGAGTGTCGCGAACTCACTGCCGGAAGTTGATCTGACCAATCTCTATATGATCAGTGGGAGCAACGAACCGTTGCATCAAAACCCCGAGGCGCTGGCAGTGAGTAGGAATGTCAACTCCAAGCTGCATTTTGCCGAGCACGGGCCTCAAGCCGGTCTGCCGGTGCCTCACACTGAAGTATATTCCAAGCGAGCGATTCGGGAAGGAGAGGCCGATCGTATGTTTTCGGCGTTGCCTAGCGGCGTGATGGTTAAGTTGTTGGGGCTCGCGGGGTCCCGCAATGTCTTTGCTGTGGATTCTGTCACCGACTGCCTCGATCAGATTGCGGAATACGACGACGCTGTGCAGATTCTGCTGCAGGAAAAACTGGACATCAGCCAGTGGCGGGAGATGACGGTGGATCTGACGATCACCCCGCAGGACGTCAGTATCAGTAACGTGCGCCAAATTTTGTTTGCCGGCGGAAAGTGGGTGGGTAACTACATTTCACCCGAGCTCGAGGTACCGGAGGCCCACGAGGCAGTGTTGATGCAGGTGGGGGCCTATGCTCGGGAACATGGTCATGTTGCCGAAGAGGGTATTAATTGCGGCGTCGATTACTTCGTTTCGGGCGACGAGGTGATCGTAACCGAGATCAATGCCCGATGGACTGGAGGGCTCTTCCCCGCGGAGTTTTTACGACGTCTGTCCATCACTCAGCCTGCGGTCGCGTTTTTCGATATGGTGCCAGTGGCGCAGAGTGAAGCGGTGAGGGGTTTCCAGCGCGAGCATCTCTTCCCGGCAGCAGGAGACTCTTTCGCTTACGTGCCGATGGGTTTTACGCCATTTGCTATGGAGATTGAAGGGGCAGAGCGCTATTTTGTGTGGCAGATAGTGGTGGGTGATTTTGCCGCGTTCGTTGAGGCAAAGCGCAAAGCACTTGCTGAGGATGCTTTCCCCACTGCTGAGTTGATATTAAAGGAGGCGTTGTAATGAGCCGTGTTGACCTCGCAGAGCTCGATTTCTTTAGCCCGGAAATTCAGGAGTGTCCTTTCAGTGTCTATCGTCAGTTGCAGGACGAGGCGCCGGTCTGGCAGATGCCTGGGACCAATGTGTTCGTTGTCACTCGATACAATGACATCCGAGAGATTATCCGCGATCCAGCTAGATTCTCGAGTAGCTTTAGTGCGCTGTTGAATGCTGGCTCTCCCAATGATGATGTCAATGCCATTTACGAGCAGGGCTACGAGATGGTTGAAACTTTGCTCACCCAAGACCCTCCTCGGCATCGCGTGTATCGCAACCTCGTTAACAAAGTATTCTCTAACAAGCGTATTGAAGGGATGCGGAGTTATATTGAGGCGATTACCGAGGAACTGATCGACGATTGGATTGATGATGGGGAGGTTGATCTTTTAAACAGACTCTGTGTCCCTCTACCAATATACGTGATCGCGGATCAGCTGGGTGTCCCCCGCACTGAGTTGACACTACTCAAGAAGTGGTCAGATGCCTCTGTATCACGCTTGGGCCGCTTGGCGGATGAGGAGCAGCAGATTCAGAATGCCAAGGATATCGTGGAGTTCCAGCATTATTTTGCCGACCTAATTGATCGGTTGCGGCATAAGCCCGAAGACAACATCATCTCTGATTTGGCGAACAACACAATTGATGAGGGTCGATTGCTGACAAAGCCAGAGGCTTTAGGAATGATTCAGCAGATATTGGTGGCGGGCAATGAGACTTCTACCAATGCAATCGCCGGGGGCGTTGTATTGCTCATTCAAAACCCTGAGGAACAGGCGAAGCTGCGCGCCAGTGCCGACCTAATACCCTCGGCAGTCGAAGAAATTTTGAGGTTGGAGACCCCTACCTCGGGGATGTGGCGCAGGGCTACTGAGGACACTGAAGTTGGTGGCGTGGCTATCCCCGAGGGTTCATTTTTGATGGTGCGGTTTGCGGCAGGTAATCGTGATGAGTCGATTTTTCCGTGCGGCGGCGACATGAAAGTTGACCGCGAGAATGCCAATAATCACATGGCATTTGGTCAAGGCACCCACTTTTGTCTGGGCGCACAGTTGGCGCGCACGGAGTTGCAGATTGCAATGAGCAGCTTGTTGCGTAGGACAGATAATTGGAGATTAGTAGAGGAGAAAAACTCTCTAAAGCATCACCCAAACGTATTGCTGAGAGGACTGATGGATCTGCATATTTCATTTGATAAAATTGATAATCTGCAGAGGCCTAAAGAACGTGCTCAGGTGCGCGCATAAGCTTATGAACAAACCTATATTTCCTAATTGCCAGGTCAACAAGCCGCTTTTCCCCAGTTATCAGGAATTACTGGACGATGAGTCGGTAGCGGTGCCAGCCGCATTGAGGTTGGACACGCAACCTATCATCGCTAATAACGTCATAGCGACGGATGTGTGGACTGATCGCGGGATTTTTGACAAAGAGGTGGAGAATCTGTGGCCGCGAGTTTGGCAGATGGTGTGTCGCGAGACGGCGTTAAAAAAAACCGGAGATTTCCTAGTTTATGATATTGCCAAGTATTCTATTCTCTTGGTTAAGACTGAAGCTGGGGAGTTAAAGGGCTTTCATAATTCTTGTCTCCATCGTGGTAGAGCGCTCAAGTCAGGCAAGGGTACGAGTCGAGAATTACGCTGCCCCTACCATGGTTTCTGTTGGCACTTAGATGGGCGATTCAAGGAGGCTTACTGCGACTGGGAGTTTGATCAGGCGCAGCTGGCAGAATTGACGCTACCTGAGGTGCAAGTTACCACTTGGGGTGGCTGGGTACTAATTAATATGGACTTGGACGCCCCGCCGTTCGAGAGTTATGCCGCTACATTAATGGAGCACTTTGTGCGTTGGTCCCCCGAAGATCGTTACGTCTCGCTGCATGTTGAGAAAAAAATTCGTTGCAACTGGAAGATTGCGATGGAAGCTTTTATCGAGTCTTACCACGCTATACAGACGCATCCTCAGATCTTAGGCTTTACTGGCGGCGACAATTCTCAGTACGACGTTTTTGGCGACCATTTGAGCCGAACCATTACCGCGCAAGGCATTCCCAATCCTGGCCAGGCAGATCGTTACAGCGTGCAGGAATCAGTTGAATCGATGACCGGCCCTGGTGGCTTCGAGTTGGCGCTTGAACTGACCGGGATTGACGCCAGTACAATTACCTCTCGACAGGCGATTGGTGCGGTCCGCAGGGAGCAATTCGCTGAGTTCATGACCCCGGAGATGTTGGCCACGGTAACTGACGCCGAGACTATGGACTCTATTCTCTACCTGGTCTTCCCCAACTTTGCTCCATGGGGCGGGTTTCAGAGCCAAATTACTTACCGATATCGACCGGATGGCATGAATCCAGACGGCTGCATAATGGATATCTATTTGCTGGATGGTTATGCCAAGGATCAACCGAGACCACCGGACGCAAAAACAGTTCGCCTAGACTACGAGCAAAAATATACCGACGCCGAGGAGCTAGGTATGTTGGGCGCGCTGTTTGATCAAGACGCCAACAACTTACCTGAGGTTCAAAAGGGCTTGATGGCATCTAAATCCAGGCAGGCGATCACGGCGAGCTATCAAGAGCTGAGGATCCGGCACTTCCACGAGACCCTGGCGAAGTATTTAGCCGCGGGAGACTGAGGGCTTTAATACGTGATGCGGCGGTTCGCTTCGCGAGCTCACCCAGTAGTAAAACAGCTCAGTAAGACAGGGCCATGCTTTCACGGCCATCCTTTTCGGTGGCCCGAGCAAAACTAGGCAGCGCTTTCATCCGTGTCACCCACTCCATACACCGTGGATGAGATGCTTCGGTAATCATGTCGCGCTCCGCGCCGACAATCATGTTGTATGCAATCAAGAAATCCGCCGCCGACAGCTGCTGCCCTCCGAACCACGGTGCAGTGCCGAGGTCTTTCTCTGCCATTGCTAATATGCGGCTCAGGCGTGGTTGAATGAATAACTGGTCCAACCCTTTTGTGTAAAGCTTGACGAAGGGCTTCATGAAAAAGGGCAGGTGTTTTTGTGAGATTGTGGTGACGGTCTTCATCAACTGCAGAGGCATCATTGAGCCCTGTGCCGCGTGCCACCAGAACAAATAGCGTGTGCGATCCGGTGAGTCGGGTCCGGGCCTAAGGTTTTGCCCCGGCATTCTGTCGAGAATAAACTCCATTATGGCGCTACTTTCGGCCAGTGCTAAGTCGCCGCATGTCATGACCGGTGCAGTGCCAAGCGGTGAGAGCGTCTTGTATTCGTCGGGGGCCGCCATTGTCCGCGCGTCGCGGTCGTAAGCCACCAAGTCATAGGTAGCCTCGAGCTCCTCCAGCATCCACAGTACGCGGAAAGACTGGGAGTACTCGAGGTGGTGAAGCGTTAACGTGTCCGTCATGGCCGAAGCGGGAATGCCCAAGGAAGATCGTGATTAGGCCCTATATACCGCATTAAGCCCTCTTCGGATGTCTCGCTAGCCTTGGGCCGTGACTTTTTTCGGGTACGTGCAGCCAGAGTGCTCTCAGGTGTCTCGATCTCGCTATGACTGGTGCCAATCGGTAGGCTAAAAAATCTGATGTTCCTCGGTCATGAATGCTCGTGAATGACGGAAGTCAACGAATTGTGCCTCGTTTTCCGTGAGCTTTGCTTGCGCTTCGACGCCCGCGGGATAGGACATGCCTCGCTCAAGTGCCGCCATGGTTTCCCACCACATCGCGGTCACGCCATCATAGGGCGCTTGTAAGCCGCGGCTTTCGATCATGAGTACTTTGAGCTCAGGTAGTGTGGTATGGCTCTGTACGTAGCGGCTTGCCCCGATTGCTTTGGCGACGGACTTCACCAGCTGTCCATGTTCTCCACGCCAGTAGCGGTAGAAGCGGCCGCTATCGATGTCGTCGCGTTTTCTCAGGCAATAAACCAGCCTGATCATAGGGTTCGTCGATACTGGAGGGGAGTACGCAGGAAATTTTTGGTGGCCTCCCCGCCAGGACTCGAACCTGGAATCACCGCTTAGGAGGCGGTAGTTATATCCTGTTTAACTACAGGGAGTCCTCGCCATCTTATCTTAAAGTGCTTCTGGCGCTAAGCGACGTCGCCCCTAGTCGGCAGATGAGGCAGTGCCGGCCTCTAGCAGATATTCGATTACCTCGCTCTCAGTGCCTCTAAACACGCATGGTCTGGCCCGATTATTCATCTGGTACTCATACATTGGGTCGTAGTAGCCGGTCAGCAGCTCTCGGATCCATGCTTTGTGCCCCTCTGGATTGCCGCGCTCGTGCGCCGCCAGCGCACTTTGCATGATGGCTTTGAGTTCAGCATAACGCTGTCCGCCCAGCCGCTTTTGAATGCGTTCAAGCGACTCGAGTAAGCCCGTCGCAAAATGATCGAAGCCACGAGTGGCATTTTCGCGCTTCAGATCCTCAAGGTTCTGAAGGATGTAGTTCTCAAAGGAGTGCTCGACACGGGCATCAACGCTGGCCTCCAGTTGTACCCAATCTGCATCTCGGCGGGCTGCTTGGAGTGATAGTGGCAGGGCGCAGCGGCCAATCAGGCGGCCCTCGTCTTCCAAAATCAGTCTCTGATACCCGGCGTGTTGGTGTTTTAGCAACAGGACGCCAAGCGCCAATTCAAAACTGGTCTGGGTAGGCTGCTCGGTCACCCTACGGCCAAAAGCTGAGCCTCGATGATTGGCTAGGCCTTCGAGATCGACGCTCCCCGGGATAGGCTCTCCTCTATTACCCTCGTTGAGGATGCGTGTTTTAGCGGCGCCAGTGGGGCCCCCGAGTAACAGTAGCGGAGCTTGCTCGATGAATTGATCCGTGGACTCAATCAACCAGCGCCGCATTGCCTTATAGCCACCTTTGATTCGCGGGTACTCTATGCCCGCATCCCTGAGCCATCTCTGGGCGATCTCCGATCGCATGCCCCCGCGAAAGCAAAACAGCGCGCCTTCAGGATGCTGCGAAGCGAACGTTTGCCAGGCCATGACGCGTTGCGCTTTCCGGTCCCCGGAGACTAGATCTTGTCCGAGCCGTTCCGCTGCAGCCTGACCGTGTTCTTTGTAGCAGGTGCCCACGGCCTCTCTTTCGTCGTCGGTCATCAGAGGCAGATTGATAGCAGTTGGCAGGCTGCCCTTGGCGAATTCCACTGGTGATCGCGTATCGATGAGGGGCGTGTCATCTCGCAGCAGGGATTCGAGGTCGTCTAGATCGGTCATTCGACCGGCAGGTGGATCGCGGGTTCACCGGCCTCATTCTGTATGAATGAGCCCACCACGGCGCTAAGGCACTCCTGCTCAGTGAGGAGCCGTTGCACGTCTTCGACAGTGCTCGGCGATACGGCAACCAACAGGCCTCCACTGGTCTGGGGGTCACACAGTACGGCTGATTCACGGGAAGCCAGAGTAGGGAGAGCATCCCCCAGGGCATCAAAGTTTCGCTGCGTGCCACCGGGCACGCAACCCTCAGCGATATAGTCATCCAGCCCGGGCAGCTCGGCTATGACGTCCGGATCGATGATGGCAGAGAGACTTCCCCCTCGACACATTTCAATCAGGTGCCCCGCGAATCCAAATCCAGTGACATCAGTCAGCGCGTTCACACCGTCAAGCTTTGCCAGTAACGTGCCGACCTGATTGGGTTGACACATCAGTTCGGTTGCGAGGCCCTGATGCGTCGTCCGCAATTTGCCCTGTTTCTCTGCGGTGGTGTAAATGCCAATCCCCAGCGGTTTGGTCAAAATCAGTAAGTCATTAGGGCGTGCGCCACTGTTTTGTTTGAGATGCGCTCGCTCCACAGTGCCGGTAACGGCGAGACCAAAAATAGGCTCGGGGGCATCGATGCTGTGCCCGCCAGCGAGCGGGAAGCCCAGCTGCGCGCAGACGTCTCTACCGCCTTGCACAACCCGATTCGCGATCTCGGGTGCCAGTTGATCAATTGGCCACCCCAGAATCGCAACTGCGAGTTGAGGGGTGCCGCCCATCGCGTAGATGTCCGATATAGCATTAGTGGCTGCGATACGACCAAAGTCATAGGGGTCGTCGACGATTGGCATGAAAAAGTCGGCCGAGGAGAGCAACGCTCGATCATTATCGAGTACGACAGCCGCCGCATCGTCTCTCGACTGATGGCCTACCAGTAGTGAAGGAAACTTGGCGGTAGAGGTTCCGCCATCGGTCTCTGCCAGAATACGCGACAGCACGTCGGGTGCGATCTTGCAGCCGCATCCCGCGTTATGACTGTATTGGGTAAGGCGTATGCCCTCTGACTTCATGTTGTTAGTCAATGAATCGTACTCCCCAAGATGCTAACCGTTTTATGATTGAAAAGGAGGGCATTCCATACCATTCTTGCGCCCGTGAAGTCGTTACCCTCATTGCCGCTGTGTGGCGCTGTCCCAGCCCGTATCTTGCTCCGCCTCTGTTGTGCGCTGCTGTCAGTCGGCATGTCAACGATATCAGCGGCGGAAATAGACTGGCTGCCAACTCCGGAGCAATGGGCCGACGAGCGCGCGCTGTACCAAAGAGCGGCGGCAGAGCTCGATTCTGGAGCTGGGAACCGCTATCGGGAGATGCGCGATGCATTGACAGATTACCCGCTCGAGGTTGATCTCGATTTTTTAATGAAGCTCGGCCAGCTTCACGATATGACCGCCGAGGAAGCCAGTTTGTTTATGGCATCGGCGAAGGGCACGCCGCTGGCTAGCCGTTTTCTGGTGGCGTACCTCCGACACAAGGCCCAAGACAGACGCTGGCAATCCTTTTTGGACGTGCTGGACGCCGCACCGGCAATGCCCGAATTGCAGTGTTATTACTATCGGGCAAAGCTGGCCACGGGTCACCGTGAAGTCGCTTTTCAGGGGGCTGAGCGGCTTTGGGATGTTGGCTTTTCGCAGGATGATGCCTGCGATCCCTTGTTCGATCGATGGATTGCATCGCGAGGTCCTAGTGACGATGTTATCTGGTCAAGGGCTCTCAAAGCATTTGACGCCAAAAATGGGCACCTGATTCGTTATGTCAAGCGCTTCGCCAGTGTGCCGCTGCAGCGGGATCTGGATGAGCTGGCGGCGGTGTACCGACGCCCTTCAAGGGTAGAGGGCGACCATCATCAGAAAAGTCCCCGCCACGCAGACATCCTCGTCGCCGGCGTGGTGCGGCTCGCCCAGCTGAGTCCTGCGCGGGCGTACCAGACTTTTCGTGGCCTGCGAGATGATGCCGCATTCACCGAATTTCATTTGCGGGCAGTGAAGGTTGCCATCGTTCGCCACAGTTTATTCGTTGAGCGCTCACCGGCGCCTCCAGAGTGGGTCGATGCGCAAGTGGCTAACTTGCGGAGCGACGATCTAACGCTCATCTGGCTCAGAAAGGCGATTGGCAACAGTGAATGGCAGGCAGTGCTTGAAGGAGTCGAGTGGTTATCACCCGACCTCCGTGCCAAAGACCGCTGGCGTTATTGGTCGGCACGCAGCCTTGATTCGCTTGGGGAGAGAGATACGGGGGCTCTTTGGGAGAGTCTGGCGACCTCGAGGAGCTTTCACGGATTTCTGGCGGCGGATCGCCTCTCGCTTGACTATCAACTGAATGCGACCTTGCCCGCCACGCCGTTGCCCACCTTCAGCGCGCCTGTCCGTCTAGGCGTAGGGCGTGCGCAGGAGCTGATGGCACTGGGCGATCGGCGCGAGGCCAAAGAGCAATGGCGTCATACGCTCAATCAGATGCAGCGAGCGGAGAGGGCAAGACTTGGAGAAGTCGCGCTAGAAAGGGGATGGCCGGATTTGGCCACAGACGCCGCCAATGCAGGTGCGTCTTGGGATCGGCTTGATCTGCGTTTTCCCCGCGGTTACTGGCAAATCTTCCAGTCAGTAGCTGAGGACCTGGAAGTCGATCCGTATGAGCTTTTGTCTCTAGCGCGACGGGAAAGCGGGCTCTATCCGAGGGCGCGCTCGAAAGTGGGCGCGAGGGGTTTGATGCAGCTAATGCCGGCTACTGCGCGCAGCGTCGCAAAGGCTTCTAAGGAAGTCTACGGCGGTACGAACTCGCTCTATGACCCTACGACCAACATCGCTCTTAGCGCGACCTATTACGTGAATCTGCTGTCACGCTTCGAAGGTAATCGGGTTAAGGCGCTCGCGGCCTACAATGCCGGTCCGAGCCAGGTAGTGCGCTGGACGCAAAAAGAGATGGCGATTGATCAGTGGGTCGATTCGATACCCTTTGGCGAGACACGTGAATATGTTCAAGCAGTCTTGGCGTATCTTGTTATTTACCGGGCGAGAGCAGAGCAGCCGGTGAGCCTATTGACCGCGTCTGAGCGGGAGATGCTCTATTGATGGGCCATGAGCTTATCTTTTTACCTCGCTTGTTGGGCCTGGATACGTTGACAATAATTGGGTCAGGAGAGACTTATGAAGACGATTCAAATGCAATCGTGTGTTCACGAGAATGGCACAGTGGAGTGCACACTGATTGAGATAGAACTGCCTGAACCAGGTCCTGATGACGTGGTGGTTGAAATTGAGGCTGCACCCATCAACCCATCAGATCTCGGTTTGATGTTCGGTGCTGCTGACCTGAGTACTATTCGCGCGGCAGAGCGGGATGGGCAGCCCGCAGTGCTACTGGATGTGCCCGATGCCGCGATGCGCGCGATGGCGCCGAGAATCGGGCACTGGATGGCTGTAGGTAACGAGGGCAGTGGTCGCGTTATTGCCGCGGGGAAAAGTGATGCCGCGCAGGCGCTAATGGGGCAACGAGTCGGCATGTTCGGTGGCGAGATGTATGCCGGACATCGCTGCTTGCCCGCATCCCAGTGTATGGCCTTTCCCGAGCAGATCTCTGCGGAGCAAGCGGCTTCGTGCTTCGTCAACCCGATGACCGCTTTGGGGTTCATGGAGACGCGCTTGATGGAAGGGCAACAGGCAATCGTGCACACCGCAGCAGCGTCGAATCTGGGGCAAATGTTGCTGCGCTTGTGTCAGGCCGACGACGTACCGTTAGTAAATATTGTGCGCTCCGACGAGCAGGTCGCATTACTGAAATCCAAGGGGGCGGAGTGGGTACTGAATAGTCAGGCAGAATCGTTCATGAAGGATTTGATCGCAGCGCTGGTGGCGACCGGCGCTACACTCGCCTTCGACGCCATCGGCGGAGGTAGGGGTGTTAATCGTATCCTCACCGCGATGGAAATTGCCGCGGCCCAGACTGGGCCATGGTCAAGATATGGTTCGGAGGAGCCGAAGCAGGCTTATATTTACGGTCAATTAGATCTGGGTGCGACCGAGTTGACCCGCGGATATGGTTGGGTGTGGTCTGTGAGTGGATGGCTGTTGACACCGTTCATGAAGCGGGCAGGACCAGAGGTCGTAGCGCGGATGCAGAAGCGCGCGCTGGAAGAGATCGATACCACTTTTGAGAGCCATTACTCCTCTCGACTGACTCTGGCAGAGGCGATCACCGTGGAAGCGGTCAAAGACTATGGCGCGCGAAAGACGGGACAGAAAACCCTGCTGAGAATGGCCGATTCATCCGCCTGAGAGTTTCACCTGGTAGCCCATCTTCTTCAGTTGTTCCTGACAGACGGTGCGCTGGTCACCCTGAACCTCTAGGGTGTTCCCTTTGACCGCACCGCCTACACCGCACCGTTGCTTAAGCTGTTTGCAGATAGTTTTGAGGGTTTCGGGATGCTCGGGAATCCCTGCGATGACTGTGACGGCCTTGCCCCCTCGGCCCTTGGTCTCTCGCCTGATGCGCACCACGCCATCGCCAGCTATCAGGGGTCTGGCATTGCCGCACACGCATTTGACCAGCTGGCGCTGGCATTGGTGACATAAACGCCCACCGTCGGTGCGGTAAATAGGTCGACTGTCGCGAGGCCGGGTCAAAAGGCTTTCCTTGGCAGTAATGATTTTGGGCGGCGGTCCTGCATAGGCTGCACGCGTTTTATACTAGCACCGGTAAGTGCTTTGCTTGAGGGGTGAGTCAATGGGGGACATAGCTGCGCTGGAGGCCCAGATCGCGTTCGTTGAGGACGCGGTGCAAGCATTGGATGACGCTTTGGCCGCCCAGCAGCAACACATACTGCGTTTAGAGCGCCAGATCGACCGGCTTCAGCAGCAACTTAGGGACCAGGGCGCCCGTATTGACGAGGTGGTGGCAGAGCCCGGCGAGTCGCTGCCCCCGCACTACTGAGTTGTCACACATATTGTGAGAAAAAACCTATGAATTGGCGCATAACAACACTGATTTTATTTGCTTTGCTGAGCGGTTTTGCTGTGCTCTTTGCGATCGTTACGCGTCCCATTGCGGCGCCACACCACGAGATCTACGTCAACGGCATTGTTTTGACCATGGATTCGGAGAACCGCACTGCTGAAGCCGTGAGCGTGCGCGATGGGGTGATAGAAGCCGTAGGAGGCTCGGAAGCAATGCTGGCCACGGCCACCGATGAGACGCTGGTGGTCGACTTACGCGGCAGGACGCTCATGCCCGGCTTTGTTGACGCTCATGGGCATTTCCCCGGCTCGGGGCAGTCCGTTTTTTCAGTTGATCTAAACAGTCCGCCTATTGGGGACGTCACGAACATGGAGCAGTTGCTGGCGCGGCTCAGTGATTTCGCGATGAAGCGCGCAGACGGGTGGGTTGTCGGGCATGGCTATGACGACACGCTGTTGCCTGAAAAGCGCCACCCAACCCGCGATGACCTGGACCAAGTCAGTCGAGACCGCCCTGTTGCGGTAGTCCACGTGTCGGGCCATCTTGCAGTGGTCAATAGCGTGGCTTTGCAGATATTAGGCATCGATGAATCGACTCCGGATCCCGAGGGTGGTGTGATCGTCCGTGACCTTGCGTCCGCAAACGGACGCCGGCCCAATGGCGTGTTGGAAGAGACCGCCGCGCGCGCGGTTTGGGAGCACACACTCGACCTTGGGGTAATGGACGGCCTGAGAATGACCACTCAGGCGGCGAAAGAATATTTGGCGGTGGGCGTGACGACAGCCTCTGCAGGCGGCATGCCTTCAGCAGTGGCCGAGTTGCTGGGAACTTTAAGCGGGTTGAATCAGTTCTTTCAGCGGGTCGCCCTGTTCCCGCTCTTTGAGGAGGTGGGCGATAGCCTTCTAAGCGGTGAGCGCTCGCTCGCAGACTTTGCCGGAGCAAGGGTTTCTGTGCCGCGGGTGAAGATCATTGCCGATGGCAGTATTCAGGGCTACACCGGCTATCTCTCGGAGCCTTATTACGTGCCATTCAAGGGTGACGCCAGTTACAGGGGCTATCCTTCGGTGCCGCCTGACGAACTGTTCCGTCAGGTAAAAGCTCTCTACGAGCGGCGAATCCCGGTCGCTATCCATTGCAATGGCGATGCCTCAATAGACGATGGTCTTGATGCGATCGAGGCGGCAATGGCTGCCCATCCCTGGCCAGAAGCTCGGCCGTTGATTATCCACGCGCAAATGACTCGCAAGGATCAAATCGAACGTATGGCGGAGCTCGGGGTGACGCCCAGTTTTTTTTCCGCGCATACCTATTACTGGGGTGATCGTCACGCCGCCATTTTCATGGGCCCTGAGCGCGCCGCCAACATGAGCCCGGCGCGTTGGGCGTTGGATGCAGGCGTTCGTTTCAGTTCTCATTTGGACACACCGGTGACTCCCATGCTGCCTTTGCAGGCGGTATGGAGCCAGGTGGAGAGGGAGAGCACGGCCGGTGTTGTCATCGGTCGGGCGCAGCGCATCGGGCGCATGCCAGCACTGCGCGCCGTGACGATTGATGCAGCATGGCAGGTCTTCATGGATGACGAAATTGGCTCTATTGAGCCTGGTAAGCGTGCTGATCTGGTGGTGCTCTCAGAGAACCCACTAACTGCTGAGGATATTAGAGGTATTAAGGTCGACCGTACCGTAATTGACGGTGCCACCGTGTATGCGCGCCTATAGCGGCTCAGGGGCTGTCGAATCCGAATTTTTCCCTGTCGACTCGAACGAAGATGGCTTCTGCCGTTGCGGTCGTGGTCTCCCCGCAGCGCATGGTGCCCTTCACCTCGGTGCGTTTGTCGTCAAGTTCCGTTGCCTCTGCGTTGATCTCGATCAACTGATTAAGCGGCGTGGGTTTCAAGTATCTGACAGATAGTCCTCCCGTCATGCCAGGGTGGCCAGTTCGCACGTGGGTCATACCCATAATGTGATCGAGGACGCCGGCTACCCAGCCGCCGTGCACGTGCCCTGGCGGGCCTTCAAAGGCTTGGTTGAACCTCACCGTTCCCGTGATCCGGTTCGACGCCTCTTGCCAAAGTAACTCCGGCGAGCAGGGGTGGCTTCTGCCTCCCACGCTGACGAGCTCGCCCATCACGTCGTCTATAGTGCCGCGCTCGCCGCGTTTCGCCATATCGACCAGGCCGTCAACTTGCTGGGCTTGGCTCAGTTCCGCCATGAGGCCTTCAATTTTCTCTGTGATTGCGGCGGCCAATTCCGGGTCGATGTCAGTGCTGACCAGTTTCTCGTTGAGTGCCCGTGTTGCAATGGCGAGCCGCTGCCGTGCCTGCCAGTAGGCTGCCTCCCGGGAATCGGGGTCATAGGGGCTGGTTGCGGCAGCCATGTCAGATGAGTTCCTGCTCCTGCAAGGTGGTCCGCCATGCACGGATGTCGCTGATCAGTGCCTGTGGTTGCTCCAAAGATGCGAAGTGGCCCCCTGCCTTATGTTGGTCGTTGAACAACACCAGTTGCTGGTAACGCGTTCGCGCTAGGCGCTCGGTACACACAAATAGCTCCTTGGGAAATATCGACAACCCGATGGGCAGCACGACAGGGCGATAGTCCCCCCGGGTGAAGCTCTCCCAATAGAGTCTTGCGCTGCTACCGCCGGTGTTGGTCATCCAGTAATGGGTGACAATGTCTAAAAGCACATCTCTCTCTATAGCATTCTCCGGATGGCGGATGCCGTCGCGCACGCAGTCCGTCCAGGCGGCGTATTTTTCGACGATCCAGGCCATCTGTCCCGCAGGTGAGTCCGCTAGGCCATAGGCAAGTGTTTGCGGGCGCGTGCTCTGCTGCTTGGAATAGCCGGCCTCATGATCCTGGTAGTGCATTGCGGCGGCGAGTGTGGGCTGCTCAGTGGGGTCGCTACCACTCATGGTGTGCTCATCCGGCGGTACCATCGGCAAATTGACGTGACCGGCCAGGCAGTGGGTATCTGGATGCAGCAATACCGCATGGGTTACCAGCGAGCCCCAGTCACCTCCTTGGGCGATGTAGCGCTCGTAGCCTAGTCGGAGCATTAATTGATCCCAAAGAGCGGCAATTCGTTCTACCCCGACTCCGGGAGACGTGGGCTGACCGGAGAATCCAAAGCCCGGCAGGCTGGGAATCACCAGATGGAAGCCATCTGTTGCGTCACCGCCTTGCTGCATGGGGTCGCTGAGTGGTCCGATGATGTCAAGAAACTCGAGTACTGATCCGGGCCATCCATGGGTTATGAGCAGAGGTTGCGCCTGCGCATGGGGGCTTCTGATATGGAGAAAGTGGATCTTGAGCCCGTCAATTTCTGTGACGAAATTGTCGTATTGATTGAGCAGTGAGGGGACGCGATGCCAGTCGTACTCGTCGCGCCAATAGCGCACCAGTTCCTGACAATAACTGAGTGGCACGCCTTGCTGCCAATCTTCCACGGTCTCGGCATCCGGGAAGCGCGTTTGCGTCAGTCGCTGAATGGTATCCTCGATTGCCGCGTCTTCAAATCGGGGTTGAAAGTGTTCGATTGCGCTGTCCATATTGAGTCCCGTGCGGAGATGCGTCTGCGTAAAGTCGCCGTCGACACTAACGGCTCGCATGGATGCGCTCAACCCTTGTCGTTCAAATGCAATGTGTTGTAAGTCTCGGTCAGCCAATCAAGGAGCCGAGCTCGCTCTTCGGGTCGCTCTTCTGTGCGGGGTCGAAGGTGTGTGGTTCGTGGCTCACGATCCAGAAAGAGCTTGCCGCTCACTTGGTCGGCCTCGCTGGCTCTGGCCAGCCAGACAATGGTGTCGGCGCCCTCTGCGGGTGAGCGAAGCACGCGTTTTGTAACGCGACGGAACCCGGGAAGTGCGGTTTGCACACCCGGCGTATCGGCCCAGCCCGGGTGCATACTGTTAACGACGATGTTGTGGTCTCGCCATACCTCAGCGCAGAGTTCAGTGAGCACGGTAAGCGCCCGCTTGGCGCGCGCGTAGGCCACGCTGCCGTTGTACTCATCGGGCGTCATGATTAGTTCATCGCACCGTAGTTTCTGGGTGTACATGCCTCCTGACACCACGTTAATGACGCGGGCTGGTCGGGCATGGTTTTTCAGCGTCGGTAGCAGGGATTCGGTGAGCTTCCAAGGCGAGAGAAGTAGCAAGGCGATGCTGCGTTCAATGCCTTCCGCCGTTTCCGCGTAGTCGTTGAAAAGCGCGCCGGCGTTGTTGATCAGCACGTCAATCGGTTGGCTTTGTGCATGTAATCGTTCAGACAACGAAGTGACCTGGGAGAGCAAACTCAAATCAGCGAGTTCGACGGTGTCCGCCTCTCTCCCTGTCTCTGCTTTAAATGCGTGTTGCATGTCTGCGGCTTTGGCGGGGTCGCGTGCGACTACGGTCAGTGTCGCGCCGGCCTCCAGCAAAGACACCGCGGTCGCGAATCCCAGTCCTGCATTAGCGCCGGTCAGGACTACGTGCTTACCGGTCATATCGGCGGTCATGGGCCGCCAGGTTTTTTGCCCTCTGCGGTACCCATAGCGAGTGAAGCACGGCAGCGCGGATGTAAGCTTGCCGTCTCTTCTCTGCGTGTCTTGTGAGGCCTCGGGCGGGGGATTGTCGTCCTTCAGCGCCCTGGCAAGCCTTTCCATACTCACTTGGCCCATTTTCTCGAAGCCCCGCTCAAAACGTGTTGCAAGGCGCTGCAAACCTCTCCGAAACGTGAACTCTGCGACGTAGTGGATGCGAGTCAGGTCATTCCCTAGGGATTCGAATGTGATGACGTCTTTGACGGTGAACCAGCGTCCCCCACCCTCCAGGACAAGACACTGCCAGGGGACGAACTCTGTTACCTCATAAGCCAAATTGAGGTGTCCACGTCCCGCCTTGCAGCGCACGGAGAATTGGGTGCCTTGATCAACCGGTCCCTGGGAGAGTTTGTTCGCTTCAACCGCCGTAGCGTCCCACTCAACGGTGGTTCGGAAGTCGGCAACGTAGCGAAAACAGCTTTCTACTGGCCGCGGCACGTCGATGGTTTCTGTCAGGGTAATCATGAGCGCCTGTGGGGCAAGGAGGTGTGTACAGTACGCGGGCAGTGGACCCCTAGTTCATGTCCGAATGGTAGCGAACTTCTTAATGCCTGCTAATAGATCGCAAGCTATTCTTCTACCCAAACGACCCTCAGCGGCTCGCCAAAGTCATCGTAGACGACCTGCCGGCGCCTTTTTGGGGTGCGTCTGCGAACGACCTTGGTCCGGGCGCGTTTTGCGGCCCGCCTTGAATCGAGGGCGGCGATCACATCGGTGAGCGGCGTACGCTCTACGCGACGGGTTTCAAATAGCGGTGCGGGGGGTGGGGTTTCGCTGCTATCGTAAGCGCTCTCTCCAGCCTGAAATTCCTTCACCTTGCCGCCAGACGACAAAAAAGCCGCCGTTTGCCGCTGCAGGCGTTCGCGCAAATCAGTCTTGGAAGGCGGTTTTTTCATTGAGTAATCTCCAACCCCGACATTATAAAGAGGGATCCCCACCGCACCAATCTATGGGCTGACCATGGTCCGTGGTTTCTGGTTTAATGCGTCCCGACAGGGTCCGAGGTGCCCCGATTTCATGCAAACACCCCCCAGATCTACCCCCGATATACTCGAGACCAGGCGGCGCTAAGGGGTTGACTGATGGGTATCCTGCGTTCATTGCTGGTGTTTCTCTGGATGGCGTTAACGGGCATTCCCTTCGCATTGGCGATTATTCTGATGGCCCCGTTTGTTGGGCCGGACACCAGATGGTGGTACCTGGCTCGACCTTGGTTGAGCGGTGCGGTGGAAGCGGTCCGGTTGGTGGGCGGCATCCAGTACTCGGTCGAGGGAGAGCAAGGCCTGCCCGCGGCGGAGGACAATCAGCGCATCATTCTCTGCCCCAAGCACCAGTCGACCTGGGAAACGTTTTTCTTCGCAAGTCGCATGCCCCATCCACTGGCTTACGTCTTTAAACGCGAGCTTCTTTACATTCCGTTCTTCGGCTGGTCGATGGCCTGCCTCAATATGATTCACATTGATCGAAGCGCCAGAGGGGGCGCATGGAGCAAGGTTGCCTCTATGGGCGAAATGCTCATGGACCGCGGCAAGTGGGTCATCATGTTCCCAGAGGGTACCCGCTCTGAGCGCGGCGCAAAGGGGGTCTACAAAACCGGTGCCGCCAGACTCGCGCTTGCGACCGGCGCGAGCATTGTGCCGATTGCGGTAGCGTCAGCGCGATGTTGGCCGCGCAAGAGCTTCACCTTTATACCCGGGACGGTTGCCGTTTCGTTTGGCCCACCGATCGCACCGACTCCAGGTGAGAGTGCGGCCGACTTGATGGAAAAAGTGTCGGGCTGGATAGAAGACGAGATGCGTCGTATTGATCCGGATGCCTACCCTGAATCCGAGCGTCCACCGGATCCGATGCAGCAGGAGGCTAGGTTGAGTGCGGCACTTGAAGAGCAGGCTGCCGCTGCTAGAGCTGCTCAGGGCGGTCTGCACGACGACGGTGTATATAGTGGATCCAGCGAAAGATAAGGTTGTAGGCGACGTCATTAGAGATGGAGCCGGTGTAGACTGGCAGGACGCAGGGGAGGTCAGTAATGGGATTCTATAGCGATACGGTAGTGCCGAGGCTCGTCACCTGTGCCTGCGGCACCAAGCCAATCCTGAAGCAGCGCGAGAAAGTGGTGCCACTGGCCCAAGGCAGGGTGTTGGAGATAGGGATGGGAGCGGGGTATAACCTGCCTTATTACGATGCCAGGCGGGTCGATGCAGTAGTGGGCATTGACCCTTGCGTCACCAGCTGGAGTCTGGCTCAAAACAGAGCTTCGCAGTTGGGGGTGCCGCTCGAGTTTGTGCAGGGCTCGGCAGAGGACATGCCGCTGCCGAGCGGGTCATTCGACACGGTGCTGATGACGTTTAGTCTATGCACCATTCCCGACGGACATACGGCCCTGCAAGAGATACGTCGCGTGTTAAAACCGGAGGGAAGGCTGGTGTTTTGCGAGCACGGCGAAGCGCCTGATGAATCTGTTGCCAGATGGCAAGCTCGTATCAATCCGATGTGGAAGCGATTGCTGGGGGGCTGCAATCTTAATCGGCCGATTGTGAATTGGATCAGCAAGGCGGGCTTCGGGATCCAGGCGCTCGACCAGATGTACCTGCCGGGCACCCCGCGCATTGCGGGATTTAACGTTTGGGGCAGCGCTCAGCGAGAGTGTTGACGACGCTGAGAGACCCAGTGGGGGGTGCCACACTCGGGGCGGCCCTTAGCGCACTCGCCCTCTGTTTGTTCGGCTGCGCGAGCGAGCCAGCGAAGATGCCAAAAATTAATGATGAGAGTCCGGTCCCTGATCTGTCGGGGCACTGGGAGGTGGATTACGCCCGTAGCGATAGCGTGCAAACCCAACTTAATGCCTGGTTCAGAGAGGTGCAGCGAGAGCTTCGACGCCGACGCGAAGCGGCGGAACGCGGCGCGAGCAATCAAGGTCCACCAATTGGAGATTTGGATACGCTGGTGGCAGTGGCCAAAATGGCTGAGCTGGTCACTGAGCCAGAACTTCTAGAGGTGTATCAGGACGTTCGGCGCGTGCGCATTGAGCGAGAGAACAGTTTTGCTCTGAGTTGCGAGCTGGCGGGGGCGCAGTCGGTGCCCAGTCTGCTCGGTGCCGAGCAGTGCTGGTGGGATGGGCACCAGCTGCACTTCCGCGTTCTACTGCCAGATGGCTTGCTGATCAAGCATCGGTTCGTGCGATCGGCAGATGGTTTGTCTTTGTCGCAGCGCACTGCGCTGACCGCACCCGGGGTCGCCAGAGATATGGAGGTGGTCAAAATCTTCTCCCGCTACGACCCGACGGAGAGAGGGTACCGATGCACGGAGACGCTCACCCGTGGACGCGTCTGTACCACTGAGCAGGCCACGCCCTATGAATGACTGGCGAGTGTGGCCCCAACGCCTCGTGCTGGTCGGCTTCTGTGTGCTGAGCGGTTGCGCTAGCCCGCCGAGTGAGATGGCGTCCGCTGAGTCGCCGGAAGATTCCGCCGGGGTCTGGGATACCCCTGAGTCGCTAGTGATCGCAGCGTCTCCGATAGCGCCGGCTCTCGATATCGCAGTTGAGTTGTTTGACGCCGGCATATCTGACGAGGATCGATCTCCAATGGCTGCGGTCCGGCGGCTGGAGTCCCAGTTATTGGCGGGCGAATTGAGAGAGACGCTGATCCGCAGCAATCAGTGGGGCGTGGTGAGGCTGGTGCCGACTGCTTCCTCTTTGACGCCGGTGTCGATCCAGGCATCTATTGTACGGTCCGACGGACGTGACCTAGTCCTTGATGTGGTCGTCAAGGATGCGATGGGCGCTTTCTGGTTTGATCACACGGTTGCCTACCGGCAGCAAGCAGCGGGTGACGATGGCTTGGGGGTTATCTTTAACGCCTTGGCTAATCGTTTGCTCTCAGTGTGGCAGGACAAAGATCTTGATGAGCGATACGCGTTGCTTCAGGGGGCCGACATAGCCTACGCGGAGGCGTTGGCGCCCGAGGCGTTCTCTGGAATGATTCAGCGCTCGGAGACAGGCTGGCAGGTTGTGCGGTTGCCGGCTGGAGATGATCCGATGCTGGCGCGTATCGGGCGGATCCGCAATCAGGAGTACCTGTTTTGTGACACCATTGATGAGCAGTACGTTGATATGGCCCACCAGGTAGCCCTCACCTACCGTCTATGGCGGGCGGCCACGTTGGAGCAGACCGAGTGGCTAGAGCGCTATCAAAAGCGCGCAGCGGCGCGCGCAGACAGCGCTGGTGACAGTGAGTTCACGCGCATGCAGGCGGAGTATGCAGCCTATCGGTCATTTCGGATTCAGGAACAGGCACTGTTTGAATTGGCAGAGGCCTTTGACGGCGAGGCGCGGCCCACGGTGATTCGAACACAGGATCAAGTGATTCGTTTGGAGGGAACCCTTGATAAGCAGTACGACACGTGGCGCGGCCTCTTGCGCGATATTTACTTGATAGAGACCGGAGGCCAGTTGCCGTGAACCATGCATTCCTCGCGACCTGTCCCGCGGGTGTCGGGGTGTATCTGGCACAGGAGCTTACGGGTTTCGGGGCGCAGCAGATCGTCGAGCGGCCCGTGGGTGTCTCCTTTGAAGGTGAGCTGGCCGTGGCGTATCAGGCCTGCCTCTGTAGCCGCATGGCGAATCGCATCATCCTTCAGCTGGGCGCGGCGGAGGTAAACTCTGGTGACGAGCTCTACCAGGCGACGCGGCAGATCGACTGGACAGCGCACCTCGCAGCCACCAGTTCTCTATTGGTCGAGTTTGCCGGGCGCAGCGCCGATGTGCGCAACGCACAGTTCGGCGCGCAGCGCATCAAGGACGCGATTGTCGATCAGTTTCGCGAGAAAGGCATGGGACGCCCCTCGGTGGACCTGAAGCAGCCTGATGTTCGCGTTTTTGCGCGCTTGAGCAAGGGCCGCCTTGTGCTCGGCATTAATCTCAGCGGCGATAGCCTCCACCGTCGCGGTTACAGACTCGACGGGGGGGTGGCGCCGCTCCGAGAAAATATTGCCGCGGCAGCACTCTGGGCCGCGGGCTGGCCAGAAAGAAGCCGGCAGGGAGAGGCTTTGTTGGATCCGATGTGTGGTTCTGCCACGGTCCTGCTGGAAGGTGCCTTGATGGCGCTAGACCGCCCGCCGGGGTTGAATCGGAAGCGTTTCGGATTCCACGGTTGGGCGGGTCATGACGAGGACCAATGGCGCGCTGTTAGATCGAACGCAGACGAACGCGCTGCGACGCCTCCAGCTCATCAGTTGGAGATCAGGGGCTACGACGGCGACATGCAAGCGGTTCGGCGCTCTCAGGATAATATTGGGCGTCTTGGTCTCGAAGGCATCGTGCGTATTCGCTGCAAAGATCTCGCTTTGGTTACTCGGCCTACGCACCGGGATCTCTCGCGGGGCGTGCTAGTCACTAACCCGCCTTGGGGGGAGCGCATGGGGCAAGCAGATGCGCTGCCGCACCTCTATAACGCCTTGGGCGAACGAATAAGCGAAGAGTTCGATAACTGGCTGGCGGTGGTGCTAACCTCTGAGCTGTCGCTCGGCAAGGCCGTGGGTCTGCGAGCCAACAAGCGCCATCGGTTTCATAATGGGCGATTCGATTTGCACTGTCTCCAGTTTCAGCTCGGCCCTGATAATCGATTCCGACCATTGCAGCAGGCCGCAGAGCATGGCTCTGGGGGGCGATCGACTGCGTCTCTGGCGCTGTCTCAGGGCGGTCAAATGGTCGCCAACCGTTTGCGAAAAAACTTGAAGCGCCTAACGCCGTGGCTCAAACGAGAAGACGTCACTTGTTATCGGGTGTATGACGCGGACATCCCGGAGTATGCCGCGGCGATCGATGTATACGAAGGTCGGTTACATATTGCCGAGTACGCGGCGCCCAAAGAGATTCCCGAGCAGAAAGCGGCACAGCGCTTTGCAGACCTTGTGGCTGGCGCGCGAGACGTCTACGAGGTCGCCGCCGCGGAGGAGGTCGCGGTCAAACAGCGACTGCGCCAGAGAGGGCGGGACCAGTATCAGCGACTTGAGACTACCCGTGAGCGGCTTGTTGTCCGGGAGGGGAGGGTCAAGGTGCTGGTCAATCTGCACGATTATCTGGATACTGGTTTGTTCCTCGACCATCGGCCGCTTCGAACATGGCTGGGGAGGGAGGCCAGCGGGGGGCACTTTCTCAATTTATTCAGCTACACCGGGGTTGCCACAGTGCATGCGGCCCTGGGTGGCGCGACCACCAGTACCAGTGTCGACAGTTCTGCAACCTATCTTGACTGGTTCAACGCCAATCTGGCGCTCAATGGCTTATCTGACCGCCAGCATCGTGGCGTCCGAGCCGATGTCAGGGACTGGTTGTCAGAGGAGACGCGCGCTTATGACCTAATCATGGTGGACCCCCCGTCTTTTTCCAACTCCAAGGGTCAGGCCGACTTTGATGTGCAGGCAGATCATTTCTCCCTGCTGGAACTGGCAATGGCAAGGCTCAGCGAGAGAGGGGTGCTGTACTTTTCAACCAACCATCGCAAATTTGTATTGGACCCTGCGGTAGAGCAGACATGGCAGGTGCAAGACGTCACGCAGGATTCAATCCCTGAAGATTTCTCCCGTAATCAGCGCATTCATGCCTGCTGGCGCCTGACCCACAATTGACAGCCCGAATAAAAACTCCTCTCCACACAGTGGGTTCTGTGCTTTGGAGCTGTCGGCGGAAGCGGCCGCAAAGCCTTTATTGGCCTTGCTTCGGTGCTATAATCCGCGCCCTTTTTAAGCGCAGCGGCGGCCGAAAAGCCGCTGGTTGGGTTGGCGAAATCTGCGTTCGTTATCTTTCGGGATCACAGTTCATGGCGAAAACGCTATACGACAAACTTTGGGACGCCCATCTGGTCGAGCAGCGTGACGACGGCACGGCGCTGATCTACATCGATCGTCACCTGCTACACGAGGTGACATCGCCCCAGGCGTTCGAGGGTCTCACCCTTGCCAACAGGGATCTGTGGCGGCTTAGCGCCAATCTCGCGGTGCCTGATCATAATGTGTCGACGCTCAAGAGCGAGCGAGAGGCGGGCTTGGACGCACTACCCGACGCCGTGTCTCGCGTCCAATTACAGACACTCGATGATAATTGCGAGGCCTTCGACGTAGTGGAGATACCGCTGAACGATGTCCGGCAGGGGATTGTCCACGTCATGGGACCCGAGCAGGGCGCGGTGCTGCCTGGCATGACCGTAGTGTGTGGAGACTCCCATACTTCTACTCATGGGGCTGCGGGCGCGCTGGCGCATGGGATCGGGACGTCGGAAGTCGAGCACGTGTTGGCCACCCAGTGTTTGATTCAGCGAAAAATGAACAACTTCCGGGTAGAGGTCACAGGCCGGCTGCCTGAGGGTGCGACCGCCAAAGATATCGCCCTGGCGGTGATCGGCGAGATCGGCACTGCAGGTGGCACCGGTTACGCGCTGGAGTTTACGGGCTCGGCGATTTGCGAGCTGTCAATGGAAGGTCGCATGACCCTATGTAACATGGCCATAGAAGCTGGCGCCCGCTGTGGCTTGGTGGCGGTCGATGAGGTAACGCTGGATTATTTCCGGGACAAACCCCTCGCGCCTAAAGGCGCGTTGTGGGAATCGGCGGAGGCCTGGTGGCGGACGCTCCACAGTGATGAAGGAGCCGTCTTTGATCGCAGCATCACGCTTGATGGCGCCGCGATTGCGCCTCAGGTGACCTGGGGCACTTCGCCCGAGATGGTCACGTCGGTACATGGAAGGGTGCCCACCATGGCGGAAATGCCCGATGAGACGGCGCGGCTTGGGTTGTCCAGGGCCCTTGAATACATGGGGCTTGAGGAGGGTATGGCGATCTCCGATATCAAGCCTGATGCGGTGTTCATTGGTTCCTGCACCAATTCGCGCATTGAGGATCTCCGCGCCGCAGCCCGTGTGCTCGAGGGGCGTAAAGTCGCGCCCTCCATCCGCAAGGCGCTGGTGGTGCCGGGCTCAGGATTGGTGAAGGCCCAGGCAGAGGCAGAGGGCCTGGATCGCATTTTTATTGAGGCTGGGATGGAGTGGCGGGAGCCCGGTTGCTCGATGTGTTTGGCGATGAACGCCGACCGCTTGCTTCCGGGTGAGCGATGTGCCAGCACCTCCAATCGCAACTTTGAGGGACGACAAGGCAGTGGCGGGCGAACGCATTTGGTCAGTCCGGCGATGGCGGCGGCTGCGGCGGTGGCGGGGCATTTTGTACCGTTGGAGTCAGCCGGTTCTGTCGTGGAGGGTGGCTGATGAAACCATTTACCGTTCATAGCGGGCTCGTCGCACCCATGGATCGCGCTAACGTCGATACCGATCTCATGATTCCAAAGCAGTTCCTCAAATCAATCAAGCGATCAGGGTTTGGTCCGAATTTATTTGATGAGCTTCGATATTTAGACGAAGGAGTGCCCAACGCGGATAACAGTTCGCGCCCGTTGAATCCCGATTTTCCGCTGAATATGCCGCGCTATCAGGGCGCCTCGATCTTGCTTGCCCGGGAGAATTTTGGCTGCGGTTCAAGCCGTGAGCATGCGGCATGGGCGATGGAAGATTTTGGCTTCCGTGCCGTGATCGCTCCGAGTTTTGCCGATATCTTTCGCTCGAATGCGCTCAAAAATGGCATCCTGCCGATAGCACTTGCCGTGGACCAGATTGATACGTTGTTCAGTGCCCTGCATGCTGAAGAGGGCTATACCCTGACGATTGATCTCGAGGCTTGCACGATTCTTTTGCCTAACGGCGCGCTTTGGTCATTTGAGATCGACGCGTTTCGCCGCGACTGCCTATTGAAAGGCTTGGATGATATCGGGATCACGCTGCAGCGAGCGGATGCCATTCGGGCGTTTGAAGGGCAGCACCGCGAGCGATTTCCCTGGCTGTTTGAGGGCATTGTCCTGTGAGAAGCCGGATTCTGCTCTTGCCCGGTGACGGTATTGGCCCGGAGGTTGTCCGCGAGGCGCGACGGGTGCTCGAAGTCGTTGACGATCAGTTTTCGCTGGAGCTCAGTTTCAATGAAGGACGACTGGGCGGCATTGCGATTGATGAGGAGGGCGCCGCCTATCCTGATGCCACGCGTGCCTTGGCTCGAGAGGCTGACGCGATTCTGCTCGGCGCTGTCGGTGGCCCCCAATGGGACGGGCTACCTGCCGCGGACCGCCCTGAGCGAGGGCTGTTGGCAATTCGCTCTGATCTAGATTTGTTCTGTAACCATCGGCCGGCTGTGCTGTTCCCCGATTTGGCTGAGGCTTCCAGTCTGCGGCCGGAACTGGTGGCGGGTTTAGATGTGCTCATTGTCAGAGAATTGACCGGGGGGATTTACTTTGGCGAGCCGCGCGGCATTACCACCAACGCCGATGGCGTCCGAGAAGGCCACAATACCGACCGCTACAATGAAACGGAAATTTGCCGCATAGGCCGCCTGGCATTTGAGGCGGCACAAAAGCGCAGTGGTCGTCTGTGTTCGGTCGATAAGGCCAATGTGCTGGAAGTGACCATGCTGTGGCGCGAGACGATGGAAGCGCTGAGTGAAGACTACCCGGACGTCGTGCTATCGCATATGTATGTGGATAACGCTGCCATGCAGCTGGTCCGCGAACCCAAGCAATTTGACGTGCTAGTGACCGGTAATCTCTTTGGCGACATCCTCTCTGATATCGCTGCCATGTTGACCGGATCGATCGGTATGTTGCCTTCGGCATCACTGAACGCGGAGGGCAAAGGGCTTTATGAGCCGGTGCATGGCTCAGCGCCAGATATAGCAGGCACTGACAGTGCCAATCCGCTCGCAACCATTCTGTCCGCGGCCTTGCTGTTGCGCTATTCGCTCAATGCGCCCGCGGCGGCTGCATCCATCGAAGGCGCCGTGACGTCGGTACTGGCGCAAGGTCATCGCACCGCTGATTTGATTGTTGATGGCAACCACGCCGCCGCTATCGGGACACGGGCGATGGGTGATGCCGTTGTCGCAGTGCTGCAGGGCCATTAAGGGGACGATGATGAAGCCAGTGAATGTGGCAGTGGTGGGCGCAACCGGTGCGGTCGGCGAGGTCATGATAGAGATCCTCGAGTCGCGCGCGTTCCCAATCGACACCCTGTATCCACTCGCCTCAAGCCGATCAGCCGGCAAGTCCGTGCAGTTCCGCGGCAAGCATCACACGGTGCAGGATCTCAGCTCCTTTGATTTTTCCCAGACGCCGATTGGACTGTTTTCAGCCGGTGGCGACATCAGCGCCGAGTATGCCCCGATTGCGGCCTCAGCAGGATGCGTTGTGATCGACAACACTTCTCATTTTCGCCGCGACGAGGACATTCCTCTCGTGATTCCTGAGGTGAACCCCGAGGCCATTGCGGACTATCGGGCGAAGGGCATCATCGCGAACCCCAATTGCTCAACGATTGGCATGTTGGTGGCGCTAAAACCGCTTTATGACGCGGTGGGCATTGAACGAATTAACGTCGCGACCTACCAGGCGGTGAGTGGCACCGGAAAGGCGGCCATTGAGGAGTTGGCGGGGCAGACTGCACGACTGTTAAATGGAAAAGCGCCGGAGCCTGAGGTCTATCCAAAGCAAATTGCATTCAATGCAATACCTCACATCGATACTTTTCAGGATAATGGCTACACGCGAGAAGAGATGAAGATGGTCTGGGAGACGCAAAAGATTCTGGGCGACCCGAACATTCTTGTGAATCCGACTTGTGTAAGAGTGCCCGTTTTTTTCGGTCACGCAGAGGCGGTTCACATTGAAACCCGGGAGCCGATTTCCGTGGAACAGGCGACAGAGGTTCTGGAGTCTGCGGACGGTGTGACATTGTTGGATCGCCGCGAGGCGGGAGGTTATCCGACGCCCGTCACCGAGGCCTCGGGCGCTGATCCGGTATTCGTAGGCAGGGTTCGTGCGGATATTTCACATCCAAGAGGGTTGAATCTTTGGGTGGTGGCTGACAACGTACGTAAAGGGGCTGCCCTCAATAGTGTGCAGATCGCAGAAGTGTTGTTGTCAGAATATCTCCAGAGCGTTTCGTGATGTTTGGGTTCCTGGGTAATAAGCGCCAAGGAATGGCGATAGGGCCCCGATAAAGCCAAACCAAAGGACGGTAAAGGCGACGTGCCCATGAAAAGAGTTTCAATCTTAGCCGCTGGTGTTTTGTCCGCGGCGATCATACCCCGTGACGGCTGGACCCTAGAGCTGGGTGAGCTCACGCTTCATTCTTATCTCAACGAACCATTTCGCGCAGAAGTTGCGCTGCTTGAGTCAGACGCGTTTGAAGATAGCGACGTACTCGTTGGTCTGGCCTCTGAGGTCGAATTCGAGCGACTGGGAGTTTCCCAGGACTTTTTCCTGACCCGCATCAATTTCCAGGTTGAATCGGATGAGTATGGGCGTCGTGTGGTGCTGACGACGGAAGCGCCGTTGCGAGAATCTTATTTTGATTTGGTTGTCGAGGCTCGGTGGCCCGACGGCCGCCTGTCACGAGATTATAAGATATCGATTGATTTGCCGCCGAGGCCGATGGTGGCGGAGAGTGAGGATGCGCCAGGCGAAGAGGCGGCGCAGTTCGGCCATCAGGCAATAGTCACGCAGGCAGGAGCGGCAGGTGCCCAGACGCTTGTTTATGCGGCTGACGCGGCGATGAGACCCACTGCCGGTGCACATTATCTTGTGACAAAGACTGACACTTTATGGCGTATTGCCTCTGAAGGCGCCGCGGCAGGTATTTCGGTAGAGCAGACGATGCTTGAGATCGTCGCGGCAAACCCAACTGCCTTTGAGGCTGGCAATATCAATGGCTTGAAATCTGGATACGTTTTGCAGATTCCCGACTACGATGACATTCAGGTCGATCCTGAGGCGGCATTGAGCGAGGTCGCCCTGCAGAACGAGGAATGGGGGCGTGGCATTGCTCGCGGGTCGCAGGGTCTGACACTGGTGGCCGACTTGGAAGCCGAGGCTGCGGAAGCGCCTGCGTCTCCGTCGGGCGAACCGGATGCTTACCTCGATCCCGTTCTCTTGGTAGACAGCGTCACAGAGCCCGCTAGTCAGGCGCCGTTGGATGTGCCTGGCGCTTCAACTGCCGAGGAGCTAGAAGCACTGATCATGACGGTCAGTCGACTTCAGGAAAGCGTGGACAGTCTCGAAGAGAAGCTTGCCGAGCGTGACGCAGAACTGGTCTCGCTCAGATCAGCGTTTGCTGAACAACAGGCGGTGAACCCTGTTCCTATTGTGGTGGAAGCGCCCGCAGCCCTTTGGCCGCAATCGGCAGGCGAGCTACAACCGATCCCACTTTGGCCTCTCTTAGCTGGACTCGCAACATTATTGGCTGGTGCAGGCCTGTTGATTTGGCGGCGCATTCGGCGAAACGCTGAGTCCGAACCTGCGGGCCATGCCGATTTGAAGGACGCATCCCCAGCTACGGGAGTCGATGAGGCTAGCAAGCCCTCACGGTTGTCTGACCCCCAAGTCATGGCATCGAAGGCGGTTGAGGAGGCCCAGACATATATTGCCTATGGCCGCACCGATCAGGCAATCGAGGTGCTGAATGACGCGCTGGCAGAGGGTTTAAGTTCGGTTGCGCTGAATGTGTGCCTGCTCGAGTGTTACGTCGAGTTGGGGCAGTTCGCAGAAGCGGATGCGCTTTTTGAGCGCCTGGAGCAGGGAGATAACCCTGAGTTGCTCGAGCGAGCCCGGCAGATGCTTCAAGATGCTGGTAGCGTGGTGCCGGGCGAGGGAACAGCTGTCGCTGAGCCATCCCCCGAAGCGTCGGGTCTCGCGCCAACCCCATTAGATGATGATGCGGACGTGGTAGAGCCACCGGTAGCGGAACGTTTCGATATGGATGAGTCGATCCACGGGGTTGAGACCAATCCCATGGACAGTAAGCTTGATCTAGCCCGCGCCTACCTCGATATGGGAGATGAGGATGATGCGCGCTCCGTGTTGATGGAGGTCATCAAGGAGGGAGACCCGGCGCAGCAGGCAGAGGCCCGCGAGTTGCTATTTCGGTTAGAAGCGTCTTGAATCATTGAGACTGTCTGATTCGCCATTGTCCGTCGGCTCGCGTATCGCGGCGCGAATTGAGTACCACGGCGGCCACTACCATGGTTGGCAGGCCCAGCCCCACCTCACTGTTCCCACGGTGCAAGAGGCTCTGGAGGCATCCCTTCAGGAGATCGCCGGGGAATCGGTTAGGACAACATGCGCTGGTCGAACTGACACCGGGGTTCACGGTTTTGCTCAGGTGGTGCATTTTGATGACCCCGTCGGCAGAAGCCTTAAGGCCTGGGTCATGGGGACAAATCGTCACCTGCCCGCGGATATCAGAATTCATTGGGCGCAGGAAGTGGGTGGAGAATTTGATGCGCGCTTCAGCGCCACGGCGCGTCGATATCGTTACATCATCTGCAATACGCCGATCCGGCCAGCGCTGCTGCACGACTTGGTGACGTGGCACCGCCACGCACTCGATGTCGAGCTCATGAATGACACCGCGAAAACCTTGCTCGGCGAGCAGGATTTCAGCGCGTTTCGGGCGGCCAGTTGTCAGGCGTCTTCACCCAACCGGTGCGTCAAGGCCTGCACGGTCACCAGACAACGTGACTATGTCGTCGTCGACATCACCGCTAACGCCTTTTTGCACCACATGGTGCGCAATATTGTCGGTTCGCTTCTGGCTGTGGGTTCGCGGTCGTCATCGGTCGAATGGTTCCAGACGGTGTTAAAGGGTCGAGATCGCACCAAGGCCGCTAAAACCGCCCCGGCTGAGGGTCTGTACCTGGTCGATGTCAGCTATCCCGAGGCATTCGGACTGCCCGAGACGCCGGACGGGCCGACTATTCTCCAGGGACGCCTTTAAGCAGCCTGATTACTGCTAGAATAAGTCTTTGGAGACGGGGGCTGGCCGTGCGTATCAAGATCTGCGGCATCACGAGACCCGAGGACGCTGAACAAGCTTTGGCACTAGGTGCTGATACCGTCGGCTGCGTATTTTATGCTGCGAGCGCCCGTCACGTGACGGCAGAGATCGCCCAAGACATTCGGGTCGCCGTTGGCGATGCCGGCACGCTGGTAGGGTTATTCGTTGATCCGACTGTCGATCAGGTGCAGGCGGTGCTTGATCGGATTGAGCTGGACGTTCTGCAGTTCCATGGCGAGGAAAGTCCGGCATTCTGCGAGCAGTTTCAGCGCCCTTACCTGAAAGCCGTAGCGATGTCGCCTGATGTGGATCTTATGGCGGTAAACAGTGCGTATTGTTCGGCCCGCGGGTTGCTGTTGGACAGCGCGCACGAGGGTCAGTTCGGCGGCACGGGCCATCGGTTCGATTGGGAATGGATCGATGCCGGGCTCGAGAAACGACTTATGCTGGCGGGTGGGTTGACCGCTGACAATGTGGGCGACGCGATTCGTCAGGTGCGACCTGCAGCAGTCGACGTGAGTAGTGGCGTCGAGAAAAAGAAGGGCATCAAAGACTGTGACCGGATGAGGGCTTTTATTGAAGCCGCTATTCCGGAGATAAGTGAAGGTGGATTATGACCATTGAAGTAACGCCAGAATTATTTGCGTCGGTGCCGGATCAGAATGGCCGGTTCGGCCGTTTTGGAGGCAAGTTTGTTGCTGAGACTTTGATGTCGGCGCTCGCTGATCTGGAGCAGCTTTACGCGCGTCTTGAAGACGACGCAGTTTTCCAGCGAGAGTTCGACGAGGATCTCGCCCACTATGTGGGACGCCCTTCACCACTGTATGAGGCGTCCAGGTTGTCTGACGCTATCGGCGGCGCACGAATCCTGCTAAAGCGCGAAGATTTGAATCACACCGGTGCCCACAAAGTGAATAACACGATTGGGCAGGCACTCCTGGCCAAATACATGGGTAAGAAGAGAGTGATTGCTGAGACAGGTGCGGGTCAGCATGGTGTGGCCAGCGCGACGGTTGCGGCAAGACTCGGACTCGAGTGTCACGTCTTCATGGGTGAGGAAGACATTCGCAGGCAAGCGCTTAACGTCTATCGCATGAAGCTCTTGGGAGCGCGGGTTGTCTCTGTGACCTCGGGTTCGCGTACGTTGAAAGACGCCATGAACGAAGCCATGCGTGACTGGGTCACAAATGTTGACGATACCTTCTACATCATCGGCACTGTCGCGGGTCCTCATCCCTATCCCATGCTCGTACGCGACTTTCAGAGCGTCATTGGCCGTGAGGCGCGGGCGCAGAGTCTGGCGCAGTGCGGCAAGTTGCCGGACGCGCTAGTGGCCTGTGTCGGCGGCGGCTCTAACGCCATTGGGCTGTTTCATCCCTTTCTTAAGGATGAAGGCGTAGCAATGTATGGCGTTGAGGCAGGTGGCAAGGGCCTAGAGACGGGTGAACACGCGGCCCCGCTCTCGGTCGGCAGTCCAGGCGTGCTCCATGGTAATCGCACCTACCTCATGCAAGACGATGACGGGCAGATCCTTGAGACCCACTCGGTGTCCGCCGGGCTGGATTATCCCGGAGTGGGGCCTGAGCACGCATGGCTCAAGGATATCGGTCGGGTTCAATATGTCGCCGCAAACGACGATGAGGCGCTGGCAGCCTTTCACCGACTGACACGCATCGAAGGCATCATGCCCGCACTGGAAACCGCGCATGCGATGGCCCATACCGAGAAGTTAGCCGCGAGCATGTCGCCCGAGCAGCACATCGTGGTGAATCTGTCCGGACGAGGTGATAAGGATATTCTGACGGTTGCTGCCCTCGATGGGATCGAGGTCTGATCGTCGCCATGAGCCGTCTCTCACAGGTCTTCGCAGATCTGCAGTCTGGCAAGCGCAAGGCTTTGATTCCCTACGTGGTGGCTGGCGATCCAAGTCCTGAGGGCACGGTATCGCTGCTACACAGTCTGGTTGATGCCGGCGCAGATATTGTGGAGTTGGGGGTGCCATTCTCCGATCCGATGTCTGAGGGGGCGGTGATTCAGAAGGGTCATGAGCGCGCGCTCGCTAATGGCATGAGCCTGCAGCGAGTGCTCGGTATGGTGGCGGAGTTCCGTAAAGACAATGATCGAACGCCGATCGTGATGATGGGCTACGCCAATCCGATTGAGCGCTTTGGCTACGAGACTTTCGCAGCGGCCAGTGCTGATGTCGGCGTCGATGGCTTGATTACCGTTGACCTGCCCCCTGAGGAGGTCGACGCGATCGACGGCGCACTGAAAGCGGTCGGGCTCGATAACATTTTTCTGATTTCGCCGACGACGCCTGAGCCGCGGGTGCAAAAAATTGTAGAGCGGGCACGAGGTTTTATCTATTACGTTGCGGTAAGGGGCGTTACTGGCTCGGGGCAGTTGGATACAGATGAAGTGGCTCGCAGTGTTTCCCTGATTAGAGAGAAAACCCAGCTTCCGATTGCGGTCGGTTTTGGCATTAAGGACGCGGCCAGTGCGAGTGCGGTTGCGGCTTCGGCTGATGCGGTGGTCGTCGGCAGTGCCTTGATCGCAGAAATGGAGCAAAAAGCCCATTCTGCCGAGAGTTTGGAAGAGATCCAGATTCATGGCGCCGCGGTACAACTGCTACAAAGTATCCGCGCGGGTGTGGACTCTTCACCTTCATAGGAAAACTCCATCCTCGTATACTCTGCCGTTTCCGCGTTGGGGAATTTCATGAGTTGGATTGACAAAATCCTGCCGTCCGGCGTCAACAAAGATGAGAGCGTAAATCGCACTAGTGTCCCTGAGGGGCTCTGGAAAAAATGTGTGAAATGCGACGCGATCCTCTATAAGCCCGATCTGGAAAGAAACGCCGAGGTATGCCCGAAGTGCGACCACCACATGCGCATCGGCGCGCGCCGCCGGCTTGAGTTGTGTCTCGACCGGGGGGCGACGGAGTTGTTTGCAGAACTGGAGCCGATCGATCACCTCAAGTTCACAGACAAGCGCAAATATCGCGATCGCCTGACAGCTGCTCAGCGCAGTACAGGCGAAAAAGATGCTCTAATCGCCATGCGAGGCAGTATTCTCGGAGTCGAGGTGGTGACGCTGGCATTCGAGTTCGATTTTCACGGTGGCTCGATGGGGTATGCCGTGGGCGAAAAGTTCACCCGTGCCGCAACGGTTGCTCTCGAGGAGGGTCTGCCGCTGATCTGTTTCTCAGCCTCGGGCGGTGCCCGTATGCAGGAAGCGTTGATTTCCTTGATGCAAATGGCCAAGACGTCGGCGGTGATAGAGCGTCTGAAGGGGCAGGGTACGCCCTATATTTCGGTACTAACTGATCCTATTTACGGGGGCGTTTCCGCGTCTTTGGCTCTGCTGGGTGATATCAATATGGCAGAGCCCGACGCGCGTGCGGGTTTCGCCGGACCCAACATCATTGAGCAAACCATTCGTCAGAAGCTCCCCAAGGGTTTCCAGCGTAGTGAGTTTTTGCTGGAGCATGGTGCGATCGACATGATTGTGCATCGCAATGACATGCGCGAAACCCTCGCCCGTGTGTTGGCTAAGCTCACAAGTCTCTCGCCACCCGGGCAGCCTGCGCCGGTGTTGGAAGGCGAGGTAATTGAAGCCGATGGGGGCGCTGCCTAGCCTTAGGATGGCCCCACTGTCCCTGAGCGCGTGGCTGGAACGTCTCGAATCACAGCATTCGGTAGAAATTGAGCTAGGGCTGGATCGGGTCTCTGCTGTCGCCGATAAGCTGGGGTTACGCTCATCACCGCCGACAACGCTGACTGTCGCCGGCACTAACGGCAAGGGCAGTGTTGTCACTGTCCTGTCCGCCGCACTAGTACACTCTGGCAAGCGCGTTGGTCGCTACACCTCACCCCACCTTAATCGCTTTAATGAGCGGATTTGCATCGACGACGTCGAGGCCCGGGATGCTGAGCTCGTCGCCGCGTTTGAGGCGATCGAGTATGCGAGTGCAACCATCAGCTTGACTTATTTTGAGGTTGCCACACTGGCTGCTCTCTGGATTTTCCGAGAGCGGGACGTTGATGTTCAAGTGCTAGAAGTCGGGCTGGGTGGGCGCCTCGATGCGGTGAACATTATCGATGCTGATCTTAGTGTCGTGACCAATATTGGGCTCGATCACACTGATTGGCTGGGGGATACCCGGGAGCTCATTGCGATCGAAAAGGCAGGCGTTGCAAGGCTTGAGCAGCCGTGTATTGTCGCTGACCCTCATCCGCCTGACTCTCTGCTCTCGACGCTTGGCGCTGTGGGGGCAAAGATTTTTCTGCTAAACCGTGAATGGCGTGTCGTCGGCGGTGAGGTACAAACCGAATCCCATCAATGCTATCAGCTCTCTGGCAACACCGGTTTGCTTCCTGTGAATTTGGCTGCCGCGATTCAGGCCTTGGAGCTCAGTGGTCTAGTGACGGTAGATCAGCCGCTGGTCGACCAACTGGCGTCAGTGAGCCTCACCGGAAGGCTAAGTAGAATGCATATGGAGAACTATGAATTGGTGCTGGATGTTGCCCACAACGTTGAATCGGTGTCTCAGCTGGCAGAGTTTCTCAGAGAGTATCCAGTCTCTGGTAAGACCTTTGCTGTGTTCGGTGTCATGGGGGATAAACCCATTCGTGATATGCTTTCGCTGTGCGAAACGGCGTTTGATGAGTGGAATCTTATCGATCTTTGCCATGTGCCCAGAGCCATGTCCACCGAACGGTTAGCGGAGCTTGTCGAGCCAATGGGCGCGGTAACCAATCAAGGTCCCTTGCCGGATTTGTGGCAGTCATTGATGTCGCGAGTCTCAATCGGTGACCGGATAGTGGTCTTTGGGTCGTTTTTCTCGGTGGGTGAAGCAACAGCGCATCTGGCAGCGCATCCGCAGGACGGGGAGCAGAACTAAGTGGATCCGGTATTCAGGCAACGGCTTGTCGGGACCCTGGTATTGGTGGCGCTAGGGGTCGTCTTCTGGCCCTTGATATTTGTGACGCCAGAGACGCGAGAACCCATTGTCCTGCAGTCGATGTCCCAGCCACCTGCCGTAGATCAGACGCCAATCCCGGAACCTGAAAGTTACAAATCCAACGTGGCCCCACAGCTACCGGAGGCGCCGAAAAATCCATCGACGGTTCAAGAGGCTGCCGATATCCAGACTCAGACCGACGCTGAGGCCGGCTCTCTTGCTGCTTTGCCAGACAGCGACTCGGTCGCCGCGCCGCAACCTAGGGTAGCGCCTCCGTCTGAAGACCCACTCGTGGATGACGAGGGGCTGGCGATATTTTACGTCCTTCAAGTCGCGACGGTAGGGAGCGCGTCTCGCGCCGATGAACTTGTCGAGGGTTTGCAGGCGCGGGGCTACAAAGCCTTCTCGAATCGCTATGTCCTGGTGGATGATGAGCTGTTTCGCGTGCAGATTGGACCGAATGCTGAGCGGGCGCCACTGATGCGCATCAAGCCAGAGATCGATGCGGCGCTCAGCGTTGACTCCCAGATTCTGAGGTACGAACAGTAACGTGGCGGACCTATTGGATCAGCTCGGCTCAGCGATGGCTAGTTTTAAAGTGTTTGACTGGTTCATTTTATTGGTCTGGTTGGTCTCCTCGGGCTACGGCATTGCAAGGGGTTTTGCGCGGGAGGCGCTCTCGATTATCGGCTGGATTAGCGCTTTTCTGCTGGCCAATGTGCTGGCCGACTTGGTCTCTAATTTGGCAAGTAATTTGATCGACGAGCCGACAACCCGGTATCTGCTCGGGTGGGTGCTGACCTTCATTGCTGTGCTGCTGATGTTTGGTGTCATCGCGGCTTTTTTATCCAAGCAGATGCGACAGCCAGGCTTTAATATTGGTAATCGCTTGCTGGGTGGTATTTTTGGTCTGCTTCGGGGCGTGATCATCGTCGCGGCAATCAGTATCCTCTTGCGCATGGCGCTGCCCGATTCCAACGAGGGCTTGCTGGACTCAGCAGTGCTGATGGAGCCTGTAGAATGGGTCGCCAAGTGGATCGGTGCAAACTTTGACCGGGTCTTGGAGTCGGAGCCGACTGAGGCGGTGAGGGACACCATCGATTCGAGCGAGATGCTCTAGGGCCGGAGAGGCAATATGTGTGGACTGGTGGGGTTGGTCGCAGAGCGGGATGTCGCCGCTGACATCTACGATGCCCTGACTATGCTTCAGCACCGGGGTCAGGATGCGGCCGGTATCATGACCTGTTCAGAGGGCAAACTCATGCAGCGCAAGGGCGAGGGGCTGGTGCGCGATGTTTTTCGGGCCAGTCACATGTCCCAGCTACTGGGTCGCTTTGGCATCGGACACGTTCGCTATCCCACGCAGGGTAGTTCGGGTACTGCATTGGCCCAGCCGTTCTATGTGAACTCGCCTTACGGGATAGCGCTGGCACATAACGGCAATCTCACTAATTCCGCGTTGTTATCTGAAGAATTATTCCAGTCTGATCTTCGCCACCTCAATACGGATTCGGATTCCGAGGTGTTGCTCAATGTATTTGCCCACGAACTGCATCGTCTGGGCAAGCTTCAGCCCACCGCCGGCGACATTTTTGACGCCATCAAAGTAGTCCATAAACGTTGCGAGGGCGGTTATGCCGCAGTGGCGCTGATTTCCGGCTTTGGCCTGGTGGCCTTCCGTGACCCTAACGGTATACGGCCCCTGGTGGTCGGGCAGCGTGAGGGTAAGGGGGGCGGTATCGAGTACATTGTCGCCTCGGAGAGCGTGGCGCTAGATGTATTAGGTTTTGAGCTGCTAGGTGATGTGCTGCCAGGGGAAGCCATTTGTGTCACACAGACGGGTGAGCTTCACCGAGAGCAATGTGTCGCTTCACCAAAGCTTACCCCCTGCATTTTTGAGCACGTCTATTTCGCGCGGCCGGACTCTCTCATAGATAGCATCTCGGTCTACAAGACACGCATGCGTCAGGGTGCGGCGCTGGCGAAAAAGATTCTGCGCGAGCGACCCGATAACGACATCGATGTTGTTATCCCCATTCCGGATACTAGTCGAGTCGCCGGGCAGTCGTTGGCCTACGAATTAGGCGTCAAATTCCGCGAAGGCTTTATGAAAAACCGCTACATCGGGCGCACGTTCATCATGCCAGGGCAGAGTGAGCGGAAGAAGTCCGTGAGACAGAAGCTGAACCCTGTGCCGCTGGAGTTTCAAGATAAAACTGTCCTGCTCGTTGACGACTCTATTGTGCGGGGCACGACCTGCGGTCAGATCATTCAAATGGCGCGCGAAGCGGGGGCGAGACAGGTTTACTTCGCGTCTGCAGCGCCACCGGTGCGATTCCCTAACGTCTATGGCATAGATATGCCCGCTGCTAACGAACTGATCGCTCACGATAGGACCGTCGAGGAAGTGCGCGAAGAAATCGGTGCCGATTGGCTGGTCTATCAGGATCTTGAAGATCTCATCGAATGTTCGCGGGAGGGTAACCCCGAAGTCGACGGTTTCGAGTCGTCCGTATTTGACGGTCAGTACCTTGCGGGGAACATCGATGATCAATACCTGCAATCGATTGAGGCTGCGCGAGCCGACGGCGCAAAAGGGCGGAGTTCGTTCCTTGGAGCCAGTGACGGGGCGGTTGTCGGCCTGCACAACGACAACTGAATCATGACAAAAGAGACTGGTGAGTGGCTCGACGATGCGGGGCCTCGCACCCGTGCTACCGGATCTGGCAGAAGGCGCACCCCAGAAGGTGAGCACGCTGAGCCGATCTTTACCTCTTCCAGTTTTCTCTTTGATTCGCCCGCGGATGCCGCCGCAACGTTTGCTGGCGAAGTCGACGGTAACGTCTATGCCCGCTAAACCAATCCGACCGTCAGAGCTCTGATGTGCTGAGTCGCTAGGCCGCTACGGATGTTTTTTTAGGCCGTATTCAGCGTCCCGATCACGCTAGCCAGCTCACCCTTCCGCACCCATGCTTGCGGTCACGCGACCTCATCAATGATCGTCGCCGCAATACGCTCGCCGTCCTCGGCCAGCTTCTGGAAGGCCACAACCTGGTCGAAGTTCATGTAGCGGTAGATCTCATCTGCCATAGAGTCAATCTTGCCGGCGTATTCCAGATACTCTGCGGGGGTCGGCAGTTTTCCGAGCAGCGCACCCACCGCGGCGAGTTCAGCGGAGGTGAGGTACACATTGGAGCCCTCGCCGAGCCGATTCGGGAAGTTACGTGTGGAGGTTGAGAGCACTGTAGACTTCGGCGCGACTCTCGCCTGGTTGCCCATGCACAGCGAGCAGCCCGGCATCTCGGTCCGCGCGCCCGCGCGACCGAAGATGGCGTAGTAGCCTTCCTCCATGAGTTGATGCTCGTCCATCCGGGTGGGTGGGCAAATCCACATTCGCGTGCTGACGGGTGCGCCATGCGCCTCCAGCAGCTCACCAGCTGCCCGGAAATGACCAATGTTGGTCATACAGCTACCGATAAATACCTCGTCGACCTGATCCCCCTGTACTTCCGAGAGCAGTCGCGCGTCATCTGGGTCGTTGGGGGCGCAGACGATCGGCTGATCGATTTCAGCCAGATCAATTTCAATGACTGCTGCATACTCCGCGTTTGCATCCGCTTGCAGCAGCTCCGGATTCTCAACCCAGGCCTCCATATTCCTGGCACGTCGCTCTAGCGTGCGCGCGTCGCCATAGCCCTCGGCGATCATGGACCGCAGCAGCACAATATTGGAGCGCAGGTACTTGGCAATGGTGTCTTCTCCGAGCTTGATGGTGCACCCGGCGGCAGATCGCTCCGCAGAGGCATCGGACAGCTCGAACGCCTGTTCAACGGTCAAAGAATCTAAACCTTCAATCTCAAGAATCCGTCCTGAGAATATGTTTTTCTTGCCTTTTTTCTCGACGGTAAGTAGTCCCTTTTGGATCGCATAATAGGGAATCGCGTGTACCAGATCCCGCAGGGTCACGCCAAGTTGCATTTCGCCTTTGAAGCGCACCAACACAGATTCAGGCATATCCAGTGGCATCACACCAGTTGCGGCGGCAAACGCTACCAGACCGGAGCCGGCTGGGAATGAGATACCCATCGGGAAACGGGTGTGGGAGTCACCCCCAGTGCCTACGGTATCGGGTAGCAGCATACGGTTGAGCCAGCTATGAATGATGCCGTCACCAGGGCGAAGTGAGACGCCGCCGCGAGTCATAATGAAATCGGGGAGCGTGTGCTGCGTATCAATATCGACGGGCTTCGGATAGGCCGCGGTATGGCAAAAGGATTGCATTGTCAGGTCCGCCGAAAAGCCCAAACAGGCGAGATCTTGCAGCTCATCGCGTGTCATGGGTCCGGTGGTGTCCTGGGAACCGACTGTGGTCATGCGCGGTTCGCAGTAGGTCCCTGGTCGAATGCCCTCTACGCCGCAGGCGCGGCCCACCATTTTTTGCGCCAGCGTGAAGCCTCTGTCGGAGTGCTCCGGTTCGTCTGGGGAACGGAATAGATCGGTCTCGGGTAGGTCGAGCGCTCCCCGTGCCTTCCCCGTGAGGCCGCGTCCGATAATAAGATTGATGCGTCCGCCCGCTCGGACCTCATCCAACAATACGTCTGAGCGCAAGGCAAATTCGGACAGCACTTCGCCCCTCTCTGACAGGATCTTACCCTCGTAGGGGCGGATTTCGATCACATCACCCATGCCGAGCGAGTCTACGGGTGCTTCGAATACCAGCGCGCCGGCGTCCTCCATGGTGTTGTAGAAAATGGGCGCCACCTTACCACCAATGCACACGCCACCAGCCCGTTTATTTGGAATACCGGAGGTGTCCTCCCCGAAATACCACAGCACTGAGTTAGTCGCAGATTTTCGTGATGATCCAGTACCCACCACATCGCCCACGAACGCCACTGGGAGCCCTGACCGCTTTATCGCCTCGATTTGACTGAGCGGCCCAGTGACGCCCGGCGCATCGGGTTCAATGCCTTCTCGGGCCATTTTGAACATGGCCAACGCATGCAGTGGAATGTCGGGGCGCGACCAGGCATCGGGTGCGGGGGAAAGGTCATCTGTATTGGTCTCCCCAGTGACTTTGAAGACCACCATTTTGATAGATTCAGGGACTTCAGGGCGCTCGGTGAACCATTCACCGGCCGCCCAGCTCTCCAGCACAGCCTGAGCGTTGCTTGACCCGCCTTTTGCCAGCTCCACCACGTCGTAGAAGGCGTCAAATACCAGCAGGGTTTGCTTTAGCTCCCTTGCTGCATGGGTGCCCAGTGCCTCATCATCGAGCAACTCGACGAGCGTGGCGATGTTATAGCCACCATGCATATCGCCCAGTAGTCGAACAGCATGCTCGCGATTAATCAGATCGCAGGTGGCCTCTGCCTTCGCTAGCGCCGATAGGTAGCCGGCTTTGACATATGCGGCTTCATCAACACCCGGTGGCACGCGCTCGGTCAGCAGTTCAACCAGAAAGGCTTCCTCGCCCGCTGGTGGGCTCTTCAGCAGTTCCACCAAGTCGGCTACCTGCTCAGGCGATAGCGGGGCAGGGGGGATGTTCTGGGCGGCGCGGTCAGCGACGTGTTGGCGGTAGGCCTCTAGCATTTACAGCGTCCTTTTGCTCGCATGCACGGCTTTGGAGGGCCGCATTATAGCTTGGCGAGAGTTTTCACCGTTAACGACGATTTGAATAGCCCTCATTCACTCAGCCGATAGGGGGGCGTTGTCTGGATAAAGAAACTGCTAAACTTCCGGTGATCCGGAGGAGCCGTGTCTGACCTCAATCCCATTCGAACCCCCTGCGTCGGCGTCTGCTCCACCGGTATCGGTGACGCGGTTTGTCGTGGCTGCAAGCGCTTTGCGCACGAGGTGATTGACTGGAATGGCTACTCACAAGCACAAAAACAGGCGATCGATGCGCGTCTGGATCGTTTTCTTGCTATGTGCGTCGCCAATAGACTGCGGATAGTCGATCAGAAGCTGTTGGATTGGCAGCTGTCGGTGCAAAAAATTCGCCATCAACCGCATCATGACCCCTATTGTCACCTCTTTGCGCTGTTAAAGGCGGGCGCGACACAGATCGTACAGCCAGGACAGTACGGTTTTGAGGTGCTACCCGTTTGCAGAGACATGACGCTGGTTGCGATCCGCGATCAGATCGAAGAGGAATTTTGGATCCTTTCCTCCGCGCACTATGACCGCTATTTTGCTACTGGTGATTTGTTTGCCGACGAGCTCTCTCAAGAGGCCCTTCGGTGAGCTCGATTGAGGTCCTGGTAGCGGATATTCGGGCGTTTTTACCGTGCATCACGCCCGACGCCTGGGTGGAGGTGGCGTTGCTGCATGATCAGGAGCCAACGCTGCTGATCGACCACGCCAACTGTGAAAAGAAAGCGGCGGCGACGGCACTTGCGCTTATGCACCGCTACACCGATAACCCGGTGCTGTTGAATAAAATGTCGAGGCTCGCGCGGGAGGAGCTTCGCCACTTCGAGCAGGTTATCAAAATCATGTCGGCGCGGGGTATTACCTACGAGCCGCTCAGCGCCTCTCGGTATGCGCAAGGGCTCCATAAAGGGGTCCGCCGACAGGAGCCCGAGCGACTCATTGATACGCTCATTGTGGGTGCGCTGATTGAGGCCCGTTCCTGTGAGCGTTTTGCCAGACTGGCTCCCGAACTCGATGCTGAGCTGGGTGACTTTTATTTCTCACTGCTGAAAAGTGAGGCCCGGCACTATGCCGATTATTTACGCCTGGCAGAATCCTTGGCGGGCGGCACGCATTTGGCAGACCGACTTGATTATTTCCGTGGTCTTGAGCTTGGGTTAGTGGAGAGTGCAGACACCGAGTTCCGTTTTCACAGCGGCCCGGTCTCGGTACACCATTAACCGATAGCAAAGCGCTCCAGGGTGAGCTCGCTGCCTTGTTCGCGGAGCAGCCAACCCGACTGGGCGGTCCAGTCCCCTAGGACAATACGCTCCCCAGTGGCGCACTGGTGTCGGCCGGGTCGATGCGTGTGGCCGTGCACCATTACGGCTACGCCGGCGTCGCGCATGGCGGCACTCACGGCGTTCTGGTTCACATCCATGATGTCTTCAGGCTTGTTGCTCGCCGCATCAACGCTCATTGATCGTAATTGGCGGGCCAGCTCTCGGCGCTCATCGAGTGATTTCGCCATCATTTCAGCCTGCCACTCAGGTGAGTGAGCGAGCTGTCTGAATTGCTGGTAGTCCACATCGTCCGTGCACAGCGTGTCTCCATGAAGCACCAGCGTGGGTTGCCCTGCGACGTCCAGCACTGTTTGATCAGGCAGTAGGGTGCCACCAATATCACTTGCGAACTGCTCCCCCAGCATGAAATCGCGGTTTCCTCTGTTGAAGAGGATCTCAGCGCCCGAGTCAGTGAGTGCTAGCAGTGCCAATCTGATGCGATCAGCCAGAGGGGAGTCGTCGTCGTCGCCCACCCACGCCTCGAAAACATCGCCAAGCATGATGAGAGAGTCTAAGGGTGGCTCCTGTTTCAGCAGCCCAACAAAGGCCGCCTCGATGTCGGAGGTGTCGTCGCTGAGGTGTAAATCGCTGACAAAGAGGCGGTGCACCGAGAGGTCCTTAGTCGGCGATGACGGTCACGCTCTCGATGATGATGGGCTCGACGGGGACATCCTGATGCCCGGCCTGACTGCCGGTTTGTACGCATCGGATTTTGTCGAGCACATCCTCGCCGTCGGTAATTTTGCCGAACACGGCATAACCCCAGCCCTGCATGTTTTCACCGGTATGGTTCAGGAAGTCGTTGTCCTGAACATTAATGAAAAATTGTGCGGTGGCGGAATGGGGGTCCTGCGTGCGTGCCATGGCGATCGTGCCGCGGGCGTTCTTGAGGCCATTGTTCGCCTCATTATCGATCGGAGCCTGTGTTGCTTTCTGCTCCATGTCGGCCGTGAAACCGCCACCCTGAACCATGAAATCGTTAATGACCCGGTGAAAAATCGTGCCGTCGTAAAAGCCGTTCGAGACGTAGGACAGGAAATTCTCCACCGTCTTGGGGGCATTGTCTGTGTCGAGCTCCAGGGTCATGGGGCCAAGAGTGGTAGTCATCAGGATATGCGCAACGGGCATGGGTACCTCAGGGGTCTACACCGGGAGGCGGCATCCTACCTGAGATGACGAGCGGTTGCGATGCCGAATTTTTGCGGTAAGTGGGAATGCTCCTGTGCCAAGCTTTATACCTAATTGGTATAGTACTCGGCTAATGTTTGGGGCTCATAGCCCAGGGTACGGGATGTCCGCGGAGCCTCGCAGTAACTTCTTGCGTACACAGATCCAGGCTGATCTGGAGGCAGCGCGTGTTGATGACTTGGTCACGCGATTCCCACCAGAGCCCAATGGTTATCTTCACATCGGTCACGCGAAGTCAATCACAGTGAATTTTGGGCTTGCGGAGCAATTTGGTGGGCAGTGCCATCTCCGTTTCGATGACACGAACCCCGAGAAAGAAAGCCAGGAGTTTATTGACTCTATACAGGAGGATGTTCGCTGGCTGGGGTATCAGTGGGCGGGAGAGGTTCGCTATGCCTCGAGCTACTTCGAGCAGCTTTACCAATGGGCGCTCTACCTCGTTGGTGAGGGACTTGCCTACGTCTGCGATCTGTCGGCTGAGGATGCGCGCGAGTATCGAGGTACGTTGACGGAGCCCGGGCGCGACAGCCCATTCCGTGACCGGAGTGTCGATGAGAACCGCGATCTACTTGAGCGCATGCGCCGAGGTGAATTCGCTGACGGTGTCCGGGTGTTGCGCGCAAGGATCGATATGGCCTCCAGCAATATGAATCTGCGTGACCCTATCTTGTATCGCATCCGACACGCGACCCATCATCAAACGGGTTCAGAGTGGCCAATTTACCCCACATACGACTTTGCCCATGGACAGGAAGACGCCATTGAGGGAGTTACCCATTCTATTTGCACGCTAGAGTTTGAGGACCACCGGCCGCTCTACGATTGGTTCATTGCAAATCTGCCGGTGCCCCATCAGCCGCGACAAATCGAGTTCGCGCGGCTGAATACCAGTTACACCATCACCAGTAAGCGCAAACTTAAACTGTTGGTTGACGAGCAGGTCGTGGCTGGATGGGACGATCCGCGCATGCCGACCATCGCGGGACTGCGACGTAGAGGATATCCCGCCGCAGCGATCCGGCATTTCTGTGAGGAGGTTGGTACCTCCCGCTCTGACGGGATCGTCGATGTGGCGATGCTGGAGAGCGCCGTCAGGGATCACCTCAATCATCATGCGCCCCGGGCGATGTGTGTCATGCAGCCTCTGCGCCTGACGTTGACCAACCTTGCTGAGCCACTGGTGCTAACGGTGCCTAATCACCCGGCTAATTCAGCGTTTGGCAGCAGAGAGTTGATGATGGGCAATGAACTCTTCATCGATCAAGCCGACTTCCGAGAGGAGGCAAACAAGCAGTTCAAGCGCTTGGTGCTAGGTAAGCGCGTCAGGCTGCGAGGCGGGTTGGTGATTGAAGGCGATAGCTGTGAGAAAGATGCCGATGGCAATGTCTCCCGCGTACTGGCTCGATGTGTGACCTCTGTCCCTGGCGCCGACCCAGAAGACGGTGTGAAACCCAAAGGCGTGATCCAGTGGGTCTCTGCCGAGCACGGCTTGCCTGCGACGATCAGGCGCTACGATCGCTTATTTGCAGTGCCCGAACCGGGTCGCGAAGACGATATGCTGGCTGCGCTTAATCCTCGGAGCCTCGAGTTGGTTGCGGGGGCAGTGGTGGAGCCAGGGTTGGGTGAGGCTGAGCCGGAGCAGGTTTTCCAATTTGAGCGGGAAGGGTATTTCGTCGCAGATCGCTACGATCACACGTCGGAGGCCCCTGTCTTCAACATGGCCATTGGGCTGCGCGACACCTGGTCAGCGACCAATGGCTGAGCTACGCCTGCACAATACGCTAACGGGCACCAAAGAGGTCTTTACGCCACGGGACTCTGAGCGCGTGACCATGTATGTGTGCGGCCCCACGGTCTACAACTACGTGCACATTGGGAACGCGCGTCCGGTTGTGGTGTTCGATTCCTTCTACCGACTGTTAAGCGCGCTCTATCCCCGGGTGGTGTACGCGCGCAACATCACCGATATCGACGACAAGATTATTGACGCAGCATTACGGCGCGGCACGGATATTTATGAAGTCAGCAAGGAATTCACACAGCATTATCGCGAGGATATGGCGGCGCTTAATGCGCTCGCGCCCACGATTGAACCGATGGCCACTGAGCATATAGAGGACATGATTGCATTGACGGAGCGACTGATCGCCGATGGACACGCCTATGAGGCCGACGGCCATGCTTTGTTCGCTGTGGAGTCCATGCCTACCTATGGTGAACTCAGTGGGCGGAAGCTTGAGGACATGATGGCAGGCGCGCGGGTCGAGGTTGTAGATTACAAGCGCCATCCCGGCGATTTTGTGCTCTGGAAGCCCTCTACCGATCAGGAGCCCGGTTGGGAGAGCCCATGGGGCCGCGGGCGGCCGGGTTGGCATCTTGAGTGCTCGGCGATGATTCGAGCGCATCTCGGGGAGGCTATCGATATTCATGGCGGCGGTCGCGATCTCATTTTTCCTCACCATGAGAACGAGCGTGCCCAGAGTTGCTGTGCGTATGGCGGCGATTTTGTGCGCTATTGGATCCATAACGCGTTTATTGACATAAATGGCGAAAAGATGTCCAAGTCCCTGGGAAATGTTCGCACGGTGAGAGAACTCCTTGCGCTTTTTCCCGGGGAGGTGCTGCGCTTTGCGCTGCTCTCGGCTCACTATCGTTCGGCGCTCAGCTTCTCTGGTGAACTCTTGACCAGCGCTCGAGGTGCGCTGGATACGTTTTACGGTGCACTTCGCCGCCACTTGGCCGTTGAACCTGCGGCGCTAGCCGTTAAAGACAGCCGCGTGCTCCTCGCCTTGCTCGACGACATGAATACCCCAGAGGCTATTGCCGCGCTGCATTTAGCGGCGAGTACCTTGAATAAGTCCGATGACCCTCAAGAGATCGCGATGGCTAAGGCGGAGCTTATAATGGGTGGCCGATTACTGGGCATACTGGATGCCGACCCTGAGGCATGGTTTACCGACGCAGTGGGTGAGGAGGGGCTTGCCACTGAAGAGATCGATGCGCTAATCGAGGAACGCACCGTCGCTAAAGCAAGCCGCAACTTTCAACGCGCGGATCAGATTCGAGACGACCTCGAGGCTCAGGGCGTAGTGTTGCAGGACGGCCACGACGGCACCCAGTGGCGCCGTAGAGGCTAAACCTCTAGCTCAGGGCTTTCTCGCCCGATTCGACGGTCTGTTGAATCAGCGTATTGATGGTCATCGGACCGACGCCGCCCGGTACGGGAGTAATCGCGCGGGCTCGCTCGGCGAGAGGGCCCAGCTCAATATCTCCGACTCCACCGGGGTGATACCCCGCGTCGACCACCACGGCGCCGTCCTTGATCCAGTCTGCCCGGATAAATTCGGGGCGGCCCACTGCGCCGACTACCAGATCAGCCTGACGCACATGACTCTCGAGATCGCGCGTTCGGGAGTGACAGATGGTGATCGTGGCATTGGCTTCGAGCATCATCATGGCCATGGGCTTGCCCAAAATGGGGCTCCTCCCAATAACGACGGCATGTAAACCTTCCAAATTGATCTCGTGGTGTGCCAGCAACCGCATAATGCCCTGCGGCGTCGCACACCCATAGGCGGATTCGCCCATTGCCATGCGACCAAAACCCAGACAGGTCACACCGTCCACATCTTTCTCGAGTGCGATCATGTCGAAACAGGCACGCTCGTCGATCTGAGAGGGCACCGGATGCTGCAACAAAATACCGTGCACGTCGGGATTCCCGTTGAGTTGCTCGATTTCTTTTAAGAGGTCGTTGGTGCGAAGAGAGGCGGGTAGTTCGATCGCAATGGACTCCATGCCGACTCTACGGCAAGCGTTGCCCTTCATTTTTACATAGGTAGCCGATGCGGGATCATCGCCCACCAGTATGGTGGCAAGAACCGGTGTCCTGCCATTCGATTTTTCCTTGAGAGTCTCGACCCGCTTACTGAGCTGCTCTTCTGTTAGTTGGGCAACCTTTTTGCCATCCAGAATGACTGCCGTCATGTGAAATCCCCCGTAAAATCGGGCGCGATTCTGGCAAAGATTAGTCAATGTGGGAAGCCGTTTTGTTTCGCATTGCCGACTACTCGCAATGCCGGTAAACTGCGCGCCCCGCGGGGGCTGAACCCTCCGTCATCGGGGTGTAGCGCAGTCTGGTAGCGCGCCTGCTTTGGGAGCAGGATGTCGGGGGTTCGAATCCCTCCACCCCGACCAACTCCTTCCGGTTTTGCCACAGGGGAGGAAGTAAGCCTTCGGGTTAGTGCTGCGGACTATCTGCTCGCGCTTCTTGATGGTGGCTGTAGCTCACCAGGTAGAGCACCGGATTGTGGCTCCGGAGGTAGCGGGTTCGAGACCCGTCAGCCACCCCATTACGCACCTTTCCCGCCTCGGACGGGGACAGCAGATCCAAATGCTTCCACTCCATTAGGAAGTATGTCGTAACCACTCCGGCGCTCAATAAGGATCTTGAAGGCATTCCGAAAGCCATTTTTTAAAAAAATATTATTTTAAATAAAAACAATATTATACGGTAATAAATTTAAGTCAGTTATCATTAATTTTCGCCAGAGAAGTCTGGGCGTCTTAGGCTGCCTCTTTTGTTCAATTTCGTATATTTTTAATAATCAATTCAATCTTTTGGTTATATTCCTATCAGATTAACTAATGGTAGTTAATACTAGTTACTACCTATGTAGTCTTTGACGCCCCTGTCCCTATGCATAACACATCTGAAGACCATGCCCATTACCTCTACGATCTAGTCTCAAATGAACACGAGCCCCCAGAGGATGATTACAACCATCATCAGTGGATTAGGCCTCTTGAGTTACCAGCAGGCTCAGTGGCTGCTGAAACTTTCGAACAATCAATAGTTCAGAATAGTTTTCTACAGAAAACTAAGAGCGACCGTGACTCTGCTGAAGTTGAGAAGCAGAAAAAGCACTGGAACATCATCTTGCTGAATCTGACCTTCGTGATGTACCAGCGAAACTGGTTACTCGTCCCGATGGACCTTAGGTTTTACAGCCAAGACAACTATTGGACTCGTCGGTTAGGTCTTAGCTACCGCTCGATGAAAACCATCGTTGACTACCTCAAGGACAACAACTTCGTCGAATACAGAGAAGGTAAAGCCTATAAAGACAATCCTGTCACGGCTCGTATTAGCCCCCTCCCAACTTTGACATGGATGCTCTGGGAGTACTTCCTGAAAATAACACAACCTATTGAGCCACCCTATCTAATAGCAAACACATCAGACGATGTTTGGGAGGAAATTCGGAACCTTTCTAAAGATCATAATGAAGTGAAAGAACTCACCGAAATCAATGAGTTCTTGAAGGGCCAGCAGTGGGCCTGCAAAGGGCCTGTTCAACTTAAGTACAAAAACAGTGCATTCAAGGGTGGGCGTCTGTACACGCCGTTTCAAAATCTACCCGACCGCAAACTAAGACTTAGGATCAATACACTGATTAACGGTAGGCCCATTGGCGAAGTTGACTTCGATGCCAATCACCTTAGGTTAAATCTCGCTTTCAACGGTGGTGCTGCTGCTGGAGATACGCCCTATGAGGACATTGCTGATACAGCGGGCTTGGTTGGTAGTCGGAGTGACATCAGAGCCCAGGCTAAGAACTTCATCACCTTCGCGATGGGATCATCAAGCAAAGGAGAAACCAGAAGTCTTTGTCGATTGAACGGCGTGAGTGATGTCAAATTTGACGCCCTAGTTGCTGCTACTGAAAAACTATATCCAAGACTGGAGTTGTTCAATGGTTGGGGCATTTGTGCACAGAACTACGAGGGCCAGATTCTGAAACAAGTTATGCTTGAGGGCATTAAGAGAGACATCGTGTGCTTACCTATTCACGATGCAGTGGCAGTTCAGCAGGAGCATCTTAAGTGGGTCGAAGACACCATGCTTGAGTGTTGGGACAGGCAGATGGAGACCAGTGGGCTAGCTAGGGTAAAGGTAGATCTCCCTTAGCCCTCAACGTTGCTGAATAAAATCTTTTTTGCCCGTAGCTTCTTGGAATATCTCCCTGCAGAAACACCTCTTGCTCTTTGGTCTGATTGCCTAAGGCGAAGCTGTATAAAGGTTGGATTGTTTGCGGTGAATCGACATACCAAAAGTCACTGCAACCCTCCATTGGAGTCACTGAAGCAATCTCAGATAGGAGGTATAAAGCCAAAAAAAAAGCGCCTTCCGACTGTTAGCTCTGTTCCTGAGTGCGATGCAATTCGCAAAATCTTCGCGATAACTCATTGGTAAATTGCGGCGTAGCCTCCGAGGCGGTGGAGTTTCACCTAATCTTTCGATAGCACTCGCTAGCGTCCTCATGAGTGCAGCAAACATAGCCCCAGTTGCTTGAGCTTCTAAACCCCTTCCGCTCTGCCCAAGAGTGGGCTACGTAGCCACATGATGACGCACCTACCGTGTCACCCAAGTAGTATTCCTCGTCTTTTGGTGTGTAGCCGTAAACGCTTACGGTAATCTCTGCGTATTTGCTAAGAGGGAGCGTGTCGGATGGCCCGCAACCAACGAGTAAAAGCGAGGCAATCACAGCAAGGACAAACGAGAGTTTCAGGATTTAAAACTATAACTCTGCATCCCTGTGAGATTCATGGGGCTTGCGCCTACTCCTGATGACGAAATAAGCGTTGGCTGCGATGAGCAAACCAAACAGGATAAACGCGTTAGCCATTTCTAATGGAAAGCTGCTTTTATTTCAGTCTAACGGCGGTGCCATTTGCGACTATGAAAAGCATAGAACGACCTCCACCACTAAATTCTGAGTAATCCAAGTCAACACCTACTACGGCATCGGCACCTACTCTTGAGGCTTCTTGGCGAAGTTCCTCTAACGCCTGACCACGTAAATCCCGCAGCGTGTCCTGAATAGCGCCAGCGCGGCCTCCGACGACATCACGGATTGCTGAAAACATATCTTTAAAGATATTCATCCCTACTGCGACTTCGGCAGAGACAATGTCCACTACCTCTTTTATTTCTCTGTTTGGGACGCTAGCCGTGGTCGTCAACACAATTCTCTGAGACATATCTGAACTCCTGTGTACTTGGGAAACCCTACGCCACGAACCACCGCTTTTTCAATCGCCCACCAAGGACCTGAACTGATCACCCCTGTCATATTTGCTCTGACATGATCTCTTACACTGAGATTGTCCTTTGGTAAGCTGGGGGAATTATGATGATCAACCGACTTTCTTCAGTAGTGAAACTTACGGTGCTCTCTACGCTCTTTTGCCTGCTCGCGTGCAGCCAGACCGAGGGCGTACCGATGAAGGCAGCAGCAAGCATAGTTTTTCACACCGGCAAGGTATATACAGTTAACGAGAGTCAGCCTTGGGCTACTGCAATAGCTGTAAGCAATGAGAGGATAGTCTACGTAGGAGATGATGAGGGCGCCCTAGAATTAATAGGCCCTGATACTCGTGTCGTCAATTTGGCTGGCAAGATGCTCTTACCTGGGTTTCAGGATGCTCACGTGCACCCGATCGAAGCGGGGATGTCGTATTTGGGCTGTAGCCTCCATGGCGCGACTTCGATTGCGGAATATCTAAAAGTACTAGAGACCTGTGATAGTAGGTTTCCCGAGTCGACCTTTGTGGATGGCGGGGGCTGGACAATGGACCTTTTCCCGAATGGCCTGCCTGATAAGAAACTCATCGACTCGGTAATCCCCGCTCGCCCGGTAATTCTCAAATCAGCAACTGGCCATCAACTTTGGGTTAACTCAGCTGCCTTGGAGATGGCGGGCATTAATTCTGAGTCCGTTGACCCTCCGAGAGGTCGAATAGACCGATACCCTCGCTCAAATGTCCCGAGCGGGTCTCTTCAAGAGAACAGTGCTATGAATTTGGTGCTGGACGCCAGGCCGCCTTACTCCGAGGAACAGATGGTGGCCGCGCTTCAGTTTGGACAGTTTTATTTAAACCAATACGGAGTGACCTCTATTCAGGACGCTCTGTTGAAGCTAGATGGTAACGAGGCGTATGTAGGTGGACCAACTTATATGGCTTTGGAAGAAAGCGGTAACCTCACTCTGAAAGTTTCTGGGGCAATAGTTTGGAACACAGATCTTGGAGTGGAGCAGATTTCTAGGATTCTTGAGGCGCGTGAAAGGTTTAGTTCTCGTAGACTAAAAGCGAGGTCCGTAAAGATTTGGCTGGATGGTGTGCTTGAGGTGCACACGGCTGCTCTGTTGGAACCATATAGCGATAAGGAAGATGGCACAAAAGGCGAATTGCTCATACCTCCAAAGATGCTCAGAGAGGTTATTACGAAGCTTGACGCTTTGGACTTTCAAATTCATTTTCATGCGATCGGAGACGCTGCCATAAGAGCATCGCTGGATGCCATAGAAGAAGCTCGATCTATAAATGGCGAGAAAGACAATCGACACCATATCTCTCATATCCAGCTTTTTAATCCTGCAGATATCCCAAGATTTGCACAGCTAGGTGTTGCGGCCAACTTTCAACCTTATTGGGCCTGGGCAGATAAATTCATAACCGAGCTTACGATCCCGAAATTAGGTGAAGAGAGAAGCCAATGGTTGTACCCGATCAAAAGCCTGCTAGATGACGGAGCCTTGGTGGTTTTTGGTAGCGATTGGTTTGTCAGCTCTGGTAACCCGCTACTAGGTATTGAGACTGCGATCACGAGAAGAGATCCACTTACCAATGAGAGCGCGCCATTTCTAGATCACCAACGCATTGGACTGAGTGCGGCGCTGAAGGCCTATACACTTAACTCGGCGTACATAAACTTTATTGAGCATGAAACTGGGTCTATTGAGGTTGGAAAACAGGCAGACCTTACCGTGCTTGATAAAAACCTTTTTGATCTAAAATCTTCGGAGATTTCGGAAGCGTCTGTGCTACTTACCTTAATAGACGGTGAGCGGGTTTATGGGGAGTGGAACCTAGCCCCATTGGGCAAGACCGCTCTTTAACACCCAATTTTGCTTCCAATGTACGTAGCCGGTAAGCATCAAAATCACAACAGCGGTTAGCCCCTCTCGGCCCCTTGCCAGTCACACATTTGCTCTGACATGACCCCTCAAATTGAGGCGGCGCTTTGGCAAGCGGAGATACTACTGATAACTTAGACATGCATTCTCAATAGACACCCGTGGGACTACTTAAAATGAGCATATTAACGCCGAGCATAATTGCGCTTGTAGCGACTTCAGTCATCTGCCAAGTAATTGGCGCCTCATTAATGCCATTGACTAAAGGACTGACGGAGGTGGCTCCGACAATAGGTTTCGGTATTGCTTTCGCTACTGGTCTGGGCATCATGGCGCGTTTGATAAACAGTGGAATCAATTTGAGTGCGCTGTTGCCATTTATGGCGGCGGTTGTTCCGCTGTGCGCGATAGCAGTTGGAATAATATTTTATGGCGAATCTGCATCTGTTCTAAAAATCTCGCTTCTGACCATCTCGTGTTTGACAATCGGTTTTGCCAGCAGCATCCCCTGAGAGATGACTAAACCGCTGCTCGCCATTCACTTTTATTTCCGGTATCGGAGTGAGCATGACCAGCCGCGAGCTTGAGAACACTCCCGAGCTATTGCTTGCCCGCGCCTACGCCCTGCGCGGAGACGATCCTGATGAGACACTAAAGCTCTATGCTGACTGGGCGGAAACCTACGATCGCACCATGCTAGATGGGCTTGCCTATCGCTCACCTCAGCAGATCGCGGCGCTGGTCGCGTTGACTGAAGAGCGCCGGGGTGTGCGGGTGCTGGACGTGGGCTGCGGGACTGGTCTACTTGCAAACAGCTTGCGCGCATATGGTTTCAATCGAGTCGATGGTCTGGACTATTCCGCCCCTATGCTGTCGGTGGCCCAGCGCGAAGGCCGAATCGATAAAGCTTTTCTGCGCGATCTAAACGAGAGGCTTGGGATGGGTGCAGAATGCTACGACATCCTGGCCTCGACCGGGACCTTTACCCATGGGCACGTTGGGGCAGAGTGCCTCCCAGAACTTCTGGAACTGCTAGTGCCGGGAGGGCATTTTATTTGCACGGTGCACCGCGATGTCTGGGACGAAGGTGGGTTCGGTATCGGTTTGCAAGCGTTGACCGATGCCGGAGTAGCTGCAGTCCGTTCTCGCGACGCTGATCGCCTGTTCGCAGATGAGAAGGAACCCTTGGGCTGGTACGTGGTGGTCGAGAAAACGTCTTGCTGAATCACCATCGAATGTATCATGGGCGGTAACCATCACAATCACAACCGCAATTCCCCCCCGGGGCGCACCGCAATATGGCTCTGAAATAGCCTGCTGACACTCCGCTGACAGGTATCTCACAGTGTTTGGAAAGCTCACTTCATGTTGCGCTGACAATGTGAGCCGCGGCAAAGCTTACGGCCATGCATTCAATCAGCTCCGCTTGATCGCATAAGTGTGATAAGGCTCGAGCGCGTCAATCGCCTCGACCGGTTCACCGGACTTCCAAGCAAACAGCCGTATCTTCACCTCGTCGGGGGTGACATCCAAAAGTGTGAAGCCGTTCTTCTCCAGGACTTCGCCGTGCGTTTCATGCGACAGCCCAATGGCAGTCTGTGGCGGCGTGCCGCGTGCATCCGAAGGCCAGCCGTTTTGCGTGCCCAGCGTGCCGGTCAGCACTGAGTGCACGGGGTTCTTTGATAGGTTGATGTCACCGCTTTGCTGCAGCGCGGCGTGGCCGATAGCATGTAGGTCGCCAGAGAGGATGACGCCGGCTCGCTTCTTCTGCGAATTCAGACTCTCCAACAGGCGTTGGTGCTGCCTCCACCAGCCGGTCTGCCACATGTACTTGTCGCGCGCGTGTGTCAGCCCAAAGCGCTGGTCGCTAACATCGCAACAAATGGCAGCCACCGCCGTGCCATCTGCGCCGAGATCGATCGCGTCGGGATACCATTCTCGCCACTTTCCCGCTGACCAGCCCATTGGGTGCGACGGCACGTGCAGCAGCTGTGCTACTGACTCGTCTCGTGTGCGTTCATGCAACCACCGCTCCGCCTCCGGGGGAATGAGGCTTGCGTGTGGTCCCTTAAGGGACAGATAACGAGCGCAATCGTATATCAGCGCCTCTACCAGGCGGCCGTACCTTAGCGTGCCGAAAGCCTCGGAGATGCCCGGCGCCCGGTCGCCGGCTCCTGTTCCGGGTATGGCGAGCGAGCGGCCACGGTCCGGCAGGAACTCGGGCAGATACCACAGCCGCGTGAAACGCGCGAACTCCAGCTGGTAGTGGTCTGGCGGGAACGTTACCATGCGTTCGTCCGCGTCGTCGTTCTCAAAGTAGTCGTGATCGTCGCTGATAAAATATGAGGGCGTGGAGCGCAGCATCCTGCCGTAGAGTTGGCCAATCTGCGGCCCGACGGCAGCCTTCAAGGATGCCTCGTTTGGTGTGCCTAGCACTGATTGTGCAAGATCTAGCCAGCCGACGCGCTCGTAAATTTCTCGAGTCTTGCGTCCCCATTCTTCCCCGCGATTGTAAAGCTCTGTGCGCTGGTCCCAGTAAACGTGGTCGCCGATGGCGATGACGGCCCGCGGATTGAACGACAGCGCCCGGCGCAACAAGCGGCGACGGATTTCAAGCGGTAGGAACCAATAGGTATCAGCGGGATGACCGCCTGCACAGGTGAAGGCCAGCAGCCGGACGTGTTCGGGCCGGGCATCAGGGTCGGGGAAGGTCCTTAGCGGCCAGGGATCGCACAGTGCATCAGCTCCAGCGTCCACGAGCTGAAGGGTGTACTCGACGTCGGCCTCAAGGTCGCCAATATCGAAAGCGAAGAACCGGCCGTTTGAATCCGTAGGCCTGCCTGCCGCGAGCCGGTCGCTGGCTTTTAGGAACACAGGGCCATCCGGCGCCTCCGCGAAGGTGGCTTTGATGGCGATGCGATTATGGCAGGCGGCCGGCAGTAGGTGCTCGAGGTGGCCGTCATCCCAGGCTTCCCCGGCAGACGCCGACCATCGTGGCATTGCGACGAGCCCGGCTGCACTGGCTGTTGTCGTCATGAACCTTCGTCGCGTCCACTTGTTCTTTTGCATCATCGTCTCGTTCCGCCCGCAGTGGCGACTGGTCTTGGCCGGGATACGGCAAGGTATGCTTTTTGGGGTGCGCTCCGCAAATGCTGAGATTTGAGTATTTCGGCTGCTAGCGGAACGATGGCAAGAACAGCAGGGCAAGATTTGCTATTTCAGGGCGTATACCGATAACGACTAATCCATACCGCTTCCCGAGTTTGGAAGGCGGTGAACGCGGACAAAATAATGTAAGTTGCACAACATGCTTGGACCCATCGATACCGGCATCATTTTCGCTTACCTAGCATTAATGACAGCCATAGGAATATACGCGAGTCGTCGACAGGATAGTGTCGAAGACTACTTCGCTGCCGGCGGCAAGCTTGGCTCAATCTCAATTGCTTGTCTCTGGCTGGCCAGCTGGGTTGGTGGTGCCGCTGTCGTCGCTGGCACGAACCAAGCCTTCGAGTTTGGTATTTCCGGTGGCTGGTATACCACCTGCATGCTCATAGGTTGCCTGTTATTCGGCTTTTTTTTTGCAGCTCGGGTGAAACGTGAGGGTAATAAACACAATCTGTTGACCTATCCGGAATTCATCGAGACTCGCTACGACAGTCGGACGCGAATCGTCGCGACTATCACCACCATTCTCGCTTACACTGGTTACGCAGCCGCTCAGCTCACCGCAGCTGGCGCGGTTCTCAGCACGCTACTGGGCTGGGATTATCCTTCATCGTTGCTGCTCGCAAGTACCATCATTGTTGTCTATACCGCGGGTGGAGGCTTTCTTGCCGTTACCTACACGGACTGGGCGCAAGTTACTTTGCTTCTCGTAGGTATGGTAATTGTCGGGATACCCGTTTCCATTACCAATGGAGGTACTGTTGAGGCATTTGCAACGAGCCTCCCTACCGGGTATTTCAATCCAATCGGGTTGGGGCTGCCGACCATGTTGGCGTTGGGTATTTCGCTGCCGTTGGCATTTTTTGTTGCGATGGATAACTACACAAGGATGTTTGCTGCAAAAGACGAGGCCGTTGCAAAACGCGGCACGTATCTGGCGGCTGCAATGCTGGTACCGCTCGTCATTGGATCAACCTGGCTAGGGCTTACCGCCGCTATACTCTACCCGGGTATTGAGAGTGAAGGTGACATACTATCCCGGCTGATCATCGACATCTTCCCGGTTGGCCTCAAGGGGCTGTTGTTGGTTGGTCTCCTTGCCGCACTTATGTCCTCCGCCGATATCTGTATTTTGACGGCCGCTGCGAACGGTAGCCGTGATATCTACCAGCGCTACATGAAGCCGGACGTCGAGCCAAAGGCACTGTTCCAGATCAGCATGACACTTGCGGCCATCGTTGGCATAGCCGCCGCGCTCATGGCGTGGCAGATGCAGGATGTCGTAGGCACATTGGTGCTGGCATATACGGTCAATGCCGCAGCTTTGTTTGTGCCGACCATAGCCATGGTGACCCTGAAAATAGTCAATAGTGGCGCTGCGTTCTGGAGTATCAGTCTCGCCTTGGTCACTGTTGTCGCTTGGTATGGCGCGTCAATGATGAAAATCGCGCCCGTGTTTCAGTACGATCCGCTTTGGCCCGGCCTTGTAGTTTCGATGGTTGTTTTCTCTGCTATGAGCCTGACGGGGCGAAAGCTAAAATGATACGCGATGCATCCGCAGATATACCCGAGAATACGGAAGACGGCTAAGCTGACGTAATGACATTGCGAACCAAACTAGCAGTCATAGCTGTGTTTTCAGGTCTGTCGCTTTGGGCTGTGAATTACGGCGTTAATAATTTGTCGATGGCGCCACCGACTAAACCAGAGTGGGAAATTATGCCGCTGGAAGAATTAGCAGCCGGCAGTGTCACTGTGAGGTTCACTGGCTCCACAACATTACTCTTTGACGATGGTGCGACTAGCTGGATGACCGATGGTTGGTTTAGCAGGCCAACCTTTATTGAGATTATCACTGAGCGTGTAGAGCCAGACTTAGCAGCTATCGACAGAGGCCTCAAAGCCAACGAAGTCGATAAGCTCGATGCCGTCATCCCACTCCACTCCCATTATGATCATGCGATGGATGCGCCCGAGGTCGCTCGGCGAACCGGCGCTAAACTCTACGGCTCAGAATCAACCGCTAACATTGCTCGGGGTTGGGGACTAGACGAGGGCAGGATAGAGGTTTTCATAAATAAAAAGCCAATCGATGTAGGCGATTTTATCATCACACCAATTGAGTCCAATCATTTTCAATTTGCAGATCCGGAGATCGCAAAAACAGCGCTAGATCTGCCTGCCATCGACAGCCCGCTCGTCCCGCCTGGACCAATCACAAGTTACCGGGTGGGAAAGACATACGTATTGCACGTGGAGCACCCCCAGGGTTCCTTCGTCATAGTGGGTAGCGCTGGCTTCATAGAGGGTGGACTTCTAGGCTTTAAGGCAGACGTCTTATTTCTTGGTGTGGGGAGCTTGGGGGAGCAGTCGGTTGAATATCGGCAGCGATATTGGGAGGAAACGGTTGGTAGGCTCGAGCCATCAACGGTAATTCCAATTCATTATGACAGCCTCTTGGGTGAGCCTCGTGGCCCTGTTCGAGGACACAGTGCTCTTTATGGAGTCATGAGTGGCGCTGATAATTTAAATGTTCTGCCTTACTTAGATGAAAACTTGTCACGTTCAGAGTCAGTAGCCTCTATTGCGACTTTGCCTCGATTTATTGAGGTCGAAGTACTCCCTGCTATGAAGACAAGGTGATGGGTCGCGCACTCGTCCTTATCATAAGTCTCGCCGTTGTATGGGCGCCATCATCCCATGCTGACGATCTCCTCTCAGGTGTCCCCTCAAACGCCCGCTGGGTCAAAGTAGACCGAGTCACTGATGGCGATACCATCGTCCTGATGGACCGTACGCGCGTTCGTTTGCACGGGATAGACGCACCTGAACGGGATCAGCCCTATGGCCAGATCGCTTCCACAGCTCTAGAATATATGGTGGCTCGCAGTGTCTACCTAGTTGATGTCGATGCGGATCGCTATGGCCGGCTAGTAGCTAAGCTCTTCCACTCAAAAGAAGGCTATGACATCAACGCTTCGATGGTGTGCGCGGGGTACGCGTGGTGGTATAAAAGATACGCACCGGATAGTCAGACTCTTCGTGACTGTCAGGTCGAAGCACAGCAAGCGCCGAAGGGATTGTGGGAGGACGAGGATCCCGTGCCGCCGTGGGAGTGGCGTCGCAAATGATCGTCATTGATCAC
>CACNSR010000003.1 GCA_902623175.1 Halieaceae bacterium
CAGTGGTTTTAAAAGATCCTTGGCATGAGGCGTTGAGTCGACGACGTTCCAGTCGCTGACCGCAGTGTCAAACATTGCGAACCCGTCATGGTGCTTGGCGGTTATGACGATGTACTTCATTCCGGCATCCTTAGCGAGGCGCACCCATGCCTCCGGGTCGTAATTCACCGGGTTGAATTCTCTGGAGTACTGTTGGTATTCGCTCACTGGGATACGCCCATAGTGCATGATCCATTCGCCGATATTTTCTATTTGCTCACCCTTATGGGTGCCCGCCGGCACAGCGTAGACCCCCCAGTGGATGAACAAGCCGAAGCGCGCTTCCCGCCACCAAGCCATACGCTGGTTGCGGTCGTCAGTGCTTTCGTCGTGGTAGGGGCCTTTGTATAGGCCTCCATCCTCTGCAGCGCCATGCGCAGGCGAGCAGAGCAGGACCGAAATGAGAGCCGCCCGGCAAACCCCTGTGAGCTGGTGTTTTTTCACTGGTGATACCCCTCGTGCAACAACAGCATATCACCACAGGAAATGAAGGAGCCACTCGGTACGGGTAGCAATGGAGTAGCAGATGTTGAAGCCAAGTCGGACTCTCACCTAGTATGGCTGTTATATTGGTATGCGGGAATGGCAATGTATTTGCGTTATCAAGAGGAAGACTGCTGCTTAACCCTGAGGGAGGGTATCGCCGAGTACCACACTTACCTTAAAGCCATCGGCAGAGAGGCAATGGTTGATCATGCGGGTTCGCGCCTCATCCTTGAACATGACGCGACGCATGTCATTTTTGGCATGGACACCTCGCTGGAGCAGGAGGCCGGTCTCGACACCTGGCTGATTTTTGGATGCCAATATCAATGGCGATACCTACGCGGTTATGCCCAACTGCCTGAGATCAAGGCACTTTATAAGGCGCTGATTAAAGACGGCGGTTGGTTCCTTTTGATCAAGCTTTATTGGAAATGCCTGGGCCTAAAGTGGCGGATTGTTCGGCGTACCCGACGCATGACACATAAGTGGCCGTTTCAGTTCCCCGAGGAGTGGCTGGATCATCCTGTTGCGGCTTTGAGAGCGCGACACGGCATCAGCACTCTGACGCCAGAGGAGCGTGCCACCGGCGATTTACTGCGGTGGAGCGGACAGTACTAACGTGATTGCGGCATTGCGGTACTCCTCTCGCAGCCAGCCCTAATCCAGTGACTGCATTCAGAGCGGCCATCATTGCGCTTTATGAGGGTCCCGCATATGTGTGGATCAAAGCAGCCCTGTACGCGCTTCTGCTCGCAAATTTTGGGTATTACCTGCTCGAGGACTGGTCGAGAACGAGTTTTTCGCTCACTGACGCCGCCAGCTTTTATGACTGGGTTCGAGAGTTTAATACGAGTTTGGACGAAGTAGCGTGGTTTACTCTGCTACTGATTTTCGAGCTCGAGACCTACGTTCTAGATGAGTCCGGATGGTCACCGAGCCTGGCGCGAATTGTGCTATCGATTAAGTTGATCGCTTTCTGTCTGATTGGGCACACGCTCTATGTGAACTTCACTGCCCTGACAGAAATTTTGGGACCCGTCTCCGCTTCAGCCGGCTCGGATCTGTGCGACCTCGCGGACACTGGGCAGTCATGGTTATTTAACCTCGATTACACCCTGATTACGTCAGAGACGTGCGATGTTTTGCCTCAGGCCCCTCAGTACTGGGAAATCCCAGGCGAGCCCGTCGTCACGTCCTCAGCTGGACTTGATTTAGCCAGGAGACTTGCCTGGTGTGATTTTATGGAAACAGCGGCATGGCTGAGTTTGGGCGCGTCTATGGAAGCGGCCATCAGAATCACTGACCGTGGCGTTACCTCTGGTTACGCAGTAACGGCCCTTGGCTGGCTGAAGTTTGGGCTGTACGCGTTGATTCTCGCGCTCGGCATTTACTGGGCCTTCTACGGGCACTGGGTTTACCTGTGGGATGAGCTCCTCTGGATCTTTGGCTTCGCGTTTCTGGAGGTCAATCTTGATGGTTGGCGAGAGGAGATTGATAATGAAGTCGCTGACGATCTCTCGAGTTGAGCCTACTCTAATCGTCACACCATGACTAAATGTCAGTGCGGCATCAGGAAGCTGAGGTAATTGCCGGTCAGGCTTAGGAGACAGATAGTAATGATCCCTACATTCGGTAATACCGCGACAGTGTCGGAGGTGGTGGCAGCCCTACGTTCGTTTGGCGCGGCGATCGTCACGAATGCCGCCAACTCAGACTTAATGCAAGTCGTCGCGGCAGAGTTGCGATCTGGATTCGATGAGTGTGCTTTGGAAGAGCAGAGCGCATTCGATGGTGGCAGGACCAATCGTTTCAATCAGGTACTCCGAGCATCACCCGGCGCAGCCAAGCTTATTGAGCATGAGTGGGTGGTGGCTGTAGCTGACGAAATACTGCTCCCTCACTGTGCTAACTACACAGTAGGCAGCATGACGGCGATCGAGATTCTGCCCGGAGAAGATGGTCAGGCACTGCACCGAGATGACACCATTTACCCTATTGATCTTGCAGGGATGGAGCTGCAGATTGGAGTGATGTGGGCGATTAATGATTTCACCGCGGAGAATGGTGCCACCCGCGTTGTGCCAGGTTCTCATCGGTATTTGCGGTCGTGGCACTTACCCAGTTTGGGAGAGTGGTTACCTGCTGAGATGCCTAACGGTTCGGCTCTCTTCTATCTTGGGTCCACTTGGCATGGGGGTGGCCCGAACCATAGCCGGTCGAGTCGAATAGGGCTGATCAATACTTACTGTTTGGGATGGCTCCGCCAAGAATCAAACCAATACTTCGAGAACCCACCAAGTATCGCGAAACAATTCAGCCCATCTTTGCGCGCGCTGCTGGGCTATACCCCTCACGGCAGCGGTGACGATGAGATCGGCACTTTCGTCGGAGAGTGTGATGGGTGGTTGGATAAGCCCCCCAGAGCCGCTTGGCGAGACGAGAGAGGCCAGGTAGGTGGGGAGGATAACGTCACAGAGCAGGTGGGGTCCTAGTGGCAGCAGGCTTGGCGCCGCTGAGTGATGGACTAAGCCGTTTCTGCTGATATGTGTGAGCCCCTATCAAGTCGTAGTGCCGTCCACTAACTGCTATCGGTCTTGAGGTTTGCTTCCAAGTAATCAGGCACCGCCCCGCGGCTTTTAGTAATAATAATTGTTTGAAAGCGCTGCGCAGAGGGATTAGCGTAAGAGCGAAGAAGTTCTCTGTGAGGCTATTGATATGGTGGTTCGATCTCTTTTCTTTGCGGCTTTGTGCAGTCTCTTGGTTGCCTGCGCTGCTGACTCGCGCCAAAACAACGATGCCGCGGTCATCGCTGCCGCTAAAGCGGGCTACGACGCTTTCGCAACCGGCGACATGGAGGCATGGGCTGCCACTCAGGCACCCGATTCACAATGGGAGATGCCCAAGGGTTTCCCCTACGGAGGTAGCTATGTGGGTCCTCAACAAGTGATCGATGGGGTCTTCACCCCCATCGCTGAGCTCTGGCCCGACTTCAAGGTCGAACCCACGGCGTTTCATGCCGCGGGCAATGTGGTGTTCATCGAAACTAAAATGACAGCGGGTGGTGTCACCAGTGATTCCATTCACAAGGCGGTTATCGAGAACGGCAATTACGCTGCGTTTCAGGTCTACGACGACGCCGGCTTCATGATGGCCCATTCCACTGCCGGCGAGAGCATCGGTAAGCAATATTTTGGAGACGGCTCATCCAAACCCCTATTGGCAGGTAGCGGTGCAAGCGCACAACTTTGGGTTGACTATATTCAAGCTCACAACGAGCGTGATTTTGACAAGATCGCCGCCATGAACGCGGAAGATTTCAAAGGTGTTACTGCGGGTGGTGAGGTGGTTCGTGGCTCAGAGGCGCAGGCTGCCTTTTTACAAGACTGGGTAGCGAAAGAGAATCCTCAGTGGGCGGTCTGGTGGGTCATTCCCAATACCGGTGAGAACGAGGAGGGAGGCATAGAAGAGTGGTTGGCCAGTGGAAATATCATTACTGCCACTGGCCCCGACGGCACAGAGCGCAAAGCCTATGAGACCATCGACGTTTTGATCGAAGATGGCAAAATCAGGCTCCTAAACGTCGCCTCTCAAACTATGCCCGAATAATGGCTGACGGCTTGACCCTAAGCACAACTGACGTACATTGACAAGCGTTCCCGCCCTGCAGGCGGGCCGCGAATAACCATAAAAGGAGGTAAATCCATGATCACCGTCCTCAAGAAATCAGGGCTTTTGTGCGTTGTGTTGCTGGTTGCTTTTTCACAATCGGTCGTGGCGGAAGATCTGCGCATAATTGGCGAAGATAAAAGCTTTGCCGCGACCCTGCCTTCCGGTGAAACCATCACCATCACTCGTCAGATGACGGACTGCGCCAAGAACAAAGGCTGGTTGCAGCCGCTTGTCCCCGAGCCGGGCATCGTGCCGGTAACAGAAATCGAAGTACTGAACGCTATCAGCGATCCCAACACGATTTTGGTCGACATGCGCACCGAGGAATGGTTCCTGGACGCCACGATTCCCGGCTCCGTCAACATTCCCTACACCGAGGTGGCCATGCGTATGGACGAGCTCGGCTGTAGCAAGAGTGACGCGGGCTGGGACTGCAGCAACGCCTCGAACGTGGTCGGCTTTTGCAATGGTCCGGTCTGCCCACAAAGTCCTACCGCGATGAAGGCGATGATTCGCGATGGCTTCCCAGCCGAGAAAATCCACTACTATCGGGGGGGGATGCTCGATTGGGACGCGCTGGGGCTGACGACTGTGGAAGGTGACTTCGCCTTCTGATTGAGCCTGCCGCGTTCCCGTTACTGATGAACCCCGGGGGTCGCTACTCAGAGCCGCCCGGGTAAGCGGGAGAGCGGTTTGCTGGCTGCGCCAGAGGTTTCGTGGATGTGGTGGAACGTCAGCGGGTTTTTGATAACAGTCGCTACCCGTGTGCTTAGCAGTTGGCGCTGAACAGGGTGGGTCGCCGCTTCTGATTCTGTTTGGGCACCCGCATTTTTCGTTGGTCAGGGCTTCGAGCGTTCCTGGCTGCTCTGTTCCTTCACGCTCGCGAGCGCGGCGTGCGGTTTTTTAATGGTATTGGGTGTGTTTGGCGTGCGGTGACGCTTCGCAGGAGCACAAAAAAAAGGGTCAAAGCGCAGGCTCTGACCCTAGCATTTTCTTAGCCGCCCATGTTGCCAAAGACCGCCATATCGACTGTCACGATATTTTGCTCAATGGTGCGAATGTCGCCGACTTCCTTGATGAATTTTTGGAAGGCTTTGTCTGCGCGATTGGCATTCATCTGAGCCATAACTGTTCCAACACTCTTGCCGGTTACTGAGACGACATGTGTAGTATCGCCCACTCCACCCGCTGGAATAGCGAATAGCATCGTGTCCGTTTCACCAATATCAGTACTGTCCATCATTTCTTGGAAAGCGGACGCGTATTTTGCTGGGTTTGAAACTGAAGCGAAGACATAGAGGCTCGCCGTGCCCGGGCCAAATCCGATCTGATTTTTCATTGAACCGAGGCCAGTGGATTCGAACATTGAGGAGGTCACTACTTCTACAGCTCCGCTTACCTCACTCTGAAAGGTTGCTGCATCCTCTGATTGAGCATTGATAGCGAATGCGACATCCATTGCTTCATAGGACGGGTAAACAACTGAAATAACGTGAGAAATAGGACTTTCGCCTCCAGCAACAACCTGCCTCAAAATTGCAATGCCGGGATTTTTCTCGCCTGTAGGTGAGCCCCAATATTTGGTCAAAGCCGCAGCAAATGCTTGAGGGTCTGAGACATCAAGCCCATACACCATACCTACCGGTTTTGTTGGCGTGGCGTGATTATCGGCGGCAGCAAAAGTTGTGCTGAGAGCCAGCGTTAAGGACATCAGCACGGTGATTAAACTTTTCATAGGTTTTCCTCTGTATTTTTTGTCATCAAAAATATAGCTCCGACCAGAGTAAGGCCTGGGCATCCTAAATTTAATGTCAGGGTGTGCGGATCACTTGAGAGTGATAGACCCGATTTGAGTCGCACTGGACGATGTCACCGTAGAGCCTGAAGAAGTCTCGACTTAGTCCTTTGTTCCAAAGCTCGTCAGTAAAATTAGAGTACGCCGCGAAATTTGCATGTCCAATTACCCACTTAAAGCTTGGAGAGTTTCCAATTCCAGCTGGTGCTCCCGCCCTCGGCCAAAGTTGCGCCATCCCCATTGCCTCTCCTGTGAAGCCCCGGTCTGCAAGCACCTTGGCGTAAGCTACGTTAGCTGCATAAAGGTCATCATCATTCTTGCCCTCCCGGTAAACGCAGTCAGCAAATTCAGTCAGATGATTTTCGTTAGTGAAGTCCCCAGCTTGAACCAATACCCAGGCTCCCCAATCGCTGTGAGCACAGTTCCCAAGAAATTTGTTGGCTTCTGCGTACATTTCATCACCATTGGCAGAGCGTATGTCCATGTCTTTGCCAGCTGACGCATAACTATCCCAATAGCCAAGCCAGGTGAACTCAGTAGGGTATTGTCCGTCAGAAAATTCACTCCACATTAGTTGAGCTACGTGAGAGCCAAAAGCGTCGTTGTCGTCTGCCCACTTGTTCCAACTTGCAGCAAACTTTTGTGACTGCTCGTAGCCATCGATACCCTCTTTGAAACTACATCCATAGATCTCAAGCGGCGCACCTGTACTCCACGCAGGGCCATCAGACGCATGATTATCTGAAAGTGCCGCTGGTGCTGCGGCTATGCAAATAGCGCCAAAAATAGTTTTGAGTTTCATATTTGTTCTCCTTTTAAGATAATGAGAAGAGCCGCCTTTTAGGGGTGGCCAGTCTGTTTTAGTAAAATACGGTGCTTTATGGCCTAAGCATCACGGTTTCAGCCATGAGTTGTTCTCCGCCGCAGTCCGCATATGTCTGGTAATACTCTCGAAGGCCTCTCCAGCCACCATTTGCTTCCATTTTCCTTCGCTTCATAAAGGACTCGATGTCGGGGTAGATTGCTAAGTGGGCAAATTCGCCTGGTGAGTCTGCACCTCCAGTGTGCGGAAACATTAGTGCCCAACCAATCATCCCGGCCGAATCACTTTTGATGTCAGTAACGTAATCATTATGTTTTTGCTCGAGCTGCTCCCAACCAACTTTGGGTGTGCACCAATTCCAACTCACATAACGTTCATCATCACTTTGCATTGCATCTGCGTCTGCAAATAAAACGACACCGTGTGCCTGCTTTACGTTACACATCGCGAGTGATTGCCAGCGCTCGTTCAGTGCCGCGCCGTCTGTGGACGTCAGCCACATGTCCCATGATTTTCCCCATCTCTCATAGTCGTCCATGGCTAAAAATTCCACGAAATCATAGGGCCAGGGGTTATTCGCATTTGCGTGCGAGAAGACTGGTTTTTGTCTCACGAAGACTGGTTCAACATTATTTTTCTTAGCCCAATCGAAGTAATCATCCAGCATCGCGTCGTAATCTTCTTCGCTTACGCCTGGATTGAGTTTGCAAAGATTAGCCTGAACGTTGAATGGTTTTGTTACGTTCATGCCATTGAGCATGTGATCGTCCGCTAAGGTGGCGGGTGAGGCGAAAATCGCCATAAGCATGGCGCAGAGCCATACGGGTCTAAAAGCAGTCATTATTAATTCCTAGGTGGTTGAGTTGATATGTGTGTCCTCTTCGCAAACAAGACGTCACACGAAGTCGAAGCTACCAAAAAGAAAATTCACCGCGGTGAGTCTTTTATGAAACTTCTCGTTGCAAGAATGCAACGAAGTGCTTTGCTTGTTAAAAATCCAAAGGCTTATTTGGCCTGACCAGCCAGTAGAAGCCGCCGCCGCTAGCGACGATGGCGGCAGAAATCAGTGCCTCGACCGGACGCTGCAATACCACGTAGGTCAGCGTCCAGCCCGTGATGCCGAGGAAGATTAGCGGCGTGAAGGGGTAAAGCGTTACGCGAAAAGGACGGTGTAAGTGGGGTTGTCGCCAGCGGAGGATAAACAAGCCTAGAACAGTGGCGAAGGTGTTGAGCGCCATTGTCGCGCCCGAGAACACCAGGATTTGCTCGAAGGAGGCCGTCCAGAGAAACGCCAGTGCTGTACCTGATTGTAGCAGGATGGCCGTGACCGGAATGCCATCGCGATTCTCCCGCGCAAGGAGTGTAAACCGCGGGTAGTCCTGCCCGATGCGGTGTAATACGCGGGGACCGGCCAGAATCATGGCGCTGATAGTCGAAATGAGCAGTAACGCCAGCAACAGACCCATGAAAGTACCAAGGCGCGGGCCAAATGCGAACTCGGCCGCAATGACTCCCACCTCAACCTTACCCGCCATTGCCTCCATCGGGGCAACGGAGAGGAAGACGAAGTTCAGCAGGCAATACAGTGCCGCCACAACGGCTGTGCTTATACCCAATACCCTGGGCAAGCTCCGTTGCGGGGCCGCGAGCTCGCCACTGATATAGGTTGCGGCGTTCCAGCCGGAGTAGGCGTAGTTCACATAGATCAGCGAGACAGCGAAGGTGCCGCTGCCGAGCAATGCCGTGGCTTCACCGTCCAATACGAAGCGGGCTTGCTGCTCGGCAGGGCTCAGGGTAAGTGCGGCTGCTGAAAACAGCACAATGAGTAGTAGCTTGAGCAACGTGAAGCCTGTTTGTGTGTCGCCACTGTGCCGGTGGGTAGTGCAGTGGGCCGCCGTGAGAGCGGCGATGGCGATAGTGGCGAGCCACAGCGGATCCACGCCCAGTCCGCTCGAATTAAGGTAGCTGCCAAAGGTCAGTGCGGCCAATGCTGTGGGGGCAGCGAAGCCGACCGTTGCAGACACCCAGCCGGAGACAAAGCCCGCGCTGGGGTGATAGATCTCGGTTAAGAAATGATATTCACCACCAGAGCGGGGCAGCGCGGCACCTAACTCAGCGTAGCTCAGTGCGCCGCAGAGTGCCGAGACTCCACCCAGCAGCCAGAGCACGATTATCACCGGCGCGGATTGAATATCGATCAGTTGAAAACCGAGGCTTGTGAACACCCCAGTGCCGATCATATTGGCGATGACTACGGCCGCGGCAACTTTTGGGGGGTAGTGTGACAGGATGAATCCTTAGGCGACGTGGACTAACGAGGGCGAGGCTTAAATTATTGCGCCGATCAGCCAGAAAGTCCCCATACCGGCAATCAGAGCAAAAATATGGTTGCCTGTGGTCCTGGCGGCGAAGGCTGCGCAAACCAGTCCCACTATTTCAGGCGGGCCAGCGGCCAGTTCCCCCTCCGGCGTTGTCAGCATCGAGATCACTAATGCCGCCATGACGGTGGGGGCGACGTATTCCAGCGCACGCAGTAGCAGCGGCGGGAAAGCGTAGCGTGCCAGGGCAAAAATAAAGAAAGCTCGCATGGCGTAGGAGCCAATACCTGTGAGGATAATAGCCGCTGCAATCATGTCGATTGCTTCCGCGTGGCGAGCAACATGACGCAGACGCTAACGATCACCGCGATCAAGATCCCCGCGCGATTGGGCCATGACGCCAGCAGGTAGGTCACACCCATCGCCATTGCAGCGGCGGCCAGCTTATCCTGTCGCCCACTGGCCGCCATCATCAAGCTGACAAAGAGAACGGGCGCTGCAAACTGTACGCCCCATTCGGTCGGTATGGCGGGTCCTAGCACGACGCCTAGCGCAGTGGAGATCATCCATAGCGTCCAAAACGTGAAGCCGGCGCTCAGAAAATAACGCCGGAAACCGACGGGGTCATCGATCCGTTTGATCTGGCTGAGCACAAATACCTGATCGATTAGCACATAAGCCCCCACCCATCGGAACCAGCCGGGTTGATTCTGGAACCGGGGCGCAAGCGTGACGGAGTAGAGCATATGGCGTGCACCCACAATCAAAGCGGCGCTGACCGCTGCAGCGACCGATGCGCCCTCACCGATCAGTGTGAATAAGGTCACCTGGATGGCGCCGCCGAAAATAATGGGTGAGGAGGACCAGCCCAGCCACTCGGGAATACCAGCCTCTGCTACCACTACTCCGAATACGAAGGCAAACGGTAGCGCAGGAATGAACAGCGGCAAGGCGTCGAGGGAGCCGCGCAGCGCGTGGCGAGTCGGGGCGGTATTCATGGCGCCGTTAATATCGCAGACGTGCAAAGGATAAGCGGCAAAAAAACGGCCCACTGTGCGGCGGCTTTAGTGTTAGGTGTCGACTTTAGTCCTGAAAGTCCCTGTTTTGTGTGCGGTGTGTGCCGCCATATTGTGCTTCCAATTGTTCGCGTTTGAGGCGGCGAAGGCAGTGTTGAAGCTGCCATGTTTAGCTTCGCTTTCCGAGAGCGGATCCCAGCAGACGACCGAAAGTGATGGCGGGCGTCACTAGCATGCCGTTGGTGTAAGCGGCACCTGAGGTGGCGCCGGCCCCGATGACCTCGCCAATAGCGTAGAGGTTAGAAATAGCCTCTCGCTGTGGGTCGAGCACCTGGAAGTTTATATTCACACTGAGCCCAGCAAAGGAGACTAGCGTCCACCCTTGCATGGCAATGGCGTAAAAAGGAGCTTTTTCAATTGCCAAAGGCCGATGTGTTCTGCCAAAGCCGTCGGCTAGGCCCGTTTTCTGCCGGCGATTGTAGTCGTCGATGTTTCGGCGTAGCGAGGAGGCATTGATACCTGCGCGAAACGCGAGTTCCTCAAGAGTCATGGCGCGGCTGAACATGGAGTGTGTTTGATATTCGTTGGCGAGGCGATCCCGACTCCAGTCAGGAATGATCGGCTCGGACTTTGCGAGCATCTCAGCATCGAAGATGGCCCAGTGCCGATGACCGGGTTGTCGATAAATGCCCCGCTCTATTTGATGGACGCTAGGGTGGTCCTCCCGGACGAATCGCTCACCGTGTGCATTAACTAAAATCTCCCATGGTTTTCGCACCATCGGATGCAAAGGGGCCCAGGCATGCATTTGGGCTGGATATTGCCAGGCATCTGGTACCAGACCGGGCAAGCTGGCGTATTTTTCGCCACCGACGATGGCGCCTCCAGCGGACATGCCCAAGATCAGACCGTCCCCCTGTGAGGTGGGATAGGCGGTTTTCGCGTAGAGTGGTACACCATGAAGATCCTCGAAGAGGCGCGGGTTCGCCGCACAACCCCCTGATGCGAGCACAACATGTGTTCCCCTGAAATCCTGGGTGCCCGAGAGGCCAGTGGCTGTGACACCAACTACTTTCCCTGAATTCTCTTGGATCAATCCTTGTACTGCAGTCTCTGTCAGCAGAGAAATTTGCTGTCGAGCGATGGCCGCTTCAAGTGACGGGAGGAACGCGTTCAGTATCGACATGCCGCTTTTGACTCCCTGCTGGTAACGTCGAGCGGTGAAGTGATCATGGCCAATACCAGTTACAGGGTGACCTGTTATGACTTCAAAGCCATGTTTAGCGAGCCAGTTGATCGTTTCGCCCGCGTGGTCAACGGTCAAGCGAGTCAGCGCCGGATCAGCTGTGTTTTCGTTGATCCGCATACAGTCATCGAAGTGTGCGTCGGGGCTATCAGTGATACCCAGGCGTTGTTGGAAGACGGTTCCCGCGCCGGCGATTTGGCCAGTGGACCAAAACAGCGTGCCGCCCAAGGCGGGGCTCTTTTCAATGAGCAGAACGCGCGCGCCGCCCTGCGCGGCGAACAAGGCGCAGGGAATGCCAGCTGTGCCGCCCCCTACCACGATCACATCATAGTGTTGGGCGGGGTCTGCTCGTGAGGTGTCCGTTCGGGCTATCGATAGTGCCGCTGCGGCCGTGAGCAATGTTCGTCGATTTAGATCAAGCATCTTGCATAGCTCCTCGTCTGCTGGGGTACGACACCTCTGCTTTCTGTTTCACTCCGGTCTGGCCTTGATGCGCAGCAATCTTCTCGTCCAGACCGATTGGAAAATAGGGTCTAGCCAGCGGTATAGGCGCCCCGACACCACCACCGGTTTTCCGGCCTCGACGCCTTTGATGGCGTCGCGGACCACGACGTCAGCGTTGTACCAAAGCCATTTGGCCATGTTGTTTTTCATGTCCATGAGGCCCGCGGTCTCATGGAATTCGGTATGGGTGAAGCCGGGACACAGCGCCGACACATGTACGCCCTGCGCGGCGACGGTCAGGTTAAGTTCCTCTGATAACGCCACCAGATAGGCTTTTGCCGGCCCGTAATTGCAGCCGCCGGCGCGCGGCACCCGTGCGGCGACAGACGCCACATTGATGACGCGTCCATACCCTCGCTCCACCATGTTTGGAATCATGCGATGGCAAAGGTCGGCCACCGATAGCATCATCAGCTGGAAAAAAGTCTGTTGCGCCGTCCAGTCGCGGTCTTTGAGTAAATCCGGGCCGGCGACGCCCGCGTTGTTGACGAGAAAGCTGACTTGCCAGCCTGATGACACGCAGGTGCTGCTAATCTGGGCCCCCGCGCCCGGCTCGTTCAGGTCTGCCACGATGAGCTGACAATCGATCTTGTGCGCCGCACGAAGTTCTTCAGCGAGCGCGCTGAGCCGGTCCTCACGCCGGGCCACCAAAATGAGATTCTGTCCGGCTGCGGCCAGTTGCCGTGCAAACTCGGCGCCCAACCCTGCTGAGGCGCCTGTGATCAGGGCATATTCATTGCGTGCTGTCATGTCGCTTGTCGGTGCTCAATCTGGTAGGCGAATGGGTATAGATATGGGTGCTGTCGGCCCGCGGGTGCTTTTTAAAGTGTCATCGACCAACTGTGGAGCCGGATCTTCCAGGCGCCGGCATCGTCTTGGGCTACCACGTCGATGTAGTGAGAGGTCGTCGATTCTCCCTCTAGCGCACCCTCGGGCAGGTCGGCGTCTGCACCGGCATCAACGATACGACGAATTGTGTAGTCATACTCAACCACTGCGGCGTCGCCCATCATGGTTATGCTGTGCGGGGTGTCGATGGTGATTTCGTAGCGTGCCGTCTCAAAGACCGGCCCCAGAAACTCACGATAATTATCTCGCCCGTCCAGACCCGGCACACCCGGGGGCCTCAGGCTGACGTCAGGGTGGAGGCCACCGACGTAGCCGTCTATATCACTACCTTCCACTGCGCGTATCCATCCCTGATACAGCGCCAGTATTTCCTCATGATCGCTGCCAGCGTGGGCAACGGGTGAGAGCAGCGAGGTCATGGCGAAGGTCACTGCGAAGAGGGCGGCGAGCAACGGTGTTCGGGTGACTAACATAGTGATGTTCTTCCTTGTTGTGTGTTTTATCAGCGCACTGCAATGATCTTGGATTGTGTTGATATCGAGCCGGGCACGCAAGTGAAGTGGTTTCGGGGGGCTAGGTGGATAAAACCAGTGTTTTCAGATAAGCAGCGGCACTCACGTCCTGATGGTAGGCGCTGACTGCCTCAATGAGCACCTCAGATCGGAGAGGCTCTGCCAACACCGACAGCAGCGCCGACGGCAGCGCATCAACGTCGCCCATCTCCACCAGCGGTGACCGACCCCCTCAAATTACTCTCTCACTAGGCCTGCCATACGACGGATCGCATTGCAAAGCGGCAGCGTGGTTGCGCGCCAGTGAGCGCTGGGCGGCCGCACCATGCAGCCGCTATAATCACCGAATGGGATATACGCCGTCTCGCCTGTGACCATCTAGTCTGTCGGCGACCTAGGTTCCACGGCTCAAATTCCATAAAGCGGAGTGAAGGATGTCTGATCGAGTTGCCATTACTGTTTCGTCGCATATCGCCCACATGACTTTGACACGCGCCGATAAAATGAACGCGCTGGACCCGGCAATGTTCGAGGCCATCTGCGGAGCGATTGACGAGCTGAGCGCCATGCCGGACCTCCGCGCAGTGGTGGTCTCCGGCGAGGGCCGCGGCTTCTGCGCCGGACTGGACCTCTCGAACTTTAGTGGCGACAGCGAACCCATGGATTTGATGCCCCGCACACACGGATTCGCCAACGTGCCACAGCAGATCGCGTGGGGCTGGCGAACGCTGCCCGTGCCAGTGATCGCCGCGGCCCACGGCGTAGCGATCGGAGGCGGGCTGAATATCATCTCTGGCGCCGACATCCGGATCATCCACCCGGAGACGCGCTGCGCGGTGATGGAGATGCGTTGGGGCCTGGTGCCCGACATGGCCGGTTATCCGCTGTGGCGGGGCAATGTGCGCGACGACGTCTTGCGCAAATTGGTTTACACCAATGCCGAATTCAGCGGTACAGAAGCTTGCGAGCTGGGTTTTGCCTCGGAAACGGCCGGAGACCCCCTCGCTCGGGCTATGTCACTGGCCGAGGAAATTGCAAGCAAAAACCCCCACGCTATTCGCGCGGCAAAGCGTCTCTCCAACGCACTGGCAGACAGCACGGATGAAGCGTTGTTGTTGGCTGAGTCAGCAGAGCAGACCGAGATTATCGGCAAGCCCAACCAGGTCGAAGCGGTCATGTCACAAATGGAAGGCAGGCCAGCGGCCTATCCGGACATTCCCCGGTCTTTGTCTCAAGCAACCTTCGAGTGAGCAATTTATGAGCGACACCAGCACCCGGACCCATCACCGGGTTTGCCATCTCTGCGAGGCCATGTGTGGACTGGTGATTCGAACTGAGGGCGACAAGGTTACCGACATACGGGGTGACAAGAATGACCCGCTGAGCCGCGGCCATGTTTGCCCGAAAGCTGTCGCGCTCCAGGATATTCACGAGGACCCCGATCGTCTGCGCAAACCGATGAAACGTATCCGCTCGGCGCCCGGCGAGTACCAGCACGTCGAAATCGAGTGGTCGGAGGCGTTGGATTTAGCTGCGGGTGCATTGGCCTTGACAATCGAAAAGCGGGGAGTCGATGCCGTCGGCGCCTACTTTGGTAATCCCTCGGTTCATAACTACGGCATGCTGACCCACCAACGGAACCTGTTTCGGCATATCCGGACGCGCAATCGGTTCTCTGCGACGTCGGTTGACCAGCTGCCGCATCACTTGGTGTCGCTGTGGTGTTTCGGCCATATGCTCCTGCAACCCATCCCCGACGTGGACCGCACTCACTACTTTCTGATGTTAGGCGCCAACCCTTTGGCGTCAAATGGCAGTATCTGGACAGTGCCCGATGTCCGCCAGCGACTGAAAGATCTGAAAAGCCGGAGAGGAAAGCTGGTCGTTGTCGATCCGCGCCGCACCGAGACCGCTGACATGGCGAGCGAGCACTTGTTTATCAGGCCTGGCTCTGATGCAGCGTTTTTGCTGGCGATGATTCATGTGCTGTTTCGCGACAATCTGGTCGCACCCGGCCCGCTGACCATCTTTACCGACGGCCTGGAAGAGGTGGCGACTGCAGTCAGTGGGTTAAGTCCCGACTGGGCGGCTCCCCTGACCGGTATTTCAGCTGACGATATCGTGCGCATTGCGCATGAGCTGGCAGTGGCCGAGGCTGGCATCTGCTATGGCCGGATGGGGGTGAGCACGCAGGCCTATGGCGCACTGTGCCAGTGGGCGATTCAGGTGATTAACGTCGCAACAGGTCATCTCGACAAGCCAGGTGGCAGTTTGTTCACCCTTCCTGCGATGGATCAGGTCGTGAACACCAACCGGGGCGGTTTTGGGCGCTTTGCCTCCCGTGGGCGGGGTCTGCCCGAGTTCAATTACGAACTCCCTGCGGCCACCATGGTGGATGAAATCCGCACCGAGGGGGAGGGCCAGATCCGACTGATGTTCACCGGGGCAGGAAACCCGGTGCTTTCCACGCCCAATGGTCGGGTGCTGGATGAGGCGTTTGAAGAATTGGATTTCATGATCTCTGTCGACCCTGCGCTTAACGAAACGACACGACATGCCGATGTGATCCTGCCGCCTACTTCACCGCTGGAGCACGATCACTATGACATCGCTTTCCATAATCTGGCTATTCGTAATACGGCGCGCTATAACCCCGCTGTTTTCGAAAAGCCCAAAGGCGCGCTTCACGATTGGGAGATTTTCAGTGAATTGGGTGCGCGCCTCGCAGCGCGACTCAACCTAGAGCCAATGCCTACTTATCCGCCAGATCGTATGGTCGACGCGGCTTTAAAAAGCGGCCCTTACGGCGAGCATACTGACTGGAAGTTAAGTATCGACAAGCTAAAAGCCCACCCCTCCGGAGTAGATCTGGGTCCGTTGGAGCCATCGTGCCCCGAACGTCTGCAAACACCCAATCAACGCATTCAGCTGGCGATACCCGAGGTGCTCGCTGACATACGCCGATTCGTGCGGGACGGCAATGTCGCAAGCGAGCAATACCGTCTAATTGGGCGCCGGCATGTAAGAGATAACAACTCCTGGATGCACAACCACCACCGGCTGATGAAGGGCAAGTCGCGCTGTCACCTACTAATGCACCCCGATGACGTCGCCAAGGAGGGTTGGTGGTCAGGTATGCTCGTTACCATCCAGAGCCGGGTGGGTGCGGTCGATGCCGAGTTGTCGGCCTCCGACGAAATGATGCCGGGTGTGGTCAGCTTGCCGCACGGGTACGGCCACGGCCTGGACGGTACGCGGAGTGAGGTAGCGAGTCGACATGCGGGGGTCAGTTGCAATGACATCACCGATGACCAGTTCGTGGATCAGCTATCCGGCAATGCGGCGGTCAACGGTGTTTCCGTGCGGCTCAGCGCGGCCGCCGCCTGATACGACCAAGGCAATGCAATGAACGGCAAACGGATACCGACAACCCAGATCGACAGTGGCCATAAATTTACCAATGAGCGCGGCATATCGGTCATTAAGGACGGCATCAAGGTGTCGTCGGGTGGTACCCAGCGACTTGCCAAGCCGGAATGGTTGCGCATGCGAGTGCAGAGCAGCCCGAAATTTGAGGCGGTGCGGAGCATCGTTCACGAGCACGGGTTGGCCACAGTCTGTGAGGAGGCCAAGTGCCCCAACATGGGTGAGTGCTGGAGCGCAGGCACTGCGACCATCATGTTGATGGGTGATGTCTGTACGCGCGCCTGTCGATTCTGCTCGGTCAATACCGGTAACCCGAATGGTTGGGTTGACCCGCAGGAACCCCAGAATACGGCGGGCGCCGTCCAATTGATGGGCCTGAAATATGTCGTGCTGACCTCGGTCAATCGCGACGATCTGCCCGATGGGGGAGCCGGCCATTACGCCGAAGTGGTGCGTGCCACCAAAGCGCTGAATCCGGAGACAGCGATCGAAGCCCTGACTCCGGACTTCCTCGGTGATCGGTCGGCGGTCGAAACGCTCCTCGACTCGGGGATTGAGGTGTTCGCGCAAAATATTGAGACGGTGGCGCGACTGACTCATCCGGTGCGTGACCCCCGTGCAGGCTACCAGCAGACATTGGATGTCCTGGCGATGGGCAAGCGCTACAGACCCGATGTGGTGACGAAGACCTCTTTGATGTTGGGTCTGGGTGAGCGTGACGATGAAATCCAGACCTGCATGGACGACCTTAGACGACACAATATTGACGTTTTGACCCTTGGGCAGTACCTGCAACCGACTCAAAACCACCTGCCCGTTGAGCGCTTTGTGACCCCAGAAGAGTTTGAACAGTACCGCGAGTGGGGGCTAGAGCGCGGTTTCCTCGAGGTGGTCTCAGGTGTCTTTGTGCGTTCCAGCTATCGTGCGGAGCGGGTACTTGAGCACAACAATGTTGGCCTCTGTGAGTCCAGAGCAAATGTCAATGACTATGCAGCAGCCCATGAATGACGAATCCTTATGGCAAATGCACGCTAGTGCCGCAACCCTAACCGCAGCGTTACAATTGGCGGGCTTCGAAGTGGCACACGACCTGCGCCGCATTTTGTTACGAATTTCAGAGGAGGGGTGAGAGGATGAACACAGCGATCAAGACCCCTGATGCTGACCATGACCTTTAACCACGTGGGCCTGCTGGGGCGCCGGGAGCACCCCGGCGTAGAGGAAATTGTCTCTGGGCTCCTCAATCTACTCGACGATCGTGGGCTGCAGGTCACTATCGAGGACCGCCTGGCAACTCTCTCTCATTTTGAAAAGCGGGCAATGGAGTCTCGCGACCAGATAGGCGCCATGGTGGATCTGGCGATTGTGATCGGTGGGGACGGCAGTCTTCTGAGTGCAGCGCGGACGCTGGTCAAGCATGACACGCCCGTGATCGGGGTCAATCGCGGACGCCTTGGGTTCCTGACCGATGTCAGCCCCGACGAACTGATTGATCAAGTCAGCGCGGTGCTCGACGGCGATTTCATCAGCGAGCAGCGATTTCTCTTGGATACCGAGGTCTGGCGGGGCGAGCAGGTGATTGGCCGAGGCGAGGCCTTAAATGACATTGTCGTGAACTCTGGTGCCTCGGCACAGATGATTGAATTTGAACTGAGTATCGATGGCGAGTTTGTGTATCGCCTCAACGCCGATGGCCTGTTGGTGGCGACCCCCACGGGATCGACCGCATACTCATTGTCTGCGGGTGGCCCGATTATGTACCCCGGCCTTGATGCCCTGGTATTGGTGCCAATGTTCCCGCATTCGCTGACCAGTCGCCCGATTGCGGTGAGTGGCCAAAGCGAAGTCCGTATTGATGTGGTGTCCCGCAATGATATCCACCCGCCGATCACCTGCGACGGCCAAATCTCGATCACCGCGTTGCCGGGTGATTCCGTTCGCATTCGCAAAAAGGCCCGCGAACTGACCTTGCTGCACCCGCCCGGGTACAGCTTTTACGCCAGCTGCCGAGACAAACTCCGCTGGTCAGATGCCCTCGTTAAATAGCGCGCCTCTGGCGATTCAGCGCGCGCCCGCCACCTTCTCCTTGGTGGTGGTAACAAGTGTTTGCTTCCTGCTTTTTTACCCGTTGCAGTGGGTGGGCATGCTTGAGTTGTTCAACTTTGTACCGTTTCGTGCTGCGGGGGGCTATGTGGCATTTGGAGAGTGGGGTGACTGGTGGCGTCTCTTGACCCCCACGTTGATTCACTTTGGCTGGTTACACGTGGTCTTTAATTGCCTGTGGCTGTGGGAGTTTGGCCAGCGTATTGAGCACCGGCTGGGCGCGGTCAACCTGCTGGGTCTGTATGTGGTCAGTGCGATGCTGAGTAATTACAGCCAGTACTGGTGGGAGGGGCCGTCGGTGTTTGGCGGCATGTCTGGTGTGGTATACGCCTTCATGGGCCTGATCATGGCTGCCCAATGGCGCAGGCCTGGCTGGATTGTTCCGCCGCCCATGGCCATATTCACGTTCATGATGATCTGGCTACTGATTGGGATGATAGGCAGCATGGAGTTCATCGGTGCGGGCGCGATTGCCAATGGCGCCCACGTCGGCGGCCTGCTGGCCGGTTGGATTCTGGGTGTCGTGATCAGTGGGTTGCCCACATTATTCGGGAGTCGGTGAGCGTGGCGGATGACTATCGGCAATCGGTTCAGCACATGGACCGTCAGGTATACGAGCAGTTGGTGACCTCGCTGTCGACTGGCCGCTGGCCGGACGGCAGAGCATTGACCGACGATCAGCGTCAGCATGCCATGCAGGCGGTGATCACCTGGGGCGAAATCCATCTGCCGCCAGAGGAGAGGGTGGGTTTCATCGACAAGGGCGCCAAAGCGGGGGACAGCTGTGACGACCCCCAGCCGCTTGCATGGAAGGACTAGAGATATGAGTGGTTGGCAGGGCTGCCTGAGAAAGATGCAAACCGAGCTCGCGGATACGGTTCGCTACACCGTATTTCCCGAGAAAGGCGCGCTCTGCCTGAATGATCACCTCGGGCAATCCCTGCGCCTCGAATTCACAGGCCGGATTGAGTGTGTAGCCTGTGACCGTTTGACCAAGAAAAGTTTTAACCAGGGGTATTGCTTTCCGTGCTTTCGTAAGTTGGCCGCGTGCGATAGTTGTATTGTCAGCCCAGAAAGGTGTCACCTTGCAGAGGGCACCTGTCGCGAGCCCGACTGGGCCGAGAGTCACTGTAAGGTGCCCCACATTGTGTATCTGGCCAATACCTCCAGCGTGAAAGTGGGTATCACGCGTGAAACCCAACTGCCCACGCGTTGGATCGATCAGGGCGCGACGCAAGCAAAGCCCATTGCACGGGTGCAGACGCGGTATTTCTCGGGGTTACTGGAAGTGCTTATAGCCAAGGAGGTCGGTGACCGTACGGCCTGGCAGACCATGCTGAAGGGCAACGGTGCGGATCAGGATCTGGAGCACATCCGCCAGCAGTTGATGACGAATTGTGCGCAGGGAATAGCCGATCTGCAGTCGCAGCATGGCGAGGCGGCCTTTGAGCTGCTGGAAGACGCCCCAGAGACCCGAATTGCCTATCCGGTGCTGAGCTGGCCCGAGAAAGTGAAGGCACACAATTTTGATAAACAGGCGGTCGTCGAGGGCACGCTGATGGGAATCAAGGGACAGTATCTGATGCTAGATACGGGCGTGCTAAACATGCGCAAATTTGGTGGCTATGAAGTCGAAATTAAGGTGGCAGCGTGATGGCGTTAAGAGAGGGGTTACCCGGCACAATCTATCGCAAGGACTATGCCGCGCCGGACTTTGCTGTATCCACGGTCGATCTGCTGGTAGACATCTCTCCAGGACGTACGGAGGTTACGGCAACTCTTGAGATGAAGAGGCAGGGCAGCGGACAGCGCAGTCTTTTCTTAGACGGAGAGCAGCTGTCACTGCAATGGATTGAACTGGACGGCGAGCGCCTGACTGAGGACGAGTACACCGTCGGAGACTCCGAGTTAGTAATCACCTCAGTACCCGACCGTTTCTCCCTGCGCACCTGCGTGACCATTAGCCCTGAAGAAAATACCTCTCTGGAGGGCTTTTACCGTTCTCAGAGCGCCTATTGCACTCAATGCGAGGCGGAAGGGTTCAGAAAGATCACCTACTATCCCGACCGCCCGGATGTGCTTGCAATCTACACCGTCACGCTCGAGGCGGATCGCGCCGAGTGCCCTGTGTTGCTCAGCAACGGCAACAAAGTTAGTGAGGAGGATTTGGAGAACGGTCGCCACCGTGTAGTGTGGCATGACCCCTTCCCCAAACCGTCGTATCTGTTCGCCATGGTCGCGGGAGACCTGAAGCCCGTGAGTGACGTTTTTACCACCTGTTCTGGCCGCGTGGTGGATCTGAACATTTGGGTGGAGGAGAAAGATCTCGGTTACTGCGATTACGCCGTGAGCGCACTCCAAGCGGCCATGCGGTGGGACGAGCAGGTGTACGGCCTTGAGTACGACCTCGATCTCTATAATGTCGTCGCGGTGGATGATTTCAACATGGGTGCCATGGAGAACAAGGGCCTCAATGTTTTCAACACCTCTTGTGTGCTGGCCCACCCTGACATCACCACGGACATGGGTTTTCAGCGCGTTGAGGCGGTGGTAGCCCACGAATACTTTCACAATTACTCGGGAAACCGGGTCACCTGCCGCGACTGGTTTCAGCTCAGCCTGAAAGAGGGCTTCACGGTCTTTCGTGACAGTGAGTTTTCGGCCGATATGAACTCCCGGGGGGTCAAGCGAGTGGAGGACGCGCTGTTCCTGCGCACCCACCAGTTTGCCGAAGATGCAGGCCCGTTAGCGCATCCTGTCCGCCCGGACGCCTTTGTCGATATCTCAAATTTCTACACCCTCACGGTTTATGAGAAGGGTGCCGAGGTGGTGCGCATGTTACACACGCTGCTGGGGGCCGAGGCGTTCCATGCCGGCACCACGCTGTATTTCGAAAGGTTCGATGGGCAGGCGGTGACCTGCGACGACTTTGTGGACTGTCTGGCGGAGGCGTCGGGGAGCGATCTGACGCAGTTCAGGCGATGGTATGAGCAGGCGGGCACGCCCGAGGTGATATTCAATGAGCATTACGACCCCGACACCAGGCGTTATCACTTGACCCTGCGGCAGCACAATCCAATCGCCTCTGTGCAGCAGGAAAGCGAGCCGCTAGTTATTCCCGTGGCAACCGGCTTGCTGGTCGACGGCCAGCCCCTTGCTCTGGATGACGGGACCACGCGTGTGCTTGAACTGACCGAGCGTGAACAGACATTCACCTTTGAAGACGTGCCGTCGAAACCCGTTCTCTCATGCTTGCGTGGTTTTTCAGCACCGGTCCGCGCCAAGGTAGATCATGCCGAGGCGGATTTGTTGACGCTCATGGCCGGGGACGACGACGCCTTTGTTGCCTGGGATGCGGCGCAAACACTTTTGGCGAGAGCGATTGAGGCTGCGGATGCGGCATTGCCTCAGCGATTGTTGCGGGCCTGCGAGCAAGTACTGATGGGGTCAATGGACCCGGCAATGAAGGCGCTCACTTTGGCTTTGCCGAGCGAAGAGTACCTTGCGGATCGGGCCACACAGCGGGGTTTGGTCAATGTCAGCCAGATTCATGGTCAGCGACAGCAGGTAAAAGCGTCACTGGGTGGTGCGTTGGGGACGATTTGGGAGCGGGTGCTCTATGATAATCCTGCTCCGCAAGCCTATGCGCCCCAGGCGGATGATATTGGTCTGCGGGCGCTACGACACTTGGCGCAAGATTACTTGCTGGCAGCGAATCCTGTTGCGCACCTCGATGCCGCCCACAGTCTTTATGAGCGTGCGGACAATCTGACGGACCGCCTGGCGGCGTTGCGCTGGATCACCCACTACGAGGAGGTTGAGAAGCGAGAGGCAGTGCTGGCGGACTTCTATTCGCGGTGGCAGCACGAAACGCTCGTGGTGAATCAGTGGCTGACAGTGCAGGCTACCCGACCCAATGTGGATTGCGTGGAGAGCGTACAAGCGCTCATCACCCACCCGGCATTCGATTGGCGTAACCCGAACAAATTGCGAGCACTGATTGGCGCCTTTGCGGGAGCCAACCCGATCGCCTTCCATCGCGAGGATGGCGCCGGCTATCGTTTGATGGGCGAGGTGATCGAGCGTCTGCAGGCGAGCAATCCCCAGATCGCAGCCCGCATGCTCGCGCCCATCACGCGCTGGCGCCGTTATGCGGTCGGGCAGGTGGCGATGAGGGCAGAGCTCGAGAGATTAGCCGCTATTGATCCACTGCCGAAAGATGTATTTGAGGTGGTGACCAAGGCGCTAGAGGAGCCGTCGTAGACATTGATGCAAGTTTGATGGCTTATTGTCGGAGCGCAGAGAAAGTGTTCAGGCAGAGAGCCGCTCGAGAGTGTCTCAGTATGGTCTTACTGCGAGGGATAGAGCAGCAAGGTATTGTCATCTATGCCCGGACCCTTGGGGGCGGGCTCTTCACGCAGCGTGTCGATCAATCCCTCCAGCGCCGAGGCCAATTCGCCATCGCCATATAGCGACCGATCCACCGCGCGGAGACGCGTCGCGAGGGATTCGGTACTGACGCGAGCCAGCGCTTCCAGCGATGAAAATACCCGCTCGTGATGGAGATCTGCCCACTTCAGAATCGCCTTTCTGAGAAGCGCAGCATCTTCCTGCGCTGCGGCCTTTCTGATTTCGACCAACGCTTGCCGGACTGAGCCGGACTTGGCAGTGGCGCCGCCTGGTGTTGGTGAGCGGCCAGCGGTGTGGCGGCGACTCAACCAGAGCAGAAAGCCGAGCGCTAGCGACACCAGCCAACCCGCCGCGCTGAAAGCCCACAGCCAGAGCGGGAGGGTGGCGCCCGCCGGTGAGGCGCTTGGCGCGATAGTTGGGTCATTGGTTTGATCGGCGGTCTGGATGGCGGTCACGACGACTGTTCGGGAAGGCAGCGTGGCGAACTCCAGACGGTCTGTTTCGATATTCCACCAGGGCACGCGAATCTCGGGCAAGGTCCAAGTGCCGCCGGATCGCGCGACCAACGCTTCGCTTTGCACGCGTCGGCCCTGAAGGCCCTCAGCTAATTCACTCTGGTCAATCGACTCCTGATCAGGATAAAACCGCAGTTCAGGGATGTTGACTGCGCCTTGCACGCTACTCAGCGGCGGGAGCTGGCTGCCCTGCAGCCCCCGGGCGGTCAGTGTGAGGGTGCGCGTTGTGGAATCCCCTACATTCAGCGACGCCGGATCGATGGACCAGTTTTCTTCGAGCGTGAGCGCCCGGGCGGGCAGCCAGACCTCACCGGGGAAGCTCGTGGGCACGCTCTTGACGGTGATTTCCAGTGGCTCGGAGGCCATGCGCAGTCGCCTGCCAAGGCGCGCGCCCAATAGGGAGCGCCCCGGCTGCACCTCGCGCGCCGTAAACCCCACGGCCGGAATCCTCAGCGCGCCACTTTTCTGCGGGTACACGGCATACCGCAGTTCCGTGACCAGCCAGGTCCGGTTACCGGCGCGCCGTTGAAAAGACCGCCGTTCGAGGTTTTCCAGAACGGCATCGGGTATCTCGAAGTTCGAAATTTCGCCGCCATCCAGATTGATTGCCTGCTGCAGGGTCACGGTGAGAATGACCTCGGACTGCACGTAGACGCTGCTTTCATCTACGCTCGCGTCGAAGAGCACCAACTCGTCCCCTGGCGCCACCACCGGCTCGGGGTTCACACGGATGGCCAGCGGTGTCGTGCTGCGCCCACCCGCGGTGAGCGATGGAATGGTCAGCGTCCCTTCGCGCAAGGGGGCTAGCTCCATCTCCAGCGTGCGAGTGACTTGGTTTTGCCCGTTGATGAAGCGCGCATTGGTGGCGCTAGAGCGTGACAGAATCTCCCAGTCCCGATTTAACGGCGTGAGATCAATCTCGGCGGGCTGCTCGCCGGCATCGCCCAATAGCGTCAGGCGCAGGGTTTCGCCCATGGCAATGGTGCGCCGATCCGCAGTTGCCGAGAGCTCTGCCCAGGACAGATTGCCCCACAGCATCAAGGCGACGCAGCACGCCCAGACAAGAGGGTTACCAACGAATCGATTCATCAGGTTCCTCACCCTTTCTAAGCCTCTGCATCGTCTGGTACCGGAATTTGCGGCGCAAAAGGCCACCCGGATCATCCGGTACCCGGCGCAACCACTGCTCCAATGCCTGTTGCTCTTCCAGCGCTTCGTCAAATTTGGCCATCTGTTCCTGAGTCGCGGCCTCCAGCGCTTCAGTATTCATCTCTTGCGCGTCAGCCGTGGTGGGATCCTGCTGACCCTGCTCCTGCTCCTGTTCAGATTCTGACTGTTCACTCTGACCGCTATCGCTCTCGTCGCTGTTTTCACCGTCGCTCTGTCCTTGCTCCCTCTGATCTGAGGAATCCGAGCTGTTGTCGTCCTGAGACTCGCTGTCGTTATCTTCCTCAGACTGATCGCCTTCCTGATTTTCTTGATCCTGCTGTTGTTCCTGCTGATCCAGTAGCGACTGAATGAAGTCGCGATTCGCGATGGCGTCCTCGGCTTCGGGAGCAAGGCTCAGACTTTCCTCATAGGCACTGAGCGAACCGCGAAGATCCCCCTGTAGCGCCAGCGAGTTGCCGAGGTTGTAGAGGTTGTCCGACGTTGTCTCGCCGGCGAAGCTCTTCGCCGCTTGATCGTAGCTGCCAGCCTCGTACTCCGCGACGCCCCGCCAGTTAGGGTCGGAGAACGCGCGCGCCGCGTCTGACGCCTCGCCGGCGCTCAGGTGACGTGCACCTTGCTGGTCGGGGGTGAGCCACAGGTCATCCCAGCCCGCTGCCTCCGGAGGTGGCGCGTGGGTCAGCAGCACGAGCGCAATGCTGGCCACCACCCCTTTGCGGAACGCGGGAAGCAACAACAAAGCGACCAATGCCGCGAGCCAGAAACCCTGGTCCTGCCAGGCGTCCGTCTGCCTATCGAGATCCAATTCACCTTCTGTTGCGAGGGCATGGCGCTGGGTCAACGCTTCGATGTCCTGCTCATCGAGCCGGACCTCCTCATAGGGCGCGTCCAATTCCTGCGCGACCGCGGCAAGGTGATCGCGTTCGAGCGCAGGAATCACTATCTCGCCCGAGTTGTCTTTCAAAAAGCCCCCGTTGGGTAGCGGTATTGGCGCGCCGGTCGTGGTGCCGATGCCAAGAATGGCAAGGCTGGCACCGCTGTCATCGAGGGCTAATCGCACCCGGTTGCTCTCAAATCCCGGCAGCCCATCGGTCATCAAAAGAATATGCCCGCCTTGCGCGCCCGCAGTCATTAGCAACTCTGCAGCGAGTTCAACTGCGCTGGCGGCATCAGAACCTGGCAGGGGCATTATGGCGGGGGAGAGCGCCGGCATGAGGTTGGCGATGGTGCGGGTGTCGTCGGTCAGCGGCGTGACGACGTGGGCGTCGCCGGCGAACACTACGAGACCGGTCACGCCCTCCTCCCGGGTATCCAGCAGATCCAGTATTTTCTGCCGCGCGCGCTGCACACGACTTGGCTGGACATCAGCGGCTAACATCGAGGCGCTGAGATCCAGCACGATGACCAGCGCATCCGCCCGTTTGATCACCGGCAGCTCCACGCGCTGCAGACTCGGCCCGGCTGCGCCCAACGTCACGAGTGCCAGCAGGAGCGTCGGCATCCAGATCCGTGATCGCTGCGCTTTACCGCGCTGATCCGGCAGTAGGTGCGGCAGAAGCTCTGCGTCAATGACCTTAGTCCAGTCACCCTGATGCACGCGGCGGTACCAAAGCGCCAACGCCACCAATGGGCAGGCGAGCAGGGCCCACAGCAGGTCTGGGCGAAGCAGATGAAATCCGTCAATCACTGCGTTCACCCATAGCGGGGCCTCGTGCCCAGACGACTGAGCCAGCGGCTGCGTAGCAACGCCAACAGGCTTGCCAACGTCAGGGCGGCCAGCAACGGCATCCAACTCAGAGCGCGTTTGGGGCGGAAAGTGCTGGCCTCCTGCTCGACTGGCTCAAGTTCGTCGAGCAGTGCGTAGACCGCCTCCAGCTCTGTCGGCGAGGTCGCCCGGAAGTAGCGGCCACCGGTTGCCTCGGCCACCGCATTGAGCATGGCCTCATCGACTTCGCTGCGCCCGTTGACCGTGCGGCCCAAATTGCGACTGATGCCGATCGTATAAATCTTGACGTCGAGTTGTGCCGCGAGTGCCGCCGCTTCCATAGGGTCGACGGTACTGGCGGTGTCCTGCCCGTCGGTTAGCAGAATGAAGATACGCGATGATGCGGGTCGTTCCCGTAGCCGTTTGATTGCCAGACCCAGCGCGTCGCCGATCGCGGTATCTTCGCCGGCGAAGCCCAGCTGCGCCTCATCTATAAAACGCGTAACGGTGCTCAGGTCGAAAGTGAGCGGGGCCTGCAAATAGGCGCGCGTGCCGAACAAGATCAGGCCAACGCGATCACCCTGGCGCCGCTCGGTAAAATCGGCGGCGATCGCTTTGACCGCGGTGATGCGGGGCACAAGACGAGTGCCTACCTGCATGTCCTCAATCTGCATGCTGCCCGAGAGATCCAGCCCCAACATCAGATCGCGACCGTTATTGGGGAGTTCAACGGGTTCTCCGATCCACTGGGGCCTCGCGGTGGCGACGATCAGCATCATCCACGTGAGCCACAGCAGCCACCAATAGCCGCGCCCGGACCTGATGCTGCGACCGGTGCCAGTGAGACCCCGCCACCTTGCCGCAAAGGGTGCGCGCAGCGCCGAAGGCTGCAGAGACTCGCCCTTACTGAATCGATGAATCAGCCAGGGTAGGGGGGCGACAGCGAAGACCCAGGGCCACAGCCACTCAAGCATGGGTCACCTCGTGCTGACGGATCCAGTTTTCAGCGGCTTCAAACAGATGGCCGCTGACCGGCGAGGGCTCGCGCTGATAGAGCGCGTCGAGCTCAGCAAAGGCTTCCGACGCGACCTTGGGGCAGCTCGATGCGAGAAACTGTTGCCAAGCTGCCCCGTGAAGCCCCGCGACCTGCTCCTGGGGATAGGCCCTTAGGGCCGCAGCCTTGAGCAACCAATTAAGTTCGTCCGTGCCTGCCTGCCGTGAGCGGAGCTCTTCGAGGGCTGCCAGCGCGGTCCGTCGGTAGGCGGTCTTACGGCGCCGCTTCCGGAGCCGCAGGAAAACCCCCGTCAGTAAAGTCACGCTCAGTGCCAATACGATCCACCACCCGGGCGCCAGCGGCCACCAGCTAATGGCCGCGGGTTCCCGCAGTGGCGCTAGTTGCGACAACATCATTTCCGGATTCATCGTGGGGGAAATACCGTCAGTAACTGTTTTAACGGATCTTGATGCGTCTGCAGCGGTAGCAGCGGGATGCGGAGCTCCCGGAGACGTTTGGTCAGCTGTGCGAGACGGCTTTGATAATCCGCCTCGTACGCCTCCCGTGCGCCGGTCACACTGGTGTCCAGCTGGGAGTGCGTGACGCCATCGGTCACCGCATAAAAACCTGCTTGAGGGAGGCTGGCTTCCAGCGTATCGCCCACTGCGACGGCCACGATCTGTGTTGCGCGCGCCAAGCGCCTGAGGGGCGCGAGATGTTCCTCCTCGAAGAGGTCGTGGAAGTCACTGATGAGAAAGATCCGCGTACCTGCGCGTGCGATTCGCTCCAGTTGCTCCAGCAGATTGCCGAGATTTTGTGTGACTGCGCCGTCTGCGGCAGGGAGCCCCTCGGCCACCAAATCTTTGATCATATTCAGCACCGCATGCTGACTTCGCTTGGGTCGCGTGTCGTGCAGGCTGTCGTCCCCTAGTACTGCGCCGCCGATGCGCTCGCCGGCCTGTAGGCCAGACCACAGCGCTAAAGCGCCCACATGGGCCGCCATCACCGATTTGAAACACCGGGTGGCACCAAACTTCATGGGCGAACGCTGATCTACTGCCACCAAAATGGGCTGTTCTCTGTCCTCGTGAAAGAGCTTGGTGTGGGGAGTGCCCGAGCGCGCTGTGACGCGCCAGTCGATCGCGCGGACGTCGTCTCCGGCCGCGTAGGCGCGTACCTCATCAAATTCGACGCCACGGCCTCGTTGGCGGGAGCGGCGCATGCCCGCAAGGTTGGCGAGTGCACGGGTCTGGCCAGTGACATCGATGAACCGCGCCGCGAATCGGGTGGCGATCAGGCACTCCGCGGTGACTACGGCACCACGAGGCCCGGTCATCACTTTGCTACTGTCTTTGTCAGGCAACGGGGATGCGCTCGATCAATCGCTCGATAATCTGATCGCTCGTGACGCCTGCTGCTTCTGCCTCGAAGGACACGATGAGCCGGTGTCGCAGGCAATCGAGCGCCACGGCCTGCACGTCGTCTGGGCTGACGTAATCGCGCCCTGCAATCCACGCGTTGGCGCGGGCGCAGCGATCCAGTGCGATGGTCGCCCGCGGGCTGGCCCCGTATTCCAGCCAGCCGGCCAGCTCACTGTCATAGTGGTCTGGCTTGCGTGTGCCGACAATCAGCTGGATGATGTATTCCTCTACGGCTTCCGCCATATGGATGTCCAACACTGCTTTTCGCGCGGAGAAAATGTCAGCCTGCGAGACGGTGCTCTCGGGTCGGCTGTGAGTGCCACCGGCTTCACTTCGCGCTAATCGCAGAATAGCCTGCTCCGCCCCCGCATCCGGGTAGGAAACCCGAACATGCATGAGAAATCGATCCAGCTGTGCTTCAGGGAGTGGGTAAGTGCCCTCCTGTTCGATCGGGTTCTGGGTCGCCATCACCAGAAACAGCGACGGCAGCTCATAGGTCTGACTGCCAATGCTCACCTGACGTTCGGCCATGGCCTCCAGCAGCGCGGACTGTACTTTGGCAGGGGCGCGGTTGATTTCGTCGGCCAGTACCAGGTTGTTGAAGATTGGGCCTTGTTGAAATTCAAACGCGCCTGTTTGCGGGCGAAAAATGTCGGTACCCGTGATGTCGCCGGGCAGCAGATCAGGCGTGAACTGGATGCGGTGGAAACTGCCTTCAATCCCCTCGGCCATCTCTTTAATCGCCCGGGTTTTGGCCAGACCAGGTGCGCCCTCGACCAGTAGATGCCCGTTGGCCAGCAGTGCCAGCATGAGCTTGTGAATCAGATCTTGCTGGCCAACAATTTGTTGTCCCAGCCAGTTTTCGAGGTTCGCGAGGAGTTGGTAATTCACAGATCAGGCCTTCGTTACTGCGGTGTCAGAAATAGCGTCATTTCTGACCATTACAAGGCCTGAACGTTCAAAAAACTCCTGTTGACTACAGGGTGTTCAGGCGAGTGGTCAGAAACCTGACAATTTATAGCATGTCAGAGCGTCTGTGAGGCCCTCTCGCCAGTCGTTTCGTCCTTCGTGCCAACCTTCCAGCCACTTGCTACGCGCTGAACCTGTTAAGAAGGGGCAGTTTTCCTTGGAGCGGCCGGCGAGGCCGAGTTGATAGCCTTTGTCAAAGGCGCGTTGGATACGGTCTCGCTTGAGTCTTTTCATAGGTTCTCCCTTTGCTGGTGGAGTCCGCCAAGTGCAGAGAGAGGGTGTCTCCCGGCAAATCGCGCAGCCTCACCGTGGTGTGGGGTCCGGGAAAGGGCTGGCGACCAGCCTTGTCGTGGCGTGACACCGAGTGCGCTTCAGTGTCAGGGCGACCCGTTGTCCCCCTATGTGCGTTGCCCGCATCGGATTGGAGGATTGCTGTCGCTGTCGCCGGGAAAGAGGCTCCGATGAAACAGTAGCGCGACACCGAGCCACTGTCGAAAACTCTTTTTTCATCAGCATCGATTGCCTTCAGTCGTTCAGGGCATAAGTCAATGCTCACGGGGCTTTCGGCGATCCCATATCGTCGAGGGTCGGTGGCGGTGGGACGCATTTTTTTCGGGACTGTGAGCGCACTGTCGTTTGCTCTGAACTGGCGTAGCGAGGTAGGGGCGGAAGGAGCGAGAGAGGGGCGATTTTTCCTTGACCACGGTGATCCGGGCTGACTATCGGGGCGTAGAGTTTTCAACCGGACGATCGACTCTCCGGCCAAGCCATCTTCCCCCAGGTGGCAAATTCTTGCCCCGGTCTCTGACCGGGGTTTTTTTTGGAGGCGCGTTATGCAGAATCGCACCGTGATGCTGGGACTGGGTTACGCCGGCTTGCTGCCTTTTTACGGCTTTTTGGTGGGTGCGTGGCTGCTCTCGGATTGGCCGGGAGCTGTTTCCGTTCAGGGGTTTGTCATCTACTCTCTGGGTATTCTCTGTTTTCTTGGAGGCACGCTTTGGGGCCGGGCCCAATCCGTTGAGGAGCCACTTATGGCGAGACTGCTAATCAGTAACGGCATCGTACTGTTTGCCGTAGCTGCGGTCTTAACAGCCAAAGCGTGGTTGGCAGCGGTGGCCTTGATGGGGGGGTATCTGGCGTTACTCTGGTACGAACGAGGTGTAGACAGCTTGCCGGCGTGGTACGCCGTTATGAGACGAAATTTAACGCTGGGGGTGGTGTTGGCCCATGGACTGTTTTTCGCCCAACAGTCACTTCAGGCCTAGATCTAGGGGGAAATCGAGGCGGGCAGGTCCGCATCCTTGAGCCAGGCAGTGTCGACTGGAATGGATCGCGCGCCGACTTTCTCCAGCAGCCCGGTGATTTTGCGGCATCCCTCGTCAAGTAGAGCCCCACAGGCAGCCAGCGCGTCGACATGTAGCCTTAGACAGGGAGAGTGCCGACCCTCCGTATCGGTCAAAAAAATGGCAGTGTCATCCTGTTGCCACTCTGTTTCGAGCGTGGCGATGACCTGCGCCGGTGCGCCGATCAAATCTACTGGCAGTATCATCAGCGTGGGATAGATAGCCGCAGACAGCAAAGCAGTGATGCCTGCACAGGGCCCTTGATCGGCAACAGACTCGCACAGCACCCGGTCAGCAAAATGCTGGTAGAAGTAGGGGTGACCTCGGCAGCAGATCAGGACCTCTCCAGCGCCTCGGGGGCGCGGCGCTAATATCCCGGCTACCAGCGGGCGTCCCCGATGCGCGATGAGGCCCTTGTCACGCCCACCCCATCGAGCTCCCCGACCGCCGGCCAAAATACCCAAGCTGTAAGCTCCCTCTGCATTCAAAGTTTAGTCCCTCTATGGGATCATCGACGCTCAGTCTGACTATAGCTCATGCCGCCTATGTCGCGTGTTCTGGCAGTCGATACCGCCACTGATGCCTGCACTCTCGCTTTGTATGATGAGGGAGAGGTGTGTGGGCGCCATGAAATCGTGGCGCGTGCCCACAATCACCACATTTTGGGAATGTTGTCTGCGATTTTAGAGGGCAGGGCGCTAGTCGATGCCGCAGATATCATTGCCTGTGGCGTAGGGCCGGGATCTTTCACCGGCCTGCGTGTCGCAGTGAGTGTCGCGCAGGGATTGGCCTGGTCACAGGACATGCCTGTTCACGGCTTCTGCTCTCTTACCGCTCAGGGGCATGTCGCTGGGTATCAATGCCTCCTGAAAGACGGTGACCGCGTCCTCTCCACCATTGACGCCCAGATAGATCAGTTTTATGGACTCTGGGGTCAGTGGCGTGATGGTGTATTCGTCGCCGATGGTGAGGCGTTTGTGTGTGCACCGGAGGACTTGCTAGCGGTATCGTCGAGCCCGGCGACCGTAGTGATCGGATCCGGGGCGCGGTATCAGGAGCGCATCCCCAAAGAGCTCACGTCTGCGTCCCAATGGCTGCCGGAGGTGACACCGGACGCCCGCGTCATGGCCGAGCTCTTGGGTGGGGGAGCGCTGGCACTGCAGCCCGAGCCCGCTCACACGCTGTCGCCACAGTATGTTCAGCGCGACATTGGCTGGAAGAAATTGTCGGAGCAGGGCCGCCGTGACTGATTGGGTTCAGGTGGTGCTGCTGGCCCTGATTCAGGGCGTTACCGAATTTCTACCGGTGTCGAGCTCTGCCCATCTGATTTTGCCGGCGCAGATTTGGGGTTGGGTTGATCAGGGGCTGCTGTTTGATGTGGCCGTGCATGCCGGCACCCTGTGCGCAGTGCTCTGGTATTTCCGAGACACGATGATCAGTCTGGCAAGGAGCATCCTGCCCGGTGGGCCCAAGGATCAGTCGGAATTGTGGGCGCTGGTGGTGGCGACGGTGCCGGTGGTATTAGCGGGCTTGCTGTTCAAAGATGTGATCGCCGTCGACGCGCGTGCTGTTAACGTGATTATCGTAACCACACTTCTGTTCGGTGTGCTTCTGGGTGTCGCTGACCGACTCTCCCGGCGCGGCGCGAGACACATTGGAGCTGTATCGTTCCGCGACGCACTGTTGATCGGTTTGGCACAGGTGTTTGCCCTGATCCCCGGCGCATCGCGATCGGGTGTGACGATCACGGCCGCCTTGTTTCTGGGTTACCATCCCGCCGCCGCCACCCGTTTCTCGTTTTTATTGAGCGTGCCGGTGATTGGCACCGCCGTGGTGCTGATGCTGTTCACCATGGGGTCAGGCCAGTCATCGCTTTCCGGTGGGGTAGCGTTAAGTGCTTTCGGGATCTCGGCAATATTTGCTTATGCCACGATCAAAGCATTTATGTATTGGGTTGAGCGAATCGGGCTGATGCCTTTCGTGCTGTATCGATTGGCTTTGGGGTTGGTATTGTGGGTGTGGATCATCCAGGGTTAACGACATGACGCAGATCGAAGCACTGCTCGGATTTTTCGGGGAGGCTGTCACGCCCTTCAATGCTGTGGCAGCGATGTCCCGGCGGCTCCATGATGCCGGGTTTGAAGAGGTCGAGCGGTTCGACCCTGCGGCTATGACCGATAGCCGAGGCTATTACATGACCCATCAGTGCAGTTAGGGGTCGACGTTTACGGGGGCGCGCTGCTCACTGCGTTCTATCGCCGCCTGGTCTGAAAGAAGCGAGGGCATCATGAGTTCAACCCGGGTACTGACGGGCATCACGACAACCGGTTCGCCGCATCTGGGCAATTATGTTGGGGCGATTCGGCCTGCCATCGCTGCCTCTAGAGATCCCTCGGTGGACGCTTATCTGTTTCTGGCCGACTACCACGCGCTAATTAAAAATCAGAATCCCGATGAGGTGGCGCAGTCCAGTCGCGAGATCGCGGCAACCTGGTTGGCGCTGGGTCTCGACCCTGAAAACACCTATTTCTATCGTCAGTCGGATATCCCGGAGATCACCGAGTTGAGCTGGGTGCTGACGTGCTCAGCAGCAAAAGGCTTAATGAATCGGGCTCATGCATACAAAGCCGCTTTGCAAGCCAATGAGGAATCCGGCGAGGATCCGGACTTTGGGATCACGATGGGATTGTTCTCTTATCCCATACTGATGGCGGCTGATATTTTAATTTTTAATGCGCACCAGGTGCCGGTGGGTCGCGATCAAATTCAGCACGTTGAGATGGCGCGAGATATTGCCCAGCGCTTTAACCATCACTACGGCGAGACATTCACCTTGCCCGAGGCGGTGGTCGATGATCATGTCGCGGTCTTACAGGGTCTGGATGGTCGCAAGATGAGCAAGAGCTACGGCAATACCATTCCGCTGTTTGGCACACCAAAGCAGCTACAAAAAGCGATCAACAAGATCAAAACCAATTTGCTGGAGCCGGGTGAGTCGAAAGACCCCGATGATTCGACGGTCTTTCAGGTTTGGTGTGCGTTTGCTGATGAGGCGGAGCGTGAACAGATGCGACAGGCCTTCGCGGATGGTATTGCCTGGGGTGAGGCCAAAAAGCAGCTGTTTGAGCGGGTCAATGACGAGTTGGCGCCAGCGCGGGAGATCTACGATCGTCTAATGTCGAATACCGAGGAGGTGGAAGCCACCCTCAAGCACGGCGCTGAGCGCCTCAGACCGCAAAGTACCGCGCTACTTGAAAAAGTGCGCCATGCCGTCGGCCTGCGCGCCTACCGCTAGGATTAGAGCGCCAGCGAGACACCTAGTACGAAGCTGCGGGGTTCTCCCACAAAATAGCGGTAGCTACCAAAGCCGTAATCGGCGCGCTCTGCATATCCCCTATCCATCAGGTTAGTCGCGACCAGCGTCAGGGTGAGTGTGGGGGTTGCCGCCCACGATCCCCTCAGATTCAGTAATTCGTGGCCGTCGTACTCGTGTTGATTGTTGGGATCCAGCCAGTACTTAGCCACCCACAGCCACTCCAGCTCAGCCGTGAGCGCGGGGCCAACCTGCGAGAAATCTGCCAGCAGTTGCATCGAGCCAAAGTGCTTCGGTGCGGTGTCCATCTCGTTGCCTTCGATACTGCCCCGCGACCCCAGCAGTTGAATATCGCTGTCATAACGGTGCCGGGCATAGCTACCGTTTGCCTTCAATGACCAGACGTTGGATAACTGCCAGTTCAGGCTCGCTTCGATGCCGCGATGCGTCGTCTCGGCGCCCGAGACGTTATAGCGATCCCGGTCCTGAAATATGACGTCCTCTTTGTCCATCCAGTAGGCGGCAATGTCGTAGCCAAACCGTTCATGGCTGCCGCGGACACCGATTTCAAAACTGTTGAGTGACTCGGAGTCGATGTCCGCCACGGCTTGCCCTGACTGCAGGCGGTAAAGCTCCGTCGTCTGGGGTGCGCGAAACCCGCGTGCCAGCCGCGCGAAAACCGTGGTGAGTTCGCTTTGGCGGCTGAGTGCCATGTTGCCTGTCCAGTCGCTAAAGCTGTCTTTGCGGCTGGCTGGGCGGTAAAAGCGGCAGGCACTGGCGGTCGGTGCGCAGGCGGGGCCTGTATCGGTCAGGTTGGCGTAGTCATACCGGGTCTCTTCTAAACGCAGGCCGCCATCAAGCCGCCATCGATCTGATAGCGCCCACGTCACATTAGTAAACCCGGCCAGCGTGTCGGCATCGACCTCGTAGTCGTAGTGCACGCCATCGGGCTGGTTGGGGCTAAAAAACGCCTCCTGCACTTCGAGCATGGCGCCTTCTGTGTGATCGACATCGACGCCGGCTAGCCACGTCAGCCGATCGCGCTGTCCCCGGGCGATAGCTTGCAAGCCCAGGCTGCGGTGACGGTTACTTTCGGTCGCCTTCCAGGGCAAGTAATGCTGCAGGAAGGTCATGCTGTTACTGCGCCAGTATGGGCGGAACGTGACCTCTGCATTGGCGCCCCAGTCGCGAGTGAATCCCAGATATCCACGAGCCGCCCAGGCATCACGATAGGCCTCTGGGTTGGGGTTTTCCTCACGCGCGTCGTCATCCTCGTAGGCCTCAAAGCCCCGGATATAGCCTGCTGTTTCCTGATTGAGGTTGCTACCCTCAAGCAAGCCCTGCACTCGCCAGTTCTGCCAGTCGTGATCAATGCGCAGTGTCGCTTTTTGCTGATCGTAGCCAGAGGCATCCTGATAACCCCCGTAGCGGGTAGCCTGGGCCGAGAGTGCTACGCTATCGAAGGCGGCGCTCCCCGAGAGTCGGTAGTAGTCCCGCGACCCTGCCTCGACTTTGATCTGATTCGGCGTGTCGCTGACGCTGCGGCTCAACACATTGATGATGCCGTGCTGCGCATTCGAGCCAAAGACTACAGTGGCAGGGCCTTTCAGCACCTCGAGTTTGCCCGCCTGCAGTAAGTTGGCATCGAACAGCTGATTCAAGTTGCAAAATCCGGGAGATCTCAGGCTGATGCCGTCTTGCGCGGTCATGAACGCGCCGCAGCTGCCGGCGCCGGTCAGCACAGGTGAGCGCAAGGAGATCAGGGACTCCTGGCCATTGCCGCGGCTGATCCAGGCCCCCGCTATCCGATTGAAGACCTGATTGCTGTGCTGTGCCGCGATACGCTCTATGGTCGAATCATCCAGTGCTGACCAGGCAACAGGCAGTGTGAAGGCCGTATCAGGGGTACGGGACGCCGTGACGATAACGGTTTCCATCACGGTGCTCTCTTCGGGCGATTGTGCTTGCGCATCTTGCTGCAGGGCGAAGCACCCCAGCAGTGCGATGGAAAACGCCTTTATGGCGTCGGCAATCAGATGACGCTTCTTAGTTTGAAAAAACATGGAATGGGTCCTTTACCGCGGGAGTCGTGGCCACAGCTCGTGACAACGAAGCATATTTTGGGCAAAACTGCGCGTGAAGCCAACCTCCTAGAGATTAACCCTTGAGTTCAGAGGTCCTCGCCGTCAATGACTCGTTGCCTATTCGTACCAGTGAGCCGGTGCACTCGGGCAAGGTCCGGTCCGTTTATTGGCTTTCCGTGGAGGATAGCGCGCGGCTGATTCGGGAGCGTCAGTATCCGGTGGCGCCCGACGCGCAGCTAGCCCTAATGGTAATCAGCGACCGTATTTCGGCGTTTGACTGTATCTGGCACGGGGAGGGCGGACTCGCCGGGGTGCCGGGCAAAGGCGCAGCCCTCAATGCCATCTCCCAATTCTGGTTCACAGAGTTCGGCCGCGCGGGGCTGGCCCGAAGCCACATTCTTGAGGTGCCGCATCCTTTGGTTTGGGTGGTGCAACGGGCTGAACCCGTCATGATCGAAGCCATCGCCCGCCGCTTTATTACCGGTTCGATGTGGCGGGCCTATGCACGGGGCGTGCGCCAGTTTTGCGGTATAGAGTTATCCGAAGGGCTCCATCGGGACCAGCGGTTGAGTGAAACGCTGGTGACACCATCCACCAAAGGCGTCATGCGGGGACTGCCAGGGATCTCGGAGGCCGATGATACCAATGTCTCCCGCGCTCAATTGGAGGCGCATTGGCAGGCCTTCGGTTTTCGCGCCAAAGCCGATGTGGCGCGCTATGAAGTTTTACTACGTGAGGGTGTCGATCTGATCGCTCAACACCTCGCGCCGCTAGATTTGATGCTGGTCGACACCAAATTTGAGTTTGGTTATGCACGTAACGCCGATGGGGAGGAAAGTCTCATCTATATGGACGAGGTTGGCACGCCCGATTCTTCAAGGATCTGGGATGCGGTGGCCTATCGTGGCGGCAGTGTGATCGAAAACAGCAAGGAAGAATTCCGTCAGGCGCTGCTAAGGCATGTGAACGACCCTGATCTTCTGCTTGACCATCAGCGCTTTGAGGAGCGCAAGCGTTATGCCGCAGAACATGCGCTCCCCGCAGTGATGCTCCACACCCTGTCGGAGACCTATCGATCGGTGGCCGAGCGCATCACGGAGCGTCCTTTGGAGGTTCCTGACCGCCCGCTCGAGAGTATGATGGCGGTGCTGGGAGACGAATTAGGCCTGGCTCGTTAGCCGGATTTTAGAAGAGAGACGCCATGCCGATTTTTCAATTAACCGAGTCGCTGTCCGTGGCGGCGCAGATCACTCCCGAGGATATTCCCAATCTGGCTGCACAGGGCTTTACCGTTGTGGTGTGTAACCGGCCGGACGGCGAAGTTCCCGGTCAGGCTACCATGGATGAGATTGAAGCGGCCTGTGGTGCCGCCGAACTGCTCTTCGTTCGTTACCCGGTCGATGCAGTGAATTTCCCTGGCCCGGACATTGAGGGCTTGGGCGCCTTGTTTGATGACCCCGGTCAATCGGTGCTGGCCTATTGTCGAACGGGTACCCGTTGCGCCAATTTGTGGGTCACCTCACAGACCGGTGACGCACAGGCAGCGGCGATGCAAATAGCCCGGGATATTGGTTTCGATCTGAGTCTGGTCCGCGCCTGAGAGGCATATCCTTTTCGTTAATGGCTGATTAATAATTGCCTGGTTCGGCTGAGACAGGTTTTTTTGTGTCGGCTTATTGCAGTGCGTTGAGCAGCGCTTCCAGTGCCAGCTGTGCGTCCGCACTCCAGTCCTTTTTGCCGAGCGCTGTGACGAGCATTGCCTCATCTGAAACAGGGACATGTTCAGGATGGTGCGCTTCGGCAATGGTGGCATAGGGCATTAATGCAGCGGGATCGGGGCCTGCATCAAGTCGGTAGATTCGCAACGACAGCAGGTCATCCCGCTTCACGGTTTGTGCTGTGAGTGCGGTAAACGCATCGCCGCACGGCACGCTGGCCTCGGCAATGATTTCCCGAGAGAGGTGCTGCCCCGCCTGCTCAAGCGTGCTGCCAATGCTATCGCCCTCTCGTATCAGGGCATCGGCTTCTGCAAGTGCCGCGGGTGTTGGATTCGCGAAGCGAGTGACCGCTAGCGTGCGGCAGATATCCGCTGCGTTGTGGCGGCTACAGAGGCTGGCCAGACGTGTCGCGGCATCCTGATGCAGCACCTGCACGTGGTAACTGCCAAAACGGGCTTTGATGCGATCGCTATTCACTAGATGGCGTGTCCCTGTAACGGCTGCGATGCCTGATAAAGCGAGCTGGCTGATCCTTGTCGCAGCGCGGGAGGACACTAACCTGACTCTCCCTAATCTGCAATGACCCAGCGTCTTGAGGTCGACCTTTCTGAGGTATGATTTCGCTCCTGACACCCACAGCGCACAGTGCCCGCAAGCGATTCAAAGCGTGGCTTTGGGCGATGAGTTTTCACCGTGATAAGAGAGCCCCTCATGAACCTTCCACGACGCCTTGCTATTGCTTTCAGCCTTTTTATCACTGTTATCGCGCCGGCCTTGCTAGCCAATGAGGCGCTGGAGGCCGAGGTCAAGGCAGTCTACGACAGCAAACTCAAAGACCTTTTTCTGTACTTCCATCAAAACCCTGAGCTCTCGACTATGGAGCACAAGACTTCTGCTCGGCTGGCCGACGAGCTGACAGCGCTGGGCTACACCGTGCATCGCAATGTCGGCGGCACGGGGATTGTTGCGCTGCTGGAGAACGGCGAGGGCCCTTTGGTGATGTTCCGGGCCGATATGGACGGTTTGCCCGTGGAAGAAAAATCAGGGCTCGCCTATGCGTCGCGGGCGAAGCAGGTTGACCCCAACGGCAATGAAGTGTTCGTCATGCATGCCTGTGGTCACGACGTGCACATCACCAGTTTGGTAGGGACGGCACAATTAATGGCAGAAAAGCGTGATCAGTGGCGGGGCACGCTAATGCTGATTGGTCAGCCCGCAGAGGAGCGCGTGCTGGGTGCCGCCGCCATGCGGGCCGATAACCTCTGGCAGCGGTTTGGTCAGCCAGACTACGCAATGGCGTTTCACGTCACCTCGGTCATGCCCACGGGGATGATCGGCGCATCAACTGATTCACCCTATTCTGGCGCGGACACCGTCGATATATACATTACCGGTGTTGGCGCACATGGCGCGTCGCCTCATCGCGGCATTGATCCGATTGTTCTGGGTTCGCAGATCGTCATGGGATTGCAGACGGTGGTCAGCCGGACGCTGCCGCCAAGACGCCCCGGCGTGATTACCGTGGGCGCTTTCCACAGTGGCACCAAACACAACATTATTTCGGACGCGGCGCACCTGCAGTTGACCGTGCGCAGCGAGTCTCCCGAAGACCGTACCCTGCTACTCGATGGGATTCGCCGCGTCGCTGAAAACATGGGCCGGGTTGCAGGCCTGCCCGACGAGCTGCTACCCGAGGTGGTGGTGTCGGAGGAGAGCGTGCCGCCAACGCTCAATGACAAGGCGCTGGCCGAGCGCGTGATGGCACGCTGGGAAGCGCATTTTGGTGACGGCGTATTGGTGTCAGGTGAGCGACTGGGAATGGGCGCAGAGGATTTTCCCATTTTCACGATCGACCCCTATATTCCCAGCCTCTACTTTGCCGTGGGCGGCACACCGCCCGAAGACTTTTCTCGCGAGAGAGCCGGCGGCCCCCCCGTTCCATCGCACCATTCGCCGCTTTTCAAAATAGAGCCTGATGCCTCGGTCGCTCTGGGCGTGGAGGCCTCAGTCACGGCGTTACTCTATCTGTTAGGGTCGTGACCCAGCACACTTCTCCAGACCTGACCGCGCGCTACCCGGTCTGGGATCGCGCGGTCCGCACATTGAGGGGAGTGAGTCGAGCCATCGGTGGGTTTACAATTCGTCCTTCAGGAGGATTTATGTCTGACCAACTACCCCTTGAAGCCTACTGGATGCCCTATACGGGTAACCGGCAGTTCAAGCGTGACCCGCGCATCATCGTAGCAGCGCAAGATGTGTGGTTTACTGATGATCGCGGAAGGCGAATTCTCGATGGCCACTCCGGGTTATGGACCTCGGGTCTGGGACATGGTCATCCTGAGGTCTCCAAAGCGGTTGCCGAACAGATGACCACGCTCGATTTCGCGCCTCCCTTTCAGTTTGGTCATCCCGCGGCTTTTTACTTGGCAGAAAAGCTGAAGCAGTTGATGCCCGGCGATTTAAACTATGCGTTTTTCACCAACTCGGGATCGGAGTCGGCGGACACGTCCCTTAAAATGGCGCGCGCCTACTGGCGGTTAAAAGGTCAGCCGGCGAAAACCCGTTTTATTGGCCGCCAAAAGGGCTACCACGGGGTCAACTATGGTGGCACCGCGGTCGGGGGAATCGGCGCCAATCGGAAGCCTTTCGGGCAGTCGCTAGAGGTGGACCATCTGCGCCACACCATGTTGTCCGAGAATACTTTCTGTCGGGGTATGCCTGAACAGGGTGCCCATCTTGCGGAAGAGCTGGCTGAGCTCATCACACTCCACGATGCCTCGACCATCGCCGCGGTGATTGTTGAGCCGATGGCCGGTTCGGCTGGCGTGATTCCACCCCCCGTCGGTTACTTGCAGCGGCTGCGTGAGCTCTGCGATGCCAACGACATCCTGCTGATTTTCGATGAGGTGATTACCGGATTGGGGCGCTGCGGCGCCTACACGGGTGCGGAGGCCTTTGGGGTGACCCCCGATATCCTGAATCTCGCCAAGCAGATCACTAACGGTGCGGTGCCGATGGGCGCGGTGATGGCCACCCCCGAAATTTACGACACCTTCATGGCCCACGGCGGTCCCGACTATGCGTTGGAGTTTGCCCACGGCTACACCTACTCCGGGCACCCCGTCGCCTGTGCGGCTGGGCTGGCGGCGCTGGAGGTATTGGTGCGCGACCAACTGCCTGCGCGGGTTGCGGAGGAGGCGCCCTTCTGGGAGGCGCTGTTGCACGGTGGGGTGGCAGATAAGCCCCACGTCGCCGATGTGCGCAACTACGGTTTTGCTGGCGCGCTGACCTTGGAGGCTTACCCCGGTGAGCCTCTCCGCCGCCCCTACGAGGTGGCTATGCGAATGTGGGAGAAAGGCTTCCTGGTGCGTTACGGCGGCGACACGATTCAGCTTGCACCTCATTTTGTGATGCAGCGTGAGCAAATGACCTCGCTAGTTGAAGCGTTGGCTGAGTCGCTCGACGAGCTGGCCTAAACTCGCCAGCGACCGCCAGGGCAATAGAGCCTTTTGGAGGTGGCGATCAGCGTCTGGCGGTGACCTGCTCGGCCAGCCAGACATCCATCCGGCGCTCCAGAATATCGAGCGGAAGTGCTCCAGCGCTCAGCATATGGTCGTGAAAGGTGCGGATGTCGAAGTCCTCCCCGAGCGCTGTCTCGGCCTCGCCGCGGAGCTCGAGCATTTTCATCTGACCGATCTTGTAGGCCAGGGCTTGGCCTGGCCAGCCGATGTATCGGTCGATCTCGTTGATGATGTCGGCTTCGCTTTTGGCGGCGTTGGCAATAAAGTAATCAATGGCTTTTTGCCTGCTCCAGCCAAAGTAGTGAATGCCTGTGTCGACCACGAGTCGCACCGCGCGCCACATATCATAAACAAGCTGCCCGTAACGCGAGTAGGGATCCTTATAAAGGCCCATGTCGTAGCCCAGTCGCTCGGAGTACAGACCCCATCCTTCAATGAAGGCGGTGAATCCGCCGTTACGACGGAACTCCGGTAATCCGGTGAGTTCTTGCGCCAGCGAGATCTGCAGATGATGCCCGGGCACGCTCTCGTGGACGCTGAGAACTTCCATTTCGAATTTGGGGCGGACTTCAGGCTGGTAAAGATTCACGTAATACCAGCCCGGCCGGGAGCCATCGATCGCGGGCCGCATGTAGTAGGCGGTGGTGGTGTCGGGGGCTTCTTCGTCGGGGATGGGGCGAACGCCATAAGGTGCGCGCGGCAACTTGCCAAATAAATTGACGAGTCCGGGGTCGAGGCGTTTCGAGACCGCCTGATACCCCTCGAGCAGCGCCTCGGGTGTCTCGTAGTAAAACTGCGGGTCGGTTCGCAGGACTTCGTTAAAGGCTGCGATGTCACCTTCAAAACCCACGGTATCGATGACCGCTTCCATTTCTCCTCGGATGCGTGCGACTTCTCGCAGGCCGATCTCGTGAATCTCATCCGGGGTCAGCTCCGTCGTGGTGAAATGCTGGGCGAGACGACTGTAGACCTGTTTGCCACCGGGTAGCGCGCCGATGCCCGGTGGTCGAGCGGCCGGAAGATAATCGCTTTCCAAAAATGCGAGCAGTGCCTGAAGAGCAGGATTGACTTGCTCGTTAATCACCGTTGCGGCGGCTGACTGGAGCGAAGATTGAGTGTCGGGATCGATTCCTTCTGGCATCGTCGCAAAGGCGCGATAAAAGGGGCTCTCGCTTGCCTCGTCCGTGATGAGATTGGCGATTTGTGATGGCACGCGCGACATCACAATCTGTGCCTGGGTCCGGTCCCGGCTGATGCCCTCTGACAACAGCGCCTGATACTGGGATAGCTGCTCGGGCAAGCCGCGCAGACGGTTCAGCCAGTCCTCATGATCTTGCGCGCTCTCCATGGGCAGGGTGTCGACCATGCTGTGTCGATGCTGCGGCCCGGACCGCATATCGAGGGCGATCAGGTACAGGCCGTCTTCATACTCTGTGAGGTTGTCCCGCAAATGCCGGAGCAGCATGGCGCGGTTGACCTGGGCGTCTGCAGAGAGGATGGTGGGCTCGATCTGCTCGAGGCGCTGCACGAATTGCCCCTCATCTTTATAGCGTCTCTGGAATGCATCAAGGCTCATGTCTGTCCACTGGTCATTCCCCGAGCGATCGCCGTACTCCAGCCGCCGCTCCGGGTATTGCCTCAGCGTCCACTGCCAGTGGTCATCAATAATGGCAGTGAGCTCGGCCTCAGTCGCCGAAGCGGGACTAACCTGGCCGAGAAGGGTGGCAGCGACCACAACACAGGTCGAGAGATACAGCGAGGGGCGTCGACAGTAAGGGTGGCTCATAGCAGTCCCCGCTCGGGCAGAGGGTAAGTTGTGAGGTGAACAAACGTCCGCCCTTAAAGGAGACGGACTCGCGTTTTGGCGTTGGAGGAGCGACAGGCTAAGCCGCGTCCCGCTCCGGTTGTTATCGACCGAGAATCGAGCGCGCGACCAGCTCTCGCATAATCTCCGACGAGCCGCCGTAAATGGTCTGGATACGCGCATCCACATAAAAGCGAGAGATCGGATACTCCGAGGTGTAGCCGTAACCGCCGAACAGTTGCAGGCACTGATCCGCCACCCGGCACTGCATCTCGCAGCTAGCCAGCTTGAGCATGGCGGCCGTATCGGGCGTAAGAGTATCGTCAGCGTATTCACGGGCACATTGTTCGTAGAACGCCCGGTTAATGGCGATATCGGTCTTCACGTCGGCGAGTTTGAAGCGTGTGTTCTGGAACTGACCAATTTTTTGACCGAAGGCCTCGCGTTCCTGTACGTACTGCGCGGTGATGTTGAGCGCGCCCTCCGAGGCGGCCACCGCTTGCGCGGCGATACCGAGTCGCTCTCGCGGTAGCTCTTCCATCATGATCACGAAGCCGCGGTTTTCTTCGCCGAGCAGCGCGTCGGCCGGCAAACGCACGTCGTTAAAGAACAAGAGCGCCGTATCCGAGGTGTGCTGACCAATCTTGTCAATCTTCTTGGATTTTTCAAAACCCGGACTGTGCGCGTCTACCAAAAACAGGGACGTGCCTTTGGCGCCTTTGCCCGGGTCCGTAATAGCCGCCACGATCACGAGATCAGCGTGGATTCCATTGGTAATGAATATCTTTGATCCATTGAGGACCCACTCGTCGCCATCGCGCAAGGCATTGGTTCGAATACCCTGCACATCAGAGCCCGCTCCTGGCTCGGTCATTGCCAGTGCGCCAACGACCTCACCCTTGGCCATCCGCGGCAACCAGTGCATTTTTTGCCCTTCAGTGCCATGGCGGCTGAGGTAAGGCGCGATGATGTTGTTGTGAATGCCGTAGCTGGACGCGAAGCCACCGAAACCCATTTCCGAGAGCTCTTCGATCATTGCCAGTGTGACGTGGGGTGATGTGCCTGCGCCGCCGTATTGTTCTTCCATATCCGGGCAGAGCAAGCCCGCCTCACCAAGGCGGTTCCAGAGCGTTCTCGGCACCATCCGCTCCTCTTCCCACGCCTCATAGTGGGGTGTAATCTCCTGCTCGAACGCACGACGCGCCATATCCCGAAACAGCGTGAGTTCATCCAAATCAACGGCTTGATTCATCTTCCTGCCCCGAACGTTTTTTTGAAGGTAGAAGTATGAAGAAGATCTCGCCGCAGCACAAAGCGGGCGGCTGGGTGGCGTCGGAGTGGGGCAAATCGGTCGGATACTGGCCGCTGTCTTATCACGCCGCAGTAATGTGCGGGGTGGCTGAGGCCACTGGAGAGAACGCTGTCGTCGGTCCCGCCCGAGCATTCCGCTGCGCTCCCTGAGCGGGTCGGGAAATCACTGGGATACTCCATTCATTCAGCATTTATAGGGTATTCTGATGGACTGCAGCCACAGCGAGTCCTGCAATAGCGGTCGAGCTGTTTGACGTTTTCGATAACTGGATAAATTGAGGGCAACATGCACGAGTACACACAGTTTTATATAAACGGCCAGTGGGTCGATCCGGTCACACCCAAAACCCTAGAGGTTTTGGATCCTTCCACTGAGGAGGCCTGCGCGACGATCTCACTGGGCTCAGAAGCCGACGTCGACTTAGCGGTTGCCGCGGCCAAGGCCGCGTTTCAGAGCTTTAGCCAGACCTCCGTCGAAGAGCGGGTCGGCATGCTAGAGCGGATGGCAGAGATCTTCCAGCGCCGCATCGGCGAGATTGCCGAAGCTATTCGACTCGAAATGGGGGCCCCCATCAAACTGGCGAGCACCGCACAGGCGTATGCCGGGCTGGGCCACATCACAGAAGCCGCAAAGATTTTGAAGGGCTATACGTTCACTGAGGATCTGGGCCCGCACCGGGTAGTGAAAGAGCCCATCGGTGTGTGCGGTTTGATTACGCCATGGAACTGGCCGCTCAATCAGGTCAGCTGTAAGGTCGCGCCGGCGCTGGCAGTGGGCTGTACTATGGTGCTCAAACCCAGTGAAATCGCGCCGCTGTCGGCTTATCTTTATGCAGAAATCATGGACGAGGCAGGCGTACCCGCCGGCGTATTCAATCTGGTCAATGGCGATGGACCCACTGTCGGTGAGGCACTGTCGCGCCACCCCGATGTCGACATGATGTCATTTACCGGCTCGACGCGGGCGGGCTCCTTGGTCGCGCAGAACGCAGCACCTACAGTCAAGCGCGTGACGCAGGAGCTGGGCGGTAAGTCGCCGAACATCATTCTTGCGGATGCCGATCTGGAGGTGGCTGTCACCCGCGGCGTGATGCACATGTACAACAACACTGGGCAGTCCTGTAACGCACCCTCGCGTATGCTGGTGCCCCGGGACCTGCTGTCGCAGGCCGAAGACATCGCTGCCAAGGTCACCGAGAGGGTCGTGATTGGCCCGACGGCTGAAGACTCTACGACGATGGGTCCTGTCGTTTCCAAGGTGCAATGGGACAAGATTCAGGCGCTTATCGAAGGCGGCATCGCAGAGGGCGCAAAAGTGGTCTGCGGCGGACCGGGTCTGCCTGAAGGGATTGATCGGGGCTATTACGTGCGACCCACGGTGTTCTCCGAGGTTAGCAACGAAATGAGCATTGCCGAGCAGGAAATCTTTGGCCCCGTGTTGGTCATGATTCCTTATGACAGCGAGGAAGAGGCGATCCAGATCGCCAACGACACGCCTTACGGCCTGGCGGGCTACGTGCAGAGCGGAGATCTCGACCGCGCGCGGCAGGTGGCGTCACGCATCCGCGCGGGTAACGTGCATATCAACGGCGCCTCGCCTGGCATGGACGTGCCCTTCGGCGGTTATAAGCAATCGGGTAACGGCCGTGAGTGGGGCGCGCACGGTTTCACCGATTATCTAGAGATCAAGGCGATCTCTGGGTTTGAGGCTGCCTGACCCATCGATTCGTAACCGGGGGGTCCTGTGAAAGCAATTCTGGCAATCGACCAGGGTACCACCGGCACCACGGTTGCGGTGATGAACTCCCGGGGGGCTCTGTTGGGTAGTGTCAACTATGAGTTCCTCCAGATCTACCCCAAGCCGGGTTGGGTAGAGCACGACCCGGAGGCGATCTGGGCATCGGCCCTCAAGGGCATCCGCGCGGTTTTTCGCCGTGGGCTTTGCAAACCTAACGATGTGGCGTGTATTGGTATTACCAATCAGCGAGAGACGTCGCTGCTGTGGGAGCGCCAGAGCGGCAAGCCATTGGGAAATGCCATAGTCTGGCAATGCCGGCGTACGGCGAGTTTCTGTGAGGGATTACGCAAAAAAGGGCTGGAGTCCATGGTGCGCGATCGCACGGGGCTCGTACTCGATCCTTATTTTTCTGCCAGCAAGTTCCGCTGGTTGCTCAACGACATTGAAGGCGCGAGAGGTCGTGCCAGACAAGGTGATATCGCCGCTGGCACGATCGACTCGTACTTACTTTATCGGCTGACAGGGGGCGCGGTGCATGCCACCGATGTCTCCAACGCCTCGCGCACTTCACTGATGAATCTGCAGACCCTGGATTGGGATCCGGAGCTGCTGAAACTCTTCAACGTCCCCAAAACAGTGCTGCCCGAGATTATCCCCTCAAGTGGTGACCTGGGCATCACGCGGGGCGTACCCGGGTTACCTGATGGTGTACCTATCTCCGGCATAGCCGGTGATCAACAGTCTGCACTGTTTGGACAGGCGGGGTTTCACCGGGGGGCCGCCAAGTGCACCTTCGGCACTGGCTCCTTTATTTTGATGAATACCGGTCAGGACCGTATGCACAGCGAGGCAGGCTTGTTGAGCACCGTGGCATGGCAACTGCCCGGTCAGAACACGCCGGTCTATGCGCTCGAGGGCGGTGCCTTCATCTGCGGGGCAGCGGTGCAGTGGCTTCGCGACGAGTTGGGTATCATTAAGCGCGCCCCCGACATCGAGCAGCTCGCCTCACAGGTACCCGATGCCGGCGGTGTCGAGTTTGTGCCCGCCTTGACGGGTTTAGGCGCGCCGCACTGGGATCCTGATGCGCGGGGTGTCATCTCGGGGTTGACAAGAGGTGCCGGTGCGGCACATATCGCGCGCGCCACGCTCGAGGCCATGGCGCTACAGAACGTCGATATCCTCCGCGCCATGGAGCGTGACCTGGGTCGCCGGATGGGAGACCTGAAAGTCGATGGCGGTGCCGCCGCCAATAATTTATTGATGCAATTACAGGCAGATTATCTGGGCAGAGAAATCATCCGTCCGAAAGTGACTGAAACCACTGTTGCGGGCGCTTGCTTCCTGGCTGGGTTGGGCGTTGGGATCTGGAAGGATACCGAAGCGCTGGCCAAGGTATGGCGAGCCGACCAGCGCTTTCCCTCCCGAATGGGAACAGAGCCGCGGCGCCGTAGGTTGGAATCTTGGCATAAAGCCGTCAATCGTGCCAAAACAGCAAGCTGATGCCTTATGGCAGACATTCTGCTTTTTGAGAAGCCGAGAAAACCGAACCAAACACTCTGCCGGAACGGGCACCACAAATGGCGCCCGGTTAAAAGCGACCCTTTCGCTGTGCATCGCGGCGAGTTGATTACCCGGTTTCGCTGCGAGCGCTGTGGCAAGGAAAAAACCAAAGCCACCTGACAGGGCATTTAACCGGCTCTTTCAACTGATATTCGGCTATTAAGAGGTGGCGACTTTTCATGCTGCGGCGCTGAGAGGCCTTACCCAAGGAATAGCCCATTATCCGGGTATTACCACCAGGGGGGAGTAGTGGGTCCCTGCTGGAGCCGATACACTTTGGGCACTGAAGATTGCCTCAGGGAAAGGCAAGAGGAGGGATCGCGATGACGTCAATGATTTACCCCACCACCAACCCGGCGATGTCCGAGACGATGGTGGTCGCCCGGGCCGAGGGCCCCTACATTTACGACAAGCAGGGCAAGCGCTACCTAGAGGGGATGGCTGGGCTTTGGTGCACGGCGCTGGGCTATGGCAACGGGGAGATCATTGAGGCCGCGGAGCGCCAGATGCGTGAGCTGAGCTTCAGCCACATGTTCGGCGGCAAGACCCATCCGTCAGCCATTGAACTCGCCGACAAGTTGGCGGCGATGGTGCCGATGCAGGATGGTCGGGTCTTTCTTGGTAGCTCGGGTTCTGATGCCAACGACACACTTTTGAAGCTAATCCGCTATCATGCTGAGACGTCAGGTCAGCCCGATCGCATCAAGGTCATTGCCCGGGAGCAGGGTTACCACGGTGTAACGCTGGCCTCGGCAGCGCTCACAGCCATTCCCACCAATCACGCACACTTTCAATTGCCCTTTGAGGCGCTGGGCGTGCTGCGCACTGGTTCTGCGAATTACTATCGGGGCGCGAACGACGGCGAATCGGAGGCGGACTTTGTTGCCCGCCGTGCCGAAGAGCTTGAGGCGCTGATTCTGGCCGAAGGGCCAGAAACGATTGCCGCAATGATCGCTGAGCCGGTCAGTGGCGCAGGCGGTGTCATTGTGCCGCCGGAAGGATATTTCGAGGCTATTCAGACTGTGCTCGACCGCTATGGTGTGTGGCTCTGGGACGATGAGGTCATCTGCGGTTTTGGGCGTCTCGGTACTGACTTTGGCGCAAACAAAATGAGCATGCGCCCTAAAATGATGACCCTCGCCAAAGCGCTGTCATCGGCTTATGTGCCCGTGTCGGCCGCGATCGTGCAGGGCGACATCGCAGATTGTATTAATGCGTCGGCAACGGAAGTGGGCGTGTTCGGGCATGGCTACACCTACAGCGGACACCCGCTAGGCTGTGCGGTGGCAAGTAAAGTGATCGACATTTATGTGCGCGACAAGATTTTTGACCACGCGGCGACCGTTGGCGATTACCTGCAAGCCAGACTGAATGAGTTTGCAGATCACCCACTGGTGGGCGAAGTCTCTGGCGTAGGCATGATCGGCGCCGTGGAGCTCGTGGCCGACAAGGCGAGCAGGCAGCCCTTTGATGGTATGAAGGTTGGTCAATTCTGCGCCAAGGCCGCTGAGGATAACGGTCTAGTGATCAGGCCGCTGGGTGGCAACCGGGTCGCAGTGTGTCCACCACTCATTATAGAGACGACGCACGTCGATGAACTGATGGAGAAATTTGGCGCCGCGCTGAATCTCACGCTCGACTGGGTCACCGCCGAGAGGCTGATTTAAGGCGGATGACGGGATAGGCCTGTATCGGTCAACGCACTTCCCCTATTTGCATGGCTGATATGAACCCGTTGTGCGTCGCTCACATTGAGTTGGGTGCACATCTCTATGGCGGCGCTCAGTAGGTGCTGTATCTGCTGGAGGAAGTGTCCAATACGGAAATCCACTCGGTGCTAATTCGCCCTGAGCACTCTGCAATGGGGAAGGCAGCGCGAGAGGCGGGCGTAGAGGTTGAGGCCATTCCCTAATCGAACCCGAGGGAATAGGGGCTGGGCGTAGCGCGCGCAGTGATCAACAGGGAGAGGAAATGAACCCGTTTGAAATGTTATTCGTGCCCATGGTGCTATTTATTATGGTGATCGTGGCGCCCACTTGGATCGTTATGCATTACCGAAGCATGAGCCGGTCTAGCCGCCAGCTCAGTGAGGATGACCGGCAGGCACTGGAAGAGATTTTAGTGGCAGTGGATCAGATGGCAGATCGCATCGAGTCGCTGGAATCGATACTCGATGCCGATCATCCGAACTGGCGCCAGGAGCGCGGCGGTCAGACTAAGAAGGAGGTGTAAAGATGTCGAATCGTCAGCGCAGTTTTGGTGAAAGCCGTCGTCTCGGTTGGGGTATGGGGCTTTATCGAAACCGCTCCGACGGATGGCTGGGCGGTGTCTGTGCCGGCCTCGCCGCGCACTGGGATGTGCCCAACTGGGTTGTCCGTCTAGCCGCGGTGGCACTCTTGATGTTCACCGGCGCGCTCGCCTTTTGGCTCTACGTGATTGCCTGGGTAGCGATTGCACCAAAGGCGTCGCGATGGTCCGAGCTTCCCGAAGAGGAGGTAGAGATTGAGATGGAATACGACGAGCATCTCCACACCTACCGGCGTAAGACCGTCTTTGGTAACACCGATTCGCCCACCGAGCGGGTTCGCAACGCGAAAGAGCGTATGGCCAAGGCTGCCAGCCGCGTTGAGGCTATGGAGCGCTACGTGACGTCCCGGCACTACGACCTGAATAGGGAATTCTCGAAGCTCTGAGATTGGCCCATAATGGCAGAATGAAGCTGCTATTCTCCCATGCCAATGGGTACCCGCCGGATTCCTATCGTGTACTGCTGACCAGTCTGAGTGAAAATCTCAGCGTCCCGGTCGGCAAGCATAACCACAGGCCGCTGGTATCCGGTGAGCCGGCCCCCACATTCCTGACGTGGCAAACCTATGCCTCCGATCTTATTGAGCGCATTGAGGGCGACGAGCAGGGTCCGGCATGGCTAATAGGTCATTCGATGGGTGCGGCGTCAGCGGTGCTGGCTGCGGCACGCAGACCTGACCTTTTTTCGGGAATCGTCGCGCTCGATCCGGTGCTGGTGCCGACTCGCATCTGGTTTTGGGCCAGGGTATTTTCTCTCTTCAACCCTGACGCGGTCGCCATTGTGAAGCGCGCGCTCGCGCGACCGCATGTGTTTGAGAGCTGCGAAGCAGCTTTTAAATTCTATCGAGGAAAGCGGGTGTTTGCCGAGGTCAGCGACACAGTGCTGATGGACTACGTTTCGGCAGGCCACATTGCGCAGCCTGATGGCAGCGTAACACTGCGCCATACTGGTGCTTGGGAAGCCTGCATTTATCGATCTGTGCCACGGATGACTGGTTCTCTCAAAGCGGTGGCGTGCCCGGCCCTGATCGTCGCGGGTGAATCCTCAGATGTATTGAATGCCGAAAGACTCTCCTGGGTGAAAGCTATCAATCCGGCAGTGGAAATCCAGTCATTGAGGGGCGGGCACCTACTCCCATTAGAGGCACCGGAGGCTTGCGCCAAAGCCGCGGCGGAATTTATCCGCCGTCATTGATCCGCCCTTATGCGACGTGGCTACACAATAGTGCGGTAGCGAATGACATCGGGTTGTGTGTAAGGTGGTGAGCACTCCCTAGACACACATGCCAATTTGAACAGATCTGATGAGCAATAACGCGGTCACAACCCGATGGGCAGATCTTGACGGCCAGTTGTTCTTTCCTCGAGAGCTCAGCTGGCTCTCATTCAACGCCCGCGTGCTGCAGGAGGCCCAGAATCCAGCGGTCCCGTTGATTGAACGGGTGCGTTATCTGGGTATTTTCTCCAACAACCTCGACGAGTTTTTTCGCGTTCGCGTTGCGGAAGTGCGACGATTAATCAGCGTCTCTAAAGGGCCGCAGCGTCAGAGTGCAAAAGAACTGTTGCAGTTAATCCAGCAGGAGGTGGTGTCGCTACAAAAAGAATTTGATGCGATCTACGCCGCGCTGATGACACAACTACAACGACAGAAGATCTATCTCATAAACGAAGGGCAGCTTGACGAGGGGCAGGCGGCCTTTGTTCAGCAGTATTTCAGAGAGACCGTCCTGCCAGAGCTCGAGCCCATCTTGCTCGAGGAAACGCTCGCGATCCCCAACCTTGCAGATGAGTCGCTGTACCTTGCCGTTATGATCCGAACGGCAGAGGCGGAGCGCTTTGCTGTGCTGGAAGTGCCCTCGGAGCAGCTGGGCCGCTTTATTGAAATCCCCCGTCAGAAGGGTCGCCGCAGAGGCACCGTCTACATCACTCTGGATAACGTGATTAGAGCCTGTCTGCCACAGGTTTTCCGGGGTGTTTTTAAGCTGAAATCAGTCGACGCCTACTGCTTCAAATTTTCCAGAGACGCGGAATTGGAGCTCGATCCCTCCATCAACGAGAGTCTGATCGAGAAGATGGCTTCGAGTCTCAAGCAGCGGCGTCGAGCCGATGCGGTCCGGTTTGTTTATGACAAAACCATGCCAGAGGCGCTGCTAAATGCCCTCAGAAAAAGCTTTGGTTTTGGACGCTACGACAGCTTGATCCCCGGTGGCCGATACCATAACTCCAAGGATTTCCTTTCTTTCCCGAATCCGGGGGGCAAGGCGCTGGAGTTCAAGCCGCACCCGCGCATTAGCCTTCCGGCACTCGAGGACCCGGCCAGTATTTTTGAAGTTATTAGAGAGCAGGATGTGCTGCTCTACTTTCCCTATCACTCCTTTGATTACCTTGTTGATGTGCTAAAAACTGCGGCGCTGGATCCCGCGGTCACTTCAATCAAGATCTGCCTGTATCGCACAGCCAAGAATTCGCGGGTGGTCGAGGCACTGCTAAATGCGCTGCACAACGGCAAGCGTGTCATCGTAGTGGTGGAACTAGCTGCCCGATTCGACGAGCACGCCAATATCGAGATGGCGCACCGACTGACTGAGGCCGGGGTAGAGGTGATCTTTGGTATTCCGGGTTTGAAGGTGCACTGCAAGCTCTTCTCTATCGAGCGACGGGAAGAGAAAGGCATCCGTTACTACAGCCATATCGGCACCGGCAATTTTAACGAGAAGACTGCGCGTCTTTATACCGATTTCTCCCTGCTGACCTCCGACCAGACGGTGGGTCGGGATGTGGCCGCGGTTTTTGAGTTCCTCAAATTCAACTATCGGTTGCCCAACTATGAAACGCTGCTGGTGTCGCCCCACAGCTCCAGATCAGGGTTGGTCGAGCGTATCGATCGGGAGATCCACAATGCAAAGCAGGGTTATCGAGCGATGATGACGCTGAAGTGCAATAACCTGGTGGATCGTCAATTGACTATGAAGCTTTATGAAGCGAGTCAGGCAGGAGTAGACATTCGCTTGATTGTCAGAGGGATGTGCTCGTTGCTACCCGGAGTGAGCGGCGTATCGGGCAATATCGAAGCCATCAGCATTATCGATCGATACCTTGAGCATCCTCGTGTGTATGTGTTCCATAATCGGGGAAAGCCTGAGTATCTTTTGGGGTCTGCGGACTTGATGACCCGTAATATCGACTATCGCGTGGAAGTGCTGTGCCCCATTAGGGACACGGCGATACAAAACCAGCTGCAGGATATTCTTGACCAGCAGTGGCATGATAACACCAAAGCCAGAGTGCTGGATAAAGACCAGGCGAATGCACTGCGAGAGCGAGGCAAAACTGCGCCTGTGCTGCAGGCGCAGGAAACTATCCACCGATATCTTTCTGGGGGCAAAAAGCCGCGAATGCCTCGCTCGCTTATGAAGCAGGCGTCAAAGCGCCGGCGCTCGCCGCCGTCGCGTTAGACCAGCCGGACGGAAACAGCCAGGCTTCGACGTCAGCCTGATTCACGATCACAATTTGTTGCGCTCGCGGATCCTCAATCATCTGTATCGGGTCGAGACGCAGCAACTGCAAAAAGTAGGGCAGTAGTTTTGCTCTCACCGACAGCTGCCACTTGCCATCGGTCATGCCGTAATCGTGGGCCACCACCGCCTGCTGGTCTGCAGTGAGGCGAGGGTCAGGTGCAATCTCAATGGTCACCAGCGTGTGCCAATCTTCATCTGATGTACCGGTGTGATCAGACGCATCCAGCACCTCCGGTTCACCGCGAAAGCGACTGAGGACAAAATCGCGGTAGTCCTGATTTTTTTCGCACCATCCCCTGACATGCCAACGCAGACCCGTCCACACCAATGTATGTGGCACGATGATGCGTCCTTCGCGATCAGGTTGATTTAACGAAACGTAATCGACCTCTACCCTGAGGTGATCCCTCGCCGCGAGAATCAGCGGTCGCAGAGTGGACGGCGGAATTTGCCGCGTCGGTACGGAGAGGACCTCGGTTGCAGTGAGCGAGTCGGGTAGATGTCCGAGAATTTGCTGCATCTCGCTGCCACCAGCCAGAATGTCGAGATACTCCTCGGTTTTTCCTTGGGTGACTGATGGCGTAAAAGTGGCGCTGGGGCGGTAGCCTTTTGCGGTGCCGTCGTACTCGAGGTTGCCAGGGCCGATCGAGCGCTTGTAGTTGTTGATATCTTTGCTGGCCTGCTGGCGACCGATGCCAAAGACCTCGCAGAGGTGCCTAGTGGTCAGCCTGCCTTCCCACAGGGCGATAATCTCGATAAAGCGATATCTCAGCAGTTGTTCCCAGCGGGTTGCGCTCATTCTCCAGATTCTCTTGCTCGCACGTCGCCCAGATTCGGGCTTGCGTTTGCCAGATACTGTAGCGTTGATTTTGCCGGCATTGTAGGTCGAGACGGCTGGAAAGCCGCCTGCTCGCTGTGGCTTCGCCAGTGGACTAACCAAAACCCTGAAAAAGCCAGTATCGCGCACCCCAGCATGATCACGGCGGGCTCGAGAAGGCGGCCCTGATATAAGAGGCCCGCCACAGCACCGACCGCAGAGGCTAGGAGCGCATGGGTGAATCCGTATACAGCCGACGCGGAGCCGGCTCGGTGTGCGTAGAGCGAAATAGCGCCCATGGAGGCGTTTGACGCAGTGAGCCCCACGCCCAGGAAAAGAGTCGAAGAGAGTGCGGCCATGGCATACAGGTGATCGCTGGCCTTGCCGGAGAGGAGCACAATTACGATTGCAGAGAGCAAGCTGATCGAGAGTCCGGCTTTAAGGGTTTGATTCATGCCGAACCGCATCACCAGGCGCGCATTGATCAGGCTGCCGCTCATGAAGCCGAAAACTGTTAGTGCGAAGGCATAACCGAACAGAGAGGTCGGTATGTCGAAAACATCGGGGAGAAAAAACGCCACCGTCGATAAATATACAAATAGCGCTGCAAAGGAGAAGGAGCCCGCCATTTGGTAACCGAGAAAGCTGTGTCGGCGTAGCATCTCCGAAAAGGAACGGATTACCGTAAGCAAGGTGAGCAGCTCGCCACTGCTGTTGGAGGTGGTCTCTGGTAAAAGGCTCAAGGCGACCAGGACCAGCCCGGCAAAGACTGCCAGCGCGATGAACACTGCAGGCCAGTCGGCGAATTGCAGTATCAGGGCGCCAATGCTGGGCGCGACCATAGGGATGACGGCCATTGCCGCAGACAGCGTTGACATGACCTGCGCGGCACGATTGCCTTCGTATCGATCCCGCACGATAGCGCGCGCGATAACAGGTCCGCTGGCGGCTGCCATGCCCTGCAGGCCCCTCATGGCCCACATAAAGCCCATGTCGTTTGCTAAGGCGCATAGTATTGAGGTCACGAGGAAAAGGATAGTACCTACCCTTACCACCGGGATGCGGCCGAAGCGGTCGGAAAGCGGGCCAAAAACAAGCTGCCCAACTGCCAATCCCACCATAAAGACACTGAGCGTGAGCTGACCATCGGAAGTCGTCCCGTCCAAATCCACGATCATGTAGGGGATGGCGGGTAAATAGAGATCGGTGGCGATGGCGGCGTAGGCCACCAGGCCCACCAGCGTGATGTAGGTGAGTACTTCTCCGGAACGCGGAGGGGACGTCAATTCAGTGTCGTAGCCTGCAACTCCACCACGGGGCAACGCTCGGGGACGAAAAACTGACCGTTCTCGGCGTCCATGACGTCAAGGCCGATGGCCTTATTATTGGAAAAGAGGGCAACCCGCATCACGTAGGTGGTGTGCTGGTTTTTCATTTCCATTAGCTGAAACAACTGCACCTCAGCACCTTCATCATTAGCGGCCTGACTGGCGACCTGCTCCATGTAGGTTTTCGCCTGATTGGCTTCCATAGGAGTGAGCGGTTTTTCAAGAATCGCATTGAGCATTGCGCTCACGGATGCTTGGTTATCGTTCGCGAGCAAGGTCGCGCTGACCACGGTATTCAACTCAGACATTGTTCCCCCAGAACCTAGTTGCCCGTTGAATGGGGACGGGAGTTTAGCACAGCCAACTTCGAACCCTGCAAGCTTTTCCTGCGAGCACCCATACGCGTTGGTGAGAGATTACTTTAAGTCTCCCGCCTAATGTTTTTCTTCATTCTGCAGCTCGCTTTGAAACGCTGTTGTGGTGTGTTTTGTAAGCGTGTCCTGAGATTTGCTTGACCTTTTTCGGCGGGAAACCTAAGCTTCGCGCCTCCGCCCGTAGCTCAGCTGGATAGAGCACCAGGCTTCGAACCTGGGTGTCGGGAGTTCGAATCTCTCCGGGCGGGCCACATAAAAAGGCGCCCGCTGATGAGGGCGGTTGTTGTGTGGAGGCGGCGTTGAGGGTTCGAATTCCCGAGTTCGACTGGCGTTAGTGTCGAGACCAGCGAGGCGCAGCCGAAGCTCATCTCTACGGGCGGGAATTAAGCGCAGCAGCTCTTCTAGAGGGATGCTAGGCGTGTGGTCAGTGAAATTCGAGCCCTGCAGCTCGAGCCTGGTCCTAAAAGAGCCCATCTCTATGTTTGCATCCGTGTGATAGGTCCGTGAATGTCGTCGTTGTTCGTACCGCAAACTGCCACCAACAGGGAAGATAGGTGAAGTCAGCAGAGTCACGAGTCGAATCGCTGAGCCCACTGTTGTTGGGCTTGCCTATGGGGTTGATGCTGCTCAACTTATTGCTTCGGCAGGCCAATGCTTTCCCCCCTGAACTTAGCGACGAGGCCAATTGGCTCGGGCTAATGCAGCTCACGGAGAGAGGATTTGACCCTCCGGTTTCAGGGCCACTGTTTGTCTATGTTGCGCAAGCGGTGCACGAGCATCTGCCCTTCGCTTGGCCTGCTATTCTCGATTCTATCGCCATATTGGGTAGCGGCCTGGCCATTGCACTCGTGCTTTCGGGGTATCGGTACCATCTGCCCGCCATAACCCTGATTAAAAGTGCTGCCATAATGCTTCTCGTTACGAGCTATTTCTTAGCGCCCGCACTAGAAGCTCGTCCCCAGCAACTGGGGATTGCACTGGCTTTCCTCATCTGTCTGCAAGTTACATCTCAACCTCAGACATCGACCGGATGGTTGCTGGTTGCGTTGTTTTTGGTGGCGTTCTGGCATGTGCTGTCCTTTTTTATCGCGATAGCTTATCTGAGCGTTTGGAAGCTGACTCTCTGGCGGCTTGGTAGCTTGAGGGGTGGGGCAATACTCCTTTGGTTCGTGCTTGCCTCGTCTCTTTTGGTGTCGCTCATTGGGTCTCGCGCTTATCGCTCTCTGCTAGAGGATGTGCTCGCCAACCACTTACCTGGCCCGTTCACGCTCACTCTGTTGCTTATTTCATGTGCCGTGCTGGCGACGTGTTTTTGCGCAGTCCCTATGAAGCTTTGGAAAGAAGTCAGAGCGCTGTGCCTCTCCAATATAAATGGTGTCGTGGCGATCATTTTTTTACTCAGCGCCGCGGCGCTTGCTTTGCAGTGGCAATTACTGCCCAGCACGGCCTTACAGGATTACGGTGGCTCCGCGGTAACTTTTTGCATGTGGCATGCGGGCAACGTGGGTTTTTGTTTCTGTTACCTGCTAGGCCTCAAGCTTTGCCTCACGGGAGAGGCCGAGGACTTGCAGGCATTCGTCATTGGATCTCTGATATTGCTCGCTTTGGCATCCCTAGCCTTGTTTGCGTCGTTCTTCTTGGCCCATGTGAACTGGATGATACGAATCCTTTATTTTTGGATTCCCTTCGCAGCCCCAGTGAGCGCACTCGGGTTGGGAAAGTTACTTTCTCATGTCGGTAAATTCCGCCATTTCATCCTCATTTGCCTTTTCATGGCCAGCCTCAGTCACGTCGTTAGATTTTCAATACTTTAAATCTGTGAGCCCTGTTGCGTTCTGAAGAGCGCAGACTCGTCAGCGCTGAGGTCCATGGCGACAAGATTCTTACCAATCGTCGCGCCGCGCATCATCTCGCTATAGGCCCAGCCGGCATTAGGCAGGCCTTCGGTAATGTTCTCCAGTATGGTGATCTTCCCTGCTCGGACCCAGTCGTGAAGCTGTTTTGACGCCGCGGGGACCTTATCCATGTACGTATATAGCAGGAAGCCCTTCATGGTGAGTTCTTTCTCCACCAGTTTCCACATATTGTAAATCGGCGTTGGGTTGTCCTGATCGTTATAGTCGCTGATCATACCGCAGCCAATTACGCGGCCAAACGTATTCATGCACGCGAGTGCCGCGTTCAGCGTGGTGCCCCCGACATTGTCAAAATAGACGTCCACTCCTTCAGGACAAGCTTGCGAAATCGCCGCTGTGAGGTCTCCACAGGTTTTGTAATTCAAAGCCGCGTCGGCGCCCAATGTGTCAGTAACAAGTGCAGACTTTTCGTCACTACCGACAATGCCTACGACGTTGCAGCCGCGCAATTTGGCGATCTGGATTGCCATAGAGCCGGTAGCGCCGGCCGCTGCACTAATGAGCACAGTTTCTGCCGATTGAATCTTGCCGATCTCATGGAGACCCACATAAGCTGTGTGGCCTGAGCCGCCGAGCCCTCCAGAGTAGTAGGAAAGCGGAATGTCGGGCTCTGGCGAGAGCTTGGAGAGCAGTATCGTATTGGCGTCACTTAGAGAGTAATCCTCCCAGTAATGTAGCCCAAAGATCAGATCACCCACCTCAAAGCCCGCGAGGTGCGATTTCACCACCCGAGCGACCGAGGGTCCCCGAATGGCGCCGCCAAGGGGGATCGGCTCGAAGTAGTTGGCTTTGCCATCCAGCCAACTCCGGATAGCGGCTTCCAGAGAGAAAAACAGATTACGCACCAGCATTTGCCCGTCGTCTGGTTCGTTCATGCCGCGCTCAACCAAATCGAAGTCCTCTGGCACTGGGATGCCGTTTGGGTGGCGCTTTAAAACGACCTGCCGGTTACTCATTTTCTTGTCCTTGGGTGGTGTTTCAACTGGAGTTCGCACGATGGCGGATAGGCGTTATATTGTCATGGTTGGCCGGGGCGATGTCATCTCGGTGCTCTGATAACAAAGTTCATTTATAAAGAGTGCGTTGCCATCATGAATAAGCCGCAACTATCTCGCAGGTCACAAGGGAGTCTGATTGACACTGAGGTAAATGCCGTTGCTATAGGGGTGGGTGCTAGTTACCCGGTGATCGGAACAGTGACTGGTGATCTCGATGAGCACTAGAAAATTATGAGGAGTAGGGGCGGCAATGAAAAGAGCAGTATGGTTGGCCACGCTGATGTGGTGCTGGATAGGGACGACGTCTGCGCAGGCGAATGATCATGACGTTGCCGAAATGTTGGCCAAGCACGAGATTGAGTATCTTCAGAGACTCTATGCCCGTGCCACGGATCAAATCGGCACGAATGAGCCAGAAAACATCGAGGCCGGCCGAGCGGTTTATCACAGGATTTTTACTCAGGATGCCACGATTCGCGCCAGTGACCCCAGCGGTGCGGAGTTTCGAGCGGTCGGCCCCGATGAGTGGGTGAAGGTGGTGGACGGCGCCCTCTCGGTATTCGATTCCACGCAGCACTTGCTGGGCACCCAGATCGTGGAGCTCGACAGCCTGCCCAACGCAGCCGGCAAAGGTGGTGAAGGCAAGATGAGTAGTTCCTTGCAGGCGTGGCACCAAGATGATGATCGCGTGATCGACGTCTATTTGGGCACGTACCACAGCAAAGTCCGCTATACCTCAGGAATTGGTTGGCAGATTTATGACATGCGCCTAGAGAAGGTAGCCGGCGAGATCATTGATAAGCGGCCGTGAGCTCACTGGACAGCAGGTACCCCATTAGTTGGAGAAATAATGAACGCAGCAAACCCCGTGATCCTTGAACGTGCTCTGAGCCGGCCGCCGAAAGGTGCCGAGCAGCAGTTGCGCGGTGACTTTGTAGGGAGCGATCGCTACACCTGCGGAGACTATTTGAAGCGCGAGTACCAAAAGGTGTGGCACACCGTCTGGAATATCGGCGGCGTGGCGTACCAAATGCCCGAGCCCGGCGATTACCTGACCACCGAGCTGGGGATAGACTCCATCATAATGGCTCGGCAGGAAGATGGGTCGGTTAAAGCGTTTTTTAACTCCTGCCCGCATCGTGGCACCCGCATCACCGAGGCGGAAGATGGGCACGTGCAGCAATTCTCTTGCCCCTATCACGGCTGGACGTTTGACCGTTCAGGGGTCGTGACCTCAGTGCCTGATGAAGAGGATTTTGCAGAGAGTCCCTGTGGTAGGGCCCGGTTGAAAGAGATGCGCTGCGAGGAGAGATTCGGGTTGATCTGGTACAACTTTGACTCGGATGCGTCGACGCTGGATGACAGTCTGGGCAAGACGATTTGTCGTGAGCTTGAGTCACACCGAATCGAGGACATGCTTCGGGTGCTGGATATGACCGCCGAGACTCGCAGTAATTGGAAGATCATCACGGATAACTTTAACGAGGCCTATCACGTTAAAGTGCTGCATCCCGAGCTGATCCCCTATGTGGCGGCAGACTATAAGGACTGCCAGTTCGACTGCTTTCCCAATGGCCATAACCGAGGCTGGTTCCCCTCGTTTATGCCTTCCGTTCAATACGGCAGCGATGTCATAGGTGAGCCGCTGAAAAGTATGGCTGCCGCCTGGGATGTGAACAGCGACGATTACGTGGGCCGCGATACCTGGCGGCAGCTGCGGGTGGATATTCAGGCCGCCAAGCGCGAGCGCGGTGAGGCGCAAGGCTATGTGCACTACAAATATCGCGCGGATTACCAGCTCACCGACTATGTGATTTACAACCTGTTCCCCAATAACGTTATTACGGTAGGTCCGGATGGGGTCCAACTGCTGCGCCCGCGTCCACACCCGACGGATCCCGCGCAGTGTCTCTTCGACCATTGGTGGTTGGTTAATCGTGTGGAAGGACAGGAGATGACACCATCACCCGCGGGTGGGCCAGATCTGCCGGTTGCCGACGCGTTTCACGAGCATATTCAGTATGGCGAAAAGACGCTGGGTACCACGGCCGATCAAGACCTGAGCATCGCCGAGATGCAGCAGAAAGGCCTGGCGTCAGCGGGGTATCAGGGGTACTGGATGCCCAATCAAGAGCGACGCGTGCAGGCCTTTCATGAGCACTTGAACGATTTGATGTCCGACTAACCATGGCGCAGCGGTCTCCGTCCTACATCATTGTTGCTGTGCTCGGTTGAGTCGCGGTATGTGAAATCCCGACGCTCGTGCTGCACCACAGCTATGCGTTGAGCAACAGGTTTACGAGCGATGGCTCTCGGGTCATGTTAGCTTTGCATCTCGCACAACAATAACGAGCGATCGGGATGACTGTAGAGCCCACCAAGCAGCAAAATATGCGTCGTGTGGCGCTAACCTCATTAGCAGGCACCAGTATCGAGTGGTACGACTTCTTCCTTTATGGCACGGCTGCCGCTGTCATTTTTCCCAAGGCGTTTTTCCCTCAAGATTTGCCGCCCATGGTGCTGCTGATTATTTCTTTCAGCACCTTCGCGGTGGGGTTCATTGCCCGGCCGCTGGGTGGTGTGGTGTTCGGCCACTTTGGGGATCAGGTGGGCCGAAAGCGCACGCTGGTGATCGCGCTGATGATGATGGGTGTGGCCACTACGTTGATTGGGCTCTTGCCCACTTATCAGTCTATTGGGATCGCCGCGCCGCTCATGCTGGTTGCGTTGCGCTTCATACAGGGCCTTGCCGTGGGCGGTCAGTGGGGTGGTGCGATGCTATTGGTCACTGAGAGCGCGCCGTCTGAAAAGCGCGGTTGGTACGGCGCCTATGCGCAGGCGGGTGCCGCGGTAGGGGTCATTCTGGCGAATCTCGCGTTTTTGTCCGTGAGCACCTCCATGAACGATGAGGCGTTCATAGAGTGGGGCTGGCGGCTGCCTTTTATTGCCAGCATCGTGCTCATTGGCATCTCGCTTTATGTGCAGTTGCGCATGGAGGACACCGAGGCATTCAAGGCGCTTAAAGCCTCGCAGGCGGAAGCGGGCGAACAGACAGCAGCGCCAAAATCTCCTGTACTTGAGGCCATACGCCGCTACCCTCGGCGCATCATGCTCGCTGCCGGTGCATTTCTCTCTGTTCAGGTCACCTTCTACATTCTGATCGCGTTCGTCATCGCCTACGGATTGAATTCGCCGTCGGTTGAACTGACCCGGGATGAAATGTTGACGTCAGTATTGATTGCGGCAGCAGCGATGATCCCGGCGCTGTTTTATTTCTCCGGCATGTCAGATCGGGTGGGACGGAAGCAGATTTATCGCTGGGGTGCCATTTTGACGGGCGCCTGGGGTTTTGCGCTGTTCCCGCTGATTGATACCGGCAGTCCTTTGATGATCACGCTTGCTGTGACTGTCGGCATGATCTTGCTGGGCATGCAGTATGGCCCACAAGCCGCTTATTTCACGGAGCTTTTTTCGACAGAAGTACGCTACTCAGGTGCCTCGCTGGGGTATCAGATTGGTGCGATTTTGGGCGGCGCATTGGCGCCCACCATTGCCGTCTTATTGTGGACTGAGTTGGGTATTTTTTTCGTGTCGCTCTACATTTTATTGGCTGCGGGCCTCACCCTGTGGTCCTTGTCTCGGTTGGAGGAGACGGGGGGTCGATCACTTTAGTCTCGGTTCGCAGAGTGCAGGGAGGCTTGGCTGCAAATTTATCGTTGAACCATCCCCAGCAAGCCCTGCTTGCCAAGGTCTTTCAATAAAGAAAGGTCTGCTTTATTTTGAGGAGACTGGGAATCATATAAAGATCACGGGGAGCAACAATCCAATGAGCTACGAATGTTTCGAACTCGAGGTTGCCAACGGCATCGCCCACATCCGGTTGAATCGTCCCGAGAAAGCGAACTCAATGATTCCGTCTTTCTGGACAGAGCTTCCGGCCGCAGTAAACACCCTATCAAGAGAGGCCTCTGCGCGAGTGCTGGTCATCTCTGCAGAGGGCAAGCACTTCTGCTCGGGCATGGACATATCAGTATTCACCGACGGCGGATTAGACAGCCCGGCGGGCACTAGCTCCAGCATCGGAGCAGAGGCGTTCCGCCATCACTGTATGGCCCTCCAGAGTGCCTTCACTTGTCTGGAGGAAGCACGCATGCCCGTTTTAGTGGCTATTCAGGGGGCTGCAGTCGGTGGCGCCATGGATTTCATCACGGCGTGTGATTGCCGTTATGCCACTAAGGACGCCTTCTTCTCAATCCACGAGACCGCCATTGGAATGACCGCAGATGTCGGTACATACCCGCGCTTGGTTAAGCTGATTTCTGAGGGTTGGGCGCGGCAAATGTCCTACACGGCTGAGCGTATTGGTGCGGAAAAAGCCAAAACGATTGGCCTCGTGAACGAGGTCTATGACTCGACAGAGGAAATGTTTGAAGCGGTCATGGGCATCGCCAAGCAGATTGCTGCGAACTCCCCGCTTGCCGTTACCGGTGCGAAGCGCATGGTCAACTATGCCCGTGATCACAGCACAGCAGACGGTCTTGATTACATCGCTACATGGAACGCATCGATGTTAGATGGTGACGCAATCCGCCAAACCTTTATGGCTCACGCTAAAGGGGACGAACCCGAATACGAGGACTTACTCGCAGTTAAGAAAACCGCAGGTGAGTAACTGGCGAAACAAAAGGATTGGGTCGCGAACCTCTACCTTTACAAGGTAGTGATGGCCAGTATTGATAAGCAGGTGGTGACTGAGTGGCAGTCAGTAGGCTATGGTCTGAGGAGGCGTCTAAGACTGCAGCGGCGGAGAGGGGAGCAACCCTGCGTCCCGCAGCCGCGGTATCTCGATCGCCGGGCAGCGGTCCACTACCAATTGCAGGCCTGCATCTAGCGCAGTGCGCTCCGCCTCAACATTAACGACCCCTAACTGTGTCCATATCGCGGGTATACCGGCATCCACCACTTCCGGCGTGACCTCGGGCAGTGATGCGGCGTCGCGGAAAATATCGGCCATGTCGACACTTGTCGGGAGGTCTGCCAGAGAGGCATACACCGTTTGCCCTAGCAGCCTTTTCCCCGCCAAGCCCGGGTTGATGGGAAGCACCTCACAGCCCTCATTGAGCAAGAATTGCATCACCCGGTGGCTGGGTCGCTCGGGCTTTGCGCTGGCGCCAACCAGAGCGATCCGTTTTGCCCGCAGAAGTAGTTGGGCAATGGCCTCGTCGGACTCAAGACGCATGGAACGGCTAACCCCACTCGGGGTCGCGTTTTTCCAGAAAAGCGCTGATACCTTCTTGTGCGTCGCCGTCAGAGGTCAGGTTGTCGCGCATCACCTGATTGGCCAGCTCGAACGCCTCATCGAGGGGCATTTCGACCTGCCGATAAAAAGCCGATTTGCCCCGGGCAATACTCTCGGCCGAGCGCGACGCAATCTTGGCCGCTAAATCTTGGGTTGCCTGCTCCAGTTTGGATGCGGGCACAGATCGGTTGATGAGCCCAAAGCGTTCGGCAGTGGCCGCGTCGAACTGATCACCGGTCAGTGCCATTTCTAATGCATGCTTTCGCGAGAGATTTCGGCCGACACCCACCAGAGGCGTGGTGCAGAAGGCACCAATTTTGACTCCGGGTGTGCAGAAGGTGGCGTCTTCTGAAGCAATGGCCAGATCGCAGGCGGAGACCAGTTGGCAGCCCGCGGCGCTGGCGATCCCCTGTACGCTGGCAATGATGGGTTTGGGGGCGTGCAGAATGCTCGTCATCATCGCGGCGCAATCCCGCAATAACTGATCGATTCGCGCCTGCCAGTCGCTCTGATCCTCATCGTTGCGGCGTCGCGTTTCCCGTAGGTCATGTCCCGCGCTAAACGCGGGTCCGGTCGCCTTGATCACAATGACCCGGGTGTCCGGGCTGGCATTACCGGAGGCAATGGCTTCCGATAGCGCGGCAATCATGTCGCTGGATAAGGGATTGCGGCGCTGGGGTCGATTCAGCGTGACAAACAGCACCGCATCTTTTTCGCTTGTGATCACTAGCGAGTCAGTCATGAAAAGCGTCCCGGGTAATAAGACATGTCTTGGCGCTGAAAGCGCTCATGCATTACTCCATTGTACGCGATAGTTCTTAATATCGACCGGCGCCACCCCTTTTTCTAATCGCGGTGTGCCCCTTGGGACCCAGTCATAAGGAATGGGCTGAGCGCGATCTGATGCGAATTTGCACCGTGCTTGGGGAGTCAAGCTCACCATACCATGGTAAAACAGTAGTCTCGTGTTGGTTTATCTGACGTCGGTATCGAAATCATCAATGCACCTTGCGGTGATCTGCTGGCAAAAGGAGGTTGGCAATGTCTCGAATCATGACGGGCCTATTTCTGGCTCTCACCTGCGGTCTGGGGATGTCAGCACAGGCCAAGGTCGAATTTATTGACTATGATCATGCCCGATTTTCACAGGAGGTGACCGAATGCGATCGCCTTGCCTCGCACGGTCGCGATCCCGGTCATGTCGCGCCTGCTGTTAGCAGCAGCGGCATGGATAAACCCGCTGCGATTGCCGCCTGCCAGCAAGCGGTGGCTGCGGACCCCGATAATCCCAGGCTCAACTACCAGCTCGGACGCGCGTATGGCTACTCGGGTCGGGGCGAGGAGGCAATGCCCCACCGGTTAAAGGCCCTCGAAGCTGACTATCCTCAATCACTGTTCGTGATCGGCTACTTGTATTCCATTGGCCGCACCATCGAGCCCGATATCTGTAAAACCTACGAGTTGTGGCAGCGAGCCGCACGCTACCGACGTCTCGCAGCATTGGTCGCGCTTCCCAGACACAGCCTGCGCGGAGACTTTGCGGCCTGCGGGCCGGCCATTTCGGCCGAGGATCTGCGGGCTTACCTGTATGAGGCTCAGGCGCAATCTAGCGACTATTACGTGGGGATGCTGGTAGATGACCTGCTGGGTGAGATAGGTAAACGCTACCCGACACCAGTTGGAGCGACCGATGGCTAGTGCGTGGCATTGGGTCACCATCGGCACCGCGGACATGGCGGCAGCGCTCGATTTCTGGGTGGGTCACCTCCGATTTGAGTGTGTGGCCCGTGCGGAGGGGGATGACCGGGGTCTGCGCGAGCACTGGGCCGTAACGGATCGCCAGATCGCGCGGCAGGCCATGGTGCGGTCAGCGGGGGCTGAAAATGGCGGTATGCATCTGGTGGAGTGGGATGTCGCCACTGAATCCGTGCGCGCAAAAGCACAGGTTTTTGATCTGTGCCCCAAAAATCTCGATATCTACGTCGACGATCTGCCGGTGCGGATGGCCCAGCTAACCGAGCAAGGAGTGGTTTTCCGCAACGAGCACTATAGCGAGGCGGTTTCGCCCGACGGAGTGCACTTTCGGGAGATTCATCTGGCGGGCCACGATGATATCAATATTGTGTTGCTTCAGGTGATTGGAAGTGATTTACCCATTCCCGATTCGGGCTTTCATGGTGTCGGCCCGCTTGTGTGTGTTGTGAGAGACCCCGCAGAAGAGAAACGCTTTATTGATACGGCATTAGGGCTCTCGCTGTCGCATAACAATATACTCGAAGGGCCCGACATTGAGGAAATGATTGGCCTGCCGGCGGGCTGCGCCTTGGAGGTAAGCATCTGGGCTGAACCCGGTCAGCCGCTGGGGGAGCTGGAGTTGGTGACCTATCAGGGCACCGATGGTGCAAATCGCTATCCGCGGGCCCAGCCCGGGACTAGGGGGGTCACGCATCTAAACTGGTGGAGTCATGACCTAAAGGCCTTTGCCGCGCATCTGAGGGCAGAGGGTGTCCCACACGAGTTATCCAGAGTGGATGGCAGCCTGTTACAGTCGTCATCCAGCCTGATATTCCACTCGCCCGCGGGCTTGAGGCTGGAAGTCCACGAGCGGAGCTGACGCTTAAAGCCCTCAAATGGAGCGCCTGAACTGATGCCCGGCACTCAGGCAGCTTCGGCATACTCCCTCTGGAGTAGCTGAAATGATTTCAATTGCAGGCCGGTATAGGTAGCATCGGCCGCGATTCCACGAATCCTGGAGCGCCGTCATGGCGGAGCAAAAAGCCCTATATATCGACGGTAACTGGGTGACCACTTCTGACACCGTCTTGAACACCAATCCCTCTGACACCAATGATGTGATCGGTGAATATGCGCAGGCGAGTTCGGAGCATGTGAACAGCGCGCTGGCGGCCGCCAACCGCGCGGTTGGTGAATGGGGCGTGTCTTCAATGGAGACCCGCTACCAGGTTCTGATGGCCATCGGTAACGAGTTAATTGAGCGCAGTGCGGAGCTCGGTGAGCTACTAGCCCGTGAAGAGGGAAAAACCCGGGCAGAAGGGGTCGGAGAGGTCTATCGCTCCGGGCAGTTTTTTCATTATTTTGCGGCTGAGGTGCATCGCCAGATCGATGACCGGGCGGATTCAGTGCGTCCGGGGGTGGAGATCGAAACACGTCGTGAGCCCGTGGGTGTGGTCGCGATTATCAGCCCGTGGAACTTTCCCATGGCGACCGCGGTTTGGAAAATCGCGCCGGCGCTGGCCTTTGGTAACGCAGTTATCTTCAAGCCGGCGAACCTGGTACCTGCCAGTGCTTGGGCGCTGACCGAGATCATCTCCAGGCAAACTTTGCCCGATGGCACCTTTAATCTGCTCATGGGCGGTGGCGGTACGGTGGGTGATCAAATCATTCACAGCGATCAAATTCATGCGGTGTCATTCACGGGCTCGCTCCTGGTTGGTAAGCAGGTCGCTGCTGCGACCGCAGCGAACCTCGTGAAGTGCCAGCTCGAGATGGGTTCCAAAAACGCGTTGATCGTTGCTGCTGACGCCGACCTGAATGTGGCGGTTAACGCGGCGTTCGTCGGTGCCTATAGCGGCACGGGGCAAAAATGCACCGCGTCGTCACGCCTAATTGTTGATGACAGCGTGCACGACGCCTTTGTCGAAAAATTGCAGGCCAAGCTGGCCGCCGTCACTGTGGGGCACGCTCTGGAGGGGGGCGTCGATATGGGCCCGGTGGTCTCCGAGGTGCAGCTCAACGAGAACCTCGCCTGGGTCGAGCGGGGCGTGCAGGAGGGCGCGACCTTACTCTGCGGCGGACAGCGACTCGGTATGTCCACGCCCGGTTATTACATGTCCCCCGCGCTGTTTGTGGATACCGACAACGACATGGCCATTAATCGCGAGGAGCTCTTTGCGCCAATCGCTTGCGTGATCCGCGCAAAAGACTACGAGCACGCGCTGTCGATCCTCAACGACACGAACTTTGGCCTCACCGCCGGCATCGTGACGCAATCGCTGGCGACGGCGTCTGATTTCAAAAAGCGCGCCGTGAGTGGCTGTGTGATGGTGAACCTGCCGACAGCGGGAACCGACTATCATGTGCCCTTCGGCGGGCGAAAGGACTCCAGCTTTGGCCCGCGCGAGCAAGGCCAGTACGCGCGTGAGTTCTACACCACGGTCAAAACGACCTACCTTCAGGCCTGATGCGGGCGCGACCGTGAACCAAGACTGGACAGTCATCGACGGCCTGCAGTACTCGGCCTGGTCGCGTGAGATCTTCGAGCAGATGCACGAAGGCGGCCTCAATGCCGTTCACGTCACCATTGCCTACCACGAGAACACCCGCGAGACCCTGACGCGCTTTGGGGAATGGAACCAGCGCTTTGAGGCTTACCCCGATCTGATCCGACCCGTATATGAGCCTGCGGATATTGACCGCGCCAAGGTAGAAGGGCGCATCGGTATCATTTTCGGTGCGCAGAACTGCTCACCCATCGAAGACGAGATCCGTCTGGTCGAGGTGATGCGTCACCTCGGTCTCATGATCATGCAGCTCACCTATAACAATCAGAGCCTGCTGGCCTGTGGTTGTTATGAGGAGGAGGACAGTGGACTGACTCGTTTTGGGCAGCAGGTCATTCGCGAGATGAACCGGGTTGGCATGGTGGTCGACATGTCGCACAGCGCCGAGCGGTCCACACTGGAAGCGATCGATTACTCAGAGCAGCCTGTCATCATTTCCCACGCCAACCCGAGCCACTTTCATCCGGCGCTCCGTAATAAGTCTGACAAGGTGCTGGATGCGGTTGCAGCGAATGAGGGTTTGTTGGGCTTCTCGCTGTATCCCTTTCATCTCAAAGACGGGCCGCAGTGCACGCTGGAGAGCTTCGCTGACATGGTCGCTTGGACGGCTGAGCGCATGGGCGTGAATCGCATCGGCCTTGGCTCGGATCTCTGTCAGGCCCAGCCTCAGTCAGTGCTGGAGTGGATGCGCGTCGGCCGCTGGTCGAAGGTCATGGATTACGGCGAAGGCTCTGTAAATGACGCTGGCTGGCCCGACCCACTCAGTTGGTTTGCGGATAATCGCGATTTTCCGGGTATCGTGAGTGCGCTCCGAACCAAAGGTTTTTCTGAGGAAGAGCTCGGTTTGATTATGGGTGGCAACTGGGTCGATTTGCTCACCCGGGTCGCGCAGTCACCCTACGGATTGTTGGAAAGCGGCGCCGAACCATGACTCAGCTGACTCCAACTGTTGAAGACGCCACGCTGTCGCTCCGATCACCCGCGACTGTTATGGATCTCGAGCGGCTGGGGTCGTTTTCACCGACGCGACTGAGCTTCGCAAGACGGCTCACGCGCCTGATGTTCGAGCAACAATGGCAGGTGTCTCGCACACAGTTTGAGCTGGACGAGAACGGTCATGGTTTCGCGATCTATTGCCTGCAGACACCAGCTTACCGCTACCACGTGGTGATTTTCTCTCGACATCTAGAAGATGCTCAGCGCACCGATAGGGTAATCGCCGAGGCCTGGGATCTCACTTTTTGTCTGTTGGAGGGCGAGGTCGATGCTGAGCTGATGTCTGCGTTGTCGGCTAACGTGCCTTTGCAAGAAGCAGGTCGTCAGCATCCGAGATTATTGGTCATATCCCGAGCGAATAAGTCAGTGCGTGCCTTCGCGACGGTTTCAGCAGCATTGGCATCGGGCCAGCAACCGGACATCGATCACCTTAAAGAGGCGGGGTATCTCTATCGAACAACCGCCGTTTACGGCAACGGTAAGTTCGGCATTGCCGATTTCGATCGACTCAAGGGCTACCAGGATTTTTGGCAGCCTTTCTCTGCGCAAATGGCGGCGGTCTATATGCTCAGAGAATTTTCAGTGGATCAGGTCGAGCATATCGCAAGGCAGGCAGACCCGGGCCGAGCCGTGGCCCTGCACCCCGACGCGCGACGCTACCTGGGAATTGGCAATTCCACTGGGCTGGGCATGGCGCCTTTTCTGATCAATCACCCCCAACTCATCAGTCAGTGGGTTTTGGTTCGGGAGCGAGCGCTGGCTGTGGCAGTAGCGCAACCGCCAAGTGAGCGCGATCGTGACAGGATGCTGGCGCTATGCCGTCGGGCAGCGGCCTACTTAGCCGATACCCATGTTGAAGATGCGCCGCAAAGGGCGCGCAATAGCGAAGCGCATGAGGAGCTTACGCAGGTCATCGCGTGGTTGGAGCAAGTGCCGCTTGATGAGGTCCTCTGGCAGCAGCTACTCAACTGGGCGCAGACGCACTTATCGCTTGAGACGCAGGAGTTGATTAATACCCTGTTGATTGAGCTTTATCCCGAGCTGGTTGATGCATTGAATGACCCGATGGGTGCCGACGAAAATCTGGATCTGACGCCCGATATGCCACTGATTCAGCTCAAGCAGATTCTTGAGACCCGCTTTGACTGGGCGATTGATGCTGATTACGAGTGTGAGGATGCCCGGTACTGGTTCTGGTATCAGTCTGCAGAAAAGGAGGAGCCGCGACTGGGGGTGCGAGGTGAGGAGCTGGGCGAGGAAAAGGAGCTTGGGCTTGCCATCGCGCCAACTGCCCAGCGGGTCTATCTTGATCTTGTTGAATTATTGGATACGCAGCCGCGGGCGCTAACAATCGATTTGTTGATGGCGTTTCCCGAGCATATGCGAGTCATACGGCGCATACAGACCATGGCAGCTACTGTTTACGGAGAGATCAGGGCCAATCTGTGGCATCGTGACATGAAACCCATGCATTTGTTGCGCGCCAAACTGTCGTTTCTGGGTGCGCATCGCTTCGATCCCAAAGGCGACCGCTGGGTGCGCGTCACTTTTTTCCAAGGAGCGCCGCTGCTGAGTGATTACGAGGACAGCGCTGCGTCCCCGCAGGTATTTGATGATTGGAGCTTCCCCGTGGCGCCCGGGGCTGAGCGGGTGAGCGCCTCGCCATGAAGATCTCCCTCAACGAGCTGCAGTCGGTTTGCCGTAAGGCTTTTATGGGTATGGGGTTCACGGCGGGGCATGCCGATGATGCCTCCGCGATGGTGGCGTGGATGCAGAGTTACAAGCTTGACGGCATGAAAGAACTCAGTCAGGGGCTTGAGTGCGTGGTGGCATCTGCGGCCTCAGCCCGGCCCAACGTGATCTATCAGGACGCAGATCTCGCTGTCGTGGACGGGCAACACATGAGCGTACTGTCCTCCGGTAACTTGGCGCTGGAGTTGGCGTTTGCGAAGGCGCGGATTCGTGGCCTCGCCGTCATCAAAATTCGGCATTGCCGTCAGCGCCAGCTGATCATGGGGTATCTGGCCCGTCTCGCCAGCCGGGGTATGAATGTGACTGCGTTCTGGCGACATTCGCAGTCGCCTATTACCGAGCAAGTCGTCGGTTTTCGCGCTGGCTCTGCGGTACCGTCCATTAGGGTCTATGAGCTTGCTGACATTCCCGAGGATGATGTCCCTAATGATGGGGTGACGATCCTGATGGCGAATCATGTCGATTTGTTGCCCACCATTCGTTCTCAAGACGAGTACAAATTGCTTGCCCATCACGATGAGTCTGACTTGCTTGCTGCTAAGCAGCAGGCTTTGGAGGAGGGACTCACCGTCGATCCTGAGATTTGGAAGCAGCTTAAAAGCTTCGCTGCGAAGACGTTGGTCGAGGCGTCTGACCAATCGCGCTCTGGTGCGGGGCCTGCAGAATGAACACGACAGTGAGCTGGGTCATCGAGATCAAGGAACCCCCTCAGGCAGTCTGTGCCGCCCCAGGAGTCACCTCACGGACACGCTGGATAAATGCCCACGATCGAGCGGTAGCCGGCTTGTTGGGATGTGAGAGATCGTTCGATTCTTACCCTCTTTTTCTTGAGAGAGGCTATCGATAGTGCCGTTCTTATTGCTGAAATTCGGTCTGAATAAAGACTACCCGTTTGAGCAGATCGCCGATCTGCCGGGCCCCACTGATCTCAAATCCCACTATGACGTGGTGATTATCGGCGGCGGGGGGCATGGTGTGGCGACCGCGTATTACCTCGCCAAATATCACGGCATCACGAACATCGCAGTACTCGAGAAAGCCTACTTGGGTGGCGGCAATACCGCGCGCAATACTGCGGTGATTCGCTCCAATTACCTCACCTCTGCGGGCGTTCGCTTTTACACCGAGTCGGTAAAGCTTTATGAGCGGCTGTCGAACGAGTTTGATTTCAACATCATGTACTCGCAGCGGGGTCAGCTGACGCTGGCGCATACCGATGCCACGGTCAGGGCGTTCCGGCAGCGGGCCGAGGTCAACAAACATTTTGGGGGTCGCACCGAACTGATCGACCGCCAGGCAGTGGGCGAATTGGTGCCCAGCCTCAATTTAGATCCTACTGGCGCGCCCATACTAGCGGGCCTCTGGCACCTCGATGGCGCCACCGCACGCCATGACGCGGTCGCCTGGGGTTATGCCAAAGGCGCCACCCAACGCGGCGTCGACTTGCATCAGCTGACAGAAGTCACGGGTGTCGATATCGAAGCGGGGCGCGTCACCGGGGTACAAACCAATCGTGGGAAGGTGTCTTGCGGCTGCGTGGTGCAGGCGGTTTCGGGCCTCAGTGCCGACGTCTCCAAAATGGCAGGCTTTCCGCTACCGATCGTGGCGTACCCGCTGCAAGCCATGGTGACCCAGCCAGTGAAGCCGTTCTTAGATCCTCATGTGAGCTCTTCTGCGCTGCATTGTTATGTGCACCAGACCAGTCGCGGCGAGATTGTGATCGGTGGCGGGTCTGACCCATACCCGCTTTATGGCACGCGCTCCACGCTCGAGCTGAAAGAGGGTTTGATCGCGTCTGCGGTAGAGATGTTCCCGTTCATGAGTCAGATGCGTCTCATGCGCCAGTGGGCAGGTATCACCGATATGACCAGCGACTACAGTCCGATCATGGGATTGAGTCCCGTCGAAAACTATTACCTTGACGCGGGGTGGGGCACCTGGGGCTTTAAGGCGACCCCGATCTGCGGGGTCACCCTGGCTGAACTGGTGGCATCGGGTGGCAAGGTGCCAGACCTTATTGCACCCTTTAGTCTTGATCGCTTCGATGCCTTCCGGCAGGTGAACGAGACGGGCGCGACGGCGGCGAGTCACTAGGGGGTGATATGAAAATTCTCACTTGCCCTTTGAATGGCCCGCGCAATATCGCCGAGTTTACCTATGGCGGTCAGGTGAAGCCCATGCCCAATCCGACCGAGGCTACAGATCAAGAGTGGGCGCATTACGTATTTTATGGCGACAACCACATTGGTGTGGTGCGCGAGTGGTGGATGCACACGCCAAGCAGCTACTGGTTCATCGTTGAACGGCATAACCAGACCGATGAAGTGATCCGCACCTATGACCCGGCAGAGCTGTTTGATGCGGGTGCTGCGCCCGCCACGGAACCAGTGGCGGCCGATACGTGACGGAGCGACTGCCACTGCCCTACGGCAGCCGCATTAAGCGGGATGCGTTGGTGAGCGCGCGTTTTGACGGGCGCGAATTGCCCGCGTTGGAGGGTGATACCGTCGCCTCTGCCCTGGTAGCCAGCGGGCAGTGGGTGATCTCGCGGTCCTTTAAGTACCATCGACCGCGGGGCCCGCTGACGATGGCGGGGCAAGATGCCAACACGTTGGTGCAAACGCCGGCGGCGCCCAATCGCCTCGCGGACGAATTACCCATCACTGATTACCCCGAGACCACCGCTCAGAACATATCAGGCACGTTAATGGCGGATCGTAATGCCATCATTGATTGGTTTGGTCGCTTCCTGCCCGTAGGCTTTTATTACCGCGCTTTTTATAAGCCGTTCGGCGTTTGGCACTGGTGGGAGCGCATGATTCGCAAAGCGGCGGGGCTCGGCGTGGCCAATCTGTCTGCCAGCCCTCGATATCAGGACAAGCAATATCTGTTTTGCGATGTGGCGGTGGTTGGTGCGGGCCCTGCTGGTCTCAGCGCTGCGCTAAAGGCTGCGGAGGGCGGTGCCTCAGTCTTGCTCATTGATGAACAGTCCGAGTTGGGCGGTTCCCTGACCTATCATCGCTTTGCCATCGATAGTAGTGCGGTGCGAAGCGAGGCTGAGACGCTCATCGCCAACGTCGCATCGCATCCCCGTATCAAGGTGCTCACTCACGCCCTCTGTAACGGCTGGTTTACCGATCATTATTTGCCCGTCATTCATGGCGATCGGCTGTTCAAGGTGCGCGCCAAAAGTTGTGTGCTGGCAACGGGCAGCAGTGAACAACACGTGGTCTTTCGCAACAACGATCTCCCCGGTGTGGTGCTCTGCAGTGCGCTGGAGCGCCTGATCAATCATTACGCGGTGGGGCCGCAGGGCGGGCTGGTGGTGCTTGCGGGGAATGACCAGGCCTGGATGACCGCGCTCACCGCGGCAGAGGCGGGTTTGTCTGTTGCGGCAGTCGTGGACTTACGTGACGCGCCGGATGACGCGGCGTTGCTAGCCGAGGCGAATGCGCGAGGCATGACGGTCCACATAGGTGCCACGGTATACACCGCACGACGCAGTGCTGAGAGTCAGTCACTGAGTGGTGTCGATATCCATCGCATCGATGCGCAGGGCGAGGTGGGTGAGTTGATTGCGCAACACGATTGCGCAGTGCTCGCCATGAGCGCGGGATTTATGCCGGCTTACCAGCTGGCGTGTCAGGCGGGGGCGAAACTCGACTACGACGACGACCGCGCAGCCTTTACGTTGAGCGGGCTTCCCGCAGGACTCCTTTTGGCCGGCAGCGTGAACAGCACCCATTCGCTGGACGCGGTACTGGCGGACGGCCGCAACGCGGCGCGCGCCGCCCTGCGTAGCATGGGTATGACGACCGATGTGGATGAGTCCGTAACTTGCGCGGCGCAAGTGAATCATCCCTGGCCTCTCTTTCCTCATCCCAAGGGCAGAGAATTTGTCGATTTCGACGAGGATCTGCAGATCAAAGACATTGTGAACGCGACCCGGCTGGGTTATCGCGATGTGCAGCTGGTGAAACGCTACTCGACGGTGGGTATGGGACCGTCGCAGGGCCGACATGCTGCGCTACCGACTGCACGTTTGGTGGCAAAGGCCACTGTGCGCACCGTGAGTGAAACTGGCGTCACCACAGCGCGGCCTCCGGTCAAACCCGAGGCGCTGGGACACATTGCCGGCCGACGTTTACACCCCCATCGACACTCGGCGATCGCCGACCGGCACGATGCTGCTGGCGCGCAATGGATGCCCGCGGGTTTGTGGGGACGACCGGCATTTTATGGTGAGCCAGATGACAAGCCGCGCCACGTGGCCGAGGAGGTTACGGCGGTGAGGACGGGCGTCGGGGTCATTGACGTCAGCACCCTGGGTGGTATCGAGCTTCGCGGCGTCGACGCTGCCGAGTTCATGAATAGCTTTTATACCTATGGGTTCCTTAAGCAACCTGTGGGACGCACTCGCTATGCCGTAGTGGTGAGTGAACAAGGTGTTGTTATTGACGATGGCGTGGCCGCGCGGCTCGCGGAGGATCATTATTACGTCACCGCGACGACGGGCGGCGTCGACCGGGTGTATCGCGAGATGCTGCGCTGGAACGCGCAGTGGCGGTTATCCGTCGACATTGCCAACGTCACGGCGGCTTTCTCGGCGATCAATATTGCGGGGCCGGATTCCCGCGCAGTGCTCCAGGCATTGGGCTGTTCGATCGATCTCAGTGCCGACGCTTTCCCTTATCTCGGTTTTAGAGTGGGCGACGTGGCGGGCATCCCCGCGCGCCTGATGCGGGTTGGGTTTGTGGGGGAGCTGGGCTATGAGCTCCACGTGCCGAGTCTGTTTGCTGGGGCGTTGTGGGACGCGGTCATGGAGGCGGGTGCGCAATGGCACATCAAACCCTTTGGTGTCGAGGCGCAGCGTCTGCTGCGGTTAGAAAAGGGCCACATCATTGTTGGGCAGGACACGGACGGCATGACGCACCCGGGCGAAGTGGGGCTGGACTGGGCGATGAATCGCACCAAGCATGATTTTGTGGGGCGCCGCTCGGTGGATATTCTCGCGGCTTCCGCGCCCATCCGGCAGCTGGTCGGATTTTCGCTGGACCTCGAGGCACCCAAGCCATTGGAGGGGCACCTGGTGATTAAGGAAGGCGACATCGTGGGTAACGTCACGTCCTGTGAGATTTCGCCCACGCTCAATCAGATCATTGGGCTGGCCTATGCGCAGCCCGATGACGCGAACCCGGGCGATCTTATTGCGATACGCACCGAGGGTGGTGTGCTGGTGCAGGCGCGGGTTGAAGCGTTGCCGTTTTACGACCCCGACAACGCGAGGCAAGCGCTGTGAGCCTTCGTAGTCCGCTAGCAGGCTCTGGGGTGATCGAAGGCCCTGGCGGGCTTCGGCTTAATGATCTATCACTCGCGCGTCGAGAGGGTGTGCGTGGTGCCGGTGCTCGGGAATGGTTAATGGCTCAGGGGCACACGTTGCCGGATGCGCCGAATCAGATTGTTGCCAGCGGTGTGTTAGGGTGGGTGATGTCACTAAGTCATCACGAGTTCTGGTTGTTGCAGCCGGATAGCGAGGCATCGTTAAGCCTACCGGCATCCAAGGCGGTCGCGGTAGGTGTCTGGCCGCTGTATTGCCAGCACAGTCATGCGTGGCTGCAGTTGGCAGGAGAGCCGCGGGACGAAATCATGGCAAAGCTCTGCGGCGTAGATCTCTCAGAGGCGGCGTTCCCGCTGGGCAGCGTGGCCCAGACGCAGGCCGCCCGGGTGTCGGTGATCATCGCCGCCCATCAGAACCAAAACGGTCAACCCGTGTTTTCAATTTTAGTAGACCAATCCCTCGTGCGTTATCTGTGGGAGACGATTGAAGATGCGATGGGAGAGTGGCTCGAGTAGCTCTGCAGCTTTAACCGCCGGCCGCCAGCGTCTCGATTTGCTCTAACAGCGTCTCCGGTACTTCAACGCCCTCTGCTTCATGCTTCACACGTTCAGCCCCGCGGCGCTCGCCGGGTATCCGCACGTCGTTGCCCTCAGTGAGGGCGTTTAACATGGTCTCAATGTGAGGAACAAACCCGTCGCCGAAAAACGCCGGATCCGTCGCGATAATGGTTTGGCCCACATTGGGAGGGCCACCTTCCGTGTTCGCGAACATCGAGGCCTCGTAGGAGCAGTTGCTACCAGTGAGCGCGCCGGCCAGCACATCCACCATCAAGCCCAGACCAAAGCCTTTGGGCCCGCCCACGGGGAGCTGCGCGCCCTTGAGCCCTGCCGCCGGGTCCGTGGTGGGGTTGCCGTCGGGGTCGATCGCATGGCCGGGCTCAATTTCACGGCCTTCCGCGGCTGCGCGCACCAGATTCACGCGCGCAGTTGAGGCGGTAGCCATATCGATCACCAGTGGCTCATCACCGGCGCGCGGTGCGCCCATCGCGAAGGGGTTGGTGCCAAAAAAGGGCACTTTGCCCCCGTGCGCCGCCACGGCTTTAGAGCTATTAGCGAACATCAAGGACACCAACCCCTCGCGCGCGAGGCGTCGCACGAACCACCCGAGCACGCCTGCTGATGAGGACTGGTGAATCGACATGAGTCCCACACCCTGGGCGCGGGTCGTCTCAATGAGACGTTCCTCGGCAATCATGTAGGCGTGGTGGCAAAAGCCAAATTCTGCATCGACCACGGTGGTCGATTCCGAGGTTTTGACGATTTTTGGTGTCGCGCTTGGGTTCACTTTGCCGCAGCGAAGATGCTTCAGGTAAAGGTGAAGGTAGCCAAGCCCCACATTGCGAATGCCCTCGGCCTCGGCGTCCATGATCTCCTCGGCGACGATGGCCGCTTGTTCGTCGCTGGCGCCGGCACGCTTCAGTGCATCAGCGCAAAGGGATTCAATTTGATCGAGGGTGAGTACAGGCATGGCGGGCTCCTTGATTAGGCCCCGATTGTGTCAAAAAGCAGTGTTACCTGCTGAGCAACTTGTTCGTTAATTGACGACGGCGCCCGCATAAAGCGACTAACGTCTGCTGGTTAATTCTTGTTTGGTTAACTCCGATTTGGTTGAAGCTGAGTTTTTGTTGGCGGTGTTGGACCCAGTGGCAAACTGAGGGTCCACCGACTCTCCACACCTGCTGAACGTCATGCAGCTTCGAAAATCTCCAGCGGCTACTGGTTTTTCCAAATCGGTGCTCTTTTTTCCAAAAACGCATTGATAGCCTCTCTCGCGTCAGCCGAACCTGCAACGAGCGCTTGTTGCCGGTCTTCCAGCGCCATAGCGGCATCCAGGGAGGGCGCGTCGACACTCAAGTTCAACCCATCCTTGGTTAAACGCAGCCCCATGGGTGACGTTGCCAGCATGTCTGCAACATACTGCTTGGCAGTATTGACGAGCTCCTGCTCGCTGACCACCTCGGAGACTAAATTTACCTTTAGTGCTCTTTCAGCGCTGATGAATTTCCCGGTCATCATCAAGTCGCTAGCAACTGATAAGCCGACGAGTCTGGGTAATAGGTAACTGCAACCCATATCGCATGCGGTTAAACCCGCTCGAATAAAGGCTGCATTCATTCTTGCAGTCGTCGCGGCTATCCGTATGTCTGAGGCGAGTGCGAGGCTAAATCCACCCCCGCAGGCAGCGCCTTGGATCAAAGCGATGATGGGCTGCGGACAGAGACGCATTGCTCGATAAATATCAGATATGTCCCGTTGCATTGCGAGCAGAGCCTGCGGTGATGCATCATCCCCCCAGCTTTCTGACTGCAGGTCTAGCCCTGCACAAAAAGCTTTGCCTTTTGCTTGAAGTACCACAATGCGCACATCGTGTCGGCCTTTGAGATCCTTAAACGTGTCGCTCAAAGCGCTTACCAAAGGCTTATTCATTGCATTAAGTGCGTTGGGTCGGTTGAGGGTTAACCAGAGTGTTTCACCTCTCAGCTCTTTTAGCAGTGCGTCGGTCACAGTGTTACCTCCATCTTTGGTGGCAAATGTTTGATTCAACGGAAGAAGATTACAGTGAGCGTGCTATCAGTAGCCGCATGATCTCAGACGTGCCTCCATGAATGGTGTCGATGCGAGCGTCTTTATAGAGTTGAGCAATAGGGTACTCATTCATCCAGCCATAGCCACCGAAAAACTGTACGCATCGGTTTATGCCGTCTACCTCGCGTTCCGTGATCCAGAGTTTTGCCATCGACGCGGTTGCAGCATCCAACTCACCTTTGATCAGTAAATCAGTGCAGTGGTCTATGAAGGCCTTGCCAATGGTGACCTCCGTTTTAATGTCGGCTAACGAAAATGCAGTATTTTGAAAGTCGAATAATGACTGGCCAAAAGCCTGCCGTTCCTTGGTGTATTCAACGGTGAGATTGAGAGCGCGCTCAAGCATGCCCAGACCCATCACGGCAATACCCAGTCGTTCTTGGGGTAACAGCTCCATCAGTTGGGCAAAACCCTTCCCGGGAACCCCTCCCAGCACATTGCTCATTGGAAGTCGGACATCCTCAAAAAAGAGCTCGGAAGTGTCCTGAGCGTCGCGCCCGACCTTGTCGAGATTTTTGCCCCGTGTGAATCCTGGCCGGTCGCCCTCTACTAAGAAAATCGAAATCTTATCTCGGCCGTCCTCCATTTCGGTTTTTGCACACAGCAATACCAAATCCGACATTTGGCCATTTGAAATAAACACCTTGCTACCATTGATAATCCACTCGTCACCATCGCGAACCGCTCGGGTTCGCATGCCCTGCAGGTCGGATCCTGCGGCAGGCTCGGTCATCGCGATCGCTAAGATCGTCTCGCCAGAGACAACCTTGGGTAGCCACTGGTTTTTTTGGTCTGGTGTTCCATGCTCGATCAGGTAAGGGGCTGCGATCATGTTATGCACTGGCACGCCCCATCCCTCCAGGCCGCGCTCGGCAAAGGCTTCCATAATTGCTCGCTCGTAGCGAAAATCCACGCCCAGACCGCCATGTTCTTCGGGCACCAGAACGCCGAGCATCCCAAACTCTCCGGCAGCCAACCAGGCCTCACGATCTACCTGCTTATTTTGATTCCAGCGTTCGATGGTCTCAGGTGGCGCAGTTGTGTCCAGAAAGGTAGCGAGGCTATTGTGAAAAATAGTCAGAGCTTCATCGTTTTGCGCGAGCATGGGTTATTCCATTAGTGGGAGGGTTCATTCGGGTTGGGATATGTTTGCGTACAGATCAGCTTGCAGCGCCCCAATGGACAGTTCACCCGCCAGTGCTCTCTCTACTTGAGCACTGCCGTGGTCACTGCAACAGTAGGACTCTATTCGAGCTTCACAACCGCTTTGCAATATTCTCATTAGCAAGCGACGACGTCTGGTGCGCAGTTTTTGCTCTTGAAGCCCGGTTGCCTGGGCGTCAGCTAAATATGTCTCGATCCCTTGCCACAGCGCAGCGACACCGTCTTCATTGACAGCTGTGGTTTCGAAAATCTGGATAGGCACTGGGGACTGCAATAATGATAGAGAATCTTGCAAATCGGCACGGGTCTGTTGAACACCGTCTTTGTCGGCTTTGTTAATAACGAAGACGTCTCCCGCTTCAGTGAGGCCCGCTTTGTTTGCCTGAAAGGTATCCCCCCAACCAGGATTGAGTACCACGGCTATCACCGTCGCGAGGTCCATGACGTCCAGTTCCACCTGACCAATGCCCAATGTTTCCACCAGTATCAGTGGCCAGCCGCAGGCTGCCAGCACCTGTGTCGCCGTTGCCGCAGCTCTCGCCAGCCCGCCGCTCTCTCCTTTTGACGCCATTGAGCGGATGAGCACCCGATCGCCTAAACCGTGGTTCTGCATGCGGACGCGATCACCGAGTAATGCACCGCCTGAAAAGGGCGATGTGGGGTCCACGGCCAGCACCGCGGTCCTGTCAAAGGAGCTGGTTGTGTGAGGCAGTAGTGCGCTAATGAGAGAAGACTTGCCTGCACCCGGCGGTCCAGTAACTCCTATCACAACCGATTCGGTCTCCTTGCTGGCCAGGAAAGTGCGTATCTCGGTTTCCGCGCGCGGGTCTCGTTCTATATGGCTAAGAAGACGGGCTAGGCTAGAGCGGTCTCCATCTAGAGCAGACGCGAGTAACGGCTGCGTCGTTGCCTCGGTCATCGTTGTTACTTTGTGCCGGTAAGACGCTCGGCGGCGTCTACGATATCCGTTAATTGAGACCCGGGCGGGTAAACCTCTACTCCCAAGGCCTCAAGTTGCTTGGCGGCTCTAGGAGTAATTGTGCCGCCGGCAAATATCGGCAGTTCGGGGCGGACACGCTGCACACTCTCTATCGCTCTGATTGCCACATCAATGTGACCGCCGACATTAAGGCCTACCAGGTCAACGTCTTCATCTACCGCTGATGTTACGATGTCGTCTGTATTGGCCATGCCGATCATTATCACCTCAAAGCCTGCATCACGAAGCGCTCTGGCGACGATAGTTGGGCCGCGCCAGTGGCCGTCGAGGCCGGTTTTGGCCATCAGTATTCGCTTCTGCACTCTAGTCTCCCCAGCGCTCAATCACGTCTGAATCGGCGTATTCCAGTTCCCAAAAACTTCTCTGTATACGTTACCGATTTCGCCCAGCGTGACTTCAGCCGACATCGCCTCCATCATTGCGGGCATGATATTTGTATCACTGCGACAATCAGCCTCGAGCTGCTTCAGAGCCGAGCTTGCAGCCTTCTCATGACGGGTTCTGAGCACGTCATTGAGACGCGCTGTTGCCACATCAAAGGCGTCATCGGTTCCCATAAAGCCATCTACCTCGAAGGGTGACTCGTCGTCCTGGAAGCAATTCACGCCGATCACCTGTTGGTCGCCGTTTTCCATGTCCATGAACTCTTGATATTGATTCTCTGCGGCGCGCGCGTGCAGCCACCCTGAATCCAAAGTGGCCAGATAGCCGCCTTGGTTTTGAATTTCCTCAAAAAACTCCCAAGCCTTCTCAGCTAGCTGAGCAGTTAGTGTTTCGACATAGTACGAACCCCCCAACGGGTCCGTAACCTTGGCTATTCCTGTCTCCTCCTGAAGGATCTGCTGAACCCTCACCGACATTTGATGCGCATGTTCCGAAGGAATCGATAGAGCTTCGTCATAACCTGATACGCCGAGTGACTGCACTCCGCCAAAAACCGCTCCAAGGGCCATTAAGGTGCCTCTGACAATATTATTAAGCGGCTGTTGGTAGGTCATTTTTGATCCCGCGGTAACGCAGTGGATTCGCAGATTGGCCACTTTAGGGTCGGTTATGTCGTAGCGCTCTCGTAGGAGGTCAGCCCACATCAGTCTGGCGGCTCTCATTTTGCAGGCTTCCTCGATAAATTCGATCGATGCTCTGAAGCTCACACCACCGCAGGCCTTGGCGGCTTTAGTCAGATCAACGCTCCCCCTTCTCTTGATTTCGTCGAGATATTCAACGGCATTGGCGAACAGTACGCCCAACTCCTGATCTGGACTAAGACCAGTGTCGGCCGCGTTATAGCCGGCTATTGAGACTGGTACCCAGTAAGGCAAATGGCGATCGCAGAATTCGATGATATCGGCATTAAACCGGAGACCTGGCAGAGTTGGGATTTGCTCCTTGGTCACACACCCCAAGTACGTTAGATTGAAATCGCTCTGGCCAGTGCCAGGTAATTTTGCAAGATCAAACCCTCGTTGCTTGGCAACGGTCCAGTATGAGGCGAGAGCGAAGGGCGCGTGTTGAACAACAGCGCCCCCCGCGTGGCCGAAGCTGCTCTCCACAGGCAAGCCGTCCATACATATTGCTGTGTCGCGAACACTTTGCATGACGGCCCCGGTTAATCCAACATCTTCGCGCCGCGCCACAACTTCTGGATGGTCGACGTTGTAGCAGTGATCGGCGGTGTTGCGATCATGCTCCATGATGAATCCCGTCTCGCCATTTTTCAGCAGAAACTTAATGCGCTCATTCTCGTCTTCAGGTTTACCGAAGCCGCTGAGTTGGAAGATTCTCCAGGGCTTACTGCGATATCCGGATGGGTGAAAGCCACGATGGTAAGGCGCCTCGCCAGGTGCTGCCGCGGCCCGACCCCTGTGTTCATCAGGAATATCATCACCGGTATAAAATGATTTGAGCTCTATGCCGGAGCGCGAGAAGACCGCCTCGTCGGTGGATTTTTTTTGCATCTGATTGCCGCTTTATTTATCGGTTTTTGGGCCTACCGCGAGGGAAGCATACCCCAATTTACTTATCAGTATCACGTTGATACTCTCCAGTCATAACTACAACAAAGAGGCCTTTGATGTTTTCTGCTAACAGCGCCACGCTTGGTTTAACAGCGACAGAACGAGTGCATATTGGCCGCAGAGCGGCTGAGGCTCTGGCAGAGGAAGTCCAGACGCTGAGTGCACAGCGCGTCTTTTTGCTAGTTAGTACGACCCTCAGAACTAATACCACTGAGATCAGTGATATCGAGGCAGCTTTGGGTGATTCCATAGCCTGTGTTTTCGATGGCATCAAGGCCCATGGGCCCAGATCAGATGTTCTCGCTGCGCTGGAGGCAGCCCGCGCTGTTGATGCCGACCTCGTCATTACTGTGGGCGGTGGTTCCGTCACCGACGCGGGCAAAGTTGTTGCCTTGGGGTTAAAACACGGTTTTGAAACGCATGAGGATTTCGAGGGGTTCTATGTCTATGTCGATGACGCTGGTGAAACGGTCGTTCCTCAATTTGACGCGCCAGAGATAAGAGTTATTTGTTGTCCGACGACTTTGTCAGGTGGTGAATTCAACACCATGGGTGGGGTGACGGATGACAAAGAGAATAAAAAACAGGGCTATACGCACAGAATGATGGCGCCGATCGCGATCGTTCTTGACCCTGCTCTCACAATACATACGCCCGAATGGCTGTGGTTCTCAACCGGCGTCAGAGCCCTGGATCACGCCCTTGAAGCTTTGGGCTCCACACACTCAAACCATTTTTGTGACGGCATCGCAGGCAGTGCGCTCCGATTGTTAGGTAGTGCACTGCCGCAGGTAAAAGCCGATGGCACGGATCTGGATGCGCGTCTGCGATGCCAGGTAGGTGCTTGGCAATCTATGATTCCAGTGATCGGTGGCGTGCCCATGGGCGCGAGTCATGCAATCGGGCACGTGCTGGGCGGCACCGCTGATGTGCCTCACGGTTATTGCTCTTGCGTAATGGCCCCCTCGGTGCTTGCTTTCAATCAATCCGTTAACGGTGAGAAGCAGAAGCAAATCAGTGCCTGTCTGGGCCAGCCGGACCGTGCAGCAAGCGAGATTGTCGATGAATTCATTACGGGGCTAGGAATGCCGCGGAGCCTGACCGCTGTGGGCGTCACTGAAGATCAATTGGACCTGATCGCCGAGTACACCATGCTGGATTTTTGGTCTCGCACCAACCCCAGAGAGATAAGTGGTCCCAAAGATGTGCGCGGTATTTTAGAGATGGCGCTTTAAAGCATGATTAACGCGACCCTCCAGCCTGACTTTGATCTTAAAGATGAAGTGTCAGACTTTAAGAAGAAAAGAATTCGTGAAGAGGCCTGCAACCTGTTCTACGAGCTGGGTTACGAGAGCACGACGCTCGACGCCGTAGCGAAACGTCTCAAGGTAACCAAACCCTTTTTATACAAGCATTATGACAATAAGGGAGAGCTACTCTTCGATATTTGTCGCACCGGTATCGCGCTCTCTCTTGATGCAGTGAGTGCTGCATGCTCCCAGCCGCGATCCTCCACTGAGAGATTGCAGTCCCTCGCTGAATCGGTACTGGAGGTCATTTTCGAGTATCAAAAATTTATTGTGGTTTACGCGAGAGAGGAGAAAAACCTGCGGGCCGAGGAGGCGAGAAAAATCAGAGAGCAGCGGAAGCTGTTCGATCATCAGGTAGCTGAACTGCTTCGCGAGGGCGACCGCACGGGTGAGTTTCAGGTCTCTGACCCGCTCTTAACCGCCAACACCATTGGCGGAGTAATCACCTGGGTTGCGCTCTGGTATTCGCCGGATGGCAAGCGATCGAAGCTGGAAATACTGACTCATGTACTAGAGATGATTTTCACGATCGTTGCCTCAAAAAAGGTTCTCCGCCCATTAGGGGGTTCAACTGGCCAACTCGAAAATCTCTCTCCCATACGAGCCATTAGCCCCGTGGGAGGCAAGCCCGATGAGCGTTGAGCAAGCAGCGACCACAGATCCTAGAGTGTTGCCAAGAGAGCGTTGCGTTACCCGCTATTTGCTGGACGACCTTGCGAAGACGCAGCCAGAAAAAGAGTTTGCCGTATTCGAGGACGGAGAGGTTTGGTCTTACGAGGTGGTTAGGGAGAAAGTCAGGGCCTTGGCGGCGGGCTTCGCCGAGAATGGCGTTGAGCAGGGTGATCATGTTGCCGTATGGATGTTTGATAGCAAGGAAGCCATTCTGACTTTCTTTGCCATCAATTACTTGGGCGCTGTATTCGTTCCCCTCAATACCGCTTATAAGGGGCAGGTGCTCAGTCATGTTTTAGACGTTTCAGACGCGACCGTGATGGTTGCTCATGGTCAATTACTGGAGCGCCTTAATGCAGTAGAGGCAGCGCAGATTGCCAAAGTCATTCATCTAGGCGATAACACGGCCGCAACCGATTATGAGTTTGTAGATTTTTCAGCCGTCACCAGCGACGCGTCTGAGCCCCCCGATTTACTCAAACCTATTGAGCCGTGGGATACGCAGTCGATCATCTTTACCTCTGGGACAACGGGCCCGTCCAAGGGTGTGCTGTCGTCTTACCTCCACATCTTTACTAACGCCGGGCCGGAAACGTGGCATTTTGTAACTGGCGAGGATCGTTTTCTCATCAACATGCCTATCTTTCATATAGGTGGCATGGGTGTGATCTTTGTCATGCTATGCCGAGGCGGATCGATCGCTGTGATGGACGGTTTCGACACCGAGAAGTTTTGGCCTTTTGTCAGGGAGAGCCGCACCAGTGCCTTTTTCCTGCTCGGAGTGATGACCACGTTTTTGTTAAAACAAGAACCCTCCGAGCATGACAAGGACCATAGTGTCCGCCTGGCATTCATGGTGCCGTTAACTGAGACCTGCACCGAGTTTTATGAGCGGTTTGGGATTGACGTTTACACAATTTTTAATATGACCGAAATCTCGTCGCCCATTGTCTCCGAGCCCAATCCGACCAAGCGCGGTACCTGCGGTAAAAAAAGGGATGGTGTGGACGTCAGGCTCGTTGATGAAAATGACTGCGAGGTAGCGCTTGGGGAGATCGGTGAAATGATTGTGAGGACCGATCGACCGTGGGGTATGAATAGCGGTTACTACAAAAATCCGGTGGCTACCGCGGAGGCGTGGCGCAACGGGTGGTTTCACACGGGAGATTGCTTTCGGCAGGACGAAGAGGGCTACTTTTACTTCGTTGACCGGATGAAAGATGCGATGCGTCGTCGCGGGGAGAACATTTCATCTTTTGAGGTGGAGGCTGAGGTCGTTGCCTACCCCGATGTCCGGGAAGCTGCCGCCTATGCTGTGCCGAGCGACCTAGGCGAAGATGATGTAATGATTTCTGTCGCTCCTGTGGCGGGCAAGGCTATTGACCAGACTACCCTCATGAATTTTTTGGGTGACAGAATGCCCTATTTCATGGTGCCGAGGTACATCAGGGTTCTTGAGGAATTGCCTAAAACGCCGTCATCCAAAGTCATGAAGCACGTCCTGAGATCTGAGGGCGTTACACCGGATACTTGGGATCGTGAACAGCACAACATCAGTTTTAAAAGAGAGAAAAAAGTTAGTTAGCTATTCGAAAACTATCCAATCGATGTGAAAGGGGAGTGACCATGAGAAAGAAAAATCATGCGCGAATACTGAGTTTAGGGGTGATCTTTTTAACCGGTTCTGTGAGTGTCCTTGCGCAGGACAACGCTTTAGAGGAAGTGGTGGTGACCGCCACCAAACGTTCTGTTGCGCTCCAAGACCTCGCGGGATCTGCCAACGTTTTGGGCGCTGATAAGTTAGGCCCCGGTGGTATTCAGGAAGTGCGTGACATGCAGGTTGATATACCGAACCTGTCTTTGGGCGATCAATTTGGTTTCGCTCGAGTCTTCATGCGTGGCATCGGTATGACCAGTATTGACATTGGCGGCGAGGGCGCAGTGGCATTTCTCCAGGACGGCGCGATTGTTCCTCGCCCAGCAGCTCAGTTAATGGGTATGTTTGATCTAGATCAGGTCGAGGTTCTGCGAGGTCCGCAAGGGACTCTTTACGGTCGTGGTGCCACAGCAGGCGCAATTAATATGGTGACTGCAAAGCCTGGCAAAGAGCTTGGTGGATACTTGAGTGTGACGGCGGGTAACTACGGCCTTGCGCAGTTTAAGGGCGCCATAGATGTGCCGATGGGCGATGCGGTGTCGATGCGACTGGCGGGAAGTCTGGACAGCAGGGATGGCTACGGCAATAACATTTTTACCGGGTCGGACATCAATGATCGGGATGCCAGTGCGTACCGCGCAACGTTCGTCTATGACGCTGGTGGGCCCCTAACGGCAACTCTCTCTGCTCAATACTATGAGGAAGACGACAATAACTATGCCTTCAGTTATTTCGGCCAGTCCGAGGGTTCGAGCATACCTGTGCCCTTTGGAGTGCCCATTCTTGGCGGCAACACCGTAGGTATGGTGGGAGGTGGATTTTATGATATCAACTCCGACCAGGAGCCTATTAACGATCGCGATGGGCAATTGATCAACCTTACTATTGATTATGCTTTTAACGACCGCTGGGGTATCAAATCCATTACCTCCTCTCAGAGTATGGATCGCTTTCTGAGAGATGACCTGGACTCAACGGATGCCAACCTGTTTGGTCAGAATAACTACACCGAAGAGAGCGACTCGTTTGGACAGGAGCTGATCCTCAACTACTCGGCAGACCGGCTCGATGTGCTGGGTGGGGTGATGTATTTTGAAGAGGATCTGTATGGCGAAGTCAGAGTTCCTTTGACTAATTTGTGTTTCTTGCTTGCACCTGCAGCTTGCGGGACCCCGGTTGGTGATTTCCTCAATGGAGGCAATTACCTGCAAGACGGCGATGTTGATATTGAAGCCTGGGGTGCTTATGTCGAAGCGAACTACAGTATCTCTGATAAATGGTCAGTGATTGCCGGTCTGCGCTACAACTATGAGGAGAGAGATGGAACTGGCTCTTTCATTTTTGATGCGATCTCTCTCAATGTTCCGACCAACCAGCGAGAGAGTTGGAATGATCTAACCCCCAGAATTACGCTGCAATACTCTCCAAACGACAACATGCTTCTCTATGCGACTTATACAGAAGCGTTTAAGTCGGGGGTGATAAACACGGGTAGCACCAGCCCGCCGCTCGACCCGGAGACTGTCGATGCCTTTGAGGTGGGTCTGAAAGGGCAAAACGCGAGCGGGACGCTACGTTACTCCGTCGCAGCATTTTTCTATGACTATCAGGACATGCAGATTTCCTTTGTGGATGAGACCAGCACCGTCTCGACAGTTAATGCGGCAGAAGCGGAAAATTCAGGGATTGAACTAGAAGTCGACGGTAGCCTAGGTAACGGTTTCGCGTTTGATTTTTATCTCACATACCTCAATGCTGAGTATCAGGAGTTTTTCAATGGTGATTATGCCAATGGCTTTGCGATCACTGACCTCAGTGGCAATACGCTCCCTAACGCACCCGAGAGCACAGCAAAGCTGGGACTAACGTGGGAGGGCGCTGTGGGCGGCGGCACGTTGACTGTTCGGGGCGAGGCTTACTACCAGGATGATGTGTACTTCACGGAGTGGAACCGAGAGGATGCCTACCAAAAATCCTACGAGCAAATTAACGCATCGGTAGATTATTCATGGAATGACCAGTGGTTGTTGAGCCTGTGGGGTCGTAACTTAAGTGACGAAGAAGTGATGTCTAACAACATCATCACTGCGCCACTATATGATTCGCTTCGGGTAGGCGCAGTGCTTCCCCCTCGCACCTACGGAGCGACCGTTACCTATCAGTTCTAGCGCTGAACTTTCGGCGCGGGACTTGACCAGTGACTGGTTTTAATTTCAACCCAATGGATCCCGATATGCTTCGGGATCCATACCCTATATTCCGAGAAATGCGTGAAACAGACCCCATGCACCGGTCTGACCTCGGCTTCTGGGTTGCCACTCGTTACGATGACTGTCGCTCGATCCTCGTCGATAAGTCTTTTGGGCAGGGCGATTTCGTCAAAAATATTCAGCTTTTCTACGATGACTCATTCGATGTCTTAGCGCAGCCTGCCTACGCTTGGCTCTCTCGGGTTTTCGTAATGCAGGATCCGCCGCAACACACCAGAGTGAGAGACCTCGTAGCGAGCGCGCTGTCGCTTAAGCGGATTAAGGAAATGGCGCCACGGGTAAGGCGCCTCGCACAGCAACAGTTGCAGAAGTTTGCTGAGCAGGAGGATGCGAACTTCATCACCGACTTCGCTTACCTGTTTCCTACGCTAGTGATGTGCGACATGCTGGGCATGGAAGAAGAGGAGTTTTCCTGGGAGCTTCTGGCCGAGCTCAATCAGGCAGTGGCGGATACTTTCCCCGTTTTTGAAACGCGGGCGCTTGAGCCCGATGAATTAGCGCTGGCTAATGGGCAAATGGAGTTCTTGACCGAATTTTTTGACGAGCTTTTTCAGAGGCGGAAGAAAAACCCCCGAGACGATCTCACCACCGCAATGGTCAGCGCCGGCGATGGCGAAGATGCGCTAACACAGGAAGAGCTGAGTACCTCTGTCATTGGGCTATTTGGCGCTGGGTTTGAAACTACAGCCCATATGATCGGAAACGGGCTGTTCTGTCTTGGCGACAACCCAGAGCAGCGAGCCAAGTTGCAGCACAATCTGAATATGGTGGATGCAACGGTCGAAGAGATCCTCAGATTTGAGTCATCCCTGCAGGCCACGTATCGCACTGCTCTGGAACCTAGAGAGGTTGCCGGACAGAAAATTGAAGTCGGGGAGCGTGTGTTAACCATCGTTGCAGCCGCTAATCGAGACGAGCGTCACTTCGACAATCCAGAGTCCTTTGATATTAGCCCCAGATCACAAAAGCCGCTCACCTTCGGGGGCGGCATCCACTACTGTGTCGGCGCGGCGCTAGCTCGTTTGGAGGGCAAGATATTCCTAGAAGAATTGTTCTCAAGTTACCCCAACTTCTCTGTCGATACCGAGTCAGCGCGACTCAGAGGTGCCTTCTTGTTTCGCGGTTACGAGGAACTGCGAGTCACCCTGCGGGTATGAATGATGCCGACTGAAGAACGCCAGAAGCTCGCTCTGGGTTTATTCATGCCCAATTGTTCTAATATGCCCTCGATCTCGACCCATCGCGTCGTCAAAGATCAATGGACATACCAGCATAACGAGTCTCTTGCGCTAGCTGCAGAAGGTTATGGCTTTGAATTTTTGTTCCCAGTCTCGCGTTGGCGAGGTTTCGGCGGGGAGACCAATTTTCTGGGTACGTCGCTAGAGACCACGACCTGGGCAGCCGCTCTATTGCGAGCCACTAGTTCTATCAATGTGTTCTCCACTGTCCATATCCCTCTCTTTCACCCCTTTGTCGTTGCCAAGATGGGAGCCACCCTCTCACACATGAGCGGTAACAGATGGGGGCTGAATGTCGTGAGCGGTTGGAGCGAGAGAGAGTTCGGCATGATGGGTATCTCTCTCGCAGAGCACGCTCGTCGGTACGAGCGGACAAGTTGTTTCGTCGAAATTTTAAAAAAATTATGGTCTGCGGAAGATCAGCCATTTGACTACGAATGCGACTGGTACTCAGTCAGTGGAGGAGAGTCCTCTCCTATACCCGATGTGCCTCCTATGATTGCCAATGCTGGCGTATCGGATGACGCAAAAATTATGACGGCGCGATTGTGCGATTGGGCCTTTATCTCTACTCCGTCAGTCGACGCGGTAGGCTCAATCATTGACGACATCGCTCTAAAGGCCGAAAGTTTTGGGCGCTCAGTCAAAACTGCGATCTTCCCTTTCATGATCTGGGGAGAATCCCGAGCCGAAGCCGAGGACCGGCTTGCGTCGATTATCTCTGAGAAGGATGAGGTCGCTACAGCAAACTGGCTTCATGACCTATCCGCTGGCAGCGGCTCTTTTGACTCCTTCACAAGTGATATGTTGGCGGCTTCTGGTGGTGGTGTGCACATGGTTGGCAGTGCTGCCGATGTTGCAGAACAACTCATCGAAGCACACCGAGCCGGCGTCAGCGCGGTGATGCTAACGTTTCCTGAGTACCTGGACGATTTGCATCGATTCGCAAAAGAAATAAAACCAGCGCTTGTAAAAGCCGATTGTATTGCCGCAAATTAGATACCCATCGTTGCTATCAAACTCCCAGCACTCTGACGTTACGGCGAGCCGACCAGTCTGTGTCTTTCCGCAGCAGTTGCAAAACCGATCAAAAGCCTCACTGAGTACTCTCGGTGATACCTCCATACCGCCCTACTCTGAAATCCAAGTAATAGTCTGAGTTGGCGTGAGCTCAGCCAATGCGGCATCTAGCCTGAGCGGTGACTCACCGGATTAAATCGCCGTCCAGCCACCGTCCACCGAAAACAGCATGCCAGTGACGAAGCTCGACGCATCGCTCGCCAACCACATGGCGGCTTTGGCGACGTCTTCAGGGGTACCGAGGCGATTCATGGGGTGACGGCTGGCGAGGTGCGCGCGGTCTTCTTCTGGGACGGACTCCCTCAACAGTGGCGTTTCGATGAAGCCGGGGCAAATCGCGTTAATGCGAATGCCTGAGTCGCCATATTCCACGGCTGTGTTTCGCGTGAGACCGCCTACAGCGTACTTTGAGGCGACGTACAGCCCTGCACCGGGGAAGGTGGTTTTGCTCAGCGCCGAGGCCATGTTGATGATGTGCCCTGAGCCAGCAGGCGACATGATCTTGAGACTCTCGCGCATGCAGAGCCACACTCCCTTGAGATTGATGCCCATGAGTCGATCGTAGTCAGCCTCGTCGGTCTCCACCAGCGGTACCAGCGGTGAACCGACGCCCGCATTATTCAGCACAATGTCCAGCGACCCCAGCGCTTTCACGCTGTTGGCGAAGAAGTCTGCTACGGCGTCGGCGCTTGCCACATCACACAGTTGGCCATAGTGGGTCCCGCCAATGGCTGTGAGCGATGCCAGGGCCTCATCCAGTCGTGCCTGCTCGACGTCACAGATGGCGACATCCGCCCCGGCAGTCACAAACGCCTCTGCACAGGCCAGACCAATCCCGGCGCCTGCACCGGTGATCAGTATTTTTTTGTTTTTTAGTGACAGCTCCATGGCACGCCCGCCCTATATTCAATCCAATCCATGAGAATACTAGGGTTCCCCCCCGAGCGCTAAGTGATTAGGCAAAGGCGGAGACTTCCAATTAGACTTCGCGCATGCATTACGACGTGTTTAACGGTGACGCTGACGGCATCTGTGCGCTGTTGCAGTTGCGATTGGAAGAGCCTTTGGTTTCGACGCGCATTACTGGCATCAAACGCGATATTGCCTTGTTGGAGAGGGTCCACGCGGAGCCGGGTGATACGGTCACGGCGCTCGACATCTCCATGGTCAAAAATAGCGAACCACTCAGCCAGTTGCTCGCTAACGGCGTACTTGTTGATTACGTTGATCACCACGCTGCTGGTGCGATTCCCGACCACCCTAACCTTACCGCCACCATCAGTGAGGCACCTGAGGTGTGCACCGCTTTGCTGGTCAATGGGCGCCTGCGCGGAGGCCGGATCGAGTGGGCGATTACGGGTGCTTTTGGCGACAATCTTGATGAGCCAGCACAGCGCCTTGCCGAGAAATCAGGGTTCCAGGCGTCGGACATTGCATCTCTCAGGGAGCTTGGCGTCTGTATCAATTACAACGGATACGGGCCGTCACTGGATGACCTGCACTTTCACCCCGATGCTCTATACGAGAGCCTATTCGAGGCAGAGCAGCCGCAGGCGTTTCTCAATTCGTCGACTTTTCGCCAGCTCCAACAGGGTTACCGACAGGATATCGCGGCTTCCGCGGCACTGAAACCTGTGGTCGAGGAGCTAGCATTCGCGGTTTACCAGTTGCCCGATGCGGCCTGGGCGAGGCGAGTCAGTGGCGTATTTAGCAACGATCTGGTTAGGGCTTTTCCGGCTCGCGCTCACGCCGTGTTGACCGAGCGACATGACGGTGCATTTCTGGTCAGCGTGAGGGCGCCTTTTGAGCGACGCACGGGCGCCGAAGCCGTCTGTTCACAGTTTGAAACCGGTGGGGGTCGGGATGCGGCGGCGGGTATTAACCGCTTGCCCGCCGATGAGCTCGGCCGCTTGGTGAATGCACTGGCCGCCGAGTACGGCGGCCAGCCTTGATTACCTTAGGCAGCGCTATTACTGAAGGACAGCTCCGGGAAGCCGCCGTCTGCTGACTCTCGCAGCTTGTCGTAATAGACATGCGCGCCACCAAAGTAAACCAGCACGCGCGGCTTTCTTTGCTCTAGGTTGGCGCCCATCATCCACGAGTTCACCTTGTCACCCTGAGCCATAAGGGTCTGCTCGTGAATTTCGGCGGTGTGCGCTGACCACTCGTCTTCTGCTTCTTGGCTTGGCTGGAAGAGGTCATAGCCCTCCGACTCCATCTTTTGGATGCAGTCCGTGATGTAGGCCACGTTCTGCTCGATCGAGGTTGGCAGGTTGGCGAAGGGTGCCTGAGGGCCGGTAATCATAAAGAAGTTGGGGTAGCCTGCGGCGTACACGCCCATGATGGACTTGGATTCGTTGTCCCACTTCTCGCGCAGCGTGTGCCCGTCGCTGCCGCGAATGTCGATCGCTTCCAGCGCGCCGGTGTAGGCCTGGAAGCCGGTTGCCAATACGATGATGTCAAACTCGTACAGATTTTCGCTGGTCTGAATGCCGGTTTCGGTGATCTCTTGGATCGGCTCACGATCTTTGATGTCGACGAGCTTGACGTTGTCGCGGTTATAGGCCTCGTAGTAACCGTGGTCCAGAGGAGGGCGCTTGGCAAAGAGCGGATAGCCCTTGGGCGTCAGCAGCTCAACCAACTCAGGGTCATCAACTTTCTCAGCGATCTTGCTGGTGATGAAATCCGACGCCATCTGGTTCGCCTCTGCACTGCCGAGCAGGTCATCGAATGTCTCAAATACCCACCGGAAGCTGCCGTTCCAGTGCTCTTCAAAGATGCGCTGGACTTCTTCTGGCGGCGTGTCGACAGCGTTGCGCCCCGGTGGCTGCTCAAAGGCCATGCCGAACATGTGGTTGCGCGCTTTGGCGATTATTTCGTCATAGTTGTCTTTAATCTCTTTTTCCCACTCAGGCGTCATATCTTTTTGCATAGCGGGGAGCACAAAGTTGGGTGTGCGTTGGAATACGGTCACTTGTGCAGCGGTTTTTGCGACCTCGGGCAGCATCTGTACGGTGGTGGCGCCAGCACCAATGATGCCGACGCGTTTGCCCGCCACTTCGAGTCCTTCTGGCCATCGGGAAGAGTGAAAAATGGGCCCCTGAAATCGCTCTTGTCCAGAGTAATTGGGGAGTACGGGCTGCGAAATCATGCCCATGGCGCTGACAAAATACTTGGCGCTATGGGTTTCCCCACCCTGAGTGCGGACATTCCACAACCCCGTTTCAGTGTCGAACTCAGCACTCTCAACTTCTGTGCTCAATTGGAACATGGGCCACAGTGCAAATTTGTCCATGACAAATTTCAGGTAGTTCTGTGTCTCCTCCCAGCCCGAGTAGCGCTTGCTCCAGGACCACTCTTGCAGCACCTCTTTTGAGAAGGTTAGGCAGTAGTAATAGGACTCACTGTCAGTGGCTGCGCCGGGATACTTGTTCCAAGCCCAGGTGCCGCCCACGTCACTGGCTCGATCAAATACCTTGACGTTGAAGCCCGCTTCTCGAAGGTGGTAGCTCAGCGATATGCCGGCAAAGCCCGCGCCAACGGCGATCACATCGTAGTCTGCAGAATGGTTGCTGCTCATCTGAATTCTCCTGCTCCCCGGAAACCCTGCCGAGGGATCAATACTCCAGTAAACTCATATTTGCCGAGACGCCCCGTTGCGCCGCTGATTTTTCTTGTCCGCGGGCTCATGGCTCAAGGCAGTCTGAGCTAAACTTACTTGCGTTCAGCAAGTTGCCGATAGCACTATCTCCAAGGCTCTGAACCTTGTCAACGACGACACCACAATAGAGGTTATGCATATGTCTTCCAATACAACACTATCGATCGGAATCGTCGGTGGCACTGGTGATCTTGGCCGCGGTTTGGCCCTGCGTTTGGCCAAAGCTGGGCATGCCGTGCTGGTGGGTTCCAGAAAGCCGGAGCAGGCGGTTGAGGCGGCCGAGGCGCTGACCGCAGAGCTCGCCAGTCGAGGTGTTGCACATCAGCCCATAGAGGGTTTGGACAATAGGAGCGCAGCTGAGTGGGGCGACATTGTCTTTGTGACTGTACCGTTTGGCGCACATACCCCGACGCTGGAGAGCATCAAGGACGCTGTGCAGGGCAAGGTGTTGGTGGACGTGACTGTGCCGCTGGTACCCCCGCGCGTGGCGCGAGTGCAATTACCCCCTGAGGGCAGCGCTGGCATGATTGCCCAGATGCTACTTGGGGATGAGGTAAAGGTGGTCAGCGCGCTACAGAATGTGGCGGCGGCGCACCTGCAGGCCGACATGGATATTCCCTGCGATGTGCTGGTCACTGGCAACGAGAAGACAGCGCGCCAGGCGGTGATCGACCTGATCGAGGACATGGGTATGCGCGGTTTCCATGCGGGTCTCATCCACAACGCCGCTGCTGCTGAGGCGCTCACCTCTGTGCTGATCAACATCAATAAACAATACAAAACCCATGCCGGGCTCCGCTTAACGGGTATCGAATGACCCTGTGAAACCCGGCACGCTGCATCTCACCCCGCTGCGGGACTTCCCTGCCGTTCTGCCTGGGGACTCGCTGGGCGAGCTCGTCGCTGAAGCGACACGCGCTCAAGGTATAACGCCTGATGCCAGTTCGGCCCTGATCGTGGCGCAGAAGGTGGTGTCCAAGGCTGAGGGGCGGCGGGTCAGACTCGCAGATGTCGACGTCACAGCGGAGGCGCAGGCGCTTGCAGACCTCACGGGTAAGGACCCCCGTCTTGTCTCGCTCATTTTGAGTGAATCACGCTCGATTGTTCGCACCCGCCCAGGTCTCATCATTGCAGAGCATCACACTGGCCATATTATGGCCAACGCAGGCATCGACAGATCGAACGTAGGTGATGCAAGTGGGTTCGATGGAGAGACTGTGCTCCTTTGGCCTGAAGATCCGGACGCTAGCGCAAGAGCCTTGGCGCGGCACCTTGGTGAGGCATTTGGTATGCCCGTGCCGGTCATCATCAGTGATAGCTTGGGGCGGCCCTGGCGGATGGGCACCGTCGGTTTTGCAATTGGGGTAAGTGGTTTTCAGCCGGTCTGGGATCAGGTCGGCGAGCGGGATCTTGATGGTCGGGTGATGCAGGTCACCGCGCCTGCCGTCGCCGATGCCTTGGCAGCGTCGGCGTCACTGGTCCAGGGAGAAACCGACCAGGGGCAGCCAGTGGTGTGGGCCCAGGGACTTGACCTGCGCTTGGCGGAGGGGACCTCTGCGCAGCAATTACTGCGACCGCTCGAGCAGGACATGTTTCGCTAATGGGGGACGGGCCGGATATAACCAGCGACGCCCCGTTGGTGTTACTGAGCGGCGGGGGGGGGGGCGCCCGATTGGCTGCGGGTTTGTCTCAAGCATTAGACGAGAGACCGCTGTTCGTGGTGACCAATACCGGGGACGATTTCGAGCATTGCGGTCTCACTATCTGCCCAGACACAGACAGCGTGCTCTACGCTGTCTCCGAGACGATTGACTCCCAGAGGGGCTGGGGCCGAGCAGAGGAGAGCTGGTCCGTGTTTGAGGAGCTCAAAAACGTGGGTGGCCCGGACTGGTTTCAGTTGGGGGATAAGGACCTCGCCTTGCACCTCTCTCGCGCCGCCATGCTAGCGGCGGGACAGAATCTCGCAGGCGTGGCCGCGGCGCTGGGAGAGCGATTGGGTGTGCCGCCCCATGTCGCGGTTGTCCCGGCGACGGAGTCCCCAGTCAGAACCCATGTGGTCAGTGAGCACGGCAAAATGGCTTTTCAGGAGTACTTTGTTGCGCATCGCTGCACGCCTGTGCTCCGGAATGTTGTGTACGAGGGCATTGGTTCGGCCTCGCCTGCTGACCGCCTAAGTGACGCGCTGGAAGTTGTTGGCGCGGCAGGGACAGATGTGGTGCTTGGCCCTTCAAATCCGTTCTTAAGCCTCGCGCCTATTCTCGGCATTCCCGGTATGCAGGGATTGTTGCGGCGTGCTGCACGTCGCGTCGTCGCGGTGTCGCCGATTATCGGAGGGCGAGCGCTGAAGGGCCCGGCCGGCAAGATCATGTCGGAGCTCGGTCTGGAGGTATCCTCTGCCGGATGGACCCGCTGGATGAATGAGCAATATCCCGGACTGGTCGATGTGTGGGTCTGGGACGAGACTGATCAAGCGGCGGCGGGCAATTTGCGCTCCGAGAGCATGGATGTCCGGACGACGTCGACAGTGATGTCAGATCCCGGGCGTGCTAGGGCGTTTGGCGACTGGTTACTGGGGGTATGCAGCAGTGACTATTGAGGCGGTGGTGGCGCTGAAAACACTCTCACAGAGCAAGCGCCGACTGTCTGCGGTACTCAGCGACGATCGACGTTGTGACCTAGTCGAGGCGATGGCGCAGGATGTGCTCTCCTGTCTCATGGGACATCCCGAAATTGATACTGTGCACGCCGTCTGTGGTGAGGGGTGGAACCGCAGTGCCTTTCCCGAGGGGCCGCTGGTGGTCTGGCAGGAAGCCAAAAGTCAGGAGGGCGGTCTAATTGCCGCGTACCAAATGATCGCAGCGAAAACAGCGGCCGAGCGACTGCTCTTCATTCATGCTGACTTACCGTTTCTAGGTCTGGAGGATGTCTCTGCCATAATTGCTGCGTCGATTGACCATTATGCTGTGCTCAGCCCGGATCTAACAGAAACGGGTACCAATGCCGTGCTCCGATGGCGCCATCAGTCGCTCCCGCTGTGCTTTGGTGAGGACAGTTTCGCTCGCCATCAGCAGGCGGCCGAAGCCACCAAGACCCCGTGGCAGGTCGTACGCACCAGTGGTGTGGCAAGAGATATCGACGAGCCAGAAGATCTGGATCGGTTGGACGACGATGACCCCAGCCTTGGGAAGGCAACCGCTCGCTGGTCGGTGGCTGTCGACACCAATGTGTCAATGAGCGCTACCCATCGGGCCTGCTAAGGCTGTAAAGTAGCTCACCTATGGGGGCACAGCATAACGAGTGGTATGCGGCGCGATCGATGGTTGCGCTTGCAGATGGGGGTGACGTGGTCGAGATGGATGACGTCCTCATGGCGCGTGCTCGCGGTATTCGAGACAACCATTACGGCCCCCGAATTACCTATAGCCCCAAGGTGTTCATCCCCGTTACACAGCTTTGCAGAGATGTGTGCCACTACTGCACGTTTGCGAAAACGCCTTCTCAGTTGAGCGCGCCGTATCTGGAGGTGGGCGAGATTATCGCCACTGTCCGCGAGGGTGCGCGTGCCGGGTGCCGAGAGGTATTGCTGACGCTCGGCGAGAAGCCCGAGTTCCGGTATCGCGCAGCGAGGGAATGGCTACAAGCGGCGGGTTTCGGTAGCACCGTGGACTATGTCGCTGCGATCGCGCAGCGCGTGCTCGACGAGACAGGGCTCTTACCCCACATCAATGCCGGCACTATGAGTCGAACTGAACTGCGAACATTACGGCCGGTTGCCGCGTCGATGGGGGTCATGCTCGAGAGCGGTGCCCAGCGGCTGACCGACCGTGGAAGGCCCCACTTCGGCTCTCCGGATAAAAAGCCGTTTCGCCGTTGGTTGACTCTGGCCCGGGCGGGCGCGCTGCGTGTACCGATGACTACCGGCTTGTTGGTCGGCATCGGGGAAACGCGCGAGGAGCGAGTCAAAGACCTTCAGGGGATCGCCCGACTTCACCGCCGCTATGGTCACATTCAGGAAGTCATCATTCAGAATTTCTGCGCAAAGCCGGGGACTTTAATGGCCGATGCGCAGGACGCAGCGTTGTCAGAGTTGATGTGGACCATTGCGCAGGCGAGGGTGATTCTGCCAGTCGATGTCAGTGTTCAGGCGCCTCCGAACCTTAGCCCTGGGCAGCTGGGTCGGTTGATTGAGGCGGGCATTAACGACTGGGGTGGCGTTTCTCCGGTCACGCCGGATTACGTCAACCCCGAGGCGCCCTGGCCCAGCCTGTCTGTACTGCGCTCGGCAACTGCAGGACAAAACAAACACCTGCTGGCCCGTCTGACCGTTTATCCGCAGTATCTCGCCGCTCCCCAGTGGCTGGATCCGGATGTCAGAGGTCGCGCACTCGAGTGGGCGGACGCGGAGGGGCTGGTCCGCGATGATGCCTGGCGAGCGGGTGTGTCTGAGCAACCACCTCTACCCACTGCGATCGTTACACAGCGAATGGATCCCGCGGTAACAGAAGCTCTCGATGTGTGTTTGCGCGGTGAGACGATCGACACCCGGGGCATGCTGTCCTTGTTCAGTTCACGTGGAGCGGACGTTGAAGCGGTCTGCGCGGCGGCAGACGAGCTGCGCCAGACGCAGGTGGGCAACGTGGTCAGTTATGTGATCAACAGGAACATCAACTACACCAACGTGTGCCAGTACAGCTGCCGCTTCTGTGCATTTTCAAAAGGGGGCGGTGAGGTGGCGTCCGGCCGCACTGCTTATGACCTCGACGGTGCGGAGCTGTACCGACGGGTTCAGGAGGCAGCTGCGCTGGGTGCGACAGAGGTGTGTCTGCAGGGAGGGATTCACCCTAACTATACCGGGCAAACCTATCTGGACATCGTTGAGACAGTGAAGGCAGCAGCGCCAGATATCCATGTGCACGCCTTTTCTCCGCTGGAAATTGATCAGGGCGCCAAGACGTTGGGCTTGTCTCTGGAGCGCTATCTCAGGCTTTTGAAAGAGGCGGGACTGGACTCATTGCCCGGTACGGCTGCGGAAGTGCTCGATGAGGACGTGCGAGCGATTCTGTGCCCCGACAAGGTCACCGTTGATCGTTGGCTGGAGATCATGGAGTGCGCGCACGAGGTGGGTCTGTTCAGTACCGCCACGATCATGTTCGGACACGTCGACTCTGCTTCTGCGTGGATCACACACTGGCAGCGGGTCATTGAGTTGCAGAGGCGCACGGGTGGATTTTCCGAAGTGGTGCCGTTGCCCTTTGTGAGCGAGGGCGCTCCGCTTTATCGCCGCGGTGAGTCGCGCCCTGGGCCGACCTGGCGCGAGGCGCGCTTGATGCACGCGGTACTGCGACTGACGGTTGGGCATCTCATTCCCAATATTCAGGCCTCTTGGGTCAAGCTAGGTCGCGCGGGTGCGCTTGAGATGTTATCGGCAGGAGCCAATGATCTGGGCGGTGTGCTGATTAACGAGAGCATCACCCGGGCAGCCGGGGCGGCTCATGGGCAGATGTGGCAGCCAGGAGCGCTGTCACAGGCCATCGTGGGAGCAGGGCGCGTCCCGCAGCAACGCAGTACCCGATATGAGCCGCTGCAAACCAGCGAGATTGACCTTCATCCCGCCTTAATCCGCTGGGTAGGCGACACGCCTGCGGGGCGGGTGGCAACCTCGAAAGCCACATAGAGCGCCCGACGCACAGGGGCTTGACGCTAGATGTTGATTCTGGCTTGCTAGCAACAAGCAAGAGGCATCTAGCATGCGTCCGGGTGGGGTCTGATAAAGAGCCCTCGGTGATGCGCCATTTTGCAGCATGATAGCGGTTTAACACTGAAGCAAAGGGAAATATTGGTGACCGATGAGTTAGTTGCCCGCCTGGATCGACTGGAGTCTCGAAATCACATCGAGGCGCTGGTCAGCAATTATTGCCACGGTTTCGACAAGCGCGACTACGAGCGATTTTTGTCGATCTGGTGGGATGACTGCGTGTGGAAAATCGGTCCGCCTTTTGGTGACTTTGCCGGTCACGATGGCATTCACAAGGCTATCCACGAAGTACTCTGGCCTGCTTGGAGCCAGTCGCAGCACGTGACATCGAATTTGGTGGTGGACTTCACGGGGCCTGATACAGCTAATGGACTCTGCGATGTGGACTGCATGGGGCTGCTAACGGACAGCACCGAGGCCACCTTCGTCGGCGCGACATATAAAGATAGCTACGCGCGTCGTCACGGTATCTGGCGGATGTCCGAGCGAGAGGTCACCATCCATTATTTCAACCAATTCGGGGGCACGACACTGAGTGCTCCGGAAGGGTAGTCCTGCCTTGAAGAACCGGACGCCCAAGACATTAAAAAATAGCCACAACACAGGAGAGGGTAAAGCCATGAAAAGAGGATCAACACAGACTGTTCTCAGCGCTGCAGTATTGGCCGCGCTGACCGCACTGCCAGTTGCACCCGTCGTATTGGCGCAAGACGGCGTGCTGGAAGAAGTGGTCGTGACGTCCCGAAAGCGGACAGAAAATTTGCAGGACGTCGGATTTGCGGTGAGCGCACTCACCAAGAGCGAGATCGAAGGGCAGTTCGCTCGTGACATTACTGATCTGGCCAATATCTCACCCAACATCGTGATCGATGACACAGCGCAGGGTCCGGGCGGTGTGGCCGCGATCTTCATTCGCGGCATCGGCGTGGCTGACGTAGAAAAAAACTTTGACCCCGCGGTCGCTGTAGTCGTCGACAACATGTTTATCGGTTCCAATGCGGGCAGCTTGCTGCGCAGTATCGATCTTGAAGGTATGGAAGTATTGCGCGGACCGCAGGGCACGCTCTTTGGTCGAAACACGATTGGCGGTGCTATCAATATCACGCGTTCACGTCCCACTGGAGAAGTGGGCGGCAAGGTGCGCGTAGGATATGAGAACTACGACACCTTCTATGCAGACGGTATTTTCAATTTTGGCGTCGGTGAAAACCTCGCCGTTAAGCTGTCCGCGGCGACACGCGATCAGCAAGAGGGCTACTACGGCAATGACTATGTGGGCCGCGATGTGGGCCGCAATGACTATCAATCACTGGGCGCCAATATTATGTGGACACCCACTGACTCGCTAGAGCTCGAATATACTGGCCAGTTCGAAGAAACCGATCAGGACACGCCGCCGCTTCTGAACAACGCGCAGCCCCGGCACCTGTTTTGTTCTACCTATGGATTCTGTGCTCCCAGTCTAGACTCGACCATCACAGGTAGTCGTTATAAAACGGCAAATGTCGGCTATATCCCGCCTGATCCAGGTGGTGCGGCCTTCGCTACCTCGACCCCCGATCAGGCTCAAGAGGTCGAGATGCTCGCAACCTTTGACGCGGATACTCATATTGTCGAGGCAAGATGGCAGGCGACAGACGCCATCAAGGTGGATTACATCTTCGGATCTTACGAGTCAGACGAGACGATCATCTCCAACTGGGACGGTACGCCGGAATTTCTTTACGGTACTGACCGACCCGCGACCTACGAGCAAATCACGCACGAGCTCAGAGTCTCTTGGGATAACGGTGGCCCAATTAATGCCGTTGTCGGCGGTTATCTTTGGGATTCCGAGTATGAAATCCCCCTGCGCAGCTGGGTGGGTTTTGTTGTGCCGGGCGTGATTCTCGATCTGCTGCAAAAATCCCGTCAAGAAAGCGAGTCTCAGGCGGTCTTTGCGGATGTTGACTGGCGAATTAATGATGCTCTGACGGTCAACTTCGGCGGTCGCTACACTAAGGACGACAAGGAGACCATACAAACAGGGATGGTGAATGCGTCCAATGATGAATCTTGGAGCGAGTTTACGCCGCGAGTGGGACTGCGTTACGAGTTTTCTGACAATATCATGGCCTATGCTACCTACTCAACCGGTTACCGCTCGGGCGGTTTTAACGGCCGAGTGAACTCGGTTGAGGAAGCTACACAGCCATATGATCCCGAGACTGTAGATAACATGGAGGTTGGCTTTAAGTCCGAGTGGATGGACAGTCGGGTGAGGTTCAACGCTTCTTATTTTGTGATGAATTACGATGACAAGCAGGAAGAGTTGCAGCTGCCCTCAGACACCGGCACGGGTCAAAAGACGGTAGTGACCAATGCGTCCGAAGCGACAATTCAAGGCTTGGAGCTGGAAGCGCAAGCATTGATTGGAGAGGGCTTCTCCTTACGCGCTAATATCGGCTTCCTGGACACCGAATATGACAACTTCCAATACACGGACGCAGTGTCCCTTGAGACTGTTGATCTGAGTTATCTGGAATTCCGCAGGGCGCCAGATGTGACGGCAACAGTGGACGGCACCTACGAGTGGGATACCTCAACGGGGCGGGCATGGTTGCGAGCGTCGTATCACTTCCTCGGTTCTCACTGGGTAAACGTGACCAACTCACCTGAGCTTCATAACGAAAGTCAGAGCTTGCTAGATGCTTCCATCAACTGGGAATTTAACGAGTGGCAGTTCAGTTTCTTTGGCCGCAACTTGACCGATGAGGATGGGTATACCCACGGTTACGACGTGGCTGGCCTGTGGTCATACTCTGCAGTTCGCCCGCCCAGAACTTACGGTCTGGAAGCGATTTATCGATTTGGTGACTGAGAGCAGTAACTGATTGATATAAAGTGCGCCCGAACGAGAACTTTATCGTTCGGGCGTTTTTATATAGGCCCGGGCAAGACTTTCATTAAGGTGCCGTCGTTTGGGGGGATGTGGAGTGAATGGAGAGAGCAATGGATAAGCGTCTTGAGGGGAAGGTCGCGGTCATTACCGGAGCCGCTAGCGGCATTGGTGCGGCAACGGCAAAGACATACGTGGATCACGGTGCTCGGGTGGTATTGGGCGATATTCAGGATGAGGCCGGCGAGGGCATGACCGCTACACTGGGTGGTGCAGGTCATGCCATTTTCCGTCACTGTAATGTGACTGAAGAAGCCGATGTGGAAGCGCTCGTAGAGACAGCGATAGCTGAGTTTGGACAGATAGATATTATCTTCAACTGCGCCGGCATAGTTGGCGCGTTGGGACCGATGTCGACGACGCCAGCGGAAGAATGGAAGCTCACCATCGATATCATGATCAATGGCGTCTTTTACGGCATGAAACATGCGAGTCGGCACATGAAAGAGGCCGGCTCGGGCTCCATCATCAGTATGTCTAGTACCGCTGGTGTGATGGGTGGATTGGGACCTCACGCCTACGCGGCGGCAAAACATGCCGTTGTCGGGATGACGAAAAACCTTGCGGCCGAAGTCGGCGGGTTTGGGGTTCGCGTGAACTGTATTGCGCCTGCAGGGATGGCGACGCCGATGGTGGCAGATGTCATGACGGGGGATCATCAAAACTTGGAGGAGACGATTGCTACCCTTGCTGCGCTGTCTCCTCTGAAGGGCCGCGCTGGCTTGGCGCAGGACGTCGCCAACGCAGCGCTCTGGTTGGCTAGTGACGAGTCAGGCTATACCAGTGGTTTGACCCTGACAGTCGATGCAGGAGCGACAACCGGTTCCACCGCAGAACCGCCGGCGTTTGCCGAGTATGCGCCCATGGTTCGTGAGGCTGGGCGAAAGGGCGTCGACTGACAGGCCACTCTTGTTACTGTGGCAAGCTAAAAACGAATAGCCCCTGGCCATCCGGCGGCTGATAAATATCGGGGAAAATCACTGCAGTCAGCGCGCGGAAGACGCCGATACCCGCAGGAATCGCGACGAATTGTTTTCCCTCGGCCTCATAGGTAACGGGATAACCGTGAGCCGGTGCGGGCAGGCGAGTGGACCATAATCGCTTGCCCGTTTCGGTATCGAACGCCTGAAAATGCCTGTCCAAATCGCCAATAAAAAGCAGGCCGCCATCGGTCGACAGGGCGCCGCTCAAAAATAACGCAGGCTGCTCCACTTTCCAGCGAACCTCCATCGTGCGCACATCGATCGCTAGTAGGGCGCCCGCCAAGCCCTCTTTGCCAGGCATGGGGTAGGTGGCGACATCAGCGCCATAACCACCTCCGCCCGGGCCCAAATCTACCTCACGAGGGGTCATGTCGGAGCATAGTTGATGCACGGGCAGGAATAGCAAATGCCGCCCATCGTCGTAGGTCGCAGACTGCCAGTTGTGCCCCCCGTAGATACCAGGGCAGGCTGTATAGGTGTCACCGATACCGGCTGCGGCGATATCCTCCCGGTAGCTCAGCTGCCCGGTGTCTCGATCTACCTCGAAAATTGTCTGGTCCATGGTGTCGAGTAGGTCGAGGTAGTCACCGGTAGCGCGATCCAACTTCCATAGAATACCGTCCTTGCCCACCGTCAGCAGCGTTTGCTCCTCGTCGATATCGGCGAGTATTCGCTCGAAACCGACTTCCATATCGATGGTCTCACCAGGGATGTGCTGAAAGTACCAAACCAGTTCCCCTGTTTTGGGTCTCACGGCTAGTGTGGAGTTGGTGTAGAGCGCTGCGTCTGTAACCGACATGCCCCGGCTGGGCGCTGCCCAGGGTTTGGGTTGAGAGGTGCCAAAGTAAACGAGATCCAGCCCGGGGTCATAGGATCCGGCGATCCAGATATCGCCGCCTCCGCGCTGATCGGGGGCTACATCCCCCCAGCTGGCGTATTCGGGCGTGCCAGGCTCCGCCAGCGTCGCGGTTCGCCACAGTTCCTCGCCGGTCTCAGGGTCATGACCGGTAATGAAGCAGCCATCTTGTGTAAACAGCTCACAGCCATTGATACCGCTCACGACGATACCGTTGGCCACGATGGGCCCCGCACTGTGGGTAAAGGCCTCGCGATAGTCGGCTTTCTCAGCGCGCCAGAGTTCGACCCCGGTTGCCGCATCGATGGCCACAATGGCCGCGTCATAGGTCGTCAGAAACAGGCGGTCCTGCCACAGTGCGATATTGCGGGTGGGCCCGCCAAGCATCTTGGAGGCTGGGGGGAACTCGTATTGATATTCCCAGATCAGTTCACCGGTTGCGGCTTGGATCGCCTGAATCTTGTTGTTGGCATGGGTCAGGAACATAACCCCGTCCCGCACCAGCGGTGTCGATTGGTTGCTACCTTGGTGCATGGCCATTGACCAGCTCATGCTCAGTCGCGAGACGTTTTCTGTGGAGATGTCAATCAGTGGGCTGTGCGCATGTCCGTCCGGCGTCCTTCGCCAGTTCAGCCAGTCTGCGGCGTCAGGCTGATTGAGCTCCTTAGTAGTCACTGGCTTGAAGTCGTCAACGCTTCGCCTTGTGAAGGCGCCGGCACTGCGCGCCATATCCATGACGCTCCCTGCCTCGGCAAACTCCACCACCTCAACGTTATTGGCAGGCGCGCTGGTGAGCCCCTCCTCTGAGCTGACCAGTAAGGCGTCCGCATCAAGGTCAGATTGATTGATAACGTACTGCGCAATGCTGGCGTGCTGAGCTGGGGACAGGCTATGGGCCTCGCCGGGTGGCATCTCTGCCATCTGATAGGCGAGAAAAGATTGAGCGGAGACCGCGGACCACTTGTTTGCAAATGCTGGACCAGAGAGAGCGGCGCCATGGGCTGAGCCCCTTAGTGTGGCCGCGTGACAGCTCGCACAGTGCTCACCGTACAGGCGCTCGCCACTGACTGTAGCCGCCGAGTAGAGCGGGGACATTGCGGCAATCAGGCCGAGTGTTGTGGGCCATTTAGTGCAGGCCCATGCGCCTCCGAAAAGTGAATATCCGTTCATCGAGCATCCCTCTGTTTTCTGCTCGGACGGGCGGAAGGTTAGGCTCCGCCAGCGCTCATTAGTCCGACCCGTCGCCCCTTCAGCTTGGCAGAAAATGCCCATACTTTTCCAGCGCTTTGCCGCGTTGGGTTGGTGTGTGGTAGCTGGGGAACAGCGCATCGTGGGCGGAGTAGTGTCGCAAAACCGCTTTCGCAACCGCCACTTTGTGGACCTCCGTGGGGCCATCGACAACGCCGAGCTCTGGAATATTGGCCCACATGGTCGCCAGTGGTGTCTCGTCAGAACTACCCAGGCTGCCGTGCAGATGCATTGCCCGGGAGACGATCTCCACCAATACTTTGGGCGTGGCTGCTTTGATGGCGGCAATTTCCTTGCGCACCTCCCGGTTGTATTCTTTGTGTTTGTCGATCAGCCACGCGGTGTAGAGGACGTGCAATCGGTATTGCATCATCATGGTGTAGGCATCGGCGATTTTTTCCTGAGTCATCTGTTTGTCAGCAAGCAGTTCGCCTTTAGTACGACGACTCAGAGCGCGCTCACACATCATATCGATCGCGCGGCGGATGACGCCAACCGTGCGCATGGCATGGTGCACACGACCACCGCCCAGGCGGGTTTGCGCCACATGGAAACCCTGCCCCTCGTTACCCAGCAAGTTCTCTGCGTGGACGCGACAGTCCTTGAATGAGATATAGGCGTGCACGCCGTCGCCCTGTTCTATGTAGGGGCCGACCGCGGAGTTGCGGATAATTTCCATGCCCGGTGTGCCTTGCTCAACCAGAAAGATTGACGCGCCCTCATGGATGGGAACGTCCGGATTGGTCACCACCATAACTAGCAGAAAAGCTGAAAAACGGGCGTGGGAGGCAAACCACTTCTCGCCGTTGATTACCCAGTCATCGCCATCTCGGGTCGCGGTGCATAGAAACTCGCCCGGGTCGGCGCCTGCCTGAGGTTCGGTCATGGAGTAGCAGGAGGCGATTTCGGCATTGAGCAGCGGCTTGAGATATTTTTCTTTTTGCTCCGTTGTGCCGAATTTGGCCAGAATTTCCGCGTTGCCGGAATCGGGGGCCTGACAACCGAATACGCTGGGGCCAAAGCGGCTGCGACCCAAGACCTCATTCATGAGTCCAAGGTTTACCTGCCCGTAGCCTTGTCCGCCTAGCTCGGGCTCCAGATGGCACGCCCAGAGTTGCTTCTGCTTAACGATCTCTCTCAATGGCGCCATGGCGGCAAAGGCCGGGGAATTGGGGTCCCAGGGATCTCCCGGCTCACGGAAAACCAGATCGAGGGGTTCAATTTCCTTACGGGTAAATTCGTCAATCCAGTCGAGTGATGCCTGAAATTCCGGGTCTGTCTCAAATGACCACACGCCGTTTCCTCCTGGGGGTATCTGTCGTCGGCTTTGGTGCCGTGGGGCAACCGTCAGGGTTGCCAAATCGGAGCGCTAGTTTAGACTTGCTAGACGCAAACAAGCAACGAGACCGATAAGAAATCCAGGGGTTTGCGGCGCGGTAATGCGCAATTCAGGAGTGAACACTATGGCGGGCGATGGAGTCTGGGTCGTGACCGGTGCCTCGCGGGGAATTGGTGCGGCGATCGCGCGAATGGCCGTTGATGCGGGACAGCACGTGGCACTGATAGCACGGGGGGAATCCGTGATGGAACTTGCCCAGTCCCTCGGGGGGTCCGCCGCAGGGTTCCAGTGCGATGTGGCTGATTCAGCCTCCGTTAACGAAACGGTTGATGTGATCGTGGCACGATTCGGTCGCGTTAAGGTGCTGGTCAATAACGCGGGCGTGCACCGCGGCGGCAAGATACACCGCTTGACTGACGAAGCATGGCAAGAGGTGCTGCAGGTCAACCTCACAGGAGCCATGAACATGACCCGGGCCGCTGTGCCTCACATGAACGGGGGCAGTTCAGTGATAAACGTGGGCGCGGTCGTCGGATTCCGTGGCTTCCCCGGCGACTCAGCCTATGCCTCTTCAAAAGCCGGGTTGTCAGGACTCACCCAGGCGCTGGCGATTGAGTTGGCGCCCAAGGCGATTACCGCCAATCTCGTAATTCCCGGTTTGGTGTTGACGGAAATGACATCCGAATTGAGCGAGGCCGCACTCGACAAAATGACTCAACAGATTCCATTGCGACGATTCGCCGAGGATCGCGAAGTTGCCGAGGTAGTGCTTTGGGTGGCTCAGAGTCGATACATGACGGGCGCGGTCGTGCCAGTGGATGGCGGTCTGTTGTCCAGCTTCGGTGTGGTGTGATGACGTCGGAGGCCACCGAGCAGGTTGCTGACTGGCTCCGCGATTTTCTGGACTGGGACCAAGCTGAGTTCGTGTCAGCCCTAGCTGGCGGCAACTCCAATCTCACATGGCAGTTCCGCGATGGCGAGAGAGCCTGTGTCGTGAGAACACCCCCCGCTGATGATATTTCGCCAACTTCTGCGCGAGGCATCCAGCGGGAAGCACAGATCCTGCAGGCGATAGCAGATTATCCAGTCAAGGCGCCACGTGTGCTGGCCTGGTGTGATGATGAGACGGTGATTGGCAGGCCTTTTCTGGTGCAGGAATGGGTCGATGGTGTGGCGCTCACTGATACCTTGCCGGTGGCGTATGCCGACTCGTGTAAGAGTGTGAACCGTCTCGGTGAGGACCTGATCGACCAGTTGGCTGCCCTCCACGCCGTGCCCACCGATCTGGAAGCGCTACAGAAGCTGGGGCGTCCACAGCGTTTTGTTGAGCGACAGATTGAGCGCTGGCTGGGCGTTCGCAGGGAGCACGCGGTCAGAGATCTACCCGAACTGTTCTCTCTCGGAGAATGGTTGGAACGCAATGTGCCCAAAGCGTCACCGCCCGCTGTGATTCACGGTGACTTCCACCTCGATAACACCTTGGCTTCCAGAGAGCAGCCGGAGATCCTCGCGATTATTGACTGGGAGCTCGCCACGGTTGGAGATTGTTATATGGACGTCGCGCTGATGCTCATGTTTTGGGGAGATTATCGAACACAGGAGCCGCCTGCATTTAGCGCTTTGCAGGCAGTGTCACGACGCAATGGGGTGGTCAGTCGACGAGAGCTGGCCGGCCGCTGGGCAGAGTTACTGGGGCGGCCACTCAACCACATGAACTTCTACATGGCGTTAGCTTTTTGGCGATTGGCGGCCATCATTGAGGGCGCGTACGGTCTGCACGTCGCGGGCAAACTCGATTCAGACTACGCGCGGGGCCTGAAGTATGACGTGCCGGCGCTTCTGGCCGAGGCACAGGCTGCTGCGGCCGGGGACTGGTAGTCGCCATGCCGAACAACATGATGAGCACCATGATGAACACCCCGCTGGGGGTGAAGACGCTTCACCAGTTCGGTGCGCGGCATTTCAGCACAAGTCGCGTCGGTGATTATGATGGCCAGCAAATCCACTGGCGCAGTTACGCGGAGATTGACGCAAACAGCGCACGCCTTGCGAATGCATTGACGGGTCTGGGCATCGTGCCTGGCGACCGTGTTGGCACGTTTATGTGGAACAGCACGCAGCACCTTGAGACTTATTTGGCGGTACCGTCACTGGGCGCAGTGCTCCATACCTTGAATTGTCGGCTGTCTACAGAGCACATCGCTTATATCATTAATCATGCTGCCGACAGATTCCTGATGCTCGATGCGAGATTGATCGAAACTTTTTTGCCGGTTCTGCCACGCATTCCCGATGTCGAGCATGTGATTGTGTCGAGTACAGGTAACGATGCCGTCGCGCTGAATGATCCACGCGTCGTGTCATTCGAGTCACTGTTGGGCGATGCGGAAGAGACTTTCCAATGGCCTGAGCCAGAGGAAAACGCGGCCGCGGGTATTTGCTACACGAGTGGCACTACGGGCAATCCAAAGGGCGTGGCCTACAGCCAGAAAACCACCTATCTGCACGCGTTGGCATCGCGGTCCGTGGATAGTTTTGCGGTCCAGGAGCGGGACGTAATTTTGATGCTGCCATCAATGTTCCATGCCAATGCCTGGGGCTTCCCTTATAGCGGCTGGATGTCTGGCGCAGACATGGTGATGCCGGGCCCGCACCTGCAGGGCCCTCATCTGCGCGCCATGATCGAGTCAGCCCGGCCAACGCTGACGGCAATGGTGCCGACGTTGTTGGGTGACCTTTTGCTGGCGGACGAGGAAGCACCGCTGGATTTGTCCTGTTTCCGGGCCATTGTGTCGGGAGGGTCCGCCGTGCCGTCGTCCATGATTGAAGCGGTGAGAGACCGGTGGGATGTGCCCGTGATTCAAGGTTGGGGGATGACAGAGACCAGCCCGATGTGCGTCCTGTCGCATCCGCCCAAAGACCTAAATGGGCAGACAGAGACCTATTGGCGACTGAAAAGCGGCCGTCCTGTTCCTGGCATCGAAGTGCGGGTTATGGATGATGAGGGCAATTTGGTGGAGCAGGATGGCACGACAGTGGGTGAACTGCAGCTCAAGGGCGCGTGGGTGACCGGCAGTTATATCAATGAGGAGACCGATGCCTTTACTAATGACGGCTGGTTGCGAACCGGCGATGTGGGCATGGTAGATGCCCAAGGCTATGTGCAGCTCACGGACCGCACCAAGGATGTGATCAAGTCGGGCGGCGAGTGGATTTCTTCGGTAGACCTTGAGGACGTGCTGCTGCAGCACGAGAGTGTCGCAGAAGTCGCAGTGGTGGCGATTGACGATACGCGCTGGCAGGAGCGTCCGCTTGCTATTGTGCGGAGCAAGTCGGATTGCGAGGGTGAGGCCTTGCCCGACCAGTTACGCTCATTTTTAGTGGATAAAGTGGCGAAGTTTTGGGTGCCTGAATACTGGGCCGTCGTAGACGACATCCCCAAAACCAGCGTGGGGAAAATGGACAAGAAGTTGCTCCGGGAAGAAGTAGCGGCGGGAAGGCTCGCCATACAAAAACACCTGGGCTTTGGAGAGGTAAATGACTGATGCCGTAATCACCGAGTCGTCGGTGGGCAATACTCAGGCCGAGCGAACGGCGCTATCAGATCAGCGGATGTTTGAGGTGGCGATTGAGTTGGTGAATAAGCGCGGTACGGCCAAGACGACGCTCAAGGATATTGGGGAAGGCGCCGGTTACAGCCGGGGTCTCGCGAGCTACCGGTTCGGCTCGAAAGACGGTTTGTGGATGGAGCTTTTCGCTCGATTCGACGACATCTGGAAGGCGCACCTCTCGCAATATCTGTTAGGCAAGCAGGGGCTGGCGGCGCTTGAGGCTGCGATTCAGGCGCAGCGGGATATTTTTACTCGGGAGTCAGGCTACCTCCGGGCTATGTATATTCTCTGGTACGAATCACTGGGTCGAGAATCGGATATTCGGGCCACTCTGGCCGGCCATCATGTGATTTATCGTCGCGACGTCCAGCAGTGGATCGAGCAGGGGCAGGCGGCTGGCGAGATCAGGGCGGACGTTGACCCCGCGCATTTTGCCACGGGCTATTGTTCGACCATGTTCGGCACAATCTATCAGTGGGTAGTTGCCCCAGATGCAATTGACCTCGAGGAATTTTTTGAACACTTCGCCGCAACGGTAACAGTGGCGATAACCCATCAAAGGGGAGACTAACCATGGCACGGCTGGAAATAGACGGTAACAAGAGTATTTATTACGAGGATTTGGGCGGCGACGGGCGCGCCATGGTGCTGATTCACAGCTGGGGCATGGACAATCGCTGCTGGGATGGCATCATCTTGCCGCTGCAGGCAGCGGGCCATCGCGTGATCACCATGGATCACAGGGGCTGTGGCCGATCAGACCACGATTTCGCGGACCTGAGTATCGCGGCCATTGCCGGCGACGTGGTGTCTCTGGTCGCGCACCTTGGACTCTCTGATGTGGTGGTCAATGGTTGGTCTTTGGGCGGTGCTGTCGCGACCCATGCCGCCAGCTTATTGGGGGAACGCTGCGCCGGACTGGTGCTGACCGCCGGGGCGAGCCCAATTTATACCCAGAAGCCGGATCTGCAAATCGGAGGCATGCCTGAGGATGTCGAGGGCAATGTCGCGGCGATGAATGATGACCGTGTGAATTTCTTGACCATGTTGGCCACGGCGATCTGTGCCAAACCACCGACGGATGCAGTGCTAGCCTCTATGGCAGATGCCTTTCTGAATTCCAGCGCCAGGGCGTCAGCCACGCTAGCGGAGCTCGCGCACTTGGACCAACGCGAGATGATGATGGCGTTGGATATCCCCCTGCTGTCATTCATTTGCGGTCAGGATGGTTTTGTAGCGCCTGATATTTCCCGCTGGGTGGTAGAGAACCACCCCAAGGCAACAGGCGTAGAGTTCCCGGAGAGCGGTCACGCTCCCTTTATGGAAGAGCGGGAGGGATACCTCGCCGCGCTCAATGATTTTGTGAACGGTCTCTGAGAGGGTAAGCGCGATGGCATCTAATGTAGATTTTGGTCTCTGGTATGACTTCCGAAACCCGGAGCCCTGGCAGATCGACTTTGAGCAGTTTTATTCCGAGCGGCTGGATCAGATCGCGCGGGCTGAGACGATGGGTTTCGACTCGGTCTGGCTAACCGAGCACCACTTTTGTGATGATGGTTATACGCCGTCGCCACTAGTCATCCATGCGGCCATCGCGGCACGGACAGAGCGGATGCGTCTGGGCACCAACCTGATGCTGTTGCCACTGGCCGACCCGGTAAGGATGGCGGAAGACGCCGCGACGCTGTCTCTCATCTCCGGGGGGCGTTTTGATCTCGGTGTTGGTATCGGTTATCGGCAGCTGGAATTTGATCAGTTTGGTCGAAAGATCTCTCATCGTCCCAGTCTCGTAGAAGAGGGGATCGAAATTCTACGGCGCGCCTGGTCGGGTGAGCCGGTCAACTTTGAGGGCAAACGCTTCAAAGTTGGTGATTTCAAAATCACACCTAAACCTAAGACAGCGCCCCGGGTGCTGTTGGGTGGTATGGCACCTCCCGCGATTGATCGCGCTGCGCGGATCGCCGACGGCTTTTTGTGCACCGGAGGTATCGGTATGGATACCTACGTTGAAGCGCTGGCCAGCAACGGCAAATCGCCAGACGACGGCAACATCATTCTCGGCTGCTGGGCGATTATCGCGAAGGATCCCGAGGCGGAAGCCGAGCGCGTTGGCGATTACGTGTTGTATCAATCTAATGAATACATCCGCTGGGGTGCCTTTGGTCCCCCTGACCAGACGCCGCTATTCCCCGACGCCCGAACGGCCATAGAGAATGGGCTGTATGAGCTGTGGGATGCGGATATGGCCGTTGAAAAGCTAAGCGGCATGATAGAGCAGTACCCACAGATCTCTGATATCCACTTCTGGGCACAGTTTCCTGGTGAGGGCGTGGAGTCCGGTGATCGGCGTATGGCTTATATTGTGGAGAAGGTTCTGCCCCGGCTGCGATAGAGCGTGCAGCGAGTTAGGCCTCTGCCGGCTGGCGACTTAGCTTGGCCACAGACTGAGCGGTGGCGACCAGCGTGCCTGCCTCGTCTCGGATGTCGGCCTCAAGAAATGCAGTTTTGAATGTGGCTTTCTTCACCCACCCTGCCACCTTCAGCGGATATTGTCCGCGACATGTCCCGATAAATTGCGTGGCGATGTCGAGGGATGCGACGCCGGAGATCGTGTCGTCGGTACCAAACAAGGCGTGTGACATGGCGGCATCTAACATGGCAGTCACAAACCCACCCTGCACGACATCTCCCGAATGGCAGTAATCCAAGGGCACGGTGAAGGTAAAGATGGCGCGTTGTGAATCCATGTCCAGCTCGATAATGCTGCCGCCCAGCAATTTGATGAAATTGGGGGCCATCGCATTGAGCTGCTCAATGCGGATCTGGGAGTCAGTCATGGTGAAGTATCCAAGGGCGTCTCAGGCGCGCAGTGTAGCGGTAAATCAGCAGCAGGGCCCAGAAAATGCGGTGGGCCTGTCGCGGCGTAGACGTGAAACCTGTCAGAGGGTTTACCACTACCGCCGCCTATTACCGCCCGCTGTCGAGTGATGGACGTATGGCTCACCCTTTAACCCTGATTCACCTGTCTGACTGTCAATGTGATGGGCTGGCCGTGCCGGACTGGTCCATTCGGTCGGGAGATAGCTGGTGCGTTTTTGGGCGGAATGGATCAGGCAAGCAGCTGATAGGTCAGCTGTTGGTCGGCGAGGCCACGCCCTCTCGCGGTGTTGTTGAAAGCAGGCTCGACGCAGATCAGATCGCACTCATTTCCTTCGAACGGCAGCAAGCGACCTACGAGGCGGAATGGCGGCTAGCGGCGACGGATATTATCCCGGAAGACGAGTGGGGTACCCGTGTCGCTGAGTTTTTACCTCAAGAACGTCTGGAAGATCCTCGCATCGATCAATTGAATATGCGCCACCGACTTCAGGCCCTCTACCGAGAATTGAGCACGGGTGAGAGTCGAAAGCTTATGGTGCTGAAGGCACTGTTGGATGAGGCAAAGCTACTCATTTGCGATAACCCCTTTGATAGTTTGGACCAAGGCACGGTGCAAGCGCTGAGTGAAACGTTTCGGTTGGCTGTGGCGTCGGGTGTCGCCGTGATACTGCTAATCAGCAATCGCTCCGATATCCCCCAGTGGATAGAGAAGTTCGGTCATGTAGAGGCCGGGCTGCTAATAGCGTTTGAGGGTGCACGCGATGCGCAATTGACCCAGTTGGAGGCGGCTATTGAGACTGGCCCCATTGTTCAGCCGGGTATCCCAGAGGATGCCATTCGGCTCGACGCCTATGATGCGCCCTACATTGCGGAGCTGAACCAGTGCACGGTCCACTACGGAGACCGAAATGTGCTCGACGCGCTCACGTTCACGGTTGCGCCGCTGCAACATACCCTGGTGACGGGTGAAAACGGTGCGGGTAAATCGACCTTATTGGGGCTGATCACGGGTGATTGCATGCAGTGCTTCAGCAATGATGTCACCGTATTCGGCCATCGGCGGGGCAGCGGTGAGTCAGTTTGGGACATCAAGCGCCAGCTTGGACTGGTCAGTAACGATCTGCACCGACGCTATACGGTGCGCTGCGATGCGCTGTCGGTGGTCTGCTCCGGATTTTTTGACTCGATCGGGCTCTACGACACCCCGACGGAACCGCAAATTCGTTTGGGGCGAGAATGGCTGCGAGCGGTGGATATGGTGGATGATGCCGAGACTTCGTTCCAGTCGCTGAGCTATGGCGAGCAGCGTCTGGTGCTGATTGCGAGAGCGATGGTGAAGTCGCCGCTTTTACTGGTGCTCGACGAGCCCACCCAGGGGCTTGATGAGCTGAATAGAGAGCGGATTTTAGGCTTCATGTCTGCGATTGAGTCGCGTCAACACAGCACGCTGTTATTTGTCAGTCACCGCCAGGATGAGTTTCTGCCGCTGTTCAAGCAGCACATTCACCTGACGCTGAATCTTTAAAACGCAGAGAGCCCCGTTTGGCTGCGCCCCAAAATAAGCGCGTGTACATCGTGCGTACCCTCATAAGTATTGACCACTTCCAGGTTCGCCATATGACGCATGATCGGGTAGTCATCCGAGATACCATTGCCCCCGAGCATGTCACGGGCGCTGCGGGCAATATCCAGCGCCTTACCACAGGAATTACGCTTGATGAGGCTAATAAGATCGGGTGAGATCTCGCCCGCCGACAGCATTTTGCCCGCCTGAAGGCATCCTTGTAGGCCCAGGCCGATCTCGGTCTGCATATCAGCTAACTTCAGTTGAATCAGCTGTTTAGAGGCTAAAGGCACCCCAAATTGAGAGCGATCAAGCGTGTACTGGCGCGCGGTGTGCCAGCACTCCTCGGCAGCGCCCATAACCCCCCAGGCGATCCCGTAACGGGCATTATTTAAGCAACCAAAGGGACCTTTAAGACCTTCGACGTTCGGCAGGTAGTTCTCATCTGGGACGAAAACATTGTCCATGACAATCTCCCCGGTGATCGAGGCCCGCAACGCGAGTTTGCCCTCTATCTTGGGGGCGCTCAGCCCCTTCATGCCTTTTTCGAGAATGAAGCCGCGGATCACGTCGTCCTCGGTTTTTGCCCAGACGATAAACACGTCTGCCAGCGGACTATTACTAATCCACATCTTGGCACCGGTTAATCGGTATCCGCCGTCGACTGCTTTAGCACGAGTGATCATTCCGCCGGGGTCGGAGCCGTGGTCCGGTTCGGTGAGCCCAAAGCAGCCAACCCATTCGCCGGTGGCCAACTTCGGCAGATATTTCTCTCGCTGCTCCTCGGTGCCGTAAGCGTAGATGGGGTACATGACCAGAGAAGATTGCACGCTCATCATGGAACGATAGCCCGAGTCGACGCGCTCGATTTCCCTCGCGATCAAGCCGTAGCAGACATAGTCGACACCGGGGCATCCGTAGCCGCCGATAGTAGCTCCGAGCAGTCCAACATCACCCATTTCCCGAAAAATTTTGGGGTCGGTGCTCTCCTGCCGATAGGCCTCTTTAACTCGAGGTGCCAAAGCGCTTTGCGCGTATTGTTGGGCACTGTCCCTGACCATCCGATGCTCTTCGGAGAGCTGCGAGTCGAGTTCAAACGGGTCTTGCCAGTTGAGTGGTGTCCAACGGGTTTTTGTTGCCATGCCGAAACGCTCCGTAGGGCGATGTTAATATTTTAAGTTTAAAATATTAACAGAATTTCGCAAAGTAATGATTGCTCGTAGCTCAGTTTTCTATGTCGCTGAAATCGCCGCCTTCCCTGGCGAGTTTTGCGAGCAGAGGGGCGAGAGCCCAATTGTCCGGGCTGAGCGTTTGCTGGAACTGCTCGATTCGATTCACAACCGACTGCAATCCCCTTACTTTTGCAGCATACATTGGCCCACCACGGAATCGCGGGAATCCATAGCCGCGGCAGTAAACGACATCGATATCACTGGCGCGTTGCGCAATCCCTTCTTCTAGAATACGGGCACCCTCGTTGGCGAGCGCGAGCGACAGGCGATCTATAATTTCCTCGTCCGATATTTCTCTTACCTTAATACCCAATTCGGCGCGGGTTGCCTCAATGATGTCGCTCACGATGGGGTCTTCTTCTCTGGCTCGGGTCGCCCCGTCGTAGCGGTAGTAACCCGACCCTGACTTTTGTCCCAAGCGCCCAGCCTCGACCAGCCGATCGGCGAGCAGGTAGTTGACTCGAGGTCCTTTCTCTTCATTAGAGAGTTGTTCGCGAGCCTTATACCCAATGTCCAACCCAGCGAGGTCACCGACTGCCAGTGGGCCCATCGCCATGCCCCAGCGCTCCATGGCCTGGTCCACCTGGGCAGGGGAGGCGCCCTCCATCACGCAGAGTGCCGCCTCTCGACCATAGTGCCGAAGCATCCGGTTGCCGATAAAGCCATAGCACATCCCCGACAACACGCAGATCTTACCGATTCGCTTGCCCACCGACATGGCGGTTTGAAGAGTAGCGTCGTCACTGGCATTTCCGCGGACCACCTCAAGCAGACGCATGATGTGCGCAGGGCTGAAAAAGTGCATGCCGACAACGCGCTCTGGCCTGTCCGTGACAGCGGCCAGTGCGTCAATGCTTTGATAAGAGGTATTGCTGGCCAGAATGGTGTGAGGGTCGCAGATGTCATCTAATTGCTTAAATACATGCTGCTTCAATTCCAGATTTTCAAAAACCGCTTCGATGATGAGATCTGCCCCCTTCAGCATCTGCCAGTCAGTGGTGGCTTTGAGGTTAGAGAGGAAAGAAGAGACTTGATCTGACGAGAGACGCCCGCGCTGCTCACTGATGTCATAGTTTTTGCGGATAATGCCCATGCCCCTATCGAGCCCAGCTTGATCCTGATCGACCAAGGTGACCTCAAAACCAGCCTGCGCGAAACACATGGCAATGCCACCACCCATGGTGCCCGCGCCGATGATGCCAATGCGTTGAACCGACGCCGCTTCGGTGTCTGGCGACATGTCCTGAACCTTGGCTGCCGCCCGTTCTGCAAAGAACTGGTATCGCAGCGCGCTCGACTGCGGGTCTGCCATGCAGGCTTCAAACGCCTGCCTTTCGAATTTCAGTCCCTCTTCGAAGGGCACCGTGCCAGCGGCATTTAGGCAATCCAGAATCCGCTGGGGGGCGGTTTGTCCTTTGAGGCGTTTGGCGATGGTGTCACGGGCACTTGCGAGCAGCGCGGTATCGTTATCATTGAATTGCAGAGGTATGTCTCGAGTCAGGCGTTTGCCAGCTCCTCCCCTGAGTAGTTCTCCAGCAAAATCCATGGCCGCCTGCGCTACATTGTCACCGCTGACCTCATCGACAATGCCTGCGACTTGCGCGTCGTTAGCGTTGAGCGGGTGGCCGCTGGTGATCATATCGATTGCGGTCTTGAGACCTGTCAGTCGCGGCAGTCGCTGGGTCCCGCCCGCGCCAGGAAGCAGCCCCAAATTGACTTCTGGTAAACCGACTTTTGCTGTTTCTATCGCCAGGCGATAGTCACAACACAGTGCCAGCTCTAATCCGCCACCTAGGGCCGTTCCGTGGATAGCGGCAAGGATCGGTTTGGGGAAAGATTCCAGGGCATCCAGTACTGTCGCCAAAGAGGGCTCTTGAGGTGGTTTACCAAATTCGCTGATATCTGCGCCCGCGATAAAGGTTCTGCCCTCGCAGCGCAAAATGACGATTTCAGTATCATCGTTCGAGGCCATCCTTAGTCGCTCTAGAATCCCACTTCTGACGCTGTGCGAGAGGGCATTCACGGGAGGTGATTCGATCAAGATGGTGCCGATTCGCTGACTTACCGAATAGCTAACTGAAGGTGTCATGTTTATATCTCTTTGAATTCCCGCGGCTCACAAGGCGCAGCGGGCGCATCAGAGCAAATTATTTGATTGCTAGTATGTGGTCTGCTTGGCGTGAGGCGAGTGCGGTCAGTGTAAAGGTAGGGTTCACCGCGCCGCTACTGGGGAACAACGCGGGCCCCGACACGTATAGGTTGTCGGTATCGTGCACGCGCCCGAAGGCATCGGTCACTGATTCCGCGGGGTCGCTACCCATGACAGCGCCGCCCATGTGATGCTGTCCAATTCGAGGGCCAGACCAGACTTCTGAGGCACCCGCAGCTCGCATAATCTCTGCGCCCTCTGACATGCGCTGAGCACACCTCGCTGCCGCGGAGGGGCCTAAATCGTGATGGGCATGGGCATGGGCAATGCCGTCGGAGTCTGCTCGGTCGCTCAGAGTGATGCGGTTTTCGGGCAACGGAATATCCTCGCAGACCAAAGTCATATTACCTAAGTGCCTAGAGGCTTTCTTGAGCCACGGCTCCAATTCTGCTCCGAATATATCCGGTCTGTTAGTTCCATATCCGAGCAAGTCATGTGGCTTGATGGCGTGTCCGATCATCCACTGACTTGAGCCAAAGCCGCCGGGGGCATCTTTCTTGTCGTAGTCATCATGATTGAGAAGCTGTCCTGCCGTGACACCCTGATGCGGAAACATTTCCTGGTCGAATAATCCGAACACAGTTCCCGCGGGATGGGTCATCAAGTAACGACCCAGTTTGTCAGAGTGATTGCCCGGAGCGGCATATCGTTCTGTTGCAGAACTAAGAAGTATGCGCACCGACTGTACGGTAAATGCAGCAACAATGATGTGCTCAGCATACATAGACCTGCTCTCGCCGCCCTGGATGTACTCCACGCACTCGATGCGTTGTGGGCTCTGGGGGTCTCGTATGACGCGCGATACCCTCGCGTTGTGTTCTATGCGTGCGCCCGCAGTTTGCGCGCGTGGCAGCCACACGGCGAGCGGGTTCCCTAGGGCGCCTATCGAGCATCCGGAGTCACACCAGCCGTCGTAGTGACAAGCCTGTCTCCCCTTATAGGGTTCACTGTTGATCGCTAGGGGCAGCGGTGCAGTGTGACGGCCCATTTTTTCAAAGCCTTTTGCAAGCACGCGCGACTGCGCAAAAAGCGGCATCGGAGGCATGGGGTAAGGTGCACCTTGCGGTCGCCACCGCTCCTGTTTGCTATCTCCGCTTAGTCCCACTTCGGCCTGCACTTGGTCGTAATAAGGAGCAAGGTCTGCGTAGCTGAGCGGCCAGTCGAGCCCCAACCCATGGTCGCTATTGAGTGAGAAGTCTCCTTCGTGCATCCGCAGCCACACACCGTAGTGATGAAGAGCAGATCCCCCGGTACCGGTACCCGCGTTGAACGCGTGTCCGATTTTGTGGTCACCAGACTCAGATACCGCGGGTTCCGACCACTTCAGTTTTCTAGCCCAGATTTGAGAGCTGATGAGGTCGCCAAGCTTCCGTTCAGGGCCGGCTTCCAGGACACTGACTGACTTGCCGCCCTCTGCCAATCGAGCGGCCAGCGTCAGCCCTGCGGCTCCTGCGCCGACAATGATCACGTCACAGTCTTTGCTCACCATGGCTTATCCGGCTTGATTTGTGCCATGTAAGGAATTCCAAGCTTTTCGAATCCTTCGGGAGTGCCATACGTAACGTCAAGGGCATCAGCGCGTAGGACAAATAGCACGTAGCTCGCGGGGGGGCCTGCCCATCCAGAGACAGCGTCAGTAGCCATACTGGTGGCAAATGTGTGCATCGAGATGCTCTCATCGGCCAGTGACATAACGTTATCGGCCGCCGCCCGATAGAATCCAGTTTGAGCAGAGGTATCTACCCCGAGATATTTGCCGATCAGCAAGGATTCATCGCCAGCTTGAAGTTGCAGATCAATGTAGGCAGAGAGACCTGCGGCTGCGGCGCCGGGTACCAAGGCGTCCCCTAGCATCGATAACGCCTTGCACTGTTGGGGGGAGAGTATCTGTGGTTCAAATACTCGTGCCTCAGCCTCTTGCGGGGTAAGCCACAAGCACTCGCCCGCGACTACAAAAAAGCCCGCAGCGGTGCCGCGGGCTAGTAGATGTCGCCGACTTAGTGGTTCGGGCATCAGAAGTCTTTTCGCACGCTCAAGGAGTAGTAACGCGGTGCGCGGTAAGCCACTTCGTTGCATCCGCAGAGGGTCGCGAGGTCAAATCCCTGAACGCCAGGGCGCTCGTCACCCAAATTGCGCGCGGCGAGGGTGGCTGTCCAGCCGTTGGTCTCGTAACTGATCAGCGCGTTGGCCACTGTGTAACTGTCAAACTTGTCAGCATCGAAGTTTCTCAAGTTGTAGTAGTACTCGTCCGAGTAGCTGACATCAGCTTGCACGGCGATCTCCCCACCCAGCGCGTCGAAAGCGTAACGGATCAAGCCCGTTGCTTGGAATTCCGGGGCGTATGTGGGATCAACGTCGGACGAGGGCAGGGGTGAGCCGTTGCGCAAGCTGACATCCTTGACTGTCGCATCGAAGTAGGCAGCGTTGAACAATAGATCGAGGCCGGGCACGGGTGAGCTTTGGATCTCTATCTCTGCGCCGTAGTTGTCTGCATCTCGGTTAATCACGACGCCGCCAACACCCACAAAGAGGAATGCCTGATAGTCCGCATAGTCGTAATAAAAGACAGAGCCGTTAATTCGGGTCTGACCGTCTCCGAGAGTTGCTTTGAAGCCGCCCTCATACGACGTCAATACCTCTTCGTCGTAGGGTAGTGACCCAGGGCCGCCAGCACCATAGAAGGCACCAAGGAGCGGTGCGTTATAACTGCCGGCCTTTACGCCACGATTTACTCCGCCGTATAGCATCAGGTCGTCAGACATGTCATAGGTCAGTTGAACCTTACCGGTCCAGTAGCTTTCTGAGATGTCGTCGGTGTACTCCACCCCAGTTCCAGGGAAGCACTGGCTGGCATCACGGAAGCAGGGATGCGTATTCACCACAAACGAGGATTCTGAGGGTGCAACGCCAATGTTTAATTCGAAGTCTTTCTCTTCTCGCATTGCGCGCAGGCCGCCGATCAGTGTTAAGCGGTCCGAGAGGTCATATTCCATTTGGCCGAAGATGCTGTAGGAGTCCGTCTCTAGTCCCGCTGTAGTGCCCACATCAATAGGGACGCCGCCAAATACGTCAGCAAACGAGCTCTGAGGTCCCTTCAGACCATTGTCAGACTCGGAGTCGATGTTTAGATAATAAACGCCGGCCACCCAACGAGACCGGTCCGTTTCGCCGCTCAGGCGGAACTCCTGAGTAAAACTGGTGGCATCCACTGCGGCATAGTTAGCTAACTGGTTAACAGGAGCAGAATCGACGTCAATGAACAACAACTTCTCGTATTCTTTGTGATCGGTGATCGAGACAAAGTTCATCCCATTGGACAGCCCGTAGCTGATCTTAAAATTGATGCCTGAGTTTTCAGTACTGCCCTGATTGGCAAAAGCGAAGTCACCTGAGAAGGTGAAGTCGTCGCCGTCGGGGTCAAGGTAACCGAAGAAGTCGGCACCCGGGGCCAAACGCCCTGGCAGACCGCCGCCGCCGCCAGGCAGCCACTGGTCTCCATCCTCAATGTCTCCACCGGCATCAAGTCCGGTGTCGTTTCCATTGGCATCATAGAGTGCTGAGAGGCGGCTCTCGCCCGAAGGAGTGTTAATCACGTTGATCAGCTCTGGCGGTGTATTTGGGTTGCCGTCATGATCCTGTGCAATCGCAAAGGTGGATTTGCTCTGATATGGCCCCGTAGCTACCTCGCTGTCTGAGTAGTTAAAGCTTAAATCCATGCGCAACCTGTCATTTGGCTCAAATGCCAAGCGAATACGCGCCGCCATGGTGTCGTCATCCCCGAGGTCGGCTCCTGAGCCCGGACCAGGATCCCCTAAGAAAGGAAGTTGATCGGCATTGCTATAGAGGTTTTCCAAGTATGGGTCCTGATCGCTATAGCGAATCGCTGCGCGCGCGGCAAAGGTGTCAGTGAACGGACCACCTATGGCGGCTTCGATGACGGTTCGATTCGCGTTGTTGGGCACGTCAAACTGTCCAAACTCTACATCGACGTAGCCTTCCACACCCTCGAATGATGGCGCGTTGGATATAAAATGCACTAGACCACCCGTTGCGTTACGTCCAAACAGTGTGCCTTGTGGGCCCTTAAGAATTTCGACCCTGTTGATGTCGAATACTGCGAAGGTTTGCGCCTGCGCAACCGCAATGTATCCCTCGTCTAGATAAACGGCGTTTGGCGCTTCAATGATGTCATTGAAGTCATTTTGGGTCACGCCACGGATTGAGAATTGTGTGTTTTGCCCAGCCAAGTTGCCGGAGATATGGACCCCCGGAGAAAATGCAGCAATGTCAAAGCTTTCGGATACGCCTAAGGCGTTCATTTGTCGACCGGTAAATGCATTGATTGCTATTGGGACTTCTTGCAAATTCTGTTCACGCTTCTGCGCAACGACGACGACCTCTTCCAAAACGCTTTGCGCGAAGACTGAGCTGGCTAAGGTGGCGCCGGATATAGCACTAGCCAGTGTTGTGCGAAGAATGCGGTTGTTCATATGGATGCTCCGTTTTGGATCTTTAGACACACTAGGCGATTACTGTAAAACATTTTCATGCAATCCAAGACCGGATCGCAAGATGTTTTAACCCTAAAATGATTGATGGTTGATTTCAGCGCCAAGGCTTTTGAGGTAGGTCGAGTCAGCAGAGCCGCAGCACCACCTTACCTTGGGTATGGCCCCGTTCGGACTCCAGATGCGCGTCCATCGCTTCCTCCAGCGGCCGCACCTGTATGTGTGGCATGGTGATGTTGCCCGATTGGTATAGGCCCACCAGTCCCGTCAGCATTTCTCCATCGGGTCTGTGGTGAAGAAATTCGGCCTTAATATCGCGTCGCTCGATTTCATCCATCTCCGGGGGCTCGTTATTCATGTACGCGACGCGGCCACCATCTTTGGCAAGACGAATGGCTGCTTCGGCAGTGCCGTTGCCCAGTAATGCCTCAAGCACCAGGTTAACGCCATCTGGCTCATGCTCCCGTAGAGCGGATTCATAGTCCTCCGAGTTGTAATCAATGACCACATCAGCGCCGAGCGATTTGACGTAATCGCGATTCCTGGCACTGGTAGTGGTGTAGACCTTGGCGCCAAGGTGCTTGGCCATGGGTATTGCCACGCTGCCGACGCCGCCGGCGCCGGCCTGAATAAACACAGATTGCCCTGCTTGGAGTTGTCCGAATTCGCTAAGTGCTTGCCAGGCAGTCAAGCTCACTAGGGGCAAAGCGGCAGCTTGTTCAAAGCTGATTGATGCGGGTTTGTGAGTGATTGAGGTGGCGTCAATCGGGCAGTATTCAGCGTAGCTGCCGTGCTGTATTGACCATGTGAATGCCAGTCCAAGGACTTCATCGCCTATCTGCCAGTCGGTCACCTTTGCGCCGACCTTCACAATCCTGCCGGCTAGGTCCCATCCGGGCACAACGGGGAAAGTGCGCGTGATGTACTCCTGCAACTCACCGCTTCGTAATCGACGATCGATGGGATTCACCGAAGTCGCGACCACCTCGACCAGTACCTCATGATCTTGAGGCTCCGGGGTCGGGCGCTCCCCAATCTGGAGTACGTCTGCTGTACCGTGTTGCTCGTAAAATACCGCTTTCATATCGATTCCTTCTAATTTTTAGAGAGTTGGCCACCGCAGCAGTGTGCTACCCGATATTTTAAGTATAAAATATAATTCCATTATCGTCATTACAAACCGGGAATTCGGCATGCACAAGACCTTGTTGCCTGAGGGTTGGACACGTCCAAAGGGTTACGCTAATGGTGTTATCGCTCGGGGCGATTCTGTGATCTTTTGCGGAGGCCAGATTGGTTGGAACAAAGACGAGCGTTTTGAACACCATGACTTTATTGGCCAATTCCGGCAGGCACTTGAAAACGTAGTTGCAATTTTGGGCAGTGCTGGAGCAGGTCCGGAGCACGTGACTCGCATGACTTGGTATGTCATCGACCGACAGCAGTATCTGGCAGACCTTGGCGCAGTAGGTCGCACCTATCGGGAGGTCATGGGCAAGCACTATCCAGCGATGTCGGTAGTGGAGGTCTCAGCCCTGATAGAAGACGAGGCTCTAGTTGAGATCGAAGCGACAGCAGTTAAGTAGCGTATCGCCCAATAATTCCCGTAGCTTTAAGCCCAGACATCCATTAGTCATGCGGACATACCCTTATGAAAGCGTGCGTCCTCAGTCGAAGCACATCAACTTCTTGCTGATTCCACAAGCGCACACCTGTTGTCAGTATTCCTCGATCGGGCTTTGAAACAGACAATCTGGCCTCCTCGACGATTGCCTCGCCGCTGATCACATCCCCCGCCCGCACCGGTGCCAGCCAACGCAGCTCGTCAACACCAGGAGAAGTCAGAACGGCAGCGTTTCCAATATAGGCATCGACTGCAAGTCGCATAAAAATCGCCGTGGTGTGCCAACCACTGGCCATAATCCCACCCAGCTCTGCAGTCAATGAATGGCTGTCGTCAACGTGAAAAACTTGGGGATCGTACCGCTTTGCAAACTCAACGATCTCGCTCTGCATCACTGCATAGCGATCAAATTTTATTCGTTGACCAACCCGGAAGTCCTCGAAGTAATGCATGTTCCCTCCGCTCTGTAGGCTTGAGTTCTTTTCCAACAATTCGCGATGTCATCATCGTCCGCTTACTCCCTCTAGCTGGCCTCGGGATAAACTTCACGGCAGCGCGTGAGCAAATTACCCTGTCTTGACGCTTCATTTTAAGTCTGAAATGTTAACATCGTACCTGTTGGGTCACAGATAACCTCGAGGTCTGCTCATGAATAGAACGCCTGCGCCCATGTTCAATGAAAACCGACTCAAACTGGGGACCTTCTCCGCCAATTGCTCGGGTGGTATGGCAGTCACTAAGGTGCCTGAACGATGGAATAACGACTGGGCGAACAACCTCGATCTGGTAAAGCAATGCGATGACGCCGGCATCGAGTTCATGCTGCCCATCGCCCGTTGGATTGGCTACGGCGGTGAGACCGACTTTCACGGAAACGTCCTAGAAACCGTGACTTGGGCAGCAGGGCTTGCCGCCCACTCCCAAAACATTCAGGTATTCGCCACCGTACACACCGCTTTTAATCATCCGATTGTGGTGGCGAAGCAGCTAGCTACCTTGGATCAGTTCTCTAACGGAAGGATCGGTCTAAACGTGGTCGCCGGATGGAACAAGCCTGAGTATGATGCCTTCGGGGTCGACCTCCCCAGCGATCACTCCGACCGCTATGCGATGGCTCAAGAGTGGTTTGAATACGTCCAAAAACTGTGGACCTGCGATACCGCCTTCGATTGGGAAGGAAATTTCTATCAGGGCAAGGGGGTCTACAGCCTGCCACACCCCGTTCAGCCTAAGATGCCCATCATCAACGCCGCCGGCTCGGAAGAGGGCCGAGTATTTGCCATGCGCAACGCCGACTTTCTGTTCACTCCGGTTTTTGACTTTGAGCAAGCCAAGGCAACCGTCGTGGATATTACCGAGCGAGCCGCAAGCGTGAAGCGAAAGGTAGATGTCCTGACGCTATGCACTGTGGTCTGCCGTCCTACCCAGCAGGAAGCCGATGACTACCTGCACTGGTACGCGGACGAGCAGGCGGATTGGAATGCGGTCGATAACCTTATGACCTTACAGGGGATGCATGCGCAATCTTTCACTGCTGAGGCACTGGCCATGTACAGGGATCGTATGGCGGCGGGCCACGGAGGCTTCCCTTTAGTAGGCACACCCGACGCCATCGCTGACCTACTGGAAAAGTTGAGCGAGACAGGCATCGCGGGCACTACCCTCGCATTTGTGGATTACGCCAAGGAGTTTCCCTATTTCAGACAGGAAGTACTGCCGCGCCTAGAGGCCAAAGGCCTTCGTCAGCCAGTCAGCTGACCACATGGATTTAGATGGGGACAAGTGGAATACAAAATGCCATTTTGGCTCAGTATCCGCATCGGGTCATCACCCAGAAAGAACGCGCTCCGCTGGACTTTCTACGCGAAAACATCCCCTCCCTGGTCAACCCCGGGGCGGCCATGAGCCGAGATGAACGCGCTTTATGAGGCAAATGGGCGCTGCAGCCCCGACATCATCGGAGCTGGCTGCATCTACTCTCGCAACAATAAATCGACGTGCGCTTGCATCCTCTGAAGCCGTTGACCCATCGACTCCCTGACCGAGATAAACGGCTCTCCCAAAACGTAACGGTAAAGCGACTGCGCCCGCAGGCGAGCGCCGCTTGTTGAAAACCCCGCCGCTGCAAAGAGGTCTCGCAAAAACTCAAAACGCTTCTTGTCTATCATTGCTACGACCTTCCTTCTTCGCTTGTCATACTGTGTCCAAGACCGGATGTGTGGATCCATCCCCCCAAGATCACGGCGCACAATATCTTCAGCAACCGCCCTGACTCTTGCTCTTGAATCTGTCGGATAGTCGGGATTGGCGATAACCGTCTGTGTGCTCTGCTCTGCCCAAAAATTGAGTAACTCGTCCAAAAACTGCTCTCGATCTTTGAAGTGCCAGTAGAAGCTTCCTTTCGTAACCCCAAGATTTTTAGCGAGCGACTCAACCCTTACCTTGTCAATTCCGCCGCTAGCCAGCGCTTTCAGGGCAGCATTTAACCATGACTTTTTAGACTGCTTATCAACCATTGACTTCCTTAGCTTTTCGCCACCTCGAGTTGACATCAACGGTCAGACCTCCTAATTTCCATACGCACACGTATGGGTAGGTAGCGAAGCGGTGATGCCACCCGACCAAGATCGCCTGCGCAAGCATGTACATTTTGAGCGGTCATAGTATCAGAGGGCTTAAGCTGATTTCTGACAACCCACAGTCAAAAATCAATCAAACGAGGAGCGCAACGGCGCGTACTAGCTATGTTAAATAACGATCTCTCTAACAAGGTCGCAGTTGTTACTGGCGGAGCGGATGGAATCGGCGAGGGCATAGTCCGAACCCTCTGCGGTCGCGGCGCTCATGTTGTTATTGCAGATATACAAGACGAAAAGGGGAGCGCTATCGCTGCCGAGCTGGGTGTAAGTGTTAGCTTTGCGCTGTTAGATGTCACCGAGCCAGACAGCTGGAGCAATCTTGTTACCGAGGTAGAGAGCAGCTGCGGTCGTCTCGATATTTTGGTTAATAACGCGGGTGGGGGGGGGTTCGGAAACCTTGACCAACTTACGATTGAAGAATGGCGCAAGATTATGGCGCTTAATATGGATTCTGTTTTTCTGGGCTGCAAAGCCGCGTCAACATTGCTGCAAGCCGATGGCGGTGGCTCCATCATTAATATCTCCTCAACCAATGCCAATCGCGCGTGGCCAATGTTTTCCGGCTATTGCGCCGCCAAGGCCGGCATGACAATGTTCAGTAAATGTGTAGCCCAGCATTTTTTAGAGACAAACGTAAAAATTAGGTGCAACACCGTTCATCCGGGTCCAATTGAAACGCCGAACTTCAAAAGGTTGTCGGCAGCGGAAGGTGCGGAACAATTGATGGCGGACTGGGAGAAGAACAATCCGTTTACGGAAATTGGTACGGTCGAGGATATTGGTGAGGTAGTGGCATTTCTTGCGAGCGACGCAGCCCGTTACGTGAACGCCTCGGAATTTGTCGCCGCGGGCGGCACGTTGCTTTAACCAAAAACCGTTCGTTCAAGGAAGAGCCTTAGGCACTGCCAGCGCCTACCGGGCTTGAATGAGCCTGAGCATGCCGCCATCAGGCGCTCTAGACCATTAGCTCTTCATTACATAAATCTTGATCTGCTTAGGCAACCCCACCCCTGGCCAACCATCGCGAACCGGTAGCTAGAATATTCTCCCAGTCTTTCACTAATCGCGCTTGCCGGTGTTTCCTTTGAGTTGACATGAAGCGCCAGACATTTTATTTTCCATACGGTAGCGTATGGATAGGCGGCGCCGGAAAGTACAGCGGCAAAGCGCGCACCCCGAATAGTAGTGACGCAAGTGAGCTTGCTCACTATGAGCTGCAATCGTCACGAGCCCTTACAGGAGTTTTTATCAGTGCGAATAGCAATCGTTGGTGCAGGAATCTCGGGCATCGCAGCGGCACAGTCCCTCCTCAAGACGGGCCATGATGTCCAAATTTATGAAAAGTCCAGCCGGATCGGCGGCGTGTGGGCTATGGGTTATCCGGGCGTCAGATTGCAGAACACTCGGGATCAATACCGCCTTATGGATGTTCCCTGGAGCCCAAAGCCAGACTTGCATCCAACTAGCGCACAGGTACAACAGCATCTGAATGACGCGATTGATCAGCTTGATCTTCCTCTCAAGTTAGACCACGAAGTCACAAAACTTGAGGAGACAGCAGGTGGCTGGCGGCTGCACTATCGAAACGATGGCGATACCGGACAGCAGGATTTCGACTTCGTCGTGCTCTCCATTGGTCAGTATTCAAGTGGGAAGCAATCTCCAAAATTCCCCGGCCAAGACGAATTCAAAGGGGAAATTATCACCGAGCGAGAGATTACGGATCTCAGTGTCTTTGCCGGAAAAAAAGTGCTGGTTGCTGGCTTCGGTAAAAGCGCGCTAGATATGGCGACCTTCGCGGTAGATCAAGCCAGCGAGGTACACCACCTCTTCCGGACGCCGCGCTGGATGGTCCCCGTTCGTATATTGGGCGTCCACTACTCACGCCTTCTGTTTTGTCGCATGGGTACCTTTTTAATGCCCAGCTGGGTGCAACCCAACGCTACCGAGGCTTTTATCCACCGTAAATTAGGCTTCCTTGTCCGTGGCAATTGGCGCCTAGTGCAGAGCATTGTGAGACTCCAGAAGTACCTACTGGGACTCGGTAAGAGCGCAGCGGTAAAACGCCGCTTGGCGTCACTCACACCTAAGCACGACATCGTTAGCGACTTTCGCTCTGCATCAGCTATGCAACCCGAGATGTATTTGAAACATATCGCTAGGGAGCGACTCCTTCCACACCAAGGGGAGTTGCAGGCATTTACGAAGAACGGTGTGGTGCTTGAGGGTGGCAACGCCATTGACTGTGATCTTGTTGTGCTCAGTCTTGGCTCAGGCTCGCCAACATTTCCGTTCCTACCGGACAAATATCGTGCCCTACTGGAGAGCGAGTCCGATGGTGTCCAGCTTTACAGGCATTTGCTGCACCCGGAAGTCCCCAATATCGCCTTTGCGGGCTTCAATCATGGCTTTATGCACGTACCAGCAGTTGAAATTGGCATGCTGTGGTTGTCCGCCGTGCTCTCCGGTGACCTGACCCTGCCCAGCGCCGAGGAAATGCAACAGACCATAAAAAAAGTTCAGCAATGGAAGCGCGACTGTGTCAACTTTGAACCGTCACGCTCCTGTGCGGTGAACACCCGGTTTCAGCAATACCTGGACGTTCTCTTGAAGGATCTTGGACTTAACCCCTACCGCAAGTTACCAAATATTTTGGCCGAATTATTTAGCCAGTATGGCCCAGATGACTACGTGGACATTTTTGAGGAATACAGGGCCGGGCGCACTCAGCGATCTACGAATCTGCGCACACTTGCATTGGATACGTGAATCGGTAAAAAGGTTCAACACCACGCTATACTTTGGTAGGGCCGCTACGCCACGCTGTCTATGCGGCATGAGTCGTGCCAAAAATTAGGAGAAAACGAATGACAAGTGCAGTGTTGATGGACTTAGCGGTGGGACTAGTTAGCGGTTCGATCAAAGTGATCGACCTCAGTGTGACTCTCTCGCCGGAGACGCCTATTCTGGAGCTGCCTGAAGAGTTTGGTTGGGGCAAATCCTGGCCCTTTTCAAAGGAGGAAATCTCTCGCTACGATGATCGTGGGCCCGCGTGGTATTGGAACAACATCAAATGCGGTGAACACACAGGCACACACTTTGACGCGCCAATTCATTGGGTGACGGGCCAGGATCTTCCGGACAACGCAACCGATACGTTGCCACCAGAGCGGTTTATCGGGCCCGGAGTAGTTATTGATGCTGCTGCTGAGGCAGCGAGTGACCCCGATTTTCTGATGTCACTAGAGTTTGTAAAATCCTGGGAAGCAAAAAACGGCAGAATTCCAGACGGCGCTTGGGTGCTTTATCGCACCGATTGGTCTAAAAGAGAATCCAAAGAGGCTTATCTCAACAAGGACGAGACAGGGGGGCACACGCCTGGCTGGGATCCAGAGACCGTCGCCTTTTTGGCGCAAGAGAGAAATATTATTGGGGTAGGGGTTGAAACCGTCGGAACAGATTCTGGCCAGGCGGCGAGTCAGGATCCAATGTTCCCCTGTCACAACCTGATGCACGGCGCTAACAAATGTGGTTTGGCGAGTTTACGAAATCTTGATCAACTTCCCACAACAGGTTTTATCCTGATTGCGGCGCCACTCAAAATCGAGCAGGGGTCGGGCAGTCCGTGTCGAGTGATCGCACTGGTACCTTAGGGATAAACCGAGACTCTTCCGTTGGCTGAGCGTTCTTTCACTGACGAAGTCAAAAAGCTCCGCGCCGGGCAGGGTGAGGTGTTCAAGGGTGAAGGGATTCTCGCCATCACCAAAGCGCTCCTGCAGTCTGGCGTGTCTTATGTGGGCGGCTATCAAGGTTCTCCTATCTCGCATCTGATGGATGTGCTCAACGATGCACAAGATATCCTCGGTGACTTGGGCGTCCATTTCGAAGCTAACGGTTCCGAGGCTACCGCAGCAGCTATGTTGTCGGCCTCTATCAATTATCCGCTGCGTGGAGCCGTGACTTGGAAGTCAACTGTGGGTACCAATGTCGCATCTGATGCGCTGTCAAATCTAGCTTCTTCCGGGGTGACCGGCGGCGCTATGGTGATTGTTGGTGAGGACTACGGAGAGGGCTCAAGCATTATGCAGGAGCGAAGTTATGCGTTTGCTATGAAAGCGCAGATGTGGCTCCTGGACCCGCGACCCAACTTACCCAGTATCGTTGATATGGTTGAAAAGGGCTTTGAGCTCTCGGAGGCATCCAACACGCCGATCTTCTACATGATGCGTATCCGCGGGTGTCATGTGACTGGTGAGTTTGTTGCTCGGGATAATGTTGCCCCCGAATTCCACAGCGAGGCGCCAGTCACCCCAAATCGGGAGCCTGAGAAAATTATCTTGCCGCCGTTTGTCTATGCGCAGGAACGTGAAAAGATCGCCGAGAGGCTACCCGCAGCGATTCGCTTCGTCGAGGACAATGCGCTTAATGAGGTTTTCCCAGGGCGATACGACTCGGTTGGAATCATCACCTGCGGAGGCTCATACAACACGGTGATTCGCGCCCTGCAGCGACAAGGGCTGGCCGACGTGTATGGCGAGACCGATGTCCCCATTTACTGCCTTAATGTCGCTTACCCGCTGATCCCGAGAGAGCTGGTTAAATTCTGTGCCGGTAAAGAGCAGGTGCTGGTGCTGGAGGAGGGGCAGCCGGAGTACATCGAGCAGGGGATCCAGACGGTTTTGCGTCGGCAGGACGTGCAAACCCGTGTTTACGGTAAGGACATCATGCCCATGGCAGGGGAGTACACGGGGCAGGTGATGTTGGAGGGTATTACCCGATTTATTCAGGCGGCATCGCGACAAAATATACCCATGAAGCTCTCGCTTGATGTTGTACTGAGCACAGAGACGCCGGTGTCAGAAGAGGATATCGGCCGGCTGATGGGCGAGTTGCCGCCTCGACCCGCGGGTCTATGTACGGGATGTCCAGAGCGTCCGCTGTTTTCTGCCATTAAGCAATTGCAGGAAGAGATGGGTCCTTTTCACATCTCATCTGATATCGGATGTCACTCTTTCGCCACCGCAGCCCCTTTTAACCTGGGTAACACCATCATGGGCTATGGCCTCTCGCTGGCCAGTTCGTCAGGGATGCGCCACGCACTGCCGCACAAGGCAATCAGCATCATGGGGGACGGTGGTTTCTGGCATAACGGTCTCACCAGTGGTGTCACCAGTGCGGTATTCAATGAGCATGATGGCCTCTTGATTATAATCGACAACGGTTACTCGGCTGCAACCGGTGGGCAGGATATCCCGTCCCTGGTGGAGCCCAATCTGATCGCTACTACCCTAGATGCGAATCAACCTAAACGTGAAAGCTGGCAGGACATTGAGGATGCCTGTCGCGGCGCCGGCGTAAAGTGGATCCGCACGGTGAGTACCTACAATATCGCCGCCATGAAGGAGACGCTCCGTGCAGCCCTAACCACCAATGATGCCGGGCTAAAGGTGGTGGTGGCGGAGGGCGAATGCATGTTGAATCGCCAACGTCGGGTGAAGCCATTGATCCGACAGGCGGTCTCGGAGGGTCGGCGGGTGAAGCGGGCGCGTTTTTACATCGATCCAGAGACCTGCACGGGTGATCATGGTTGCATCCGCCTCTCGGGATGCCCCTCTTTGACGATCCGAGAGAATCCTGATCCGTTGCGCACAGATCCCGTGTCTTACGTCGACAATAGCTGTGTTGGTTGCGGTGTCTGTGGTACCAATGCACACTCTGCTGTGCTGTGTCCCTCTTTCTCAAGGGTGGAGATGATTCACAACCCTACTGTGTGGGATCGTTTTCTCGATACCACTCGTGCTCGGATGCGAGAATGGTGGCGGGCGCGCGATCGGAAGCGCATGGAGCAACGCCAGTTCTGATGTCACGAGAGGACGCGACCATCAATATGGTGATCGCTGCACTTGGGGGGGAGGGCGGCGGAGTGCTGACCAACTGGCTCATTGCGGCGGCGGAGCAAAACGATTGGTGGTGTCAGAGTACTTCGCTTGCAGGGGTAGCTCAGCGGACGGGCGCTACGATTTATTACCTCGAGTTTATGCCAAGGCAAGCGAGTGAGCGTCCGCCTGTGATGTCACTCTTTCCTGCGCAAGGAGATATCGACATAGCAGTCGCCTCGGAAATTGCTGAGGCGGGAAGAATGATCAGCCGCGGCTTTATCTCTCCAGACAGAAGTTTGTTGATTGCGTCAGACCATCGGGTTTTCGGCATCACGGAAAAGAGTGCCGCGGGAGATGGGTCGGTAGACAGAGAGCTGATCATTGAGATGGGTGAGCGCTACGCCAGAAGCTTCATTCATTTTGATATGTCAGAAATTGTTCAGCGACAGGGCACTGTCATCTCGGCGGCACTGCTGGGTGCGATCGCTGGGAGCGGGGCGCTGCCATTTGCAGGCCACTGCTTTCGCAAACTGCTCTCATCTGGGGGCAGTGCGCCTGCCAACCTCGCAGCGTTTGACGAGAGTTTTCGTCGCGCCCAGCCCGGCGGTGTCGGCGAGTATGTGCCTCCTGAGGTAAAGGCCTTCTCGCTGCCAGTAGCGAGTAACCCCTTAGGCGAGCGCTGGTTGCCGCGCATAGCGGATCTGCCAGCGGCACTGCAGGAAATGGCCTACCACAGCGTGAACAGACTGATCGATTATCAGGACGAGCCCTACGCGGAAGAATGGTTTAGTCGTGTGTCAGCTCTAATAGATCGTGATCTGGATCGAAAAAGCTACTCTCTCGCCCAAGAGGCCGGTCGACACCTTGCACTCTGGATGGCGTTTGAGGATATACCTCGCGTTGCCCAACTTAAAGTGCGCCCTGACAGAGAGTCCATGATTCGATCAGAGGTCAAAGCGGCCGCCGGTCAGCCGGTCGCAGTGGCTGAATTTTTTCACCCACGGATTGAGGAGGTGGCAGCCTTGCTCCCCGTGAGTTGGGGGTCGGCATTGCTGAGGTCACATACCGCAAAGCGCTGGTTGAGTCGACTCCTTGGACCTAGAACTTTAAGAACGGACCGTATCAACATGCAGGTATTGTTGCGTTGTTTAGCGGGTTTTCGTCGCTTTCGGCGGTCTACGTTCGGTTATGCGCATGAGCGTAAAATGATCGACCGATGGTATGACGCCGTGCTGTCTGCCGATGAACACGACGTGGCTATGGCGATTGCGGCGCTCGGACGGTTGGTGAAGGGTTACGGGGAGACTCGCCATCGCACGACATCGCGGCTGATGCAGATTCTGGATTATGTGGAGCATGCACCTGACAGCGACTCGTCTAAAATTAAAGCGCTTCAATTGAAGGCTATGGAGCCAGAGTCAAACTTCAATACGGGTCACGCGGTTTCCTCTAATCCGGAGCTCGCTTGAATCTGGATGAACCATTCCGGCTGAGGGGTATAGCGGCCGGTGTCGCTCTCAGTGCTGCTCTTTCTGTGATGGCCTATGCCATTTCGTATCGGTACGGTGCACCAGGCATGTTAATTGGGCTGTTGCTGGGTTTGTCGTGTCATTTTCTCAGTGCGTCCGATCGCTTTACGAGAGGTCTGGTTTGGGCATCGGGACCCTGCCTCAGGTTCGGGGTGGCGTTGCTGGGTCTCAGGTTGAGCATTGGGGATGTTGCCTTGTTGGGCTGGCCGGCGCTGATAGCCGTCTGCGGTGCAGTTGTTATGACACTGGCTTTTGGTGTGCTGTGCTCACGTTTGCTTGGGTGTGGGAGAGATCTTGGTTTGTTGACCGGAGGTGCCGTGGGTATCTGCGGCGCCTCAGCGGCGATAGCCATCAGCGCAGCACTCCCGGATTCGGATGCGAAGCAACGGCTCACCTTGTTTACTGTTATCGGAGTGACTACCCTCAGTACTGTTGCAATGGTGTTCTATCCCATTGCCGGTGACTTTCTTAATTTCAGCTCGAGAGACATGGGCTTTTTTATAGGAGCGACTATTCATGATGTCGCTCAGGTAGTGGGGGCGGGTTATAGCGTCTCTCCCGAGACCGGTGACCTCGCCACATTCGTTAAGCTGTTGCGCGTGGCTATGTTGGTTCCGATTGTGATGGCGATTGCACTGGTATGCCGTATTTCCTTGCGCGCGCAAGAGGCTCGCCAGTCTTTCTTAATATCGCCCCCTATTTTCTTGCTCGGCTTCATCACACTGTTCCTGTTGAACAATACCGTGCTGTTACCCGAGACGCTCACGGAGGGACTGTCTCACCTCGCCACCGCGCTATTGCTTTTGGCGGTAACGGCGCTTGGCGTCCGGACTTCATTGCGCGAGGTTGCCTCGATTGGCTGGCGACCGCTTATCTTGCTTGGAGGAGAGACCCTCTTCCTCGCTGCGACAATTGCCGGTGTATTACTGCTGGGGATCGCCTGACTCTTGGGGCCGACGCTCGGCAAGAATGTCGATGTCGAATTGCATCACTTTATTACCGTACTGGTTAAATGCTTCATTGCGCGATCGAATCATGCCCCATTTTTCCCGTATTACTTGGCCTGGCTTGGCAATGATTTCATAGGTGTAGGTTAGCGTATGCCCTGGCCTCACGGGCTCTAACCATTGGAGATCGCTGATGGCAACGCCCGCACCATTTCGGCGGCCGTCGTTAACGCCTTGCGCATAAACCTCCATATAGTCGACCATTTTGCGCATCCACATAGCTGTCAGTAGCCACGGACTGGCGGTCAAGCCTTGCCGGTGGTTGAGCCGAGCCTGTTCAGGGTCGGTCGACTCGGGCCTGGGGTCAAAGTTTTTCGCGAATTCAACAATCTCCAGCTCGCTGAAGGTATGCGAGCCAAAGACATGAAACTCGCCCACAGGCAGATCTTCAAACCATCGGTCCCTGAGATATAGGTCGGTCATGTCGATTCTGCCAGTGCCGCATCGATTGCGATGGCCGCTTTTGCGGTCATGGTTGCCACAATCGCGCCGTTTCCGTTGCAAACTTCGATTTCTAGAGTTTGGCAGCGGGTATTGGCTATGGGACTTTCCTCATCGGATGTACCGAGTGTGACGCGAACGCTGATTTGCTCGTTCACAAATGTTGGACGGCTCCACTTCAACCAACTGACGGAGGACATTTCCACGAAGGGCAGGCCGTTGGCTAGCAAAGTCTCTATGACTAGTCGTGTTGCCAAAGCCGCGATATGCCAGCCGCTAGCACACAGGCCCCCGAATATGGATTGATCTGCCGCACTGGCATCCAAATGATAAGGCTGAGGATCGAACTGTGAAGCGAAGGCCGCAATGGCGCTTTGATCTAGCTCGATGCTCTTGCTTTCCATGTAGTCGTTGGGGGAGGGGCTGGCCAAAATAACGCTCCGCAATCACGAGATATCGCCATTCTAACCCTAAGTCATATGCGGCATCCGACCACCTCTGCCCTAAGAAACACGCTGCTAGGCGTGGTTGGCTATGGTCTGCCTCGCAATGATAGTGGTCTGAACTTCGCTGGCGCCCTCATAAATCCGGAGCGCGCGAATATCTCGGTACAAAGCCTCGACAATATAGCCCTTGGTGACGCCTTTACCGCCATGCAATTGCACTGCAGCATCAATAACTTGCTGTGCGGTTTCGGTGGCGTGGTATTTGGCCATCGCCGCTTCTCGAGTGACACGCTCCGCGGCGCAGTCTTTGGTCCAAGCAGCGCGGTAAACCAGTAGCGCGCTACTATCGACACCCAGTGCCATCTCACCGATTTTGGCCTGAACAAGCTGAAGATCTCCTAGCTTGCCTCCAAAGATGTTGCGCTCGGAGGTGTAGTCGAGCGTCTCGTCCAGCGCGCGTCGGGCCATGCCTAGCGCTGCGGCGGCGACGGTAGAGCGAAAAACATCTAGCGTTGCCATTGCAATACCAAAGCCTCTGCCTTCCTCCCCTACCAGATGTGCTCTTGGTATTCGGCAGTCACTGAATGTCAGGGTGCCAAGAGGATGGGGTGCTACCAGATCGATGCGTTCGGTGACCTCGAATCCGGGTGTGCCTGCTTCGACGACAAAGCAGCTGATGCCTTTTGCACCTCCGGTGTCGTCGGTGCGCGCGAAGACGGTGTAAAAATCAGCGATGCCGGCATTGGATATCCATGTTTTGGTGCCGTTGAGCACCCACTGGTCGCCATCGGCTCGGGCGCTACAGGACATAGCGGCCACGTCCGACCCTGCCTCGGGTTCTGATAGCGAAAATGCGGCAATCTTATCGCCAGTAGCCACCGCATTTAGGTAGGTCGCTTGCTGCGCCTCATCACCGAATAGTGAAATCGGGCCGCTACCCAGTCCCTGCATCGCAAACGCAAAGTCGGCGAGCGCATTATGGCGTGCCAGCGTCTCCCGGATAATGCAAAGGCTTCTGACTTCAAGTTTTTTGTGTTGCCCTCCTGCACTGGCAGGGACGGCATAGCTTGTAAAACCAGCGTCACCTAGAGCCTTGACAATGGCTTTGCAGGTACCGTCTAAATCGTGATGCTCCTCTGCTGTGAGAGAGGGGATGTTACGATTCGCCCACTCATCAAGCCGGGCGGCGAGCTCTCGATGCTCGTCGCTAAAAAAGGGCCACTGTAAAAAGCTGCCGTCGCTCATGATTTCTTCTCCCGGCGAATGGCCATGGTGTCAGTCACCCTCGAACACGGGCTGCTGTTTTTTTACAAATGCATTGTAGGCGCGATGAAAATCCTCGGTCTGCATACAAATTGCCTGTGCCTGAGCTTCGCACTCAATCGCTTGGTCGACGGACATGTTCCATTGGTGGTGAAGCTGGTTCTTCGTGATGCCATTGGCAAAAGTGGGACCTGCGGCGATGCGAGTCGCGGCCGCCATGGCATCTTCAAGCGGTGCCGCGCTCAATCCATTGAAGAACCCCCAGCGTTCACCCTCCTCGCCGCTCATCGAGCGTCCAAAGTAGAGCAGTTCGCTCGCCCGCCCTTGTCCGATAATGCGTGGCAGCATAGAGCACGCGCCCATATCACAGCCCGCCAGGCCGACCCGGTTGAATAGGAAGGCCACCTTCGCGCCCTCAGTGGCGTAGCGCAGGTCACTGGCCATGGCAATAATCGCGCCTGCGCCTGCACAGATGCCCTCTACGGCACTGATCACAGGTTGTCGGCAGGCCCGCATCGCTTTTACGAGGTCCCCCGTCATGCGAGTGAAGGCCATCAGATCTCTCATGTTCATCTCAGTAAGAGGCCCAATGATTTCGTGTACGTCGCCTCCGGAGCAAAAGTTGCCACCCGCTCCGGTGATGACCACGACATCAACGTCGGAGGCGTAAGTTAGGTTTCTAAACAAATCCCTCAATTCTGCGTAGGACTCGAAGGTGAGTGGATTTTTGCGCTCAGGTCGATTAAGCGTAATGGTCGCAACGCGGTTCTCGCACTCCCATAAAAAGTGCTGCGCTTCGTAGTCCAAGAGTGATGTTGTTTGCATGATTATGCTCCCCGTGTCAGGCGGTGCCGCCGCCGTCAATCGAGACCGCTTGCCCTGTTACGCTGGCCGCTCCATCACTACACAACCACCTCACTGCGCTCGCGACTTCCGATGCCTTGATCAGGCGCCCTTGCGGATTGCTTTCAGTGAAGTGCTGCAGGGCATCCTCTGCAGTCCGTCCAGTTTTGCTGACGATTTCTGCGATGGCTGAGCGAACGATATCAGTATCTACGTACCCTGGGCAGATCGCATTGACCGTTATACCTCGCGTTGCGACCTCAAGGGCCAGCGCACGTGTCATCCCGAGAACGGCATGCTTCGATGCGCAGTAGCCGCTGACATAAGGAAATCCCCGCAGCGAGGCGACACTGGCGATGCTGATAACGCGGCCCCAGCCCGCATTCAGCATGTTCTCAAGTGCGATTTGGGTGCAGTGGAAGACGCCATTAACGTTAACGTCCATGGTTCGCTGCCATTCAGTGAAATCGAGGCGATGAAAGGGTGCAGTGGGGGCCACTCCCGCGCAGTTCACCAATATGTCGATATATCCCAAGTGTTCTCGGGCGGTGGCAAAACACTCGACCATTCCGGCCCGGTCGGTCACGTCACCGGCCAAGGCCTGACTGCCGCTACCTAAGGACGTTGACAGGGTTTGCAGCGGTTCGATGCGTCGTCCGACCAGTGAAACCCGGTATCCCTCAGCATGCAGTTGCCGACTGATGACTTCTCCAATGCCCGAGCCAGCGCCAGTGATTAACGCATGACGGGTCACGAAGCCGCCTCGCGTTCACGTTCGGCCAAAGTATGGGCCTGCCGATAGCCGAGAAAATACTGGTGTTGCTCGATAGCACCGGGTCCCTGATAGCCTAGCTCAGCTGCCGCATGAAGCGTCCAATTTGGGTCGGCTAGGTGTGGGCGAGCCAGGCAGACTAGATCAGCTCGTCCTGCCGCGATAATGCTGTTGACGTGATCAGTCTCGTAAATGTTGCCCACAGCGATGGTCGGTATATCGCCATCATTGCGGATGATGTCCGAAAGCGGTGTCTGGAACATGCGCCCAGGTTGAGGTTTAGCGGAGTGACTGGTTTGTCCCGTCGAGACATTGATGATGTCCGCGCCTGCGTCGATAAATGCCTGCGCTATCAGCAGTGCGTCTTGCTCTGTAACGCCATCGTCGCCCATCCAATCATGGGCGGAAATGCGCACTGACATGGGTTTTTCTTGAGGCCACGCGGCGCGCATGGCTCGACAAACCGCCACCGGGTAACGCAACCTGTTCTCTAGGGAGCCGCCGTATTCATCGTCGCGTTGATTTAGCACCGGGGTGATGAATGACGAGAGAAGATAACCGTGTGCCGCGTGCATCTCGATCATATCGAATCCGGCTTTATCAGCACGCCGCACTGCGGCGACGTGCTGCTCCAAGACCATATCCATGTCATCGCTTGTCATGGCTTGCGGCACCGGGCTGTAGGTGTCGAAGGGTAATGCGCTAGCAGACAGAAGCGGCCATTGCTCGTGTTCGGGGAGAGGCTCGTCAAGAATTTTCGGATCCCACTTCCATGGCTCCAGCGTTGAGCCTTTGGGGCCAGCATGGCCAATCTGGATAGCCATCTTGGCCTGGGTGTGCTGATGAACAAAGTTGGTGATGCGACGCCAGGCATCAGTGTGTGCGTCGCTCCAAATGCCTGTGCATCCCGGCGTGATCCGCCCCTCTGGGCTCACATTGGTCATCTCAGTGTAGACCAGTGCAGCGCCACCTTTGGCGAGACCGCCGTAGTGCACTAGGTGCCAGTCGTCGGGCATGCCATCTGCGGCGCTGTACATGCACATGGGCGAGACGCAAACCCGATTTTGCAATGACATATCTCTGAGTGAGAAGGGCAGGAACATGGGAGGCACGGGGTCGTTCGCGGCTTCACCGAGGTGTCGCTGTGCCAGGTGTGTTTCCATGGAATTCAGCCAGACTTTGTCCCTGAGGCGTAGGTTCTCGTGGCTGACGCGCTGACTGCGTGTCAGCATTGAATAGTTAAACTGCTTTAAGTCAAAGGCATCGATGTAGCGCGGCACATTCTCAAACCAAATCATGGCATTACGGGCGCTATTTTGCAGCCGCAGCACATCAATCTTGCGTTCTTCTTGGTACTGCCGCAGCGCGGATGCGATGGGCTCGCCGCTATCGAGATGATGCGCCAGTGAAATGGCGTCTTCCAACCCTAATTTCGTTCCTGAGCCAATCGAAAAATGAGCGGTATGCGCAGCGTCTCCGATAAGCACCAGCCGGTCATCCTTAATCCAGTTGTCGCAGTAGACCGCGGGAAAGTTGATCCACGCGGATCCTCTGATATGAGCCGAATTAGTTAGCAGCGAGTGACCACCGAGATACTCCTCGAAAATCCGTCGGCAGGTTTCGGCGCTCTCGTCGTGTGACATTTCATGGAAGCCGAGCGCATCGTAAACCTCGGGCGTTGTTTCGACGATGAATGTTGAGGTGCTGTCGTCGAATTGGTAAGCATGAGCCCAAATCCAGCCATGTTCGGTGCGCTCAAAAATGAAGGTGAACGCGTCACGAAACGTCTGGTGTGTGCCCAGCCACACGAATTTGTTGGGCCGCGTTTCTATAGTGCAGCCAAATTCCTCAAGATAGGTGTTGCGGATTTTAGAGTTCAGGCCATCGCTGGCAACAATCACATCGGCATCGGCAAACCTTGTACCGATATCACCCAACTCAATCTCCTGCTCAAAATGCAGTCCAACGCCCAACTCTCTTGCCCTCTCGTGCAGAAGCTGCAAGAAGCGCTTTCGGCCTAGGCCAATGAATCCGTGACCGCCGGAACGCTCTACTGCCCCCGATACATGGCAGTCAATGAGGTCCCAGTGAATGAACTCGTCAACAATGCGTTGGGCGCTGATTGGGTCGTTAGCCGTAATGTTGTCGACGGTCTGGTCTGAAAAGACGATTCCCCATCCAAAGGTGTCGTCTGGCTTATTGCGCTCGTATACCTCGACCTCGTGTTCAGGATTCCGGAGTTTGAGGCTAATCCCCAAATATAAGCCCGCGGGGCCTCCTCCAAGACAGATGACTCTCACAGCATTTTCTCCATGGTGACGTGACGCCTAAGACGTTTTATATCTAAAATATTACGCTAGTATAGAAGAAACATTTTATGTTTAAAATATCCAAATATCCAAATATCCGGCGCCCGCCAAGACGAGTGAAGCCCAATGGATCCATCAAGTGCCAAGTTAAGCCTAGACCATGAATCTCGCATTGAACACGATGACCATCAAGCAATCCGACTTTGGCTCCGCTTGCTCACGTGCACCAATCTGGTTGAACGGCACCTTAGGAATCGTCTGCGGAGCGAATTCGGCATCACTCTGCCCAGATTCGATCTGATGGCGCAGCTGGCACGTGAGCCACAGGGACTAACTATGGGTGATCTTTCTCAGCGGATGATGGTTTCAGGCGGCAACGTATCCGGTATTGCCACTCAGTTGGAGAAAGAGGGACTGATTAGCCGAGAACCTGTCCCGGGCAACCGTCGTGCTTTTTGCGTCACGTTGACTGCGGCGGGTGACAAACGATTTGCTGAGATGGCGACTGCCCATGAGGGCTGGATAGTGGACTGCTTGGGTGAGCTAAGTGACGCCGAGTATGAGCACATGATGGCAATGCTAAAAGACATCAAGGCTGGCGTGAGCGCTTTAAAGGACTGATATCGTGTGGAAGCCGCCGGAAAGAATTAAATATCAAACCACTGTGGAGCGCTGGCCTACCGGGGAAGAGGCGGTGGGAAGCCGCCTTTACTCGCAATTATCCTCCCCGAACCTGTCACTGGAGCAACGTACGTGGGTCCCTGCGATGGTGCCATGGCGTGCTAGCGAGGAGGGCGACGTTACCCAAGACGTGATCGATTGGTATGCGCGGTTCGCAGAAGGCATGCCCGGAGCGATTGTGGTTGAGGCAACGGGCATCAGGGATATCCCCAGTGGGCCGCTTCTGCGCATCTCGGACGAACGATATGTCGCAGGGCTGCGGCGGCTGACGGATGCCGTCCGAGAGGCGAGCGGTGGTCGGACTCGATTGCTAATTCAACTCATTGATTTTCTGACCATTCGGCGACGACCTCAACCAGAGACTTTTTTTAATCGTTTCCTCAAGGTGACATCCACACATCGGCAACGGCTGGGTATGGAGCGACAAGATGAGCAGATTGTGAGGCAGCGCCTTTTCTCACTCAGTGACTCTGAGTTGGAGGATGTGCTCTCGCCGCGGGAGCTGGAATCGCTTCGGCAGGGCTATCGTGAACGCGTTACCGATACCCATCTGCCGGCGATTTCGGCGTTGCCCACTACTCTGCCTGTGCTTTTCGCGCAGGCAGCAAGGAGAGCGCAAGCGGCGGGGTTCGACGGTGTCGAGTTGCATTATGCTCATGCCTATACCATGGCGTCTTTTCTGTCCGCCACAAATACTCGCTCCGACGGCTACGGCGGCAGCCGGGAACATCGGGTGCGACTGCCGCTCGAGGTTTATGAGGCTGTTAGGGCGGCGGTCGGTGCGGATTACGCGGTCGGCTGCCGATTCCTGAGTGATGAAATTATCGCGACGGGGAGCGATATCGATGATGCCTGCTTCTTTGCCAAGGAATTTGCGCTCGCGGGCATGGATTTCCTGAGCTTGTCCCGGGGCGGCAAGTTTGATGATGCCAAGCAGCCTAGAGTGGGCGGGGCAGCCTATCCGTATACAGGGCAAAGTGGTTATGAGTGCATGCCGGCGTATCTCTCGGATGAACGAGGTCCATGGGGTCGAAATAGCGAACCTGTGGCGCAGATAAGAGCAGCTGTTCATTCTGCGGGGATGAGCACCCCGATCATCTCGACGGGCGGGATTCACAGCTTCGATCAAGCAGAGGCGCTGCTCTGTGAGGATAAAGCGGACGTGGTGGGATTCGCTCGGCAGGCGCTGGCGGACCCGGACTGGTTTCAAAAAGTCAGGCTCGGTCGTGGAAAAGAGGTGCTGTTGTGTCGTTACAGCAACTACTGCGAGGGTTTGGACCAAAAACATAAACAGGTAACGTGCGAACTATGGGATCGGGCTGACCTTGATTCCCCTGACGCAGTGCTGGCAACAGACGGAAAGCGGCGCCTAACAGCACCTCACTGGAGCCCATAAACCGCAGTGGTTCGACTGCGTCGCCGCTAATCCTGTGAGCGTAACATCAGGCCATATACCAGCAGAAACGGGTATCACCCAAATGGGTATGGTGCGTGGGGAGGTATTCATGCACGATGCGCGGCTGTGGGTGGGTCAACCAACCGGCAATGGTGTATCGCCGTTAGACCCATGACGTGATATTTATGCCCCCGGCATGGTTGCAGCTGACCACGTTCTATGGAGCACGAGTGATGGCTATCGATCTTTCTGATTCGGACTTGTTCAAAACATCTTCCTACGTGGGCGGTAAGTGGATGCATGCGCTACCTAATCGACTAGCAGTGACAAACCCTGCCACGGGTGAAGTCATCACCGAAGTTGCGACGATCGACGCATCCGGCACACTGAAAGCCATCGCGGCAGCCCACGATGCCATGGAGTTATGGCGAGAGGTGCCAGCTAAAGCGAGGGCGCAGGTCCTGCGGCGCTGGTTTGATCTCATGATGGCGCATCAGGAAGACCTAGCCATCCTTATGACGACCGAGCAGGGAAAAACACTGGCGGAAAGCCGGGGCGAGGTAGCTTACGGTGCGGCCTTCATGGAGTGGTTTGGTGAGCAGGCCAAGCGGATCGACGGTGATGTCATCCAAGCGCCGTCGAGCGACAAACGAGTCCTGTGTATCAAGCAGCCAGTTGGCGTTGTCGCTGCAATCACGCCGTGGAATTTCCCCAATGCCATGATTGCGCGCAAGGCCGCGCCGGCTTTGGCGGCAGGCTGCAGTATCGTGATCAAACCCGCTTCAGAGACGCCCCTGTCGGCGCTGGCGATGGCAGAGCTGGCCGAGCGGGCGGGCGTGCCAGCAGGCGTACTCAATGTCGTAGTCGGTGCCTCTTCAGAAATCGGGCCGCCACTCACCGACAGTCCCTTGGTGCGAAAGCTGACCTTCACCGGTTCGACAGAGGTGGGGCGGCGATTGGAGCAGGCTTGCGCTGCGACGCTGAAGCGCACCTCCATGGAGCTAGGTGGTAACGCGCCGTTTATTGTCTTTGATGACGCGGATATTGATGCCGCGGTGCAAGGGGCGCTGATCTCGAAATACCGCAATAGCGGCCAAACTTGCGTTTGCACCAATCGTATTTTTGTACAGGACACGATCCATGATGTTTTCGTCGATAAGCTGGTTGCGGCCACCGCCAAGCTCAAAATGGGCAATGGTCTCGATGAAGCGGTGCAGCAGGGTCCGCTGGTTAATGAGAAGGCAGTGGAGGATGTGGACCGCTTGGTGCGTTTATCAACCGAGTCAGGGGCGCAGGTTGCGCTGGGCGGCGCGCGCTCGGATCTAGGGCCCTGTTATTACCAACCCACCGTACTCACTGGGATCACCCCGGGCATGGCGGTCTTTCGTAATGAGATCTTCGGGCCGGTTGCTCCGGTGATGTCTTTTTCGGATGAGGCGGAGGCGATTGCGCTGGCCAACGACACGGAATTCGGTCTCGCCTCGTATTTCTACACCCGCGATATTGGAAGGGTTTGGCGGGTTTCCGAAGCCTTGGACTACGGCATGGTTGGGGTTAACGAGGGCATTATCTCCAACGAGATGGCGCCCTTCGGCGGCGTGAAAGCCTCGGGTTCAGGTCGAGAGGGCTCCAAATACGGCATTGATGACTATCTCGAGATAAAGTACATCCTGATGGGCGGGCTGGATCGCTAAGGGTGCGATGATGGCCAGGGCTGACCCCTGCAGATCGAACGTAACAGATTATTAGTGACGACGGGCTTGTGGCGCCCGTTGCGGTAGGGGATTTGATGACCATGGATACAGGTGATTTTCGACAGGCGCTAGGGCAATTTGCCACCGGTGTTTGTCTTGTTACGATAAACGATCATGAGCTGGGCCCGCTGTCGACCACGGTGAACTCTTTCTCGTCCGTATCTTTGGATCCACCTCTGGTGCTATGGAGCATCCAGAACTCCTCGGACCACTTGGCGGTGTACACAGAGTGCCAGCACTTTGGGATCAGTGTATTGAGTTCAGAGCAGGGTGAACTCTCCACCCAATACGCACAGCGTGGTGCCCACGGGGCGCGAGCCGAGCACTTCACAGCCGGGCCGCAGGGGGAACCCCAGCTGATCGATGCCTTGGCGCATTTCACCTGTGCGGCTTATGCCGTTCATCCTGGCGGGGATCATCAAATCATCGTCGGTGAAGTAGTGCAGTTCAGCTCAAGAGAGGCTGACCCCCTCATCTTCTACAGCGGGTGTTATCGGGCATTATCTTAATCAGGCCCGTGGCTAATCACATACCGTTTAGAAAGGTATCGTGATCGATCAGGTCGCTGTCCCTAACGGAAGTAAGCGCCCGGGCATAGGCAAGCAGCAAATCAAGCGCGTAACGACTTCGGGTGGCAAAGATGTCATGGAGTGCGGCATCATTTGTCGTTGCGTCATCGTTACAGATAGCTTTTACCTGTCTGGCAATCAGTTGTTCAGGTAGCCAGCAGAGACGGTTGTTTTTATAACTGCTCATCCGAAGCTCGGAAATCACATAGGCGCCGCCTTCTCCTGCTGAGACAGCGCAGGGCAGAGCGGGCTTATGAGAAAGCTCGCCGGTGGCGGCCCACAACAAGAAAAAATTTTTCAATGCTGCAGGCACCATGCCGTGCCACTCGGGCGCAATCACAACAAACCCGTCGCAAGCGTCGAGTTCCGATTTGAGCTCGGGCAACATAGACCACTGGGGCCCATTGCTCCACAACTCCTCGTCCCACAGTGGCAAAGGGGTTTTACCGAGGTCTAGTGACCAGATACTGACGCCGTCGGTGGACGAGAGCGCCTTGCTGAGAAACCGCCCGACTTTTGCGCTCTCAGAGTCGGAGCGATGGCTCCCGACGATGACGCCTATCTTCACGTTGGCGCTCAGGCGCAGAGGGCATCGTTAAACAAGATCAGCGTTCGTTCTCTGGCGTGGCTTGCTGCCGTTGCGTCGTAGGAGTCCCGTTGATCACAGTTGAAACCATGATCCGCTGCATAGACATGCACCGGCAGGTCCGGCTGCTTTTCCTTAAAGGCGGCCACGGAATCCATTGGGATATGCGCATCCTGCTCACCAAAGTGCAGGATGATTGGGCAGGAAGGCGTCAGTTCCGCGTTGTCCGGGATGCCGCCACCATAATAAGCGGAAGCTGCCGACACCTGATTCAGGTTGCAGCTCGATAGCCACGTCAGCAGACCGCCAAAGCAGTAGCCAACCACGCCGACCTTTCCATGATTCGCAGCTGCATCAATGGTGGCTTGCAGATCGGCCAAAGTCTGGTCCATATCCAGCTTTTGGAAAGCGAGTTCAATGCCCGCGGTCATGTCGTCTTCGGTGTAGCCCAGCTGCACGTCCCGCTCTAGACGGTCAAAAATGGCTGGAGCGATCGCATAAAAACCCGCTTCAGCGTAACCGTCGACAACGGAACGGATATGCGAGTTGACGCCAAAGATCTCCTGTATGACCACAACAGCGCCCTTTGCCGCGCCCGTGGGGCTCACCTCGTAAGCACCGAGTTCAAATCCATCGCTGCAGGTAATCGTCGTGTTGGGCATAGCTATCTCCTCTGGGGCCTTATGGGGGTGTCGATATTAAAGGCCGGTCATTGTGACCAAAGTCGACGCTGAATGAAAACCCCATGGTCGTCGCGCCACTCTGGTGAGAGCCGTTGGTGTCGCCGGGGATGATCTCACCCTCCTTGAAAAGGCTGAGTGTCCAAGGCCAGGTTTCCAAGATCTGGAGCAACACATACAATTCACAGTTCCTATGATGGGCAAGCAAGTGAGCGCCATTGCGACGTAGGACGCCGGCTTCACGATCGCCCACCTTCTTCCTTTGCCCGCGAGCACCTGCAAATGCCTGATTCGAATACGTTCATATCGCCCGCGGAACTCGCCTCGCAGCTGGAGAGTCCCGATATCACGGTTATTGACGCCTCCTGGTATTTGCCGGCGGACGGTCGCGACTCCAAGGTAGAGTTTCTGGCGAGCCGAATCCCCGGCGCTCAGTTTTTTGATATCGACACCGTGGCGGACCTAGACCACGCCTGTCCCCACATGCTGCCCAGTGAACCGGTATTCACCGACAGCGTTCAGGCACTGGGCATCAGCGCGGACAGCCGGGTGGTGGTCTATGACGGTAAGGGGCTGTTCTCTGCCGCTCGGGCCTGGTGGATGTTCCGCGTATTTGGTCATGACAGGGTGCAGATTCTGAAGGGCGGACTGCCGGGTTGGATTGCTGCAGGTTATGACACGGAGCAGGGCGAGCCCACGGTCGCCACGTCAGGCGTGGATTTTGTCGCGGCACATCAGCCGGCCTGGGTAACAGATGCAGAAGGTGTTAAAGCTGCGCTGTCATCCCGGAGTCATATTGTTGTCGATGCGCGTTCCGGGCCCCGTTTTGCCGGCGATGAAGAAGAACCGCGGCCTGGCGTGCGCCCGGGTCATATCCCCGGCTCGAAAAATTTACACTACGGTCAGATCCTGAGTAGCGATCCCGCGGGTCTGAAACCGTTAAGGGAACTGGAGGCGCTATTTGACGGCGTCGGTGCCGTTCTCGGTGAGCGAGTCATGACCACCTGCGGGTCAGGTATTTCCGCTTGCCTGCTGGCGGTGGCCCTGCATGAGCTGGGACGTTCTCCGGTAGCGGTATACGACGGTTCGTGGGCCGAGTGGGGTGCCCGCCCGGATTGCCCCGTTGAGAGGGGGTGAGAAGCATGACGCTCTCTGTTATCGTGCGCCGCGGTGAATATCACGCTTAACCCATGACCAACCTCTATTTAATCGGCAACTGGAAGCAGCACGGCAGTCGCGCAGCGATTCAGGCCTTCGCGCAACAGTGGTCTTTTGACGCTAATCCCCGACTGCGCATTGCTATCGCGCCCCCGTTTCCTTACCTGCAGACCTTGCGTGAGGCGTTACCTGGCTGTGAGTTAGCGGCACAGGACTGCTCGGTCCACGCAAAGGGGGCGTACACCGGTGAGGTATCTGCCGATATGGTGGCGGACCTTGGCTGCCAGTTTGTACTCGTTGGACACTCCGAGCGGCGGCAGTATCACGACGAGACGGATGAACTGATCGCCAAGAAATTGGTTGCGGCCCAGTCGGCGGGGGTGACCCCCGTTCTCTGTGTGGGAGAGCAGCAGGCTGCGCGGGAAGCGGGGGAACAGGAGGACGTGGTGCGCGCACAACTGCGATCGGCTCTAGCGACAATTCAACCGAGTTTACTGATTGCCTATGAACCCGTCTGGGCAATCGGCACGGGCCTGACGGCCACGCCGGATCAGGCGAATGACATGCACGCCGTGATCAAGCAAGAAGTGGCTTCCTTGTCGGGAGCGTCGCACGCCACGCCGATTCTTTACGGTGGCAGCGTCAACGCTGACAATGCCGATGCGTTGTTTGCCTGCCCGCATGTCGATGGCGCACTGGTGGGTGGTGCCTCTCTGGAGGCAGCCTCTTTCATGGCGGTTGCGCAGTCCGCGTCGAATAACCTGAGTCACTGAGATGTCGATTGATCCCAAAACGCCAGTTTTGCTGGGTGCAGGTCAGTTTACCGAGCGTCTCGATCATCAATTTGAGGGATTAATGCCAGAAGATTTGGCCGCGCGTGCCTGCGAGGCAGCCCTAACTGATAGCGGCGCGGCGGCGTCATTAAGTCCGCTAATCGACCGTCTCGCCTGCGTGCGAATGTTTGCCCACTCTGTGCCGGATCCCATCGTGCCTGCGATTGCTCCTTTTGGAAGGAGCAGCAGTCCGCCCCTCTCGATTCTTCGCCGGCTTAAGCTACCGAATGCCTCAGCGATCTATTCGCGGGCTTGCGGCGACGAGCCCCAGCGCTTGGTCTTTGAGCTGGGTAATGCGTTAGCCCGCGGTGAAATCAACGGTGCGATTATTTGTGGCGCCGAGGCGCTGGCCACTACCCGCCAGCTGCAACGACAGGGTCACTCTGCGGACTGGCGCGATGAACCAGAAGGTGAAACCGACGACCGCGGTGCGTGTATCGATCTGTTGTTTGACGCTGAGCTCAATCGGCATGGAGCCTGGAATCCCGTCGATATCTATCCGATACAAGAACAGGTTCGGCGCAGTGAGCTTGGCCTCAGTAAATCTGCTTATCGGGCGCTGGTTGCAGAACTGATGGCGCGCTTTAACAGTGTAGCCGCGACTAATCCACATGCCATGTTTGACGACGTGATGACGGCTGCAGAGATAGGCGAGGAGTCCAGTAAAAACCGTCTGATGGGTGACCCCCACTTGAAGTCGATGGTGGCTAAAGATGGCGTGAATCAGTCCTCAGCCCTGGTGCTTACGCGTTGGGAGACGGCGAAGTCCCTCGGGGTGGCGGATCGGGCGATTTTTCTCCACGGCCACGCTACGGGGTCTGAGCCTCAGGTGTTGAACCGAAAATCCCTAGGGCAGTCAGAGGCAATGACGGCTGCGTATCACAACGCATTAGCGGGGGCTGGTATTGAGGCGGCGCAGGTTGGCGCGGCGGACCTGTATTCCTGTTTCCCGATTGCTGTGTGGGTGGCGATGGATGCCTTGGATATGTCGCTCGATGACCCACGGCCCTTTACGCTGACGGGAGGGTTACCGTTCTTTGGCGGGCCGGGTAACAACTACTCCACCCACGGAATTGCCGAGATGGTGCATTGGCTGAGAGCGCAGCCTGAGCCTGCATATGGCGTCGTGGGTGCCAATGGTGGTTATCTGTCAAAGCACGCGGTGGGCGTTTATGCCAACATGCCCGCTAAGTTTCCTGAAGCGGTCCCAGAGTTCAAAGCTGCAGAGGTTGTCGAGGTTGTCTCGGACCCAGAGCCTTTCGGGGTGATAGAGAGCTACACCTTTCAACAGCCAAAAGGCGGCGCAAGGGCGGTGATTGTGGGCCGGCAGTTATCTGATGGGCGCCGATGGGTCGGGGTGGCTGACCCTGAGGATGCCGATCTGCTTGAGTGGTTTGAGAAGGCAGACCCGCTGGGTGAACAGATAGTGGTGTCTGGTGGCGAGCGCAATATTGTGCGCCGGCGGGCCTGATTATTAGATATTAATTTGAGTGAGTAATAGGAGTTAACATATGGATATCAAGGGAAAAGTCGCGGTCGTTACAGGCGGCGCCTCGGGCATCGGGCAGGCGGTTACACGCCGCATCGCCGCGGCCGGCGGCAAAGTGGTCATTTTCGACCTGAATGAAGACGCAGGGCAGGCGATGGTCACTGAACTTGGTGCAGACAATTGCGTTTTCGCCAACGTTAACGTGGTGGATGAGGACTCCGCAAAAGCCGGTATTGAGACCGCTCTGGACGCTTTTGGCACGATCCATATCAACGTGAACTGTGCCGGTATCGGTAACGCCGCGAAAACCCTCGGCCGGGACGGCCCCTTTCCGATGGATGTCTGGAGCAAAGTCATAGCGGTGAACCTGACGGGCACCTTCAATGTGTTGAGATTGTGCGCGGAAGTCATGGCCAAGCATGATCCCGTCACCGAAGACGGTTCACGAGGGGTGATCATTAACACCGCCTCTGTAGCCGCCTATGAGGGGCAGATGGGCCAGGCCGCTTATAGCGCCAGTAAGGGCGGTATTGTCGGCATGACGTTGCCAATTGCCCGGGACCTCTCGACGGTGGGTATTCGGGTGAATACGATCGTTCCCGGCCTGATCAACACGCCGTTGTTCAATGGCCTGACTCCGGAATTCGTTGAGTCATTGTCGCAGTCGGTGCTCTATCCAAAGCGGCTGGGAAGGCCTGAGGAAATCGCGCAGCTGGCGACGTCTATCATCGACAACGATTACATTAATGGTGAGTGCATCAGAATGGATGGCGGCATCCGGATGCAGCCGCGCTAAATAAGGAGTGAAGCGATGTCAGACGAAGTGACAGTTTTAAGCGACGAGGCGGACGGCGTCCTCGTCATCACCATCAACCGTCCAGAAGCAAAAAATGCGGTCAACCTCTCTGTTGCGAAGGGTATCGCAGCAGCCCTTGAGCGGTTGGACAGTGAGGATTCTTTGCGGGTCGGCGTGCTGACCGGTGCCGGTGGCACCTTCTGTGCCGGTATGGATCTGAAGGCCTTTGTCTCGGGAGAGTTTCCCCAGATCGAGGGACGTGGATTTGGCGGCATGACCGAGCGGTCCGCTGAAAAGCCGCTGATTGCGGCGGTAGAGGGCTACGCCCTCGCTGGCGGCTGCGAGCTCGCGATTGCCTGCGATTTGATCGTGGCGGCAGAGAACGCCAAGTTTGGTATCCCAGAGGTCAAGCGGGGTTTGGTTGCCGCAGCCGGCGGATTGGTAAGGTTGCCGTCTCAGATACCTTACCGGGTGGCGATGGAGCTAGCGCTGACGGGTGAATTCATGGGCGCAGAACGCGCCATGGCGATGGGGCTCATCAACGAGTTGAGCGAGCCCGGTGCTGCGCTGGATACGGCCAAGGCACTGGCGCAACGAATCGCCGAGAACGGCCCGCTGGCCGTCAAGGTCAGCAAAGCCATCATCAAGGCTTCTCGTGACTGGGGCGATGATGAAGCCTGGTCCAACCAAAATGCGCTGACACAGCCGGTGTTCACCAGTGAAGATGCGATCGAGGGTGCCACCGCATTTGCAGAGAAACGCAAGCCGGAGTGGAAAGGGCGCTAGATGTTGCATTCATCCACTGATCTCGTCACGCTGGTTTAGGCAGGGCTGCACACTTAACGCGGAGGGGGCGGCGGTATGAGTAGCGAAGACCTCAATGTTATTCGCAAGATGCTGGCGCACGACCTCATGCAGGTTTATGTGCGCCTATTCTTGTTGCTGACTGTTGTATGGTTCTCGGTGGAAGTCTTTGCGCCGTTTCTAGCGCTGGCGTTGTGGTCGCTGATTCTCGCTGTTTCGCTCTATCCTTTGAACCACTGGCTGGCAGTACGTTTGCGTTTGAGCGAGGGCAACGCGGCTGTTATCTTCATTTGCATCGCATTTCTAGTCATCGGCATCCCGGCGGGGCTGTTGGGCGCGTCCATGGCGCAGCACATGGGTGAGTGGGTGATGGCGCTCACTGAGCAAGGTTTTACCATTCCCGAGGCTGACCCCGCCGTCGCCGAATGGCCTGTGATTGGCGCGCCGCTATATGAGCTTTGGGAGCGTGCACACGAAGATCTGGTGTCCGCCGCGCAGACGATACAACCGCAGTTGATCGCGGGGGGCCGCTTTTTGATTGCTGCCGCCGGCAATACGCTGCTGGCGTTGGTGCTTTTTTTCATAGCGCTGCTGATTGCCGGATTCATGATGGCTAATGCGACACCGGGTGGCCAGCAAATGCGTCGGTTACTTATGACGTTCAGTGACCCCGCCCGAGGCGAAGAGATTCACGAACTTGTGGTCGCCACAATTCGGTCGGTATCCAACGGCGTCGTCGGCGTAGCCGTTCTGCAGGCGCTGGCTCTGGGAGTCGGTTTTTTGGTCTTGGATGTGCCGGCGGCGGGTGTGCTGGCGCTAGTAGTGCTGTTTTTGGGCGTCATTCAGTTGCCGTCGTCGCTGGTGGTGCTCCCTGTGTTAGCGTGGCTCTGGCTGGCGGCTGACGGGTCCACGCTGACTCATGTTCTGGGGACTATCTACTTGTTTGCCGCGGGTGTGGCAGATGGTTTGCTTAAACCGATATTGCTCGGTCGTGGTGTTGAAACGCCCATGCCCGTCGTCTTGGTAGGTGCACTAGGCGGGATGGCGGCAGAGGGGTTGATCGGTTTGTTCGTCGGGGCCGTCATGCTCTCGGTGAGTTACAAGCTGCTGATGGTCTGGGTAGATCACAGCGTTGCTGACCTCGGCGTGGACGAAACGCCTTCCGCGAGTCGGGATGCCTAAGTCAGCCCTGGTCACGGCGCCACTGTGGTCCGTGCCTTTCTGCAGATCGTATCTCCGCACATAGAACTGAGCTCACCGCCACGCCATGAGAAATGATGTCTCAAGCCGCCTGTTGGCTATATTGGGAATGCTGTGCTGCACCGCGTGCACCATGCCTGACCCAGAACCTGAAAAAAGGATATCGCTTAGCACTTCGAGTGGTGTGGTATCCGCTGAGTCGGGGCCGGAAGGATCGTTGATCTTCCGTGATATTCCCTTCGCCCAGCCGCCCGAAGGGGCGAGACGATGGGCTGCGCCTGTCGGGCTTTACACGCCCGAGCAAATGATCCCAACGAAGCCGGAGCCGGTGATGTGCCCGCAGCCACAGAGCATGGCATCCGGTGGCGCTGAGGGTGACTACCTAGGCTCGGAAGACTGTCTCTACCTCGATATTTACACGCCCGCAAAGGCCACGGCTTCAGACCTGCCCGTCATGCTGTGGATTCATGGTGGTAGCAACGTCACGGGGCATAAGGGCACCTACGACTTCTCACGATTTGCAGCGCGGGAGCAGGTGGTGGTAGTGGTCACTAATTATCGCCTCGGTCCGTTTGGATGGTTTGTCCATCCCGCCCTGAATGGCGCCGATTTGAGGACCACACCGCTGGCCAATTTCGGTACGCTGGATATGGTGGAGGCACTTCGCTGGACTCAGCGCAACATCACGCTGTTTGGCGGCGATCGCGAAAACGTCACGATTTTTGGTGAGAGCGCGGGGGGGCGAAATGTCTTTAGCCTGCTGGCCTCACCTGCCTCCGATGGGCTGTTTCATCGCGCTATTGCGCAGTCTGGGCACGTGCGCAGTCTGACGGCCGGTGAGGCCTATAACGCCGAGCGCGAGTATCCTATGGTCGACCGGGGAAGCTGGGAAGTGGTTCAGGAGTTGGGTTTTAGTAACGCGGCGGTCGATGCCGAGGCGCTGCGTGCTGTTTCCAAGGACGACCTACTAGCCGCTTACTTCGAGCTGGATGAAGATCACATTCAGCCAGCTGTCATTCGCGACGGAGTGGTGATCCCTGAAGAGGGGGTGCTGGCCGCATTGGCTGACCCTCGCTACGCGAAAAACGTACCGGTGATGGCGGGCACAACGCGGGACGAAGTGACCTTATGGTTGGGGTTGAGCCGTTACTTCGTAGATGTCAGCTATCCGCTTTCCAAGGCTTTGCCCGCAAAAATTCGTATTAAAGATCCGGCGCTCTACGCATTCTGGGTAGACATGCGCTCACGCGGATGGAAGTTAGGTGCTGTGGACGATCCCCTGTCGGGTATGCGCGAGGCGGGTTACACCGACTTGTACGCCTATCGTTATGACTGGGATGAGCAGCCCGACAACTACTTCGTGCCGTTCTCCAAGATCCTGGGTGCGGCACATGCCAGTGAGATTGCTTTCATCATGGGTGCGCCCATGTACGGCGCCATTGGCGATTACATGTATCCCAATACCGACTCGGCAGCGGAGATGACCGAGATCATGATGACGGCATGGGGCGCGTTCGCGCGGGACGGCGCCCCGCGTTTGCCCGACGGCAGGGACTGGCCTAGGTATGATCCGGAGACGCCTTCATTTATGCGATTGGATGTGGGCGGGCAGTTGGGGCTTAGCGGCGATGTCCCCGGTCGCGATGAATTACTCAGTCTGGTGGCTGGCAGCGACGCGGTCTCTGAGCTGGAGCGATGTCTGTTGGTATGGGAGTTGCTGACCGCGGTGGGCGTTCCGAGCTACGACGTCTATGGCACCTGGGAGGACGGTCGTTGTGCCACCGTTGACGCGCCGGTAGAAAAGCGTCGTATTCGCGAGGCGCTGGAGGCCGAGTATGGCAGCGTATATTTTTCTGGCTAGGCAAGCGCGACCTTCGCTGCCGGTGAACTAGTGCGTCGCGTTATCGCGATTGCCGGTGGCTCGGGGAGCGGGAAGTCCACGTTAGCAGCCGCTCTGCTGAAATCCATCGGAAATGATAGTGTGTCGCTGTTACAGATCGATGCCTACTACCACGACTTGTCCCATCTGGCGCTTGAAGAGCGGGAGGCGGTCAATTTTGATCACCCTGACGCGCTCGATCTAGATCTTTTTGCAGCCCACGTTGAAGCACTGCGTTCAGGGCGGGCGGTTGAGTGCCCGACCTACGATTTCACCACGCACTGCCGACGGTCTGAGACCGTCCATATCGCGCCCAGAGAAACCATTCTGATTGAGGGCATACTGGTTGCCTGCCGAGCTGACCTGCGGGCATTGGTCGATCGCTTGATTTTTGTAGCGACCGATGTGGCGCTGCGGCACAGCCGCAGGGTGTACCGTGATCAACACGAGCGCGGTCGCGATGTAGCGTCGATTAAGCGCTTCTGGGCCCGCGCGGAGGACACATTTGTAGAGTGGGGCGCCTTGGCCGAGGACACCGCAGATCTTTTTGTGGACGGTAGCGAGGAGGTTGAGGCGATGACTCGGTCAGTCCTTGACTATTTGAGCCAACAGTCAGATCAATGAGACGCTGCACCACTGAGCCGCTCGACTATTCAGAAGGCAGCTTGCGAAGTTTCACTGCTCCCGCTGCTTGGCAACCCACTCGAAGTGTCGTGCTAGGGTTTCGTCCGTCGTCAGTGCTTCGAGAGTATTCAATTGCCGAGCCAGAGTCATTTCATCGTATTCCCGATGAATGCCACGATGGCATAACCTGCAGACGAGCACGCCGTGCTGGAGGTCGGCCTTCTTATAATGCCGCTTGAAATGCGCCCGACGGTGCACTTTTTTGGGGATGAGGTGGTGGAAGGTGAGTGGCACCCTGCGATGACAGCAAGCGCAGGGTTCCGACATGGTTTGGCTCAGCTTTGTGCAGCTGAAAGTGCTGCCTCAATAGCGGCACGCATCTCTTCGCTATCAGGCCTCACGCCGCTAGAGAAGTGTTCCACAACCTCACCGGCTGGTGAGACCAGGTACTTATTGAAGTTCCAGCGCGGATAGCCCGCGGCTTCTCCGAGACCGCGGAAGACCGGGTTGGCATCCGAGCCACGAACCGCTGATGTGGCGATTACAGGAAAGGTCACGTCGTACTTTTCAAAACAGACCTCGGCGGCGTCTCCTTCATCATTGTCTTCCTGAAAAAAATCGTCGCTGGAGAATCCCAGTACGACCAGCCCGCTGCCTGTATAGGTCTGGTGAACTTCCTCGAGGCCCTCGAACTGGGAGGTGTAGCCGCAGTAACTGGCGGTGTTCACGATCAACAACGCTTTGCCTTCGTAGGCTTCGCAAAACTGAACTTGCTCGGTTGATGCCAGCTTACGCATCGAATGATTCATAAAATCCGGACAAGAGGTGAACGCGGCTTGGCTGAAGAGTGCTGACAGCGTTGCCGTGATCAATACAAGGTGCTTCATAAGGCTGTATTCCTGCGAAATGTGGGCTATGTACGCGACGCCTTCATCGGCAGATGCCTGTCAGTTAGGAGTTGGGGGCTTTGTTCACAACAGATTGGACGAAGGCTGCAATGGTTTCCCGGGTCCAGTCAGGCCGGCACGGGTGCGCGGCAACATGTGTACCCCATTCCTCCTTGCCATCGAGGCAGGCCTCTTCAACGGATATGGTCGGCACCCGGGAGAGGATGACGCTGGGGTTGCTGTTGGCGAGCTCGGCGGCAAAAGGTGAGCGAGTGACCGGATCTTCCCAGTCCTGCATCAGGAGGATGGGTAAGTCCAACGTCTTGGCCATTGCCAGTGGGCTCGTTTCACCGTGAGGCAGTCCGTATCGGTGAATAGCGGCTCGCGCAGCGATGGAAAATAGTAGCGGAGGGAAACCAGTTTCAACCTCGCCAACCTCCATCGTGCTGTCCAGTACATCGAGTAACGGGTCGAGCAAAATTATCGCGTCGGCCTCGAGTTCATTCTTCATTGCATGGATGATCGTACTGCCCCCCATCGAGGCGCCTAGGAGAATTCGCGGCCGGTTACTGGGGTGGTGTTGGTCCAGCCATTGCGCGGTGGCGACCACATCTGGCCACTCCGCTAGTCCCATGCGCAATGTGCCATCGGTTACCGGCGAATTGCCGTGATTGCGAATGTCCATAGTTACCACTGAGATGTTCAGCTCGTGCAGCGTCCGATAGAAATCCAGCGAGCCGATGTACTGGGAGATGCGGTTGGAGCCCGCCCCGTGGACAAAAATGAGGTCAGCGATTGGCTGGTATGCGGGTATCCACCAGCCCTCAAGCAGTAGGTCACCGCTCGGTATCGTGATGTCCTGATAATCGAGATTGCGGGTGGCGGGTGTTTGGTCAACCGGGTAGGGCGTGGTTGCAATCAGGTGCGGGGGCGCCCAAAAAATCGATAGCAGTACCCAAAAGAGGATCAGGCCCAGTAGGGTCATAAGTGTAGTGCGTATCGCACGGGTCAATGCCATGTGTGATCAGGCAGACAGTAGGCGTCGCAGCCAGCTGTCTTGGTGCCGTTCCTGTTCTCTCAGGAGCAACAAACTTTGAATCTCCGTTTCGATTGCCGTGGCGAACTGCCGCCGCAGTGCGGTCAGTTTTTGTCTCGACAGTGTCTGGCTTTTGTATTGCGCCAGATCAATCGGTGCCCCTATGGCGAAATATGTGGTCTTGGGTTTTGGTAATGGCCCGCCCAGCAAGCCGGCGGGTATGGGCGGCACTAGGTCAGAACGGAGATCCTTTGGCAGCACCCCGGTCTTCATGAGCATTTTCATAAGTGCCGAGTTAAATAGGGTCTCAGAGGACAGGGCATGATCATAGTATTCATCAGGACCTACCGAGGCGACGGGCACCACGGTGTAGCCCGCCTTGGCAGCCAGCTTGACGAAGCCGTAACGCTGCTTCCATTGCAGCTGATAGCGGGCCTCAAGGGGCTTTACGGATTCATAGGCCCCCCCGGGGTAGAGCAATAGATCATCGCCGCGTGCCATCAGTCTCTCAACAATGGGTGCCTGCCCTGATACACCCCCCATTGCATGGGCGATGGCCGCGTAGTGGACGTTGGCAAAAAGCGATTTGTCTCCCAAACCCTTCACATACCTGCCGTGGTCGTAGTAGAGATAGAGATGAAACAGTACGGCATCAACGGCCATAAAGGCGTGATTTCCAACAAACAATGCGGGTTTGTCAGGCAGGTTTTCGAGGCCAACAAACTTCGGCTTGAACCAGGCGCGCGCAAACCCCGCAGCAAGGGCTACCTGAGGTGCGGTGGGCATGCCATAGCGGGAAATGTACTCGACGTAGGCGTCCGGATCGGATTCTGGGGAGGGGGCTCGCTGAACCATCTTCTACACTCGTTTCGTACATCGAGCTTACCAAAAGCTCTTCTCTATTTTAGCGGCACTATTGCCGTGGCGCGGCGGCGAACTGCCTTGGGTGATATGGCAAACAGCACTTTCAAACATTGGGCGCTGCTCGCATACCTCGTGTTGGTATGGGGTTTTGCCTTCGCATTGATTGCCGTAGCACTGGAGTCGTTCCATCCGCTTTTCATCGTGTGGTGTCGTCTTTGGATGGGTGCGCTGGTCGTCTGGTGCGTATGGCGGTGGCGCCAGCAACGATGGTGTCTCGGCCGGGAGTGGTGGCCAAGACTCACATTGTTGAGTCTCACAGGCAATATCATTCCGTTCTCGCTAATCGCCTGGGCAGAGCAGTCAGTGCCCTCGGCTGAAGTGGGCATACTCATGGCTCTGATGCCCATTGCAACATTACTCCTCGCCCACTGGTTACTGGATCATGAGCCGCTCACCTGGAGACGTTTCTCCGGCGTCGTGGTGGGGTTTGCCGGCGTTGCGATCTTGGTGGGCGACGACCTGCTCTCGGCGGGAGCCAGCGGCCAGTGGCGGGGTCAACTTGCAGCATTGTTGGCGACTGTCAGTTACGCGTTCAATGGTGTCTATGCGAAGCGCCTTCCCGCTCAAGAGCCTGTGGCGCTAGCCTTGGGTACACTCGGCATTGGAAGTATTTTGCTGGCGGTGCCGGCGCTCTGGGCGCAGCTCGCTGGGCCCGGTCTTGATATCACGGCGGGTGCCACGAGTGTGCTGATGGTGCTCGGCGTGATGGCAACGGGGGTCGCCACCTGGTGCTATTTCGTGGTGGTGACGGAGAGGGGCCCCGGGTTTCTCTCGACCATCAACTATCTGATTCCCGCGGTGGCCTTTGCAGCGGGCACGCTTTTCCTCGCCGAGCCCTGGGGCTGGGAGCATCTCATTGCGTTGGCCATGATTTTGGTTGGTGTGGGCCTTATTCAGGTCAGGCAAGCGCGTTAGGGTCTAGAGCTCAAAACGCTCGCGAAGGAAGTGTGCGACACCGTCCTCATCGTGGTGCCCGATAACCTCGTCCGCGGCGTCAAGAATTATCGGGTCAGCGTTGGCCGGGGCGTAGCACTCGCTGGCAGACTCGAACATGCTCAGGTCATTGTCGCCGTCGCCGAACGCGATCACGTGATCAATCCCGAGCTCTTCTCGTAGATAGTTGATCCCGTTGCCTTTGCTGCCAAGGCTGTGGTGAATATCGATCCAGTGCAGCGCGCGTTCATTGGTCGCATGCTCCCCTATTTCCCGCTCGTGAATCGCAATGCCTGAGTAGGCAACAAGATGAGGCTCATCAGCGATGCTTGCGCTGACTCTTTCCACCGCCTCGGCGCTGCCTAGCGAGAACACGTTAATGACGCTGATTTCGTCGGGCATCGCTGTCAGTGGTGCCAGTGGGAGCTGTCGCTCCGCTTCAAACAGGTCGGCCAGTTTATGTTCGCTCTGGCTCTTTAGGGGCCCGTGATAAAGCGCATGGCGCTGCCCGGGCTGTAGCGAGAAGACAAAGGGTGTGAGGTCATTTAGAGTAAAGGCTGCCAGCACATGCCAGACCTCTTCACGGGTCAAAAGGTGATGATGACTGTAACGCGCCTCTTCCGGTGACCAGATAATCGCACCATTTTTGAGAATCAAGGGCAGCGTGAAGTGATGGTCTTTCAGGGGGCCGGTGGCGGCCTGCAGCGTCCGACCGGTAGCGACGGTGTAGGGGATATTGCGGGCCCGCATCTTGACGAGCGTCTCTGCGGTATAGGTCGAAATCTTTGAGCACTTGTCCAGCAAGGTGCCATCAAGATCAAAAACAACCAGCGTCATCGGTTAGACACCGGTCTGCCAAAAAACCGCAATATCCATCATCGTTTTCTCAATGTTCCGTTAGCACTAGATCGGCTGTGAGTGACTCGCGGATGGCGGCCGGGGCCTCATAGCGATCAATAGGATAGCTGGGGTGGTCAATGCCTGCGTACAGAGTGGCGCCATACTTAAGTGCATTGGTTTGCTCGGGCGTCACCTCAAAGCGCAAAAAATGCACGGATGCCGTCTTATCAGCGGTGGTGCGATCAAGATCCTCGTCGGCAATCGGGACGATGCGGTCGAGGTCTCCTACCTGTAACCAAACCTGATCTTCAATCCCAATCATCTCTCCGAGGCGAACGGCGCGTTGCGCTGGGTCAGCGATTTCGATCATGAAAGTCGCCTTCCAGTTGTGACCGTCCGGGATCAACGGGTTGTAGGCGCTGAGCTCTTCTTCGATGCCTTCTGCCTCAAAGACACGCTCAATCCGGAGCATTTCTTGAATCTGGTAGCGAATGGTGGTGGCGTCTTCGAAGTAGAGCCGGGCGTGCTCACCCAGCGCTAACTGTCGATTTTTCTTGTGGGCCATGACCTCGGCCCGAAAGTCTGAACGCCTGGTGGCGTACTCTTCAAGGCTCCACAAGTCATCACGCGTTAACTGTGCCATGTTCGATCCCTCGATGGTGCATTTAATTGAATACAGTTTAGAGGATTAAAGGCCGTAAGCCTCGCGCAGTAGCGTCATCGGGTGCTCTGCCTTGTCCACCTTGGCTGATAGATGAGCGATGTGCCCCCCCGCCATCGGGCAATCACTGATAAAACGATCGGGCGCCTGCTCGTCGACCTTGCGAACGGTGGGTCGCGCAATCTTCACCGATTTGTCACGGGTCTCTTTTCTGACTGCGTAGGTGCCGTCATGACCCGAACACCGCTCGTAGGCAGTGACATCACTCTCATTGACAAGATTGAGTACGTCCCTCGTCTTTAAACCAATATTCTGCACTCGCTGGTGACAGGCGACTTGATAAGCCACGCTACCTAGCGCTGTGGTGAACTCGGTTTTCAGGGCATCGCCCTTGTGTCGCGCCCACAGATACTCAAATGGGTCAAAGAAGGCCTTCTGCACCTTAATGACATCCGGATCATCCGGATACATCAAGGGCAGTTCCTGTTTGTACATCAGCACGCAGGAGGGGATTGGGGCCGTTAGGTCGTAGCCCTCATCCACCAGTTTAGCTAGCGCTGGTATATTGGCTCGCTTCAGTGCGTCCACGTTATTCAGATCTCCGAGCTCGAGCTTCGGCATGCCGCAGCACTGCTCCTTCGGCACGATATCGATGTGAATGCCGTTGTGCTGAAACACTTTGACAAAATCTTCACCCACCTCGGGGCTGTTGTAATTGCCATAACAGGTCGCATAGAGCGCCACCTTCCCGGCAGTGTCGCCTACCGCTGTCGGGTCCTGAGGCTGTAGCAAGGGTTTGACCCTTTTGCGCAAGGTCTTGTTATGCAGCTTGGGTAGCGGCGCCTCATGGTGGATATCCAGGCTGGCGGACAGCGCCTTTCGGAATACGCCCGTATTGTTGAGTGCATTAACAGTCACATCAATGAGCGGGATAGAGGTAGTCGACAGCAGCTTGTCCGTACTCGTCAGTGCGCGGTCCCTAAGCGATGCCCCTTGATTTTTGAACTTCTGCGCCTTGGCGCGAAGCATCAGGTGGGGAAAGTCGACGCTGAACTCGTGGGGTGGCACATAGGGACACTTAGTCAGATAGCACAGATCGCAGAGATAGCACTGTTCGGCGACCTTGTCGTAGTCGGCTTTGGCAACCCCGTCGACCTCCATCGTGTCGGACTCGTCAATCAGATCAAACAGGGTGGGAAATGCGTCGCACAGACTGACGCAACGACGGCATCCGTGACAAACGTCAAAGACTCGTTCCAGTTCCTCGTTGAGCGAGCTTTTATCCCAAAAATCCTCACTCTGCCAATCCAGAGGATGCCGAGTGGGTGCGTCAATACTGCCTTCTCTCATGACCTGTTGTGCTCTTGGTTACAGAAAAAATTGTTCATCTCGTTGCTGGCAAGCGGGTTGCCGAGCGGGATGAATCTTCGGAGGGGCGTTAGCCGGAAAAAAACAAGGGGAGCAAAATTGCTCCCCTTACTGTGCTTTCGCGAGAGCTAGAGTTAACCGTCAAGGTTGTCCAGCGCTTTCTGGAAGCGATTGGCGTGGCTGCGCTCGGCCTTGGCCAGTGTTTCGAACCAGTCTGCGATCTCGTCAAAACCCTCGTCACGCGCCGTCTTAGCCATTCCTGGGTACATATCGGTATACTCGTGAGTCTCGCCGGCAATGGACGCCTCGAGATTCTTCTTGGTATCGCCCATCGGCAGCCCAGTAGCAGGATCGCCGACTTCCTCTAGATACTCCAGATGGCCGTGCGCATGCCCGGTTTCTCCTTCTGCTGTAGATCGGAAGACCGCGGCTACGTCATTATAACCCTCGACGTCCGCCTTTGAGGCGAAGTAGAGGTACCGCCGATTCGCCTGAGATTCACCCGCGAAAGCGTCCTTCAGATTTTGCTCCGTAGTACTACCTTTCAGACCCATGACTTACTCCCTGTGTGTTGCTTTTGGAATTACTAAGGCAGTAGGAAACACCTCTGCCGTCTTCGTGCAGTTAATATACCGAGGTTGCTCAATTTTGGCTTACTGGAAATATAAATAAAGTCGATCGGAAAAACCGATTATTATCTGACCCACCTGTGGGAGGCGAGGCCGCCGTGTAGCCGGGCGTCTTACGTCACACCGTCAACCCGACTTGGAAGGGCAATTTGGCCCAATCTGTTGGTCGGTAAGGAGAGTCGTTGTGCGTCAACCGACACTGAAACAGCTACGTTACCTGTGTGCGGTCGCGGAGCACCGTCACTTTGGTCAGGCCGCCACAGCCTGCCATGTGAGTCAGAGCACGCTCAGCGCCGGAGTGCTCGAGCTCGAGGAATGTCTCGGCGCGAGTCTGGTAGAGCGCAACAACCGCAGAGTGTTTCTCACCATGCTAGGTTCAGAGGTAGTGGAGCGAGCCCGGGACTTGCTGGTCGATGTAGAGGACATGGTGAGTCTGTGCGCGGGTCAAGGCGTGCCTTTTCAGGGTCGGATGCGCATGGGGGTGATCCCGACGGTTGCGCCTTATCTGCTGCCAGGTTTGCTGGGGCGAATCCGATCGCAACATCGCGAGTTCAAGCTGTTCATCCGTGAGGATCTCAGTCAGCCGCTGGTTGGCGCACTTCTTGCGGGTGAGCTCGATGTACTGTTGCTCGCTTTGCCGTTTCCTGCCGAGAAGGTGGAGACGATGCCGCTGTTTGAGGACGACTTTCTGTTGGCCTGCCCACCTGACCACCCACTTGCGAGTCGGGCGCCTCTGAGAAGTGCGGATTTGAAAGGCGAATCTTTACTGCTTTTGGAGGAGGGGCATTGTCTTCGTGACCATGCTTTGGAGGCATGCAACCTGAAAGATTCTCAGATTACAGCGCCCTATCAGGCCACCAGCCTCGCTACCATTGTACAAATGGTGGCCAATGGTATTGGTGTGACGCTATTGCCCGGTATGGCTGTGGAGGCGGGTATTGCCGGTAACACGACGCTGGCGGTGAAGCCGTTTGATCAGGCTAACATTACGCGGCAGATCGGGCTGATGTGGCGGAAAAAGACACCGCGGTCGGTCGAATTCCGGCTATTGGGGGAACTGATCGCGACGTCGGTCGCGGGGTGATCTCCCGATAGAGACTATCGGCGCCGGCCTTTGCCGCGATGCTCCCCTGCGTGTTGAGTGCGATAGTTGCCGCGCCCGGGCTTCACCACCCGATGGCGCTTCGGTGGGTGCCGCGAGGGGACGAGGTGCCTGGCGCATCATGCCCTGGTCGGTAGTCCCGGGGTGCGCAGTGATAAAGTAGGGGTCGAGATACTGCTTCTCGCCTTCCTATCGGGACCCCGTTCAAACATCTCGGCAAACCGGTCATAGCTCCCAACACCCGGCTTCATCATCCTGGAAAGTCTATCAGATTCAGTTATTTGTGGGTCAAACTTCAGAAAGCCATCGATATGGTGGGTCACGAATTCGCGCACATACTCTGGGCTTTCTACCGCTGGGTCGTAACGGAGCCCTGATGCAATCAGCACTTTTTCATGCCCTCGGTTTCCCGAGCTTTGCTATACGGGTTAACCAGCGGGTTGGGCTTCGTGATCAAAGCAGTCCCTCCAGACTTGACCACACCGCGTCGAGTATCTGTGGCTGCGCCGCCGCGGTCGGATGAATGCCGTCGGCCTGCATGAGTTTGGGTTCCAATGCGACTGACGCCAGAGGGAAGTCCGCTAATGCGGCCCCGGTTTGTTGGGCGGCCTGGGTGAATGTGGCGCGAAAGGCATCGGTATAGAACTTGCCCAAGTTCGGGGGTATCTCCATCGGCAACACCAGCGCCGTAGCGCCGGCGGCCTCGCTCAATTCGATCATGGCAATCAGGTTTTCCCTCAGTTGCCCCAGGGGATAGCCTCGCAGCCCGTCATTGCCACCCAGTTCAATGACCACAATGCGAGGTTCGTGGGTCTCGAGCAGAGCGGGCAACCTGCGCAAGCCGCCCGCAGAGGTGTCCCCTGATATACTGGCGTTTACGGTATGATACGGCCTGTCCTCTTTTTCCAGTCGCGATTCCAGTAGCGCCACCCAGCCCTGTTCCAGAGAGAGTCCGTATGCAGCGCTGATGCTGTCGCCGAGGACCAGGATGGGTCGGGTTGGCTGCGCAGTGACGTCGCTTGCGAGAACAAGCATCAGCAATCCGAGCCAGGCCGTGACTCGTAAGCGTCGTGCGAGGACATGCAGTATGATCAAAGTAAGCCAGCTCCTTAAAACGGTACCCACCGCCGATGGTGATCTCACCATCTTGCGCGGCGTCGACCTGGAGATTTCAGCCGGCACGTCCGCCGCGATTGTTGGTGCTTCCGGTTCGGGCAAGTCTACCTTGCTGGGACTGCTCGCGGGTATGGATGTGGCCTCCGCGGGGCAGGTGTGGCTCGACGGGGTGAATCTCAGCGCGTTGGATGAGGACGCACGAGCCCGGCTGCGCGCTGCAAAAGTGGGCTTCGTGTTTCAGAACTTTCAATTACTTCCCGCGCTGACTGCAAAGGAAAACGTCATGCTGCCGCTCGAGTTGGAGGGCATTGATGAGGCGGGCAGCATTGCCGAGTGTTTTCTTGCGGAGGTCGGACTGCAGGGCCGACTGGCACATTATCCCACTACGCTATCGGGGGGTGAGCAGCAGCGAGTCGCCATTGCGCGTGCTTTCGCGAGAGAGCCCGCGGTATTGTTCGCTGATGAACCCACCGGGAACCTTGATACCCGCACCGGCGAGCGCATTATCGATTTGCTTTTTGAACTCAATGCCCGCGCGAGCACAACATTGGTGCTCGTCACCCATGATGAGCGACTCGCCGAGCGGTGCGATCAGCGTTTTTCGATGACAGCCGGGGAGTTGTCCGGGCCGTGAAACAGGCGCTCACCTGGAAGTTGCTCGCAAGAGAGTGGCGCAGTGGCGAGCTGGGCATACTGTTCATGGCACTGGTGCTTGCTGTGTCAGTGGTGGTAGGCGTCAGCAGTTTCGTCACCCGGTTACAGTCAGCGTTACTGTCTGAGAGCGCGCGCTTTTTGGCCGCAGATATGGTCGCTGTTGGCCGATCGCCAACACCAGAGTCCTGGATATTGGCAGCGCGCGAGCAGCAGCTTCAGCCCACTGAGGTCGTGGGCTTTCCTTCAATGGCGGTGGCCGACATCGATCATATGGCTCTGTCATCGGTTAAGGCAGTGTCATCGGGATACCCACTGCGGGGTGAGTTGCTCTGGTCTTCGGAGCCCTATGGTGAGATCCGTGAGACGGGGGCCATTCCTGGTCCGGGAGAGGTCTGGCTGGCGCCAAGATTGTTTTCACTCCTGGATGTCGAGCCGGGAGACTCGATTTTTGTCGGGGAGCAACCCCTTCGGATCAGTGGCGCGATCCGGGGCGAGCCCGACGCGACCACTGCTGTCTTCGGTTTTGGGCCCCGCTTGTTGATGAATACCGCTGATATTCCTGCTACCGGTGTGATTCAGCCGGGTAGCCGCGTCGAATATCGACTGCTCCTTAGCGGGACGTCCGATGCGATTGCGGCGTTTACAGAGTGGGTCGACCCTCAGTTAGGACAGGGCCAAAGGTTGGACTCGGTTGAGCGCGCTCAGCCCAGCATTGGTGAAACGCTGGACAGGGCGCGGGGGTTTCTACTGCTGGCTGGTTCTCTGGCGGTTGTGCTGGCGGCGGCGGCGATCACGCTGGCCAGTCGGCGTTTCGGTGAACGGCATACGCAGTATGTGGCTATTTTGAAAAGCCTGGGTGCCCAGTCCTTGGAAATCGCCAGCCTGTATGGCAGGAGTCTTTTCTGGATCGGACTGTGCGGCACGCTCATCGGCTGTGCGCTGGGGTGGGTACTGCAGGAGACCTTCATTCGGGTGCTGGGCAGCCTGTTGCCGGTTGAGCCTGGCGCTGCGGGTATGAAGCCGGTGTTGATTGGTGGGGTGACTGCAGCGGTGTGTTTGATGTTTTTCGCGTGGCCGCCCCTCAGGCGTCTGGGGCAGGCGTCGCCGCTAAGAGTGCTTCGCGCCGACATGGGGGTCGCCGAGGCGCAGCGTTCCCATGATTTTGTTCTGGGCAGCCTGGCAATCGTGGCGCTAATGTGGTGGTACAGCGGTAGCGCGCTGGTGACGGGCACTGTCATCGCGGGATTATGCGTGGTGATGGGTCTGGGTTACCTGGCGGCCAGCGTCTTGCTTTCCGGAAGTCGATCGGTAGGTGGATTCGCGGGCAGTCTGTGGCGCGTGGCATTGGCGGGACTGCAGCGTCGGGGTCGCGCTAACGCGCTCCAGATGGTGATTTTTGCTATGGCGATCATGTTGATGTTGCTTCTCTCGGTGGTGCGAACGTCGCTCATCGGTCAATGGCAGGCGCAGTTGCCTCCCGACGCCCCGAATCACTTCCTCATGAACCTGGCTCCGGAGGAGCGACCAGCGCTGCAAACATTTTTCGTAAACAACGAGATTCTCTCAGAAACCTTGTACCCCATGACCCGGGGCAGGGTGATCAGTGTGAACAACGCGGCGCTACCGCGATGGGAGGAGCTTGAGGAGGACGGTGCCCCACGGCAGCGTGAGGCAAACTTCACCTGGTCAGATAGGATCCCCACTGGCAACGCATTACTGGACGGGGAGTGGTGGACGGCGGACACCGATCAGGCCTGGGTGTCGCTTGAAGAAGAATTCGCCGGTGACATCGGTGCGACTTTGGGCGATCGGTTGTCTTTACGCATTGGCGCAGATGCGCTTGAGGTGACGGTCCTTAATATTCGCGCTGTGGATTGGCAGTCCATGCGTCCCAATTTTTTTATGGTGTTTCCGCGCAAGGTGCTCGAGGCTTTTCCGGGGATGTATATGACAAGCTTCCGATTGCTGCCCGAGCAGAAGTCGCTGCTCAATCAGCTCGTGAGAATTTTGCCCACGGTGACAGTGATCGAGCTCGATATCGTGATTCGTGAAATGCGGGTGGTGATCGACCAGGTCGCTAGAGCGTTGGAGCTTGTGCTCGGCGTTATTTTGCTGGCGGGGGCCTTGGTGCTGATCTCCGGCGTTCGCTCAAGCTTAGATGGCCGTCTGCGAGAGAGCGCATTACTGCGCGCTGTGGGCGCCCGGAAGGGTGTGGTGTTGGGCGCGCTTTGGGTCGAGTTTCTGGTGTTGGGCGGACTCGCCGGCGCGCTCGCCAGTGTCGGTGCGGAGGTTGCGGCCTGGGGTTTGCAGACGCAGGTATTTGAGATGAGCTGGACGCCAACACCGTTGATGTGGGCCCTTGGGCCTGCTCTCGGCGCCGTGATCGTGGGCGCGTTGGGGGTTTGGTCGTGCCGGCGGGTTGTCAACGTCCCACCGGTGGTTATTCTTCGAGAGGTCTGAGTGCGGGCTCTGGCGGCTGAATGCCGCGCCGTGCATCGCAGTGTCATGCTCAGCCTAGAAGATGGGCTACCGCATCCCGCTCTTCAGTCAGTTCCTGCGCGGTAGCGTCCATGTTTTCCCGGCTGAATGCGGAGAGTTCGAGATCTTGCACGATCTCCCAGTCACCGCCGCTGCAGCGGCAGGGGAAAGAGTAAATGAGTTCGGGTTCGATGCCGTAGGATCCGTCAGAAATGACCCCCATGGAAACCCAATCGTCGGCTGGCGTACCCAGCGCCCAGCTGCGCATATGATCCACGGCGGCATTGGCCGCTGAGGCGGCGGAAGAGGCGCCGCGGGCCTCAATAATGGCGGCACCACGTTGTTGCACTGTCGGCATAAAGGTGTCGCTATACCAATCCATATCCAGACCGTCCATGGCCGATTCGCCAGACACTAAAGCGTGGTGAAGGTCGGGGTATTGCGTTGCGGAATGATTGCCCCAGATCGTCATTTGGCGGATGTCGTTCACGGTAGACCCAGTTTTTTGTGCGAGCTGGGTTTTAGCTCTATTGTGGTCGAGCCGTGTCATGGCAGTGAACTGGCGGGGGTCGATATCCGGTGCGTTGCGCTGAGTGATAAGAGCGTTGGTATTGGCAGGGTTGCCGACCACCAGTACCTTGATGTGTTTGCTGGAGACGGCGTTGATCGCCTTGCCCTGCACGCCAAAAATAGCGGCGTTGGCCTCGAGCAGGTCTTTGCGCTCCATGCCTGGGCCGCGGGGGCGGGCGCCCACCAGCAGCGCGTAATCCGAATCTTTGAACGCGACCTTCGGGTCGTCGGTACAGATCACATCTGCCAGTAGCGGAAACGCACAGTCATCGAGCTCCATTTTGACGCCACCGAGCGCGTCCATCGCCGGAGTGATGTCCAGTAGTTGCAGAATGACAGGTTGGTCATCACCCAGCATCGACCCCGAAGCGATTCGAAAGAGCAGGGCGTAACCGATTTGTCCTGCGGCTCCGGTGACAGTAACGCGAACGGGTGCTTTCATGATGGGGTTCCTCGCTTGTCGGCAATCTGTAGTGGGTTAGAAGCGGCTCGGATTGTCCTGTCAGACGGACGAAAACTCAAGTCATCAGCCGAATCGCCGCGCCGTTTGTCTTTTGCGCCGCGCAGTGGTCTCTCATATCATCCCCGGCACCAGGGCGTGCGCATGACGCTCACGGCGCGGGGGCATGGCAGGAAGGAATGATGTTGCAGGCAGATCAGCACAACGTCCGGGTCAGTGATGGCAGGGACAACCGCAAGGAACGGCTTGAGTTCAACAAGCTGCGCAAGCGATTGCGCCGGCATACGGGGAAGGCGATCGCTGATTTCAATATGATCGAGGCAGGTGATCGCATCATGGTGTGCATTTCCGGTGGCAAAGACTCCCACGCCATGCTCGAGTTGCTGATCTCGCTGAGATCCAGTGCGCCTATCGACTTTGAAATTGTGGCCGTGACTCTGGACCAAAAGCAGCCCGGGTATCCCGAGGATGTTTTGCCGGAATATCTGGAAACGCTTAGCTTGCCCTACTACATATTGGAGAAGGACACCTACAGCGTCGTGCGCAGTATCATTCCCGAGGGCAAGACGACCTGTGGCTTATGCTCGCGGTTGCGCCGTGGGACGCTCTACGGCTTTGCCGAGCAGATTGGCGCGACCAAAATCGCCCTGGGCCACCATCGTGACGACATTGTAGAAACGATGTTTCTCAATCTTTTTTTCGGAGGAAAGCTAAAGGCGATGCCGCCTAAATTGAAGAGCGATGATGGACGGCATGTCGTGATCCGGCCTCTGGCATACTGTCGTGAGGCGGATATCGCCGATTACGCGCGCGCCATGCAGTTTCCAATTGTTCCCTGTAATCTCTGTGGTACCCAGGAGAATCTCCAGCGACAGGAGATCAAAGGCATGCTGACGGACTGGGAACGACAGTACCCGGGAAGAACAGAAACCATTTTCCGAGCGCTGGGTAATGTCGCACCCTCGCATCTGCTCGATCAGAACCTGTTTGATTTTCAGAGTCTCAGTGTTGAAATCGATGACAGTTTGGGTGTGCCCGATATCCGCGTTGTAAATCTCTGATGCTGCTCGAGGCCACTCAGGTTGCGATTGAGCGGGGAGACCGGAGGCTGCTGAGTGGTGTAGACCTCGGCGTAACAGGAGGTGAGATCTGGCAACTTGTGGGCGCCAACGGTGTGGGCAAGACCAGCCTGCTGAGGGGTTTGGCGGGTGTGGCCACGCTGGGTGTGATCGGCGATATCCGCCATGGGAGCACTTTTCTCTATCTAGGACACGCCTCCGCGCTCAAATTGGGCCTCAGCGCAGTGGACAATCTTCGTTGGCACCCCGCCTGCGATGTCACCGCGCCCGCCGACCAGATTTGCGAGGCGCTGGCGGCGGTGAATCTGGCAGGTTACGAGTACCGACCAGTGGGCGCCTTATCGGCAGGGCAGCAGCGGCGGGTGGCGTTGGCGAGACTGCTGCTGACGGACGCGCCTTTATGGTTGTTGGATGAGCCATTTACTGCGCTCGACGTGGCCGGATGTGAGTGGTTGGAGGCGTGCGTTCGCGGCCACGTGAGCGGGGGCGGCGCAACGGTTTTTACCAGTCACCAGCCGAGCCGGTTCGGGGCGCTGCAGCAAGATCTGGATCTGGGTCAGTATGCCGTCTGATCGACCGCTGTTGTCCCTCAGGGCCGCATTCTTGAGGCAATTTCTGCGCAACGGCCGGGGCATCATGACGAGGCCCGCAGATGTCGCGAACCCGCTGTTATTTTTTTTCATGGTCATCACCCTGTTTCCGCTCGGGCTGGGGCCTGACCCGACCCGCCTGGCGACCCTCGCACCAGGCATCCTCTGGGTAGTGGCCTTATTGGCCAGCCTGATGGTCAGCGCCAAGCTGTTTGCATCGGATTTCGAGGATGGCAGTTTGGAGCAATTGGCGCTGGCACCGTATCCGCTTGCGGTCACTGCGCTAGCCGAAGTCTGCGCCCATTGGCTCGCGACCGGATTTTTGCTGGCGCTCGTGTCACCAATTTTTGGCGTCATGCTGGGGTTACCTAACGAGGGCTTGCTCACGCTACTGGTCAGCCTCTTGTTGGGGACCATCTGTCTGACGCTCATTGGCGCGTTGGGCAGTGCCCTCACGGTCAACATTCGTCGCGGCGGCCTGCTGTTGTCCGTGCTCATCATTCCGCTGAATGTGCCGGTTTTGATTTTCGGGACCGCGGCGGTCCGGGAGGCTGTGCTAGGCGGTAATCCGGAGAGTTGGCTGGCGCTACTCGGCGGGTTGGCGCTGGGCTCGCTGGTCGTGGTGCCGCTGGCGATTGGCGCCGCGCTCCGCGTCTCACTCGACAGCTGATCTTACCTCCGGCACTGGGCTTGGGCGCCAGTCGAACGCGTCATTGAGGGCGGACAGGCGCTATACTACGGGAATGTGGACGTTCATTCACAAGTTGGGTTCGCCCCCCTGGTTTTTTAGATTCAGTGGCACCCTTGTTCGGTGGTTATTGCCCATCACCGTGACCCTGCTTCTAGTGGGGGCCATCTGGGGTCTATTGGTGGCGCCACCGGATTTCCGGCAGGGGAATTCCTACAGGATCATCTATATTCACGTGCCCGCTGCGGTGGTGGCCCTCGCCGGTTATTACCTGATGGCGTTTGCGGGTGCGGTTAGCCTGATTTGGCGGATCAAGATGGCCGACGTCACGATGCGTGCCTCTGCCCCCGTAGGGGCGATCCTCACGGCGATCGCGTTGGTGACCGGCGCCATCTGGGGCAAACCAACCTGGGGGACATGGTGGATCTGGGATGCTCGCATCACCTCGATGCTGATATTACTGTTTCTCTATTTGGGTGTGGTGGCACTGTTTGAGGCCTACGAAAACAAAACCGCAGCAGCACGTGCCTGCGCTGTGCTCAGCCTCGTGGGAATGGTCAATATTCCGATCATCTACAAGTCGGTCGATTGGTGGTACTCACTTCATCAGCCCGCTTCGATTAAATTTAGCGGAGAGTCGGCAATTGATTCGAGCATGCTGTATCCGTTGCTGTTGATGATTGTGGCCTTTTACTGTTTGTTTACGGTGACTCTGTTGCTGAATATGCGCGCTGAGCTGGTTTGGACTCACAGGGAGTCTGGCTGGTTGAAACAGCTGATAGGGGACTCCTGATGTACTTCGAATCGCTCTCGGCGGCATGGGATATGGATGGCCACGGTTTATACGTTTGGTCGGCCTACGCCCTCACAGCGCTGCCGCTCGTGCTCATGGTGTGGCTGCCTGTAAAGCGCATGCGACAGCACTGGCGCTGGCTCCAGGCGGAGCAACGCCGGTCAGGCGCTGGCACCGGCGCTCAAACGCCAGCGATGGAGTCTGATCTCTAATGCATCCGGTTCGAAAGCAGCGATTGATTCTGGTCAGTCTCGTGGTGGTGTTATCGAGCGCCGCTACCGGGCTGGTGGCATTTGCACTGCGCGACAATATCAATCTGTTCTATCCACCCGCGGACGTAGTGGCAGGTAAAGCGCCAACAGATCGGAGTATCCGGCTTGGCGGGATGGTGGTCGAGGGGAGCATTGAGCGCAGTGATACGGATCTCGATACCACTTTTTGGGTGACCGATTACGAGGCTTCAGTGCCGGTGCGCTACAGCGGGATCCTGCCCGATCTGTTTGCCGAGGGCGAGGGTGTCGTGGCTGAAGGTACCTTGGATGAGTCAGGGATGTTAGTGGCCACACAGGTGCTCGCCAAGCACGATGAGAACTACATGCCCCCAGAGGTGGCTGCTGCACTCGAGGGTAAGACGGCGTCGCAAGGTCAACCCTTCCTACCATGATACCCGAGCTTGGCCACGTCGCGCTGATCATTGCGTTTGTGCTGGCAATAGGACTGGCCGTGGTGCCGATGTGGGGCGCGATGCGGCGCGATGTCGCAGCCATGAATATGGCCCCATCTCTGGCCGTGGGCGTGACGGTTTTTGTTGCCGTGGCCTTTGCCCTACTGGCAGTGAGCTTCTTGCAAGACGATTTCTCTGTGGCCGTGGTGGCCGCTAACTCCAACAGTCTGCTGCCGCCCATCTTTAAATTTTCGGCCCTATGGGGTAACCACGAGGGCTCGCTCTTGCTGTGGGTGCTCATTCTGTCCGGCTGGATGACCGCGGTGGCGACTTTTAGCCGCGGTCTGCCTCTGGTGATGGTCGCGCGGGTGCTTAGCGTGATGGGCGTGGTGGCAGTGGGTTTCCTCGCCTTCTCGCTACTTACATCGAATCCTTTTGAGCGATTGCTCCCGAACACGCCCCTCGATGGCAATGACTTGAACCCGTTGCTTCAGGATCCCGGACTGATTATCCATCCGCCGCTTTTGTATATGGGTTATGTGGGTTTATCCGTGCCGTTTGCCTTTGCAATCGCCGCTTTGATGGGCGGTCGGCTTGATGCGTCGTGGGCGCGATGGTCGAGGCCCTGGACCAATGTGGCCTGGGGCTTCCTTACTCTCGGCATCATGCTCGGTAGCTGGTGGGCCTACTACGAGCTGGGATGGGGTGGTTGGTGGTTCTGGGATCCGGTCGAAAATGCATCGTTTATGCCCTGGTTAATGGGCACGGCCTTGGTGCATAGCCTGGCAGTGACGGAAAAAAGGGGCGTGTTTAGATCTTGGACCGTGCTGCTCGCTATTTTTGCGTTTTCACTCTCGTTACTGGGCACGTTTCTCGTACGCTCCGGCGTGCTGACGAGTGTTCACGCCTTTGCTGCCGACCCAGAGCGTGGTTTGTTTATTCTGATTTTTCTGGCTTTGGTGGTAGGAGGGTCGCTGCTGCTCTACGCGCTCCGCGCGCCGTCTGTTGCCAGCAGAGTGAGTTACGGCGGTGTCTCGCGTGAGTCGCTACTCATGATCAATAATCTGGTGTTCACAGTATCGACGATTGTTGTGCTATTGGGCACATTGTTTCCCCTTATCATGGACGCGTTTTCCCTCGGCAAATATTCCGTTGGCCCTCCGTATTTTAATGCCGTGTTTGTCCCTTTGATGGCGCTGGTCATGCCGTTTATGGCGGTTGGGCCGCTCTCTCGCTGGCGGGAGGACACCACCCGCCGCTGGTTGCATGAACTGCTCGTGCCCGGGCTCGGTGTGTTGGTGGTAGCGATCGTGCTCGCCCCTTTGGGAAGTGAGGATTTCAACGTCTGGATCGCGCTCGCCGTGTTGCTTGCGGGCTGGGTGGCGGTGGGAGTGTTGAAGGGTCTTTGGCGGCTCATCGCGACCCGCACCGAGGGCGGGCTCAAATGGCGCCGATTGACGCCAAGTTTTCTTGGCATGGCATTGGCGCACCTCGGGTTCGCGGCTGTGGTCTTGGGTGCGGTGGTCGTGTCCCAGGAAAACCAGGAGCGGGATTTGAGGATGGCGGTGGGTGATGTTGAGACGCTGGGCGCCTATCGTTTCGAGCTCATGAGTCTTAGGCAGCAGGCGGGTCCCAATTACCTTGCCGATCAGGCGGTATTTGAGGTGAGGCGTGATCAGGAATTGATTGGAGTGCTGATGCCGGAGAAGCGTCGCTACTTTGCCAGCGGGAGGATTATGACTGAAGCCGCCATCGACGCGAGCTTGTGGCGGGATCTCTATATCGCGCTGGGAGAGCCGATTGGAGAGCAGGCATGGGCGGTGCGCTTGCAGTGCAAGCCAATGGTGCGTTGGTTGTGGTTGGGCGCATTGATGATCGGCCTCGGGGCGCTGGTAACTGCTCTCGATCGTCGCTACCGGTCGCAACGATCTACTGTGCCGGCCGCCGCGCCCGGAGTCGCGGCCGTTGCGGGCTAAAAAATTCATCCCGCTCGTTGCCTTTGCGGTGCTTGCCGGATTGCTCTTTCGTGGCCTTTCGATTGATCCGACCGAACTGCCTGCAGCGCGTTTGGGTCAACCCTTCCCCAACTTCGCTGGCCCTGAATTAAGAAGCGGCCGCCAGATTTCGGTGGCAGCGCTAACGGAGAGACCCGCGCTGGTGAATGTATGGGCAACCTGGTGCTACTCCTGCCGCGTGGAGCATCCGTATCTGTTGGCCCTCGCGGAGCAGGGTGTGCCGATTTATGGCCTCAACTATAAAGACCAGCCAGTCAAGGCCAGAGAGTGGCTGGCACAATTGGGCGACCCCTACCAGCTCAACGTGGTGGATGTAGAGGGCTCGGTCGGGCTGGATCTCGGAGTCTACGGCGCACCGGAAACCTACGTTCTGGATGCGGCGGGGCATATTGCGCACCGGCATGTGGGCGTTTTGGATGAGGCAGTTTTTCAGCGTGACTTCAGCCGCTGGTTCCCGACGGTAGCGTCGCCTGCGGCCGCGGCGGGTTCTGAGGACGGGCTGTGAAGTTCACGCTGAAAGTGCTGATGGGCGCCATGATCTGTGGCCATTTATGGATCGTGCCCGTTGCTTTGGCAGTGATCGAAACCTATGAATTCTCTTCTCCTGAACTTGAGCTTCGTTACCACCAGCTTAGTCAAGAGCTGCGTTGTCCCAAATGTCAGAATCAAAATATTGCCGACTCCAACGCGCCGATCGCACGTGACCTCCGTGTTGTGCTCTACGAGCAATTGGAGCAGGGCGCGACCGACGACGAGATCTTGGCGTTTATGGTGGCTCGATATGGAGAGTTTGTCCGCTATCGCCCCGGTGTAGACCGCAATACGATCTTGTTGTGGGCTGCGCCCGGGCTGTTGCTGATACTGGGGGCCGCCAGTCTGCTATTTCATTTGAGACAGCGCCCAGATCACGCCAGCGATTTGACCGAGGCAGAGAAGGCGGAAATTGCGCGATTACTTGGAGATCCCAGAGATTGACTAACGCCTTTCCGGTACTCGCGTTGTTGCTATGGGCCGCCGCCGCAGCACTGCTGATTTGGCTGCCGCGAACCTGGCGTCGCGGTGATGCTCCTGAGACGAATGAGGACTGGTTGCGCCTTCGTCAGCGCGAGCTGGCGGGGGAGGCGGAGGCGGCACAACTGCATGAAGAGGCCGCGCTGCGGTTACTGGAGGACCAGGCTGGGGAGGCCCCGGCGGAGATCGGTCCGCGTCCATCGTATTCAGGACTGACACAGCTTGCTGGCGTTACGATCGTCGCGCTGTCCGCCTGGTTGCTTTATCGGCTGCTGGGCGGTTGGGAGGATGTCCAGATCGCTGAACAACTTGGGCAGATAGAGCAGTCGCAACCGGAAGACGTGTTAGTGCTTATTAATCGGATCGCGGTTCGCGCAGAGGCGCGCCCCGAAAACGCCGATTACGCGCTGTTGCTGGGTGAGTATTATCTGTCAGGTAATGAGCCGGCCGAGGCGCTGCGATATTACGATCGGCTGATTGAAGCAGGCGCCACGGCGCCCGAAATTCTGGGTAAAGCCGCGCAATCTGAATTTCTCTCTTCGGACCGTGTCTTGAGCCGTCGGGCACGCGCACGTGCCGAGCAAGCGTTGGCGGTCGACCCGATGCAAGCAGCCGCTTTGGCCACTCTTGGAATGACGGCGTTTGAGGAGGCGGACTACCGAAAGGCGATCGTTTACTGGCAGCGACTTCGCGACTTGGAGCCAGCGGGTTCTCCCGGCCATGACATGCTTGGCCAAATTATTGAGCGCGCCCGTCAGGAGCTGGGTGAGCCTCTGCCTGAAGCGGTCGTCACCGCAGGGGTGGAGGTGGAGATCTCACTTTCGGGAGATCAGCCGTTGCCCGCTGACGCCGTACTTTTTGTGTTGGCGCGCCCAGAGGGGGCCGAGGCAGGTATGCCGATCGCTGTGGTACGACAAACACCCTTAAGCTGGCCTCTGACCGTGCGTCTGGATAACAGCGCCTCTATGGCAGGCCAACAAATTTCGAGTTTCAGCGCCGTCTCTATTGAGGTGCAGGCGTCCGCTAATGGACAACCTGGGCGCGATAATGCCTTCGCCTGGAGCGCCCGTCCGTCGGTACCGGTTGGTTTCGGGGAGCCCGTCAAAATCAGTCTTCAGGCCGAATAGTCTACGAATTTCGGCATCAAACATAGTGTTGTTGGCCGGAAGTCGATACACTACATCTTGTGTTTTTGAGTGTTGGCGGCCCGAGATGGGACGGCAGCGCAAGTTACGGGTAACCAGAGTCAATAATGCGCCTGAAATCCATCAAACTGGCCGGTTTTAAGTCTTTTGTTGATCCCACAACGGTTCAGTTTCCCGGCAATATGTGCGCCGTGGTCGGGCCCAATGGCTGCGGCAAGTCCAACATTATCGACGCGGTCAGATGGGTGATGGGCGAGAGCTCTGCGAAGACTCTGCGTGGCGAGTCGATGACCGATGTTATTTTCAACGGCACCACCAGTCGCCAGCCCGTCAGCCAGGCGTCCATCGAGCTGATTTTCGATAACGCACAGGGCAAAGTTGCCGGTCAGTTTGCGGCCTACAACGAAATTTCAGTGCGCCGGGTGGTCACCCGGCAGGCGCAGTCGGAGTACTACCTCAACGGGGCTAAGTGCCGGCGGCGCGACATCACCGATTTGTTCCTCGGCACGGGACTAGGTCCTCGTAGCTACGCAATTATCGAGCAGGGCGTGGTGTCGCGCTTAATCGAATCGAAGCCTGAGGAGCTGCGGGTTTTTATCGAGGAGGCGGCTGGCATTTCCAAATATAAGGAACGCCGGCGCGAAACCGAGAGTCGCATGCGCCGCACCATGGAAAATCTAGAGCGCCTGACCGATTTGCGCGACGAGCTGCAGCGCAACCTGTCGCATCTGGACCGACAGGCCAGGGCAGCAGAGAAGTATGCCGAGCTGAAATCCGAGGAGCGGGTGGTACACAGCGAGCTGTTTGCGATTCAATGGCGCAATCTAAGCAACTCACGGGGCGAAGTGGCCGGTGAAATAGGCGCGCTTGACGTGAAGCGAGAGGCAGCCAAAGCCGAAGTGACGCATACTCTTAGCGCGATAGAGGGCGCGCGCTCACAGCAAAGCGAGGCCGCTGATGCGCTGAATGCTGCGCAGGAACAGTACTACGCAATCGGTGGCGAAGTGACCCGGGTGGAGCAGGCGCTTCACTTTGCCCGGGAACGTCGGGGGGAGCTTCAGCGCAACCTGGAGCAAACCCGGAGTAGCCTCAATCAGACCCGGCAACTCCTCGATAGTGATCGGCAACGGCTTCGCGAGTGGGAGGGTGAGCTGGAGCGTTCAGAGCCTGCGTTGACAGAATTCAGAGCGCAGGCGCGGCTCGCCACCGAGGCGCTATCCGCAGCGGACACCGCGATGCAGCAGTGGTCGCAAAATTGGGATAGGTTTAACGAACTAGCGCGAGAGCCCAGTCAGGCGGCAGAGGTTCAGCAAAGCCGGATTGCGTACCTTGAGCAAGTGCTGACCAAGCTTCAGGAGCGGTTGCAGCAACACCAGGCGGAGTTGGAGACACTGTCAGCTGAGCCGACTGACGAGGCAGTATCGCCGCTGTCAGCAAAGATCGAGCAGGCGGATCGTCAGATCGAGAGCCGAGAGGCTGAAATGACTGATCTCAGAGGCCAATTAACGGATTCCCAAGCGCAGATAGAGCAGTCGCGGCAGCAGCAGGACGACATCAGGGCCGCACTTCAGGAGACGCGAGGACACATTGCGTCACTGACCGCGCTTCAGGAGGCGGCCTCCGATGACCGGGAGCGTGCCGCGCTGGGCGACTGGATAGAAACGCAATCTCTGCATTCTGACGGTACGGTCTATGCCTCTCTAGAAGTTGATGCTGGATGGGAAGCTGCGATCGAGCAAGTGTTGGGTGAGGCACTGTCGGCGCAGCTGCTCGCGGAAGTCGATGTAAGGGGGCTGGACGGGATTGCCGCGCTGCCATCGGGTGCTTTTGTGGTGGACAACAAGCTGGAGCTGTCGGGCGACGTGCCTGGGACTCTAGCGGCCCACGTTAGAGGTCCGGCACGTGTCAGAGGTTGGCTTCAGGCCGTATTCGTAGCAGAGGACCTTGATCACGCACAGCGACTCAGCCGGGATTTGTCCCACGGGCAGTCGGTGGTGACGCCCGATGGACATTGGTTGGGCGCGGGGTGGCACCGGCGACGGTCGGAGTCGGATGCGGCGGCAGGAATGATTGCGCGGCAGAGCCAGCTCGAGGCCCTGCAGTCTGATTTTGAGGGCAAACGATCAGAAGCCGACGCGCTTGAGAAGCGCATCGGTGATCTGCTCAGGGCGCGGGTCGAGCTGGAAAAGCAGGTCACCCAGACGCAGCAGTCACAGCAGCAGGCAGTTAACGAGCGGGCAGAGCTCGTGGCGGAGCAACGTGCTGCTGCGACCAAGGTTGAGCAAATCGCGCAACGCCGCAATCGGCTTAAGTCCGAAATAGAAGAGAACCAGCGTCAATATGAGCAAGAGCAATACAACCTGGCTGACGCGCGCAAGCAGTTGGCCGAGTCGTTGGACCAGATGGAACTGGACCGCGGTGAGCGTAAGCGCCTGCAGACCGAGCGGACCACGCTCACCGAGCAATTGGTGCGGCAACGAGAGGCGTCGCGCGAAGCGTCGGATGCCCTGGTGCGGGGAGAATTACAAAATCAGAATCTCGATACTCAGGTGACAACGCTCAAAGAAGGTACCGGGCGAATGGAAGCGCAGCTCCGCGAGCTGGAATCCCGGGAGACTGAGCTCGCGGGCACCCTACCCCAGAGCGATGACCCCGACGCGGAGAACAAGGCGCGACTGACTGAGTTGCTGGAGCAACGAATAGTGGCTGAAGGCGAGCTGAACAGTCGGCGCACGCGAGTGGGCGAGATCGACAGCTCGCTCCGCGAGTTTGAGGCGTCGCGGATGAAGCAGGAACAGGCGGTGCAGCGTATCCAGAGCGATATAGAGCGCTTGCGTCTGCAGGAAACTGAAGCCTCGGTTCGGCTGGAAACTCTGGCTGAGGAAATTACCAAGCGCGAAGCAGTTCCGCAGGAGATTGCCTCGGCTCTGCCTGAGGAAGCCAGCGAGGCGGAATGGCAGGAAAAGGTCGACCGGGCCGCAGCCCGCATCAATCGCCTCGGGCCGATCAACCTCGCCGCTATCGATGAGCATGCGAAGGCTTCTGAGCGAAAGCAGTATCTCGACGCGCAAAATGATGACCTCGAGGCGGCGTTAGAGACTCTGCAGTCGGCGATTCGGAAAATCGACAAGGAGACGCGGCAGCGCTTCAAGGACACCTTCGATCAAATTAATACCGGCTTTGCCGAGCTTTTCCCGCGCCTATTCGGGGGTGGTACCGCCTGTCTCGAGATGACGGGAGACGACCTGCTCGACACCGGGGTCGCGATTTTTGCTAGACCGCCCGGCAAGAAAAATTCCACGATTCATTTGCTGTCGGGTGGAGAGAAGGCCATGACGGCAATTGCGCTGGTGTTTTCCATCTTCGAGCTAAATCCGGCGCCGTTTTGCATGCTGGATGAGGTCGACGCTCCGCTCGATGACGCCAACGTGGGTCGCTACGCCAGGATGGTCAGGGAGATGTCGGAGAGGGTGCAGTTTGTCTTCATCACTCACAACAAGATCACGATGGAGGCCGCCGACCAGCTGATGGGGGTCACCATGCAGGAGCCGGGCGTGTCCCGCCTAGTAACCGTAGACGTCGAAAAGGCCGCGCAGTTGGCCGCCAGCTAGGGATTACCCTATGGAGCACATTTCGATAAGAGACTGGATGATTCTCATTGGCGGGATAATGATCGCCGCGGTGTTGATCGACGCGGTCTTTCGCTACTGGCGTGAGCGACGGGCGGAAATCAAGCTGAATGCCCGCATTGAACGTGCCTCTGCGCTGTCTGACGACGATGACGTCTTTAACCTGCTAACTGAGTTGCCTAACGGTGGTGCACGGATGGTGCAGCGAAATAACCTCCAGATTGACCCGCAAGCAGCGGCGCCTATGCCGGAAGTCTCGGCCGTTGAAAGCGATGGGGCGGTTTCGCCCGCGCACGCAGCGCCAGCGCCGGATCCGATTCCCACCCCGGATCCGATCGATATGGCGGTCGCGGCGCAGCTTGCCGAGACTGGGGACAGCGAGTCTGAAGGGGGCACGCCCGCAAATACGGCGCCTGCCAGCGACAATTCAGCGCAGCGTGAGCCCGAACCGATTGAGTCGGCGACCAACGCTGTGACGAACAGCCCAGCCGCTGATCCGCCTGCTCAAGAAGCTGATGCAGAAGGGTTAGAGGAAACCGTATCGGCGGTTCGGACGGTTGCCCGTGAAACCGTTGCCGAGTCTTTGGTAGAAGAGCAGGCGGAGACAGCCTCGCGCAGACGAACTATTAAGCCGGCGCCCGAGGCAGCCGAGCCTGAGACTGCTGAAGAGGCGCCGACTGAAGATGCCAATGCATCGGGCACCGTCGATTGGCTCGACACCCTTGTGCCAGACGAACCGTTAGAGCCAGAAGCCCCCGAGCATGGACGGCTGCCCCGAGGTGCGAACACTCACGTCTTCATATTATATGTGGTGGCGCAGGCGGAGGAGGGTTTTTCCGGTACTGACATTCTAGAAACCCTACTGGCCTGTGACCTCCGCTTTGGTGATATGGACTTTTTCCATCGCCACGAGCGTGCCTCAGGACGCGGCCCGATCGAGTTCAGCGTCGCCAATATGATGAAACCCGGCGTGTTTGATATCGACAACATGGAGCCGCTGCAGACCCGGGGTTTGATGTTTTTCGTGACGTTGCCTGGTCCCGCCGACATGTTGAAGGCCTTTGATTACATGTATGAAACGGTCAAGGCCGTTGCTAAAAGTCTCGGAGGTGACATTCAGGATGAGACGCGCAGCGTGATCACCCGGCAGAGTCTCGAGCATATGCGTCAGCAGATCCGGGATCTCGAAAGACGTCTGCTCGTCCGACGAAACTGATCCGTGACGACCTTACCGATTGAGGAGGCCGCGGCGCTCAGAGCCAAAATCTTGGCTTGGGCAGAGGCCTACTTCGAGCGGGATGCACCGGTGGTGCCAGACGCGGATTACGACCAGGCTATGAAGCAACTGGAGGCACTCGAGCGGGAGTTTCCCGATCTTGTGACGCCTGATTCACCGACTCAACGCGTCGGCGCAGCGCCATTGAGTGAGTTTGAGTCCGTGGAGCACCGTTTGCCGATGCTCTCCCTCGACAATGCGTTTTCTACTGACGACATGGACGACTTCCATCGCCGCGTCACGGAGCGGCTGGGCGATGGTGATGTTTCTTACTGCTGCGAGCCCAAACTAGATGGCGTCGCTGTCAGTGTCGTTTATGAGCACGGTGCATTGGTACTGGCGGCCACCCGGGGTGACGGTACCTGCGGTGAGAACATCACGGCGAATGTCCGAACGATCAGCAACGTTCCTTTGATGCTGAGCGGTGGGGGCGTGCCGCCGTACCTTGAAGTCAGAGGGGAGGTTGTGATCCCGCGCGATGCGTTCGAGCGAATGAATGCGCAGGCTAGAGCGGCCAATGAGAAGGTATTCGTGAACCCGAGAAACGCGGCCGCCGGCAGCCTCCGGCAGCTGGATTCAAGGATTACCGCCAGGCGTCCTCTGGCCTTCACCGCCTATTCAATAGGCGCGGTAGAGGGGGACCTGCCCGCGGCTCATGACGCCATTCTGCAGCGACTTAGCGAATGGGGCCTGCCCATTTCGGAGTACATGCAAACGGTCAGCGGCATCGTCGCCTGTGACGATTACTACGAGGCGCTAGCCGGGCAGCGCGATACATTGCCTTTTGATATCGATGGCATTGTTTTTAAGGTCAATGGTATGGCGGAGCAGGAGAGGCTGGGCTGTGTCTCCAGAGCGCCTCGTTGGGCGATCGCTCGCAAGTTCCCGGCTCAGGAGGTAAGCACCCAGCTGTTGGGCGTCGATTTTCAGGTCGGTCGCACTGGGGCGATTACCCCGGTCGCTCGCCTGCAGCCCGTGTTTGTGGGAGGCGTGACGGTCAGTAATGCCACGCTACACAATGCCGATGAGATTGAGCGCCTCGGCGTCCAGGTGGGCGACACGGTTGTCGTGCGCAGGGCAGGTGATGTGATTCCCCAAATCGTGTCGGTCGTGGAGGACAACACGTCGGGCTCGAGCCCGGAGCGCGCGCCGATTGTTTTCCCTGGCCAGTGTCCCGACTGTGGATCCTATGTGGCGCGCGAGGAGGGTGAGGCGGTGATTCGCTGCGTTGGCGGCATGGCCTGCGGCGCCCAGCTGAAGGCAGTGGTTCGCCATTTTGCGTCGCGCAAAGCCATGGATATCGAAGGCTTGGGCGACAAGCTGATCGATCAGCTGGTCGATGATGGCCTCGTCCGCAGCGTCGCCGATGTCTTCCGCCTGAGCCAGGCGCAATTGGCGGCGCTTGAGCGCATGGGCGATAAATCCAGCGAGAATTTGCTAGCATCGATCCAACTATCGCGATCAACGACTTTGCCCAAGTTTATTTACGCCCTCGGTATTCGAGAGGTGGGCGAGGCGACCGCGCGCGCCTTGGCAAACTATTTTCTCGAAATGGACGCGTTGTTGGCCGCGTCGACAGACTTGCTGGAGGGGGTCGACGACGTGGGGCCTATTGTGGCGCGACATATTCGAGGGTTTGCCAGCGATGAACGCAACCAACACGTCATCGCGGATTTATTGGCCCTTGGAGTAAATTGGCCACCCGTTGCCGTGGACAGCGGGGAGGGGCCGTTGGCTGGCGCTACCTGGGTGGTGACGGGCAAGTTGGAGTCGATGAGCCGGGGCGACGCAGAGCAGCGACTGCGTGCTCTCGGCGCCAAGACCGCGAGTAGCGTCTCTGCAAAAACCAGTACCGTGCTAGCGGGGCCAGGAGCGGGTAGCAAGCGAAAGAAAGCGGAAGAGCTGGGCATATCGATTGTGGATGAGACCGAGTGGCTTGCGATGCTGGAGGAGATGGAATGAAATCAGTCAATCGATCGCGAGAGTTCATAGCAGTTCTTGCCTCGCTGATGATAGCGGGATGCGCGACGTCGACACCCGAGCAGGTCGACAATGTCTGCGACATTTTCAGAGAGAAATCCGGATGGTATGGCGATGCCAAAGAGTCCCGTGCGCGATGGGGTGTGCCCATTTCGGTGTCGATGGCATTCATGTACCAGGAGTCCCGTTTTGTCGCGACGGCAAAGCCACCGCGTAAAAAAATATTTGGTGTGATCCCCGGGCCACGCCCGTCTGACTCTTACGGATACTCACAGGCTAAGGAGGCCACCTGGGATTGGTATCAACGTAGCACCGGTAATTACGGCGCGGACCGGGACGATTTTGGCGACGCTATTGACTTCATTGGCTGGTACAACAACGTGTCGAATGAAGAGTTGGGTATCAGTAAGCAAGATGCCTTTCGCTTGTACCTCGCCTACCACGAGGGGCACGGCGGTTACGGAAAGCAAAGCTATCGCAGCAAGGCTTGGTTGATTGATGTGGCGCGAAAAGTGGATCGTCACGCTAAGCAATATAACTCCCAACTGCAGGGATGTTCGGAGGAACTGGAGCCCCGGGGCTGGTTTGATTGGTGGTGAGCGGCATCCATCTACAAGGCCCGCTGTCACGGGAATGTCACATCACTGACGTGTAATAGGGGGCTCTAAGCTGAAGCCCAAGACGGAGGCGATATGTCAGCGAAAAAAGTGCTGGTGGTCGATGACGAGGCCAGTATCCGCGAGATGTTAAGGCTGGCGCTGGAAATTTCCGATTTTGAGTGTCTGGAAGCCGCCGATATTCACGAAGCGTACCGGCTAATCACCGACGAATTGCCCGACATGGTGCTGTTGGACTGGATGTTGCCTGGCGGCAACGGCATGGAGCTCCTGCGCCGCCTTAAGAAGGAAGAGGCTACTCAGGCGCTGCCCGTGATCATGCTGACTGCCAAGACCCATGAAGAGAATGTCATCCAGGGCCTGGAGGTTGGCGCTGATGATTACATCACCAAGCCGTTTGCACCCAAAGAGCTGATTGCCAGAATGAAGGCAATACTCCGGCGCTTGTCCAGCGAGAAGGCTAGCAGCGAGCTACGGGTTGGCGAACTTGTGCTTGAAATTGATAGTCGTCGTGTGATGCTTCGCCAGAAGGCGCTCGAGATGGGGCCAACAGAATTCAAGCTGCTAAATTTTTTCATGTCACATCCTGAGCGGGCTTATTCCCGCGCGCAATTGCTAGACAGGGTCTGGGGTGCGAATGTCTATGTGGAAGAAAGGACGGTTGATGTGCATATTCGGCGCCTCCGAAAGGCGCTCCAAGCGGGTGATCCCATCTATGCGGATTTGATCCAAACAGTGAGGGGCACCGGCTATCGTTTCTCACCTCGTGATCTGGCGGTGGCGTGACCACCCCCGGCTTTCTTGTTCTGGAGTCACGCCGTTTGCTAGCGGCATTGTTTATTGCCGGTGCGATATGGTTGGTGACGCAGGACTGGAAATTGGCTTTGATGACGCTGGCGCTCGTTCTGGCGACTGCTTGGGGATGGCAACTGACAAAGGTATACCGCTGGTTCGCTGATCCGGAGCAGTTGCCTCCCATTTCGAACTCGGGCCTCGGAGGTATTCTTCGTGATGTGTATGCTCTGCGTAGCCGAGACACGCTGGGAGCCAGCACGCCCGCGCGGTCTCAGCCTTATCTAGCAGACTCCTTAGAGTCTATGCGAGACGCGGCGCTGATCATAGATTCAGATGGGCGGCTGGTGTGGTGCAATGACGCGGCTGAATATCTGCTGGGTTTCAGTTTCGAGGAGGAAGAGGGTAGACCCTTCTCTAAAGTAGCACCCGGTACGTCGCTCAAGCGCTACATGCGCAAGGAGAACTTTCAAAAACCATTGCGAATCAAGCCGGGGCCGGATCCCGAATTTTGTCTGCAGCTAGAGTTTTCGCGTTTTGGCGCGAGCGAAAGCCTAGTGTTCGTGAAAGACGTCACCGAACAGGACAAACTGGAACGTATGCGGCGCGATTTTGTAGGGAACGTGTCCCATGAGTTGCGCACACCTTTGACGGTGATCAAGGGCTATATCGAAACACTACAATCCTTGATGCCGGAATCTGATGCGCGGTTGCAAAAGTCGCTTGGCTCGATGGATTTACAGGCCGCCCGCATGGAGAGCCTGATTGCGGATCTACTGTGGCTGTCGAGAATAGAGAGCGTTGAAGGGGAGCGTAAAGATAACCAGCTTGACCTAGTCGACCTGCTCTTCCATCTGTGTGAAGAGTTGAAGAGCGCTTGGCCTGATCGGGAAATTGACCTGGTGACCTCTTCCAGCCTCTGTGTGCTAGGTAATGCAGCGGAGTTACGCAGTGCCATCAGCAATCTGATCGTGAATGCCCTGAAGTACAGTGAGGCGCCCATCTCGGTGAAGTGGTCGGACACTCTTGTCGGCCCCGAATTGATCGTTGAAGACCAGGGGCTGGGAATCGACGCCAAGCACATTCCGCGCCTGACGGAGCGCTTTTATCGCGTCGATAAGAGTCGCAGTCAGGCAACAGGGGGCACCGGTTTGGGCTTGGCGATCGTCAAGCACGTAGCGGTATCGCATGACGCAAAATTGTTTATTGACAGCGAATTGGGTCGAGGCAGCACGTTTCGGTTGGTATTCCCCAACAATCGTGCCGTCTCCTGTGACGTCTGCTCAACAGAGCCGCAAAGAGCCGACTTTGGGTAGTGACGGCATCGGCATCAACCTGACTTTAAGTTGGCTAACAGTTAGCATGGCGTGCCCCTAGCGTCGGAACATACCTATGAGTCGGTTCTGGATCGACAAGATATCTAGCTTAAAGCCCTATGTGCCGGGAGAGCAGCCGACTTCGGAAACGTTGATTAAGCTCAATACCAACGAGCATGCTTTGCCGCCAGCGGATGCAGTGCTCACTGCTGTTTGTAATATCAGCGGTGAGTGTTTGCGGCGTTATCCGGACCCCGCAGCAGTCCGTTTACGGAGCGCCATCGCAGCCACTGAGTCCGTGTCACCAGAGCAAGTCTTTGTGGGAAATGGTTCCGACGAGGTGCTGGCGCATCTCTGGTTCGCCTTCCTGAAAGGCAGGCGGGCGCAGACGCTGGACACGACCTACGGGTTTTATCCGGTGTGGGCCGGAGCCTATGATGCGGACCTAACAGAGGTGCCGGTACTGGATGATTTCTCGGTAGACCTCGACGCGTTAAAAAACAGTGATGCTGCGGTCGTGCTGGCTAACCCCAATGCACCAACGGGCCGGGCGCTGAAGCGCGATGATATCGCCTCACTGGTTGATTCAAACTCTGATCGATTGGTGGTCGTTGATGAGGCTTATTTTGGTTTCGGCGCAGAGAGCTCAGTACCCTTGGTTGCAGACCATGACAATCTCATTGTGACCCGAAGTCTCTCCAAGAGCCATGCGCTGGCAGGCATGCGGGTGGGCTATGCCATCGCGCAAGCGGATCTCATCGAAGGTTTGAACCGTGTCAAAGACTCATTTAATTCCTATCCTCTGGACGCTGTCGCGCAGGCTGCGGCGACGGCAGCGATTGAGGACCGGCAGTGGCTCAAGCAGGCCTCGCAGAGCGTGTGTAATATCCGTGATGCCATGGGCGCAGGCCTGGAGGCGATTGGTTTTGAGGTGCTTCCCTCGCATGGGAACTTTATTTTTACCCAACACAAATCGCTCCCCGGAAAGCAGATTTTCGACGCCTTGCGTGCCCAAGATATTCTGGTGAGGCGTTGGGATAAACAGCGGATTCAAAACTGGTTGCGTATCTCAGTGGGTACGATGTCTCAAGCCGAGCGGTTGTTGGTGGTGATGCGAGAGATAGTCTCGGCCGAGACGGGGTGAAACCGCTCAGCGGCGGCGGAGCACAATAGAGCCGATGCTGTAGCCCGCGCCGAATGAGCACAATACGGCTAGATCGCCACTGGTCAGATCCGTGTTGTATTTGTGGAAGGCGATAATAGAGCCCGCTGATGAGGTGTTGGCGTACTCATCTAGAATGGTCGGGGACTCCTCGTCGGACGGCGCGCGACCAAAAACCTTGCGGGCTATCAGGTCGTTCATATTTTGATTTGCCTGATGCAGCCAAATCCGCTTCAGGTCGTCGGCCGCAATATTTATGTCGGCAAGCTGCCCCGTTATTTGCTCTGCGACTGCAGGGCAGACCTCTTTGAACACCTTTCGGCCTTCTTGAATGAACAGCTTGTCGGTCTGACCGATTCCGCTGTCGTCGGCGCGATTCAGGAAGCCAAAGTTATTTCGGATGTTATTGGAGAACAGCGTCTGCAGGCGTGTATCCACAATATCCCAGCCAGCCCGGCTGGCCACTGTGGCATCACTCTCGACTACTACTGCCGTAGCGACGTCCCCAAAAATAAAGTGTGAGTCACGGTCACGGAAGTTGAGATGACCGGTACAGATCTCCGGATTGACGACCAATACACGCGCGACGCTGCCGGATTTCACTGCGTCGCTGGCCTGTTGTATGCCGAAAGTGGCGGACGAGCAGGCGACATTCATGTCAAAGGCAAAGCCCTCGGCACCCAGAGCTGATTGGACTTCTATGGCCATGGCGGGATAAGCGCGCTGCATATTGGAGGCGGCTACAATGACGGCGTCCAGATCCGAGGCGCCAACGCCAGCCTCAGCCATGGCTTGCTCGGCTGCCTGACAGGCGATTTCGCACATGACCGATGGCTCGTCGTTATGCCGCTCTGGAATCTCAGGCACCATCCGCTTAGGGTCGAGAATGCCGGCTTTGTTTATGACGTATCGAGACTTGATGCCTGAGGCTTTCTCGATAAACTCGGCGGAGGAGTGGGTTTTGGCCTCTAAATCACCCGCTGCTATCGCCGCGCTGTTCTCAGCGTTATAGAAATCGACCCAGGCGTTGAACGAGGCAACCAGTTCCTCATTACTAATGCTCTCAGTCGGCGTAAACAGTCCCGAGCCTGTGATAACTGCAGAGGCCGTCATGGGTCGAGTTACCGCTTATCTAGCGGGACGAAATCTCTTTGGGTCTCCCCGGTGTAAAGCTGACGCGGTCGGCCAATGCGATAAGCTCCGCCGATCATTTCGTTCCAGTGTGCGATCCAGCCAACGGTTCTGCCGATGGCAAAGATCACCGTAAACATCGATGTCGGAATGCCCAGCGCCTTCAGGATAATGCCGGAATAAAAGTCGACGTTGGGGTAGAGCTTCTTCTCGATGAAATACTCGTCTTTGAGCGCGATTTCTTCGAGTCGTTTGGCAATTTCGAGGTTCTCATCTTCAATGCCTAGCTCTGCCAAGACCTCGTCCGCCGCCAGTTTCATGACTTTGGCTCTGGGATCGAAGTTTTTATAGACCCGGTGTCCGAATCCCATTAGGCGGAACGAATCGTCCTTGTCTTTTGCCTTGGCAATGTATTCGTCAATACGGTCTACGGTGCCGATTTCTTCCAACATTTTCACCACGGCTTCATTGGCGCCCCCGTGGGAGGGACCCCAAAGAGCTGCGATCCCTGCTGCAATGCAGGCGAAGGGGTTGGCTTGCGAGGAACCCGCGAGGCGCACAGTAGAGGTTGAGGCGTTCTGCTCGTGGTCGGCATGGAGCAGGAATATGCGATCCATTGCGCGGGCGATGGTGGGCGACACCTTTGTTGGTTCACAAGGATTGCCGAACATCATGTGCAAGAAGTTAGCCGCGTAATCGAGGCTGTTATCCGGATACATGAAGGGCTGGCCAATGGAAAACTTATAGCTCATCGCGGCGATAGTGGGCATCTTGGCTATCAATCTGAATGCAGCCACCTCGCGATGCCATGGGTCGGAGATGTCCGTGGAGTCGTGGTAGAACGCAGAGAGCGCCCCGACCACTCCACACATGATGGCCATAGGGTGCGCATCGCGCCGAAAACCGTTGAAGAAGGTTCGGATCTGTTCATGCACCATGGTGTGCCGGGTCATGATGCCGACGAACTCGTCTTTCTGCCCGGCGGTGGGCAACTCGCCGTTGAGCAATAAGTAACAGGTTTCGAGGTAGTCCGAATGCTCCGCCAGCTGCTCTATCGGATAACCTCGGTGGAGCAGCACCCCTCTCTCACCGTCGATGAAGGTGATTTGCGATTCGCAGGCCGCGGTGGAGGTAAAACCGGGATCATAGGTGAAGTAACCGTTAGCGGTCAGCTTGCCTACATCTAAAACGTCAGGGCCCAATGTGCCCGAGTGCACGCTCAGATCAATGGCCTGCTCAGTTCCATCCTCGTGGGTGAGGTTAAGGGTGGCGTGTTTGTCGGACATGAAGGTAACTACCGCTAAAAAATGAGAGGGTGCCAAACTAATGCTGACCGCCTGACATGTCAATTTGAAACCGGCTGAATGGGTCAGCTTGTCAGTCGGATCACGGGGCCGACGCGCTGAAATTGTAATCAATAGTGAGCCCACCTATACTCCCGACCGCGGAGGATATCGGGTTGCGGCCTACACCCTCTGCGGCAACCGCAACTACCCTGAGATTTAACGTGAGACC